>NZ_CAKZJO010000105.1 GCF_936943645.1 uncultured Bradyrhizobium sp. | reverse complement strand
AGCGCAAATTGCTTCGCAATTTGTCGCGGGCTCCTCGCAATGACGGGGAGAGGTCCAAAATGAACAAGCCCGTCCTGCCGATCTCATCCCTGTCGCTCAAGCTGCCGAAGGCCGATCGCTCGATCGAGACCTACCGCCTCGCGGCCTCGCGTACATTTCCCGCAAAGCTCGAGGGGCCGCTGAACCGCATCGCCTTCTCGGCCGTGCATACGGTCGCCGATCCCTTCGCCGACAATGATCCTTGGCTCTCCGTTGCCGTCGACTGGGACAAGACCATCGCCTTCCGCGAGCATGTCTGGGATCTCGGTCTCGGCGTTGCCGAAGCCATGGACACTGCGCAGCGCGGCATGGGCCTGGACTGGCCGACATCGCTGGAGCTGATCACGCGCTCGGTCGGCGCCGCCAAGCGACGCAATGCGCTGGTGTTCTCCGGTGCGGGTACCGATCACCTCGCGGTCGAGGACGCCAGGACCATCGATGACGTGATCCGCGCCTATGAGGAGCAGATCTCGGCGGTCGAGAAGGTCGGCGGCCGCATCATTTTGATGGCGTCGCGGGCGCTCGCCAAGCTCGGCCGCAATGCCGATGACTACGCAAAGGTTTACGATCGCGTGCTGTCGCAGGTCCGTGAGCCCGTGATCATCCATTGGCTCGGCGACATGTTCGATCCGGCGCTGACGGGTTATTGGGGCACGAGGGATCTCGACAAGGCGATGGACACGGCGGTGGCCATCATCAACGGCAACGCTGCCAAGGTTGACGGCGTCAAGGTCTCGCTGCTCGACAAGCAACGCGAGATCGACATGCGCAGGCGCCTGGACAAGCGCATCAAGATGTACACCGGCGACGACTTCAACTACGCGGAGCTGATCGCAGGCGACGAACAGGGCTTCTCGCACGCGCTGCTCGGCATCTTCGACGCGATCGCACCGGCGGCGTCCTACGCGCTGTCGCGGCTTGCGGCCGGCGATGAGACCGGCTTCCATGATGTGCTGGGGCCGACTGTGCCGCTGTCGCGCCACATCTTCAAGGCGCCGACGCGGTTCTACAAGACCGGCGTCGTCTTCATGGCGTATCTCAACGGCCACCAGGACCATTTCACCATGATCGGGGGACAGGAGAGCACGCGCTCCACGTTGCATCTGGCCGAGCTGTTCCGTCTGGCCGACAAGGCCGGCCTGCTCGCCAATCCCGAACTCGCGACGCAGCGGATGAAGACCGTGCTCGCCACCCACGGGATTGAAGCCTGATGCGCGATTTCTCGTCCGACCATCGCTGGCTCTCGCTGAATACGGCGACCGTCCGCAAGCAGGGCAACCTCGTCGAGATCATCGATGCCTGTGCGAAGCACGGCATCCGCGCCATCGATCCCTGGCGCGAGCAGGTCTCGGCCGTTGGGCTCGATCGCGCCGCGCGCGCGGTGCGCGAGGCCGGCCTCGATCTCTCAGGCTATTGCCGTGGCGGCATGTTCACATCGGACGCCTCGCGCCGGGGCGAGGTGCGTGACGACAATCGCCGCTGTGTCGATGAAGCGAAGGCGCTGGGCGCGCCCTGCATCGTACTCGTCGTCGGCGGCCTGCCGCAATATTCGCGCCCGGGCAGCGAGGCTTCCAAGGATCTCGTCGCGGCGCGTGGGCAGGTGGAGGAAGCGCTGGCCGACATGCTCGACTACGCCAAACAGGCAAACCTGCCGCTGGCGATCGAGCCCTTGCATCCGGCTTACGCTGCCGATCGCGCCTGCGTGAACACGACAAAGCAGGCGCTCGACATCTGCGACCGGCTCGACCCCGGCCGCAGCGGCATGCTCGGCGTCGCGCTCGACGTCTATCACATCTGGTGGGATCCCGAGCTGATGAGCCAGATCGCGCGCGCCGGAAAGGATCGCCTGCTCGCGTTCCATGTCTGCGACTGGCTGGTGCCGACAAAAGACATCCTCAACGACCGCGGCATGATGGGCGACGGCGTCATCGACATCAAATCGGCGCGCGCTGCCGTCGAGGCGCAGGGCTATGCCGGCTATTCCGAGATCGAGATCTTCTCCAATGACTGGTGGGGCAAACCGATGGATGAGGTGCTGCGCACCTGCATCGCGCGGCACAAAGCGGTGATTTAGGTATCAGGGCACCGCGCTCCAGCGCTGGTGATTACCGAGATACATCAAAGCAGTGGCTACTGTGCATGGGGTTGTTTTCGCAATTTTTGTTGTGAGGCCCCTTATCCGATCGCGCAGGGCACGCTCAAGAATCCGCGAAAACGCACCCGTCCGCCCCGCACCGGCTTTCCGCTTACGGCATAGTTCGGAAAGCGCGCCAGAAAGCGCGAGATCGCGATCGCGCCCTCCAGCCGCGCCAGCGCCATACCGGCGCATTGATGCGCGCCGGTGGCGAAGGCCAGATGCCGGTTCGGCGTGCGCGCGATGTCGAAACGTTCCGGGTCCGGAAACTGCGCGGGATCGCGATTGGCCGCGCCAATGCACAGCGTCACCGACGTGCCGGCCTCGAGCATGACGCCGCCGAGCTCGACCTTCTCGGTGGTCATGCGGTTGCCGAGCTGGTTCGAGCTCTCGTAGCGCAGCATCTCCTCGACCGCGGTCTTGATCATGTCGGGGTTGTCGATCAGCTGCTGCTTCTGGTCCGGGTGACGGTCCAGTGCGACCAGGCCGTTGCCGATCAGGTTCGTCGTGGTCTCGTGCCCCGCGTTGAGCAGGAAGATGCAATTGTGCAACAGCTCCTTCTCGGTCAGCCGCTCCCCATTCTCCTCGCCCTGGATCAGGCGCGTCAGCACGTCGCGCTCGGGATTGCCGGGCTTGTCGCGCCGGCGCGCCACCAGCGTCTGGAGATAGGCTAGGAAATCCGTCACCGCCTTATTGCCGCGCGCGGCCGCATCAGATGACACCACCGGTTCAAGCGCGCCGAGGATCGCCAGCGACCAGTCACGCAGCGGCCCACGCTCGTCATGGGGCACGTCAAGCAGATTGCCGATCACCTCGATCGGAATCGATGCGGCGAAATCCTCGATCAATTCGCAATGGCCTTTGGCCGCGATGGCGTCGAGCAGGCCGTCGACCAGCTTGACGATGTTGCCCTCCATCCCCGCGATTGCCCGCGGCGACAGCGCGCCCATGATCAGGCGGCGCACGCGGGTATGCGACGGCGGATCATTGAAGACGAGGCTGGCGGTGTGATGCTCGTAGAGCGGCGCATCGCCGTATTTCGGCGCGAACTCGCGCTTCTTGTCCGAGCTGAACGACTTCGTGTTCTTGTACGTCGTGACGAGGTCGTCGTAGCGGGTCAGGAACACGGTGCCGCTGCGCAGGCGCTTGACCGGCTCGTTCTCCCGCAGTGCACGATAAGTCGGATAGGGGTCGTCGTAGAATTCCGGCGTCAGCTTCTCGAGGTCGAAGCTGGCGGCCAGCGCCTTCGCATCTGCGTTCATCCCGTTATACTCGCCGGTTAAAGCCGTTATGCCGTTTTTGTTGTTCTGATCGGCGCATGCCTGCGTCTACAGTCGCTGCACCTTGCTAGCCGACTGGACAGGAAAATGCACGCCCACGCTGAGGCTGCCGACACGGCGCCGAATTGGCCCGATGATATTTTCGCGACCCTGCAACGTTTCGACGTGCGGCAGGTGCCTTACGTGCCGGACGCCGGCCATTCGAAGCTGATCCAGCGCGTGCTGGCATCCTCCACCATGCGCGGCATTTCGCTGACGACGGAGGAGGAGGGCGTGGCGCTGCTCGCCGGCGCCTGGGCGGGCGGACAGCGCGGCGTGTTGCTGATGCAGTCGAGCGGCGTCGGCAATTGCATCAACATGCTGTCGCTGATCCCGATCCTGCGCTTTCCGTTCCTGACGCTGGTGACCATGCGCGGCGAGTGGGGTGAGTTCAATCCTTGGCAGGTGCCGATGGGATCGACCACGCAGGGCGTGTTCGAGCTCTCGGGCGTCCAGGTGCTGCGCGCCTCGAACGCGGCCGAGGTGCCGGCCGTGCTGGAGGCCGCTGCGTCGCAGGCCTACAACGCACTCACCCCCACCGCCGTCCTGCTGTCGCAGCGCCTGATCGGCGCCAAGGTTTTCACCAAATGAGCAAGGCCAATCTCCTCGACCGCCGCCAGGTGGTCTCCACGCTGCTGGCGAACCGCAAGGACGTCGTCGCGATCGGTGGCCTCGGGGCCTCCACCAACGACATGTGCGCGGCGGGAGACCACGCCCGCAATTTCTATCTCTGGGGCGGCATGGGCGGCGCTGCCATGATCGGCCTCGGCCTCGCGCTGGCGCAGCCGAAAATGCCTGTGCTGGTCATCACCGGCGACGGCGAGATGCTGATGGGCCTGGGCAGCCTTGCCACCATCGGTCTGCAGAAGCCG
Organism: uncultured Bradyrhizobium sp.; assembly: GCF_936943645.1. Taxonomy (GTDB): domain Bacteria; phylum Pseudomonadota; class Alphaproteobacteria; order Rhizobiales; family Xanthobacteraceae; genus Bradyrhizobium. The sequence continues at coordinate 97,081 of NZ_CAKZJO010000105.1, read as the reverse complement.
TCAAACCTGTCGATCGTCGTGCTCGACAACGAGGCCTATGGCGAGACCGGCGGCCAGACCAGCCACACCTCCACCGCCGCCGACCTCGTCGGCGTCGCCAGGGCTTGCGGCATCAAGGATGCTTGCGCGATCTCGACCATGGCCGAGGTCGAGGCTTTCGCCAAAGCCGTCCATGACGTCTCGGCCGGGCCCCGATTTGCCAATGTAAAGATCGACAACGCCAGCCTGGAGCGGATTCTGCCGACCCGGGACGGCACCTACATCCTCAACCGCATCCGGGGCGACCTCGGCTTTCAGCCGATCTAGGGGCGGGTGGGTCCGTCCCTGCGGCGCTCAGGTCCTGCACGCGGCCCGCGCAAACGGAGCGAATTTCCCCTGAATTTGCAACGCACTTAGGTTGCGTTGCAACATAGTGCTTGACTTTTACGTGGGTGAGTGCTTACTCACTGCCATGAGCTCATTGCGTATGACGAGCGACCTGAGGCGTCAATTGATCCTCGGTGCCGCGAAGCGTTGCTTTGCCCGACATGGCTATACCGGCACCACGACAAAGAGCGTGGCGGCCGCGGCTGCCATTTCCGAGGCCTTGCTGTTCAAGCATTTCCCGTCCAAGGCGGCGCTCTACGCCGAAATCCTCAGCGACGAATGCGAGGCGGATCCGGCGCTGACCGAACTGCTCGAACGCGAGCCGTCAACGGCCACGCTGGTCGAAATCATTCGCGGCATGGTCGCGCATTTTCTCGAGATGGCCGACGGGCCCGATCAGGAAGAGGCGCAGCGCCTGCGACTGATGGCCACGAGCCATTTGGATGATGGCGAATTCGCTCGTTTGCTATATGCCAAGATCGAGACGCTGATCGGCGCGATCTTCGTCGCCTCGCTCGAACGTGCCGTTGCCAGCGGTGACGCGCGCCCATGCAGCGGCGAACCGCTCAACCTGTTCTGGTTTGCGCATCACACGGTGATGACCGCAGCGCTGACCAGGCTGCCGTCCACGCCTTGCCTCGTCTACGGCAAAGCTGAAGACCTCGAGCGGCAGCTGTGTGAGTTTCTCCTGAGGGGTATCGGACTTAACGACGCCGCAATTGCTTCGCATCTGGGCCACAATCAGGCTGCGGATGCCGGCAGGCCGGCGATTGCAGAAAGTGCATGACATGAACATCGTAACCGAACACAAGATTTCGGGCGAACCGATCGACAACAAGGCTCCCAAGCGTCCGGTCCGGCCGGTGCTCTGGTTCATCATCGTCGGCACGCTGCTGGCCGTGCTCGTCGGCGGCCTCGTCTGGTTCAATTACTTCCGGGGCCAGATGATCAAGCAGTTCTTCGCCAACAACAAGCCGCCGCCGACCGCCGTCAGCGCGGCGGAGGCGAAGTCCGAGGTGGTGCCGAACCTGCTCACCGCGGTCGGCGGCCTCGTCGCCGTGCATCAGGTCGACGTCAGCGCCGACGTCAACGGCCGCGTCACCGAGATCAAGTTCCAGCCGGGCACGCGTGTCGAGGCCGGCACGCCGCTGGTGCAGCTGTTCGACGCTCCGGAGCAGGGCGACCTCGCCAACTACAAGGCCCAGGCGACCGTCGCGCAATTATCGCTCGATCGCGCCAAGCAGCTGGCCTCGCGCCAGTTCGGCCCGCAGGCGACCGTCGATTCCGCCCAGGCCGCCTACGACCAGGCGCAGGCCGGCATTGCCAAGACCGAGGCGCTGATCTCCCAGAAGCTGGTGCGTGCGCCGTTCGCCGGCGATCTCGGTGTCCGCAAGGTCGAAGTCGGTCAGTATCTGACGGCAGGTACCGCGATCGTGTCGCTGACCGACCTGTCCGAGCTGTGGGCCAACTTCACCGTGACCGAAAAGGATTCCGGCAGCCTCAAGGTCGGCCAGACCGTCCGGCTCAAGGTCGATGCCTATCCGGGCCGGGTCTTCGAGGGCAAGATCACCACGATCGAGCCGCAGATCGCCAGCGACACCCGCAACATCCGCGTGCAGGCGACGGTTGCCAATCCGGAAAAGATCCTGAAGCCCGGCATGTTCGTGACCACCACGGTGGTGCTGCCGGACAAGCCGGCCGTGATCACCGTTCCGGAGACGGCGGTCGACTACACGCTCTACGGCGACTCGGTGTTCGTGATCACCGAGAAGAAGGGAGAGGACGGCAAGACCAGTCTCTCCGCGGTGCGCACCTTCGTGCAGACCGGCAACAGGGTCGAAGGCCGTGTCGAAATCGTCAAGGGCCTGAAGGCGGGCGACAAGGTCGTTGCCGTCGGCCAGCTCAAGCTGCAATCGGGCGCGGCGGTGTCGATTTCGACCGACCCGGCCCCGCAGATCCCGGCGCAGCCGCCGCGCTACTGATCCATGACACTCAAGTGATCCGGCTCGGCCGGATCACTTTTCTTGAGACATATAAATCGAGATCGCCGCGATGCGCTTTACCGACATCTTCATCAAACGCCCGGTCCTGTCGGTCGTCGTCAGCCTGTTGATCCTGCTGATCGGCCTCCGCGCGGCGATGGTGCTGCCGATCCGGCAATATCCGAAACTGTCGAACACGGTCATCAACATCACGACCGTTTATCCCGGCGCGTCTGCGGACCTGATTCAGGGCTTCATCACGACGCCGATCGAGCAGGCGGTCGCCTCCGCCGAGGGCGTCGACTACATCACCTCGTCCTCGGTGCTCGGCACCTCGACGATCCAGGTCTACATCAAGCTGAACTTCGATCCGAACCAGGCGCTCACCGAAGTCCTGGCGAAGACCAATTCGGTCAAATACCTGATCCCGAAGGAATCCAACGACCCGATCGTCACCAAGACGACGGGCCAGACCACGGCTGTGATGTATCTCGGCTTCTCGTCCGAGGAGCTCTCGGGCTCGGCGATCTCGGATTATCTGACGCGCGTCGTGCAGCCGGTGCTGTCGACGGTCGACGGCGTGGCTTCCGCCGACATTCTCGGCGGCCAGACCTTCGCAATGCGGCTGTGGCTCGATCCCGAGAAGATGGCCGGGCGTAACGTGTCGCCGGCGGACGTCGCGGCTGCCATCCAGGCCAATAATTTCCAGTCCGCAGCGGGCCAGGCCAAGGGCTACCTGATCGTCTCGAACGTCTCGACGAATACTGGCCTGACCAGTGTCGATCAGTTCAAGAAGATGATCGTCAAGGCCAAGGACGGCGGTTTCGTGCGGATGGACGATATCGCCACCGTCGAGCTTGCAGCCCAAAGCACGGATGCGAGCGTCGCCTTTAACGGCGAGCACGCGATCTTCATCGGCGTGCAGGCGACCCCTCAAGGCAATCCGCTCACACTGGTCAAGGGCGTGCGCGCGCTGTTCCCGGAGCTCGAGCGCAATCTGCCGCCGTCGATGAAGATGAAGGTCGCTTACGACTCGACCAAGTTCATCCAGTCCTCGATCGATGAGGTGGAAAAGACGCTGGGCGAAGCCGTGATCATCGTGATCGTGGTCATCTTCCTGTTCCTGGCCTCCTTGCGGTCGGTCATCATTCCCGTCGTCACCATTCCGTTGTCGATGATCGGCGTCTGCACCCTGATGCTGGCGCTGGGCTTCAGCTTCAACCTCTTGACGCTGCTCGCGATGGTGCTGGCGATCGGTCTCGTGGTCGACGACGCCATCGTCGTGGTGGAGAACATCCATCGCCATCTGGAGGAGGGCAAGACGCCGGTCCAGGCGTCGCTGCAAGGCGCGCGCGAAATCGTCGGGCCCGTCATCTCGATGACGATCACGCTCGCAGCCGTGTACGCGCCGATCGGCTTTCTCGGCGGCCTCACCGGTTCGCTGTTTCGCGAATTCGCCTTCACGCTAGCCGGCTCGGTGATCGTGTCGGGCGTGATCGCGCTGACCTTGTCGCCGATGATGTGCTCGGTGCTGCTGAAGAACACCGAAGAGGGCCGCTTCGCGAAGGCCGTCAACAAGGTGTTCGGTGCGCTGACGCGCTGGTATGGCCGCAGGCTCGACCGTTCGCTCGACTACAAGGCGATCACCGGCCTGTTCGCGGTTACCATCCTCGGTCTGGTCGGCTTCCTCTACATGCACACGTCGAAGGAGCTGGCGCCCGAGGAAGATCAGGGCATCGTGTTCGCGGTGACCAAGGCGCCGAAATACGCCAACATCGACTATGTCGATTTCTACGGCGAGAAGCTCGACAAGGAATTCGCAAAGTTTCCCGAGACCGACCTGCGCTTCGTGCTGAACGGCATCAACGGCCCGCAGGGCGGCATCGCCGGCATGCTGCTCAAGCCCTGGGATGAGCGCAAGCGCTCGTCGATCGCCCTGAAGCCGCTGGTGCAGGCCGAGCTCTCCAAGATCGAGGGCGTGCAGGCCTTCGCGTTCAACCTGCCGCCGCTGCCGGGCGGGCCGGGCGGTCTGCCGGTCCAGATGGTGATCAACTCCACCGCGGGCTTTCAGACCGTCTATGAGCAGATGGAGAAGCTGAAGGACGCAGCGCGCAAGAGCGGCATGTTCATCGTCTCCGACAGCGATCTCAACTTCAACCAGCCGAACGTGAAGGTGACGATCGACCGCAGCAAGGCGCAGGACCTCGGCGTCAACATGCAGAACCTCGGCGCCACGCTCGCGGTCCTGCTTGGCGGCAACTACGTCAACCGCTTCAATCTGGAGGGCCGGTCGTACCAGGTGATTCCGCAGGTGCCGCGCGCCAAGCGGCTCTCGCCGGAATCTCTCGGTGGTTACTACGTGACGACCAATACGGGCCAGCAGCTGCCGCTGTCGACCGTGGTGTCGATCGAGACCAAGACCGACCCGAACTCGCTGACGCACTACAATCAGCTTAACTCGGCGACGTTCTCGGCGGTGCCGATGCCCGGCGTGACCGTCGGCGCGGCGGTCGACTTCCTCGAAGGCGAGGCCAAGAAGCTGCCGCAGGGCTTCAGCCACGACTATCTTGCCGACAGCCGGCAGTATGTTCAGGAAGGCAACCAGCTCGCGATCACCTTCGGCTTCGCGCTGATCATCATCTTCCTGGTGCTGGCGGCGCAGTTCGAGAGCCTCCGTGATCCGTTCGTGATCATGATCTCGGTGCCGATGGCGATCGTCGGCGCGCTGATCCCGCTGTTCTTCGGCGTGGCGACCATGAACATCTACACCCAGGTCGGCCTGCTCACCCTGGTCGGCCTGATCACCAAGCACGGCATCCTGATGGTGGAGTTCGCCAACGAGCTCCAGGTCAACGAGCGGCTCGACCGCCGTTCGGCCATCGAGATGTCGGCCCGCATCCGCCTGCGGCCGATCCTGATGACCACGGCCGCGATGGTGACCGGCCTGATTCCGCTGTTGACCGCGACCGGTGCAGGCGCCGCCAGCCGGTTCTCGATCGGCCTCGTCGTCGTGGCCGGCATGTCGATCGGCACGCTGTTCACGCTGTTCGTGCTGCCGGCCGTCTACGTGGTGCTGGCGACCGACCACCGCGCGGCCGCCGATTCCGAGCGGAACAAGCAGGTCAACGAGCTCGATCTCGGCGCCAAGGCCCTGCGGCCGACCTGAGCCGGCTCGCAAACGAACCAGAGGGGCGGCAGCGGTGGGTCCGTTGCCGCCCCTTTTTCGTTCCGTCATCGTATTAGCCATCCGGCGCAGCGGACTGTGGCCTTCCCGCGCCTGCGAGAGACAAGGGCAGGTCTTCTTGCTAGGTTCCGCGGGATGAGCCTCTCCCTCCATCCCGATACCCCGCAAGCCAGCACGCTGCCGAGCCCCGCTCCGGCCAGTGCTGCCTTCGGCGCGGCTGCGGGACGAGGGATCAGGACCAGGCTGTTCACCAAATATGTCGCGCTGTTCGTCGCCGTCGTCGCCATAGCGCTGCTCGCCAACGGCCTGTTCGAGGTCTTCTTCTATTACCGCGAGCACAAGGCGTCGCTGATCCGGGTTCAGCACGAACAGGCCGAGGCGGCGGCGGCCAAGATCGGCCAGTTCGTCAAGGAGATCGAGAGCCAGCTCGGCTGGACCACGCAACTGCCGTGGTCGGCGGGTTCGATCGAGCAGCGCCGGTTCGACGCGCTCCGGCTGCTGCGCCAGGTGCCTGCCATCACCGAGCTTGCCCAGGTGGATTCGACCGGCAAGGAACGGCTGCGGGTCTCGCGGCTCGCCATGGACGCGATCGAGAGCGGGATCGACCTGTCCAGCGATCCGAAGTTTACCGAGGCCGTCGCGCACAAGGTCTATTACGGGCCGGTCTATTTCCGCCGGGAGTCCGAGCCCTACATGACGCTGGCCCTCGCCGGCGCGCGCAAGGACGCCGGTGTCAGCATTGCCGAGGTCAATCTCAAGCTGATCTGGGACGTGGTTTCGCAGATCAAGGTCGGCCTGCACGGGCATGCCTATGTGGTCGGCCCGGAAGGCCGCCTGATCGCGCATCCCGACATCAGTCTCGTGCTGCGCAACACGGACATGTCCGGCCTTGCACAGGTGCGCGCAGCGCAGGCTGCCGGCGGTACCATGCCGGATGCGCTCCAGGAAGCGCGCAACATCCAGGGCCAGAAGGTCCTGACCGCATCGGCGCCGATCGAGCCGCTGCACTGGACCATGTTCGTCGAGTTGCCGGTCGAGGAGGCGTATGCATCGCTCTACGCTTCGCTGCAGCGGCTCGCGATCGTGCTGCTCGCGGCGTCGATCTTCGCGGTGCTGGCGGGGATATTCCTCGCGCGCCGGATGGTCGGGCCGATCCAGGCGCTGCGCAGCGGCGCCGAAAGGATGGGCGGCGGCGACTTCTCCCAGCGCATCTCGATCCGGACGGGCGATGAGCTCGAAGGCCTCGCCAACCAGTTCAACGACATGGGCGCGCGCCTGCAGGAATCCTATGCCGACCTCGAAAACAAGGTCGAACGGCGAACTGCGGAATTGAGCGAGTCCCTGCAGCAGCAGACGGCGACCGCCGATGTGTTGAAGGTCATCAGCCGCTCGGCGTTCGATCTGCAGACCGTGTTGGACACGCTGGTCGGGTCGGCCGCTCGCTTGTGCGACGCGGACGAAGGGACGATCTTCCGGCCGAGCGATGGCGTCTTCTACCTGGCGGCGGCCTGCGGGCTCGACGCCGAACAGGAGAGCAAGCTCCGCACCTTTGCTTCGGTGCCCGAACGGGGCAGTGTGGTCGGGCGTACGCTGCTCGAGGCCAAGACGGTCCATGTCCGGGACGTGCAGGCCGATCCGGACTTTGCGCCCTCGTCGGCGCGGAGACGCGCCAACGTGCGCACGATGCTCGGCGTGCCACTGCTTCGCGAGAGAACGCCGATCGGCGTCTTCGTTCTGACGAGGCACATGGTGCGGCCGTTCAGCGACAAGCAGGTCGAGCTCGCGACGACCTTTGCAGACCAAGCGCTTATCGCGATCGAAAACGTCCGCTTGTTCGAGGAGGTCCAGGAGCGCACCAGAGAGTTGTCGCAGTCGCTTGATGAGTTGCGCACGGCGCAGGACCGTCTGGTCCAGACCGAAAAGCTCGCTTCGCTCGGTCAACTGACCGCCGGGATCGCGCACGAGATCAAGAACCCGCTCAATTTCGTCAACAATTTCTCGGCGTTGTCGACCGAGCTGATCGACGAGCTCAACGAGGTGCTCAAAGCGGCAAAGCTCGACGGCAAGACCAGGGAAGAAGTCGACGAGCTGACCGGCATGCTCAGGGGCAACCTCGAAAAGGTCGTGCAGCACGGCAAGCGCGCCGATTCCATCGTCAGGAACATGCTGCTGCATTCGCGCGAGGGCTCCGGCGAGCATCGCGCCGCTGACATCAATGTGGTCGTGGAGGAAAGCCTCAACCTGGCCTATCACGGCGCGCGCGCCGAACGGCCGGCTTTCAACGTCACGCTCGAGCGCGAGCTCGACCCTGCCGCCGGCATGGTCGACATCTATCCCCAGGAGATCACGCGCGTTTTCCTCAACCTGATCTCGAACGGTTTCTATGCGACTGCCAAGCGCAAGGAGGGCGCAGGCGAGGCTTTCGAGCCCACCATGCGCGTGACGACCAAAGACCGCGGGACCAGGGTCGAGATCCGCATCCGCGACAACGGCACCGGAATTCCGCCGGAAGTGAAAGAGAAGATGTTCAATCCCTTCTTCACCACCAAGCCGGCCGGCGAGGGCACCGGGCTCGGCCTGTCCATGAGTCATGACATCGTCGTGAAACAGCACGGCGGCACCATCGACGTGAATACCGAGCCCGGTGTATTCACCGAATTCATCATCACCCTGCCACGCACGATGGCGGCGGGCGGCACTTCCGGAGGCAAGTCGTGAACGTTTACATCCTGGTCGTCGACGACGAACCCGACGTCGAGGCGCTGTTCCGGCAGCAGTTCCGGCGCGAGCTGCGCGCCGGCCGCTTCCAGATGGAGTTCGCCGCGTCCGCGCCCGATGCGCTCAAGCGCGCCGCGGAGGTTCGCGATCCCTCGCTGATCCTGATCCTGTCCGACATCAACATGCCCGGCATGAGCGGGCTCGACATGCTGCCGAAGGTTCGTGCCGCACACCCGGACGTTCCCGTCATCATGATCACGGCCTATGGCGACGCCGAGACGCGGCGGAAGGCGATCGAGCGCGGCGCCGTCGGGCTTCTCACCAAGCCGATCGACTTTGCCCTGCTGCGGCAGGAGATCGACACGAGGCTCGAGCAAGCCGCATGACTGCGACCATCCTCTTCGTCGACGACGAGCCGGATCTCGAGGCCCTGGTCCTGCAGAAATTCCGCAGGCAGATCCGCGAAGGGCAGCTCGCGCTCGTGTTCGCGCGCGACGGTCTCGAGGCGCTGGAATCGCTCGAGCAAAACCCGCATGTCGATATGGTCGTCTCCGATATCAACATGCCCCGGATGGACGGCCTCTCGCTGCTGGCGAAGCTTCAGGAGACCGAAGACAAGAAATCGACCATCATCGTCTCCGCTTATGGCGACATGAGCAACATCCGCACCGCGATGAATCGCGGTGCGTTCGACTTCCTGACCAAGCCGATCGACTTTGCCGATCTGGAAGCCACGATCGGCAAGACCATCCGCCACATCGAGATGCTGCGCGATGTCAGGCGGCGCCAGATGGAGGCCGAGCGCGCCCATGCCGCGCTCTCGCGTCATTTTTCGCCCGAGCTCGCCAAGCGCCTCGCCGCTGGCGGCGACGGCGAGGGAATCGAAGTGCAGTGGCGCGACGTCGCCACCATCTTCACCGACATCACCGGCTTCACCTCGCTGGTCGAGACTGCGCCGCCCGAAACATTGGGCAGGCTGCTCAACGAGTATGTCGGCGGCATGACCGAGGTCGTCTTCGCCCACGAGGGGACGGTCGCCAAGATCATTGGCGATGCGATCCAGGTGCTCTTCAACGCGCCGGGAGACCAGCCGGATTATGCCACGCGCGCGGTTGCCTGTGCCCATGAGCTCGATACCTGGGCGCAGGACTTTCGCGCGCGCCAGAGTGCCATGGGCATCACCTTCGGTGCCACCCGCATCGGCATTCACGCCGGTCCCGCGCTGGTCGGCAATTTCGGCGGCAACCGCTTTTTCGACTACACCGCGTATGGCGACTCCATCAACATTGCGGCCCGGCTGGAGGCTGCCAACAAGCATCTGGGCACCCGCATCTGCGTCAGCGCCAGCGTCGCCGAGGCGGCTGAGAATTTTCAGGGCCGCCCCGTGGGGGAACTGATGCTGCGCGGACGCAGCGAGCCCTTACGTGCGTTCGAGCCGCTGCCGACGGCCAAATACGAAGCCCCGGAAACGGCTATGTATTCGGAGGCTTACGCCAAGATGGCGGCCGGCGATGCCACGGCCATGCCGGCCTTTGCCGCGCTGGTCGGCCTGCATGCCGACGATTCCCTGGCCGGCTTTCACCTGAAGCGCCTGCTCAACGGCGCCAAGGGCATCCGCATGCAACTGGAATAGGAGTTCGTCATGGTTCGTGAGTTCTCTGCCGGCAATTACCGCTTCATTCCGTCCGTGTTTCAATATTCGGCGGGTGCCGCCGCGGATGACGACTACGAGATCGAGCGCGTCCGCTTCGACCGTTTGGTGCCGCTTGCGGAAGGGTTTGCGCTGGCCGCAAGGTTCATCCAGGAAGCAGGGCGTCCGCTGACCGCGTTCTGTGCCTGCGAGCTGCGTTCGCCGGCGGCCTTCAGCGAAGAGGGGTTTCGCGCGTTCAACCTGCACTATGTGAAGACGCTGTCTGAATGGGGCATCTTCGACGGCACCACCAATCCGGTGGCGCGCAGCAATGTCTGTCCCGAGATTGATCCGCCATCCGAGCCGTCATTCTATGCGTTCTCGTTTACCCGCCCGACGCGGTCAAAGACGCCGAGCTTCGTCATCGCAGGCGGCGCCGAAGCGCGCGAAGGCAGCGGCACCTATGTCGAGCGCACCGTTCGTTACCGCGACCTCAGCCCGGAAGGGCTGCGCGAGAAGGTGCGCTTCACCACGACGTCGCAGATGGAAAGCCGCATGGCCGCCTTCGGTTTCGGCTGGAAGGACACGACCGGCGTGCAGGCCTATTCCGTGCACGACTTCCACCACGCATTGGTGGATGAGCTGGTCCGCCGCGGCGCGTTGCGCTCGGGCCTGACCTGGCATTTCGCCCGGCCGCCGGTGGTCGATCTCGAATATGAGATGGATTGCCGCCGCGTGTTGCGGGAGGTGGTGATCTAGCGCTGCCGCGGGTCCAGCGCATCGCGCAGACCGTCGCCAAGCAGGTTCAGCGACAGCACCACGAGGAAGATCGCCAGCCCCGGCCAGATCGCCATCCACGGCGCCTGGGTCAGGAAGCGTTGCGCGACGTTGAGCATGCTGCCCCAGGATGGCGCCGGCGGCTGCTGGCCGAGGCCGAGGAACGACAACGCCGCTTCGGCGATGATGGCGGCCGCGATCGAGAGCGTCGCCTGCACCAGCAGCGCGGGCAGGATGTTGGGCAGGATATGCGAGAGCGCGATCCGCCACGGCGGATTGCCGAGCGCGCGTGCAGCCTCGACATAGTCCTCGGCCTTGACGACGAGCACCTGGCCGCGGGTCAGGCGGATGAAAATCGGCGTTGCCGAGATGCCGATCGCGATCATGGCATTGCCGAGACTGGGGCCCAGGAATGCCGCGAGCGCGATCGCCAGGATCAGGAACGGGCAGGCCAGCATCGCGTCCGTGATCCGGCTGATCAGCGCATCGACGAAGCCGCCGCGATATCCGGCGAGAAGGCCGAGGGGCACACCGATGCCGAGCGCGATCGCGACCGAGATGAGGCCGGCGAGCAGCGAGGCGCGTGCACCGTAGACGACCCGGCTGAGAATGTCGCGGCCGAGCTCGTCGGTGCCGAACCAGTGTGTCGCGGTCGGCGGCTTGCGCACCAGGCTCCAGCTCGTCGCGATGGGGTCGAAAGGCACGATGAGCGGAGCGAGCACGGCAAGCGCAATGAATAGGGTGACCACGACGAGCCCGAACACCGCCGCCCTGCGCTTGAACAGCCGCCGGCGCGCGCGGCGGGAGGGGCTATCCAGCTCGTCGGCTTGCGTGAGTGGGCCGGGCAGCGCGGCGTCTGTCATGGATCAGCCTCGCAGCCGCGGATTGACGAGGATGTAGGCGATGTCGGCGACGAGGTTCAGTGTGATGTAGACCGTGGCCGTCACCAGCACCACGCCCTGAACCACGGCATAATCGCGGTTGAAGACGGCATCCACGATCAGCTTGCCGAAACCGGGAATGGAGAAGATCTGCTCGGTCAGGACCGCGCCGGAGAACAGCGTGCCGAGCTCGAGCGCACCGAGGGTGATGACGGGCGTCAGCGCATTGCGCATGGCGTGCTTGAGGATCACGGAGCGCTCCAGCAGTCCCTTGGCGCGCGCGGTGCGGACATAATCGCTTTCCAGCACCTGCAGCATGGCGCTACGCGTGTGCCGCATCAGCACCGCGGCAATCGCATTGCCGAGCACGAAAGCCGGCATGATGGTGGCGGCGAGGCTGGCGCGCCAATTCTCGGTGAGCGGCACGTAGCCGGACGCCGGCAACCAGCCGAGCTCGATCGAGAACAGGAAGATCAGCATGATCCCGAGCCAGAAATTCGGCGTCGAGATGCCCCACAGCGCAAACAGGTTCGCGCCGTAGTCCCAGGCCGAACCTTTCTTCACCGCGGCGACGATGCCGGCGGGGATGCCGATCAGGAACGCGATTACAATCGCCATCGAGCCGAGCTGCAACGTCACCGGCAGCTTCTGCGCGATCAGCGCGCGCACCGGCATCTTGTTGCGCAACGACTCGCCGAAATCGCCCGACAGCACGCCCTTGATCCAGTAGGCGTATTGCACCGGGACGGGCTGATCCAGCCGGTACTGGTGACGGATCTGCTCGATCACAGCCGGGTCGCGCTCTTCGCCCGCCATCACCAGCGCAGGGTCGCCCGGCAGCAATTGCTGCAGCGAGAAGATCAGCACCGAGACGAAGAACAGCGTCGGGATGATCTGCGCAAGGCGGCGGGCGAGGAAGTTCAGCATGCTCTCATCGTCACTTCAGCTTCAGTCCGATGACGCGAACGAGGCCGTCGGGCATCTGCTTGTAGCCTTCCAGCTTGGTCGTGTGGGCGATGATGATGCGGCGGTGGTAGAGATAGAGCAGCGGCTCCTCGTCCTGAACCAGCTTGGCCAGGGTCTCATAGCTGGCCTTGCGCTTGGCGAGGTCAGTGAACAGCCGCGCGTCCTCCAGCGCCTTGTCGGCCTGCGGATTGTTCCACGCACCGTAATTCTGCGGCGCGCCGCTGTGCAGGAAGACGTAGCTATTGCCGTCGGGATCGACGCGTCCGCTCCAGGCAAGCATGAAGGCCTGGTAGTCGCCGGCCTCGGCTTGCTTGAGGCCGGTTGCGAATTCGGTGACGCGGAGCTTCATGTCGAACCCCGCCTCCGCCGCCATCGACTGGATCACCTGCGCCGGGGTCTCGGTCTCCGCGCCCTTGGGTACCAGGAAGTCGACGCTGACCGGCGGCGTCACGCCGGCTTCCTTCAGCAGCGCTTTCGCCTTCTCGATGTTGCGGGGGCGGACCGGAAGCGATTTCTGATAGTAGGGATGGTCAGGATTGACCCATTGATTGCCGACCTGGAACTCGCCATTGAATACGACCTGGTTGAGCGCCTCGCGATCGATCGCAAGGTCGAGCGCCTGCCGCACCTTGGCGGACTGGCTGAGCGGGCCCTTGGCCTTGTCCTTGCCGATGTTGAGCGTGATGCCCTGATAGCCGAGCTCGATCGCGGTCGCGACCTTCAGGCGTGAATCGGCGCGAACGTCCTTCAGATCGGTGGCGAGCACGCGCTCGATCAGGTCGAGGCCGCCGGACTTCAGATTGGCAAGCCGCACGGTGGCGTCGACGATCGGCTGGAACACGATCTTGTCGATGAAGACGTTGTCCTTGTTCCAATAGTCGGCGAACTTCTCGAACACGATGCGATCCTGCTGCACGCGCTCGACGAACTTGTAGGGGCCGGCGCAGACCGGATGCAGGCCGAACTTGTCGCCGGCTTCCTTGGCCGCCTTCGGCGACATCATCATGCCGGCGCGGTCGGTGAGCTGGGCCAGCAGCGGTGAGAACGGCGATTTCAGCACCAGCTTGATCGTGAGGGGATCGATGACCTCGACGCGATCGACCGAGGCCAGCTCCGGCTTGCGGAACGAGCCGGGGAACGTCAGATGCCGATCCAGCGAAAACTTTGCGGCTGCGGCGTCGAACGGCTCGCCGTCGTGGAATTTTACGCCGGGCCGCAGCTTGATGATGAGCGCCTTGCCGTCGTCGGCGGTCTCGCTTCCCAGCGCGAGCTGCGGCACGATGTTGAGCTTCTCGTCGATGTCGAAGAGCTTGTCGCAGAAGGCGGAGAACACGATGCGGCCGACATAGGTGCGGGCCATCGTGGGATCGAGAATATCAGGGTCCTCGGCGAGGCCGATGCGCAGCGTGGTCTGGGCTTGCGCGGCTCCGATCGTCAACAGGACGGCTGCGGCCGTTGCGGCCAGGCGAAACATCTTCATCGGACAATCCCCATTGCTTCGGCTATTTCGTTGTAGACGCGGTGCCTTGTATACCAACCCCGGCCGGGCTCCCGCCTTCCGTCTTTCGGCTGAAGGCCGCGACCAATTTTGCAAGCGCCGGCGAAAACCCGCCGGCGGTCGGCAGAATGGCGTCGGCAGACGGCAGCTCCGCCGTGCGGTGACAGGCGGTGGCGTGGCCGGTGCCATCGGCCAGGAGTGCCGGGGCCTGGTTGCGGCAGCGCTCGATCACGAACGGGCAGCGGGTGTGGAAGCGGCAGCCCGCGGGCGGATTGAGTGCGCTCGGGATTTCGCCCTCGAGCAGCACCGTCGTTCGTTTCGCCTTGGGCTGGGGGAGCGGGATCGCCGACAACAGCGCGCGGCTGTAGGGGTGACGGGGTGAGGCGAACAGCGCATCGGCTTCGGCCGTCTCGACGATCTGGCCGAGATTCATCACCGCGACGTGGTCGGCGATATGCTTGACCACGGCGAGGTCGTGCGAGACGAAGATGTAGGCGAGGCCGAACCTGTCCTGCAGCTCGCGCAGCAGATTGAGGATCTGCGAGCGGATCGAGACGTCGAGCGCCGAGACCGGCTCGTCGCAGATGATCAGCTTCGGCTCGACCGCGAGCGCGCGCGCAATGGCGATGCGCTGGCGCTGGCCGCCGGAGAATTCGTGCGGGTAGCGCCGGGCCAGCCGCGGCTCCAGCCCGACCAGCCGCAGGATTTCCGCGACGCGCGCGCGTCGTTGGGGTGGCGGCACCAGGTCGTGCAGGGCCAGCGGCTCGGTCAGGATCTGCCCGACCGTCATGCGTGGATTGAGCGAGGCGTAGGGATCCTGGAAGATGATCTGTGCCTCGCGGCGGAATTTGCGCAAGCCGCCGGCGTCGAGTGCGAGCAGGTCACGCCCGTCGAACCGCACCGTGCCGGCGTCCGGCTCGATCAGCCGCAGCACAAGGCGGCTGACGGTGGACTTGCCGCAGCCGGACTCGCCGACCAGCGCCAGCGTCTTGCCGGCTTCGAGCGAGAAGGAGACGCCGTCGACCGCCCTCACATGCGCCACCGGCCGGCCGAACAACGAGCGCTCGGCGACGAAATGCTTGACCAGGCCGCTGACCTCGAGCAGAGCGGTCATCGTGCTTGCCCCCCACAAAGCGCAATCTCGTGTCCCGGGCGCGGCGCAACATGCCATGTTGCGACGCTGAACCGGGACCCAGCTTGTCGCTGCATGGGCCCCGGTTCAGCAGCGCACCACTGCGCTTCGCTTGTGCTGCGCTGCGCCCGGGGCACGAGAGAGCAAGGGTTCGCCATCACGACACCAGACGTTCGAGCGGTGCGCGGATGCAGCGCGAGAGGTGGCCAGGGCTGACTTCGACGAGCGGTGGCGGTGCCGCGGTGCAGGGCTCGATCACGAACGGGCAGCGCGCGGCGAAGCGGCAGCCGGCCGGCGGCTGCGCCATGTTCGGCACCATGCCTTCGATCGTCGCAAGCTGCTCGGCGCGATGATCGAGCCGCGGGATCGAGCCGAGCAGGCCCACCGTGTAAGGATGTTGCGGGGCGGAGAACAGCTCGTCGACGGCTGCGCGCTCGACGATCTCGCCGGCGTACATCACGGCGACCTCGTCGCAGACCTCGGCGACGACGCCAAGATCATGGGTGATCAGGATGATGGCGGCACCACTGGCGGCCTTCAGCTCGCGCATCAATTCCAGGATCTGCGCCTGCAAGGTGACGTCGAGCGCCGTGGTCGGCTCGTCGGCGATCAAGAGACGCGGATCGCAGGCCAGCGCCATCGCGATCATCACGCGCTGACGCATGCCGCCGGAAAGCTTGTGCGGATATTCGTCGATGCGCCGCTCGGGCGACGGGATATGGACGCGGCGCAATAGCTCGACCGCCCGCTCGCGCGCGCCCTTCCGCGAGCCGCCGCGATGGCGCAGGATGGTCTCGATGATCTGGTCGCCGATCGTGAAGCTCGGATTGAGCGAGGTCATCGGCTCCTGGAAGATCATGGCGAGCCGGTCGCCGCGCAGGTCGCGCAGGGTCGGGTCCGGCGTCTGCAGGAGGTCGAGCCCGTCGAAGCGGATCGCGCCCGAAATCTCCGCGCTTTGCTTCGGCAACAGGCCCATGATGGCGAGCGACGTCACGCTCTTGCCACAGCCGGATTCGCCGACGAGGCCGAGCGTGGCGCCATTGGCGACGCTGAGATCGACACTGTCGACCGCATGGGTGATGCGGCCGTCGTCGCCGTGGAAGCGGATGCGCAGGTCCCTGATCTCGATGAGGGGGCTCGCGCTCATGACCGTCTTGCGCGCGCGGCTTGGATGCTGGCGTCGATGACGCTGCGATCGGTGTTGCCGGCCGGGTTCTGCCGCGTCGGCATGGAGGGGCGGAAGTGAACCCAGAGTTCGTGGCTGACCTGTTCGAGCCGCTCGAGCTCACCGATCGGATCGGGATGATCGTCGGCGCGGATGTCCAGCGCCGGCCATTCCTCCTCGCCGTGGATCAACAATGCCGCGGACTGCTTGCCGCGCTTGTCGCCGCCGGCGGCCTCGCCAGCCCGCATCGCGGCGAGTAGCCTTCGCGGGAAGGGCAGGCTGTCGTTGGCGATATAGGTCTTCGCTGTCTCGTCCAGCACGTCGGCGCCGGCCAGCATGTTGCCGGCGATCGAATAGCCACTGCCGGCGACGTGCCCGCACCAGTCGACGCAGTCATGTCCCGTATGCGCGGCAATCTCGCCGCTGGCGTCCATGATGTGGATCTGGCGGCTCTCGCGTCCGTCGTCGGTCGCGAGCACGGAGGCCAGAACGTCGTGGGCATTCAGGCCCTCGCGCAGTAGCCTGACGCCGTCGATGCCGTAATAAGGATTGACGAAGGCCTGCGTCGCGATCGCGCCGAGGCCGGCCGCGATATAAGGCACGCGCGCGCCGACGGCGAAGAAGCGGGTCGCAACCGCGATGCCGAACTGGCCGGTGACAGGATCTCGCGCGATGATCGACCAGGTCATGTGCTACCTATCAGCGTCCCGCGGCGTAGCCCTGCATGCCGCGCGGGTTGGCGGCGGCGCGCCGGCGCACGCCGACACGCGAAGCCGCGGTGAGGCGGCCTTCCGACCAGTCGGGGCCGACCTCGACGATATGCCCGCGCTCGCGCAAATTCTCGATCGTCGCCTTCGGCACGCGGTTCTCGACCACGAGCACGCCGGGCCGGGCGGTGCGCGGCCAGAACGAGATCGGGAAATGCTCGGAGTGCCAGGCCGGCGCGTCGATGGCTTCCTGGAGGTTGAGGTTGCAGTGGACGTGACGCAGGAAGAACTGCGTGATCCACTGGTCTTGCTGATCGCCGCCGGGCGAGCCCCAGGCGAGATATGGCTCGCCGTCGCGCAGCGCCAAGCTCGGCGACAAGGTCGTGCGCGGTCGCTTGCCCGGCGCGAGCGAACTCGGCTGGTTCTCCTCCAGGTCGAACATTTGCGCGCGGCTGCCGAGGCAAAAACCGAGCTCGGGAATGATCGGCGAGGATTGCAGCCAGCCGCCCGAGGGCGTCGAGGACACCATGTTGCCGGCCTTGTCGATGATGTCGAAATGCACGGTGTCGCCGCGCACCTCGCCGAAGCGCCCCACGGTCGGCTCACCGGCGCCAAGCGCGCCAACGGCCTCGCGTTGGCCTTCCGCGCGGCGCAACTTGACTACGCCGCCAAAACCCTCGACCGCACCGGGCCGGAGATCGAGCGAGGCCTTGTCCGAGACGAGCTTGCGCCGCTCGTCGTTATAGGCATCCGAGAGCAGCGTCGCGATCGGGATCTCGCTGAACTTTGGATCGCCGTAGAACTTTTCGCGGTCGGCGAAAGCGAGCTTGGCGCATTCGATCTGGAGATGGATGAACTCGGGTCCTGTCGGGTCGAGCCCATCGAGGGCAAAGCCCTTGAGCAGCGCGAGCTGCTGCAGCGTCACCGGGCCCTGGCTCCAGACGCCGGCCTTGCAGACGGTGTAGCGGCCGTAGTCGTAGGTGAGCGGCGCCTCGATGGTTGGTTGCCAGCGCGCCATGTCGTCGGCGGAGAGCACACCGCGATGCGGCGAGCCGCTGACGTCCATGACCTCCTGGGTTCGGCAGAATTTGTCGATGGCCTCGGCGACGAAGCCTTGCGACCAGGCCTTGCGCCCACACTCGATCTCGGCATCGCGGCCGCCGCCGCCGCTCTCGGCTTCGTTCAGGATCCGGGTGTAGGTCGCAGCCAGCGCCTTGTTGGTGAAGATCGAGCCGGGCTTCGGCACCTCGCCATTGGGCAGGTAGACCGCAGCCGAAGTCGGCCAGTGTTTGCGGAACAACTGCTCCACGGTCTGGATCGTTGCGCAGGCGCGCTCGACCAGCGGATAGCCATCACGGGCGTAGGAGATCGCGGGCTCGAGCACGTCGCGCAGGCGCATCGTACCGTAGTCGCGCAGCAGCATCATCCAGGATTCGAACGTGCCGGGAACGCAGGCGGCGAGCAGGCCGGTGCCCGGCACCATGTCGAGGCCTTCGCTCTTGTAATGTGCGATGGTGGCGCGCGCCGGGGCCGGGCCCTGGCCGCAGATCACCTCGGTGCGGCCGCGCTTGACGTCGTGAACGATGACCGGCACGTCGCCGCCGGGGCCGTTCAGGTGCGGCTCGACCACCTGGAGCGTGAAGGCGGTGGCGACGCCGGCGTCGAAGGCGTTGCCACCCTTTTCCAGGATGGCCATGCCGACGGCGGTCGCGATCCAGTGTGTGGTGGCGACGACCCCGAACGTGCCCTCGATCTCGGGGCGCGTCGTGAACGGATCGGGATTGACGTTGCTGGCCATGGGTCACCTCACTTGCGGCGCGCGCAATTGATCACAGCCGATGCTGGGATGCCAAATGCGCAGGCCGCATGGCACGCGCGCGTCACGCTGGGACCGGCGCGGTGTTAACTGCGTGGCAGGCGACACCGTCGATCAGTTCCGGAGTTTCCTTGCGGCAGAGATCGAATGCCAGCGGGCAGCGCGGATTGAAGGCGCAACCGGGGGGTGGGTTGATCGGGTTCGGGATCTCGCCCTTCACCGGAATGCGCTGGCGGCCGCTCATGGCAAGATCGGGCACGGCGCCGAGCAGCATCTTGGTGTAGGGCATGCGCGGATTGGCGAACAGCTCGCGTCCCTCCGCGATCTCGACGATGCGGCCGAGATACATCACGCCGACGCGGCTCGCCATGTGGCGGACCACGGCGAGGTTGTGGCTGATGAACATGTAGGTCAGGCCGAACTTGTCCTGGAGGTCGCGCATCAGGTTGAGGATCTGAGCCTGCACCGAGACGTCGAGCGCCGAGGTCGGCTCGTCGCAGACGATGAATTCGGCGTCGGAGGCGAGCGCCCGCGCGATCGCGATACGCTGGCGCTGGCCGCCGGAGAACTCGTGCGGGAATTTCAGCCGGTCGTCGGGATGCAGGCCGACGAGGGTGAGCAGCTCGCCGACGCGGGCCTGGATGTCGCGCTCGCCCTGGATCAGGTCGAAGGCGCGTATCGGCTCGGAGATGATGGCATCGACGCGAAAACGCGGATTCAGGCTCGCATACGGATCCTGGAAGATCATCTGGATGCGGCGGCGCAGCTTGCGGCGCGCCGGCGCCTGCCGCGGATCGGTCATCGAGACGCCGTCGATCAGGACGTCGCCGGAGCTCGGCGGCAGCAGGCCGACGACCATCCGAGCGACCGTGGTCTTGCCGGAGCCGGACTCGCCGACCAGCGCAAACGTCTCGCCCTTCCTGATGTCGAAGGTGACGTGGTCGACGGCCTTGAGATATTCGAGATGCCCGCCCTCGAGTACGCGGTTGAGCCAGGGCTTCGAGACGTCGAACACGCGGCGCAGATTTGTCGCCTGGACGAAGGGCGTGCTCATGCCGCGCTCTCCGCCGGCACGTCGTCATAGAGATGACAGGCGACCGATTGTGCGCCCCGTGGCAACGGCTCCGGCCGCTCGACCCGGCAGCGGTCGAAGGCGGAGGCGCAGCGCGGATTGAACGAGCAGCCGCGCGGGATCGCCGAGAGGCGCGGCATCGAACCCGGGATCTGCTGCAGGCGCTTGTCGTCGCCGGCCAGCGTCGGGATCGCGCCCATCAGGCCCTTGGCGTAGGGATGCAGTGGATTTCTGACGACGTCCTGGACCGGACCGATCTCGGCGACACGGCCAGCATACATCACCGCGACGCGGTCCGAGGTCTCCGCGATCACGCCCATGTCGTGGGTCACCAGCATCACGGCGGTGCCGTGGTCGCGGCCGAGCCGCTTGATCAGCGAGATGATCTGCGCCTGCACGGAGACGTCGAGCGCAGTGGTCGGCTCGTCCGCGATGATCAGCTCGGGTTCGGCACAGATCGCGAGTGCGATCACGACGCGCTGGCGCATGCCGCCGGAGAATTCGTGCGGGTAGCCGTCGATGCGCTTTTCCGGCGCGGGAATACCGACCTCGGCCAGCAGGTCGATGGCGCGGCGGCGGGCCGCCGTCTCGGACAGGTTCAAATGGGTCCTGATGGTCTCGACGATCTGGTCGCCGACCCGGTAGAGCGGATTGAGCGAGGTGAGGGGGTCCTGGAAGATCATGCCGATCCGCTTGCCACGGATGCGGCGCATCTGCTCCGGCGGCAGATTGTCGATGCGCTGGCCGGCGAGACGGATCTCGCCACCGGCAATGCGGCCGGGCGGGTCGATCAGGCCGATCACGGCAAGGCCGGTGACGGATTTGCCGGCGCCGGATTCGCCGACCACGCCCAGCACCTCGCCCTTGGCGATGTCGAAGGAGACGCCGTCGATGGCGCGCAGTGTGCCGCGGCGGGAGGCGAACTCCACCTGAAGGTTACGCACGGAGAGGATGGGTTCGGTCATGAGCGAGGCGTATTCGTCGACATGTTGCTTATCGGAGTTTCGGGTTGAGCGCGTCGCGCAGCCAGTCGCCGAGCAAATTGATCGACAGGATCAATCCGGCGAGCGCCAGGCCAGGGAAGGCGACGATCCACCATTCGCCGGCGAATAGATAATTGTTGCCGATGCGGATCAGCGTGCCCAGCGAGGGCATGGTGTCAGGCAGGCCGACGCCGAGGAACGAGAGCGTTGCCTCGGTGATGATGGCGAGCGCCAGGTTGATGGTGGCGATCACCAGGATCGGGCCCATCGTGTTGGGCAGCACGTGCCGCAGCATGATCTTCGGTGCGGGCAGGCCGATCAGCTGCGCAGCGGCCACGTAGTCCTTGTTCTTCTCGACCATTACGGAGCCGCGCACCGTCCGGGCATAGCCTACCCAGAAACTCAGGCCGATCGAGATCACCAGCACCACCAGCATGCTGGTGGCATCCAGCCGGTTGCCGAAGATCGACTTGGCGATGCCGTTCACCAGCAGCGCGATCAGGATGGCGGGGAAGGTGAGCTGGACGTCGGCGATCCGCATGATCACGCCATCGACTGCGCCGCCGAAATAGCCTGCGATCAGGCCGAGCGCGATGCCGAGTGCGCCGGCGAAGATCACGCCGGCGACGCCGACGGCAAGCGAGATGCGCATGCCGTAGAGGATGGCGGAGAACACGTCGCGGCCCTGCTCGTCGGTGCCGAGCAGGAACGGGCTCTGGCCGTCGGCGGTCCACAGCGGCGAGATGCGCGAGTTCATCAACTGCAGCTGCGCCGGATCGAACGGGTTCTGCACCGCGAGTGCGGAGGCAAAGATCGCGAGCAGGAAGAACAGTACGGTGATGGCCGCCGCCACCATGGTCAGCTTGGAGCGGCGGAACGAATAGAAGATGTCGCTGTCGAGCGCGCGGCTCAGCCAGCTGCGGCCGGCATGCGCGGGCGGAGCGCTCGGCTTGTCGGGATTGGAGGCGACTGCGTCGGACATGCAGGGCTGCCTTATGTGGCGCGGCCGACGGTCGCGCGCAGGCGCGGATCGACCACGGTGTAGAGGATGTCGACCACCAGGTTGATGGTGACGAAGATCAGCGAAACCATCAGCAGGTAGGCGGCCATGATCGGGATGTCGACGTTTTGCACGGCCTGCACGAACAGAAGTCCCATGCCCGGCCATTGGAACACGGTTTCGGTGATGATCGAAAATGCAATAACCGAGCCAAACTGGAGCCCGGCCACCGTGATCACGGGAATCAGCGTGTTCTTCAGTGCGTGGCCGAAATGGATGGCACGCGTGGTGAGCCCCCGGGCGCGGGCAAAGCGGATGTAGTCGGTCCGCAGCACTTCCAGCATCTCCGCGCGAACCAGCCGCATGATCAGGGTCATCTGGAACAGGCCGAGCGTGATCGAGGGCATGATCAATGCCTTCAGCCCCGACAGCGTGAGCAGGCCCGTGCTCCACCAGCCGAGCTTGACCACCTCACCCCGGCCGAACGAGGGCAACCAGCCGAGCGTCACGGCGAACAGGTAGATCAGCAGAATGCCGATCAGGAAAGTCGGGAGCGAGATGCCGACCAGCGAAACCGCCTGGAATAATTTGGCCAGCAGGGTGTCGCGCCGAAGTGCCGAATAGACGCCCATCAGGATGCCGAACACCATCGCAAATACGGTGGCGCAGATTGCGAGTTCCAGAGTTGCGGGCATCCGTTCCATCAACAGCGTCGAGACCGGCTGGCGGAATTGGTAGGAGACGCCGAACTTGAACTGCGCAGCGTCGGCGAAATAGCGCACGAACTGCACCGGCACCGGGTCGTCGAGGCCCAGCGACTTGCGCACGACCTCGCGTTCGGCCGCCGACGTATCGATCGAGACGATTTGGTTGACGGGGTCGCCGGCAAAACGGAACATCGAGAAGGCGATGATGCCGACGGCGAACATGACGCCGATGGCCTGAACGGCGCGGCGAAGCGTGAAAGCGAGCATGCCTTCCACTTTCCTTGGGTGTACGTACGGCCGACGTCTTTGTCAGTCGAAAAAGGAAAGGTCCCGGAAGCCTCACGCCGCCGGGACCTCGTGTTCAAGCGACGCTATTCCTGCTTGGTTGCCCAGCGGAACATGACCAGATTGTCGGCGCGCTGAGGTAGCTTGACCTTCTTCGATACGCCCCAGGCCAGCGCCTGCTGGTGCAGCGGGATGTAGCCCCAGTCCTTGATGCTGATTTCGTAGGCCTGCTTGATCAGCTGGTTGCGCTTGGCAGTGTCGGTCTCGACCAGCACCTTGTCGGTGATGGCGTCGAACTCCTTGTTGCAATAGCCGCCGAGATTGGCCTCGCCACGCGAGGATTTCGCATCGTCGCGGCAGCCCATGATGTCGTAGAGCACGTTGTGCGAGTCCATCGTGCTCGGCGTCCAGCCCAGGAGATAGAACGAGGTCTGGTAGCCGCCTTGCTTGAGCACCTTGGCGAAGTACTGCGCCTTCGGCTGCGCCAGCAGATTGATCTTGACGCCGATGCGGGCAAGCATGCCGACGACGGCCTGGCAGATCGCGGCGTCGTTGACGTAGCGATCGTTCGGGCAGTCCATGGTGACCTCAAAGCCGTCGGGGTAGCCGGCCTCGGTCAGGAGCTTCTTGGCGCCGTCAGGATCGAATTTCGGCCGGGTGAACTCCTTCGACAGCGCGAAAAGCTCCGGTGCGATCATCAACGCGGACGGCGTCGACAGCCCGCGCATCACGCGCGTCTTGATCAGCTCGATGTCGATCGCCTTGTAGAAGGCCTCGCGGACGCGGACGTCCTTGAACGGGTTCTTTCCCTTGACGTTGGAGTAGAGCAGCTCGTCGCGGGTCTGATCGAAGCCGATGAAGATAGTGCGCAACTCCGGCCCCTTCAGCACCTGGGCATTCGGGCTGGAATCGACGCGGGAGATGTCCTGGATCGGCACCGGCTCGATGACGTCGACTTCGCCGGAAAGCAGTGCGGCGACACGGGTGGCGTCGGAGGCAATCGGGGTGAAGATGATCTCCTTCAGATTACCTTCCATCTTGCCCCAGTAATTGGGGTTGGCCTTGAACACCGTCTTCACGCCGGGCTGATGGCTTTCGATGATGAAGGGACCCGTGCCGTTCTCGTGCAGCGAGGCGTAACTGGGCGTGGTCGCCGCCACCGGAGTCGGGTCGACGACGTTGTTCGCCTCGGCCCATTTCTTGTCCATGATGTACCAGACATCCCACGAGTTGTGCAGGATGGGATTGGGTGAAGGCAGGACGAAGTCGACGGTGTAGTCGTCGACCTTGACGACCTTGACGTCGGGCGCAAGCCGGGTCTGCATGTTGGACCCCTTCTTGCGGACGCGATCGGCGGAGAACAGCACGTCATCGGCGGTGAAGGGATCGCCGTTGTGGAATTTCACGCCCTTGCGCAAATGAAACCGCCAGCGGGTGGGCTCCGGCGTTTCCCAGCTTTCCGCCAACCCTGGAATGATCTTGAGGTTCGCGTCGCGCGCCGTGAGGCCTTCATAGACGTGACCGAGATGGGCGTGGGTGGTGCTCTCGTTGAGCGTATAGGGATCGAGCGACTTCAGATCACCCTGGTTGGCATAACGCAGCGTCTGGCTCGACGCGGGCGAAGCCGCCAACGCGAGCACACCGGCGAGCGTCGCCGCAAACAGACTTCGACTTACTGACATTCTTGACCCTCTCCACACCGCCATGCCGGTGGTTTTTGATTGTTCGGCCGGCCGATCGATCCATGTTGCCCAGAGTTATCGACCGGTGCAAGCGCCATTCCAGCAAGGAACGCGCCAAGTTGCACCGCTGTGCAGCAATGCTGACCGCGCCACCGGGCATGGGGGATCTCCCCCTTCGACTTTGGTTGACCATATCGGCGGATTGCAGGACGGGTCACATCGCGCCTGCATCTGGTCGCTTGCGTCGCACCACAACTCGCGGCGATACTCCGTCAGGCCGCTCGAATCTCATCCGGAGGGGACATGAAAGTTAACATTGAAATCGACTGCACCCCCCTTGAGGCCCGCCAGTTCTTCGGTCTGCCCGATGTGGCGCCGATGCAAACGGCCGTGATGGACAAGCTGCAGCAGCAGGTGCTCAGCAACATCGAGAAGGTCTCGCCGGAATCGCTGATCCAGAGCTGGTTCACCTTCGATCCGAAGATCGCCGAGCGCTTCCAGGACATGTTCGTCACCATGGCCGGCCTCGGCGGCACGCGCAGCAGCGACAAGAAGAAATAATAGTGTCGCCCGGGCCGGAGGGGGCAGAGACGGGCCGGCTTCGTCCGCCGGGTCTCGGCCTGCTGCTGGCCGAAGCCCGCGGCCTGTTCGAGCTCAATGCAAGCCTGCTGCTGTCGCCGATCCTGATGCGGGCGCCGCGGGGCGACGGCCATCCGGTGCTGGCGCTGCCGGGCTTCCTCGCCAGCGACCTCTCGATGGCGCCGATGCGCCGCTATCTCAGCGAGCTCGGTTACGACGCGCAGGCCTGGCGGATGGGCCGCAATCTGGGCGGGCTTGGGCGGATGCGGGATGCTCTGCGCGCCCGTCTCGGCGAGATCCATCGCGCAAGCGGACGGAAGGTCAGCCTCGTCGGGTGGAGCCTCGGCGGCGTCTATGCCCGCGATCTCGCGCTCTGGGCACCCGACATGGTTCGCTATGTCGTTACGCTCGGCAGCCCGTTTGCCAACGACGTGCGGGCGACCAACGCCACGCGCCTCTACGAGGCGCTGTCCGGCGAACGGGTCGAGGATCTTGCAGAGGCGCGCGAGGCGATTGCCGGCGATTTGCCGGTGCCGGCGACGTCGATTTACTCGCGTGCCGACGGCGTCGTGAACTGGCGGACCTGTCTGCTCCGTCCCTCCGATCGGGCCGAGAACATCGAAGTGCTCCTGGCGAGCCATATCGGGCTCGGGGTGAACCCCGCAGCGCTATGGGCCGTGGCGGACCGGCTGGCTCAACCGGAAGGAGAGTTCTCGCCATTTGACCGGGCAGGGCCGTTTGCCATTGCATATGCCCCGCCCGAGCAGGCAATATCGGCCTGACGAGAAGCGCCGGCAAAGGCGCCCGTCAGAATAGGTAGCGGAGGGAACTATGGCTGACGGTAAGAAGCTGTCGTCGCTGGACGCATCATTTCTCTATCTGGAAACGCCGGAGATGCCGATGCATGTCGGCAGCATGGCGATCTTTCGCCTGCCCGACGACTACAAGGGCGACTTCTTCGAAGACTTCAAGGCGATGATCGTCTCGCGCCTGCATATCGCGCCGATCCTCAAAGCGCGGCTGGAGAAGGCGCCGCTCGACATCGACCATCCCTCCTGGGTCGAGGATGACCAGTTCGACATCGACCGCCATATTTTCCGCGCCAGCCTGCCGCAGCCGCGCGACCGCGCCACGCTCGAGCGCATCGTCGGCTGGATGCATGCCAAGCTGCTCAACCGCGCCCGCCCGCTCTGGGAGTTCTACGTGTTCGAGGGCATGAAGGACAACGAGGTCGGGCTCTACTCCAAGATGCACCATGCCGCCATCGACGGCGGCGCCGGCGCGGCGTTGACCAACATGATCTACGACATTTCGCCGATCCCGCGGCAGGTCGATCCGCCGGCGGC
Organism: uncultured Bradyrhizobium sp.; assembly: GCF_936943645.1. Lineage (GTDB taxonomy): Bacteria > Pseudomonadota > Alphaproteobacteria > Rhizobiales > Xanthobacteraceae > Bradyrhizobium. The sequence goes on along the minus strand of NZ_CAKZJO010000105.1, from coordinate 70,605 downwards.
CGGAGCTAAGCCCGGACAGGAGCCGCGCGACATCGCGGCGAACCTCCTGGATTCCTACCAGCAGCTGTTCAACCAGCCGCTCGATGCCGGCAAGGCCGCGCAGAACCTGCAATTGCCGCGCACCGGCAAGAGCGACATCGGTTCGATCCTGTTCGACAACGCGATGTACCAGATCGAAAGCGCGGTGCGCTTTGCGGGCAATATCCCGACCATGGTCAAGAGCGTGTCGGAGGTGCTCGGCAAGGTCTCCGATCCCAAGTCGCGCGAGAGCCTCGCCAGCATGGTGTCGCCGCCGACCATGCTGAACAAGACCATCTCGTCGGAGCGAAGCTTCGCCGGTGTGTCAATTTCGCTGTCGCGCGCGAAGGCGCTGGCGAAGCTCGCCGGCGGCAAGCTCAACGACGTCGTGCTGGCGCTCGCCTCCGGCGTGGTTCGTCGCTATTTGCAGCAATACGGTACGCTGCCGGCAAAATCGCTGACCGCCGCCGTGCCGATCTCGCTGCGCGAGGAGGGCAACACCGAGGCCAATAACCAGGTGTTCGGCATGATCTGCGCGATCGCGACCAATGTCGACGATCCCAAGGCGCGGCTGGAGGCCATCATCGCGCAGTCGACGAAGTCCAAGGAGATGTCGCATCCCTTGCGCGCGCTGATGCCCCAGGTCTCGAACATCTCGATGCTGGGCGCGCCGATCATGGTGCAGATCCTGGCTTTGCTCTACAGCCGGTCGAACCTGTCCGACGTGCTGCCGCCGGCCGCCAACATCACGGTGTCCAACGTGCCGGGGCCGCGGCAGACGCTTTATGCTGCCGGCGCCGAGCTCCTGCACATCTTCCCGGTCTCGATCTCGACGCATGGGCAGGCGCTCAACATCACCGTGCAGAGCTATCGCGACCAGCTCGATTTCGGCTTCATCGTCGGCGCCAACATCATTCCGCATGTGCAGGTGATGTGCGACATGCTGCCGGAGGAGTTCGCCGCGCTGGAGGCGGCCTACGCGCCGCCGGCCGCGGACATCAAGGGCGCTGCGGAATAGGGACCTCGTGATGATTGAAATGCCGCCGCTCAAGTTCGTTCAGACGAACGGAATCCGCATGGGCTACTACGAGGCGGGTCCCGTCGGCGACAAGCCGCCAGTGGTGCTGTGTCACGGCTGGCCCGAGCTCGCCTTCTCCTGGCGTCATCAGATCAAGGCGCTCAGCGACGCCGGCATCCGGGTGATCGCCCCGGACCAGCGCGGCTATGGCGCGACCGACCGGCCGGAGCCGGTCGAGGCCTACGACATGGAGCATCTGACAGGCGATCTCGTCGGACTGCTCGATCATCTCAACATCGATAAGGCGATCTTCGTCGGTCACGACTGGGGCGGCTTCGTGGTCTGGCAGATGCCGCTGCGGCATCCCTCGCGCGTCGCCGGCGTGGTCGGCGTCAACACCCCGCATTGGGACCGCGCGCCGATCGACCCGATCGCGCTGTTCCGCCAGCGCTTCGGCGACCAGATGTACATCGTCCAGTTCCAGGATCCCGCGCGCGAGCCGGACCGGATCTTCGGCAGCCGGGTCGAGCAGACTTTCGATGCCTTCATGCGCAAGCCGCTGGCGCGGCCGCCGGCAAAGCCCGAGGAGCCGCCGATCGCCGGCGTTGGCGCCTCGGCCAAAACCAATCTGGCCTTTCCGCAGATGATCGCGGCCTACGATGCCAAGGTCGATCCGCGCACGCCGATCCTGTCGGCCGACGAGAAGAAAGTGTTCGTCGACACCTTCACCAGGACCGGCTTCACCGGCGGCATCAACTGGTACCGCAATTTCACCCGCAACTGGGAGCGCGCGAAGGGGCTGGACCATCACATCCATGTGCCGTCGCTGATGATCATGGCGGAGAGCGATGCCGTACTGCCGCCCTCGGCGGCCGACGGCATGGAGAAACTGATCGGCGATCTCGAGAAATATCTGGTGAAGGACAGCGGCCATTGGACGCAGCAGGAGAAGCCGGAAGAGGTCAGCGCCAAGCTGATCGAATGGCGTAGAAGGCGGTTTGGCTAGCGCTCGTCATCGCGAACACGTCATTGCGAGGAGCGAAGCGACGAAGCAATCCAGACTATCTCCGCGGATATATTTCTGGATTGCGTTGCTTCGCTCGAAATGACGACATTGAGGCAGGGGGACTACATTTCGATGTCATCCAAGAACCGTCTGGATCCGATTCCGCAGCCGCCGACCAAGCCCGTGGTCGGCAACATGCTGTCGCTGGACTCGGCAGCGCCCGTGCAGCATTTGACGCGGCTTGCCAAGGAGCTCGGTCCGATCTTCTGGCTCGACATGATGGGCTCGCCGATCGTCGTCGTCTCCGGCCACGATCTCGTCGACGAAATCTCCGACGAGAAACGTTTCGACAAGACGGTGCGTGGCGCGCTGCGGCGCGTGCGTGCGGTCGGCGGCGACGGCCTGTTCACGGCGGATACCAGGGAGCCGAACTGGAGCAAGGCGCACAACATCCTGCTGCAGCCGTTCGGCAACCGGGCCATGCAATCCTATCACCCGAGCATGGTCGATATCGCCGAGCAGCTCGTCCAGAAGTGGGAGCGGCTCAACGCCGACGACGAGATCGACGTGGTCCACGACATGACCGCGCTGACGCTGGATACGATCGGCCTGTGCGGCTTCGATTACCGCTTCAATTCCTTCTATCGGCGCGACTACCATCCCTTCGTCGAGTCGCTGGTGCGCTCGCTCGAAACCATCATGATGACGCGTGGGCTGCCGTTCGAGCAGCTCTGGATGCAGAAGCGGCGCAAGACGCTCGCCGAAGACGTCGCCTTCATGAACAAGATGGTCGACGAGATCATCGCCGAGCGCCGCAAGAGCTCGGAAGGGATCGACGACAAGAAGGACATGCTCGCCGCGATGATGACCGGCGTCGACCGCTCGACCGGCGAGCAGCTCGACGACGTCAACATCCGCTACCAGATCAACACCTTCCTGATCGCGGGCCACGAGACCACCAGTGGCCTCTTGTCCTACACGCTCTATGCGCTGCTCAAGCACCCGGAGATCCTGAAGAAGGCCTATGACGAGGTCGATCGCGTCTTCGGCCCCGACGTCAATGCCAAGCCGACCTACCAGCAGGTGACGCAGCTCACCTACATCACGCAGATCCTGAAAGAGGCGCTGCGGCTGTGGCCGCCGGCGCCGGCCTATGGCATCTCGCCGCTGAACGACGAGACCATCGGCGGCGGGAAGTACAAGCTCCGCAAGGGCACTTTCATCACGATCCTGGTGACCGCGCTGCATCGGGATCCCTCCGTGTGGGGACCGAATCCTGACGCCTTCGATCCCGAGAATTTCAGCAAGGAAGCCGAGGCCAAGCGGCCGATCAATGCCTGGAAGCCGTTCGGCAACGGCCAGCGCGCCTGCATCGGCCGTGGCTTTGCCATGCACGAGGCCGCGCTCGCGCTCGGCATGATCCTGCAGCGCTTCAAGCTGATCGACCATCAGCGCTACCAGATGCATTTGAAGGAAACCCTGACGATGAAGCCGGAAGGCTTCAAGATCAGGGTGCGTCCACGCGCCAATCGCGAGCGTGGTGCCTATGGCGGGCCGATTGCGGCTGTGGCTTCGTCGCCGAAGGCGCCACGTCAGCCAACCGCGCGGCCCGGCCACAACACGCCGATGCTGGTGCTGTACGGCTCGAACCTCGGCACCGCGGAAGAGCTGGCGACGCGCATGGCCGATCTTGCGGAGATCAACGGTTTTGCCGTGCATCTCGGCCCGCTCGACGATTACGTCGGCAAGCTGCCGCAGGAGGGCGGCGTGCTGATCATCTGCGCCTCCTACAACGGCGCCCCGCCCGACAATGCGACGCAGTTCGTCAAATGGCTCGGCAGCGACTTGCCGACAGATGCCTTTGCCGGGGTCCGCTACGCCGTGTTCGGTTGCGGCAACAGCGACTGGGCCGCGACCTATCAATCGGTGCCGCGCCTGATCGATGAGCATTTGTCGGCGCATGGCGCGCGCGCGGTCTATCCGCGCGGCGAGGGCGATGCGCGCAGCGATCTCGACGGTCAGTTCCAGAAGTGGTTCCCGGCGGCGGCGCAGGTCGCGACCAAGGAATTCGGCATCGACTGGAACTTCACCCGCACCGCGGAGGACGATCCGCTCTACGCGATCGAGCCGGTGGCGGTGACCGCGATCAATACCATCGTCGCCCAGGGCGGTGCGGTGGCGATGAAGGTGCTCGCCAACGACGAGCTTCAGAACAAGGCTGGGCCCAACCCGTCGGAGCGCTCGACGCGCCATATCGAGGTGCAGCTGCCGGCGAATGTCAGCTACCGCGTCGGCGACCACCTCAGCGTCGTCCCGCGCAACGATCCGACGCTGGTGGATTCGGTCGCCCGACGCTTCGGCTTCCTGCCGGCTGACCAGATCAGGCTTCAGGTCGCAGAAGGCCGCCGCGCCCAATTGCCGGTCGGCGAGGCGGTGTCGGTCGGACGCCTGCTCAGCGAGTTCGTCGAGCTGCAGCAGGTGGCGACGCGCAAGCAGATCCAGATCATGGCCGATCATACGCGCTGCCCGGTCACCAAGCCGAAGCTGCTGGGCTTCGTCGGCGAGGAGGCCGAAACGCTCGAGCGTTACCGCAGCGAGATCCTGGCCAAGCGCAAATCGGTGTTCGATCTGCTGCTGGAATATCCCGCCTGCGAACTGCCATTCCACGCCTATCTGGAGATGCTCTCGCTGCTCGCGCCGCGCTATTATTCGATCTCGTCCTCGCCGTCGGTGGATTTCGCGCGCTGCAGCATCACGGTCGGCGTGGTCGAAGGCCCGGCGGCGTCGGGGCGCGGCACCTACAAAGGCATCTGCTCGAACTATCTCGCCAATCGCCGTGCGGGCGATGCGGTCTATGCGACCGTGCGCGAGACCAAGGCCGGCTTCCGGCTTCCCGACGATCCGTCGGTGCCGATCATCATGATCGGCCCCGGCACCGGGCTCGCGCCGTTCCGCGGCTTCCTCCAGGAGCGCGCGGCGCGCAAGGCAAAGGGCGCCAGCCTTGGGCCATCCATGCTGTTCTTCGGCTGCCGCCATCCCGATCAGGATTTTCTCTACGCGGAGGAGCTGAAGGCGCTGGCCGCAAGCGGGATCACCGAGCTGTTCACGGCGTTCTCGCGCGCCGACGGGCCGAAGACCTACGTGCAGCACGTGCTCGCCGCGCAGAAGGACAAGGTCTGGCCGCTGATCGAGCAGGGCGCGATCATCTATGTCTGCGGCGACGGCGGCAAGATGGAGCCCGACGTGAAGGCGGCGCTGGTCGCGATCCACCGCGAGAAGAGCGGCAGCGACGCCGCCGCCAGCGCACGCTGGATCGAGGAGATGGGCACGACGAACCGGTATGTGCTGGACGTCTGGGCGGGTGGGTGATTGTTCGCCTGATCGTGCTAAACGTCGCCCCATGATTCCCTGGGAAAAGCTCGACACCGCCAAGATCCCCGGCTCCGACGAGGAGCTCCGCCTGATGCGGCGGGGCAAGGAGTTCTCCATCAAGCTCGGCACCAACGAGCTGATGAACAATCGCCTGTCCGGCTCGGAAGCTGCGCTTGCAACACTCGCGGCGAAGCAGATCGAGACCATCGCCAAGCCCGTTATCCTCATTGGTGGCCTCGGCATGGGCTTTACGCTGCGTGCCGCGCTCACGGTGCTCGGGCCCAAGGCAAAGATCGTGGTGTCCGAGCTGGTGCCCGCGGTGGTCGCCTGGGCGCGCGGGCCGATGGCCGAGGTCTTCGGCGACAGCCTGGATGATGTCAGGGTGAGCATCCGGGAAATCGACGTCGGCGAAGTCATCCGTGCCAAGAGCTCGGCCTTCGACGCCATTTTGCTCGATGTCGACAATGGGCCGGAAGGGCTGACCCGCAAGGGCAATGACGCGCTCTATGGTGCAAGCGGACTGGCGGCGGCCAAGACGGCGCTGCGGCCGGGTGGCGTCCTCGCCGTCTGGTCGTCGGGACCCAATCCGGCCTTCACCAAGCGCCTCAAGCGCGCCGGCTTCGAGGTCAACGAAGCCGCGGTCCGCGCCACCGGACGAGGCGGCGGCGCGCGTCACGTGATCTGGATCGCGAAGAAGGCTTAAGCTGCTTTGGCGGCCGCGCCGTGCGCGTGCTTGTCGATGGCGTCGATGATCTCCTGCCAGAAGCGCATCGGCAGTGCGTGGCCCATGCCGTCGATCATCAACAGCTTTGCATTCGGGATCGACGCCGCCGTGTCCTTGCCGCCCTCGGGGCGCACCAGCGGATCCACGGTGCCATGAATGACCAGTGTCGGCGCGGTCACGGCGTGCAGCCGTTCCTTGCGGCTGCCGGAGGCCAGCACGGCGCGAAGCTGCCGGCCGACGCCGGCGGGATTGAGGCCGCGCGCGAACACCCGCTCGGCACGCTCGGGGTCGAGCGCTTCCTCTTCCGGAAAATGTCCGGCGCGCAGCACCTTCCAGGTCTGGCCGTAACGCACGATGTATTCCTCCTTGCTGCGCGGTGGTGGCGCCATCAGCATCGCGGCGGCCTCGCGGGTCGGCGGTGGCACACGCGGATTGCCCGTCGTCGACATGATCGAGGTCAGCGAGCGGACGCGGTGCGGAAACGACAGCGTCACCTCCTGCGCGATCATGCCGCCCATCGACGCCCCGACGAGATGCGCCGACTTGATGCCGAGCGCATCCATCAGTCCGACCGTGTCTCTTGCCATATCGATCAGCTTGTAGGTCGCAGCGACCGGAATCCTGAAGAAGCGCAGTTTCAGCAGCTCGAGCGGCGTCAAGCGCTTGCCGCCGGTGAGATGGCTGGACTTGCCGATGTCGCGATTGTCGAAGCGGATCACGCGGAAGCCACGTGCGGCAAGCTGCTCGCAAAACGCATCGTCCCAGTGGATCATCTGCGCCCCGAGCCCCATGATCAGCAGCAATGGCTCGGCGTTGTCGTTGCCAAAAATCTCGTAGCAGATGTCGATGCCGTTGGCGCGGACGGTCTGGGGCGGCTGATGGGCGGTCACGGTGCGTTCCCTCTCTGCTGGTCAATGCTGTATCGCATGGTTTCACGCGGCAAAGAAGCCGTGTGCGCCGCACCTTGCGTCGCGCCGGTTGACCGGCATCGCGCAACGGTGTGGTATGGCGAAAAAGAAGGGCATCGCAGCTCTCGATAGCAGGAGGACGCCGATGACCGACAAGACCAATGATCCCGTTGCCATGTGGCAGAAGATGGTGGGCGAGATGGAGAAGGGGTTCAACTCCTTCGCCAACCAGGCCATGTCGTCGCCCGAGTTTTCACAGGCGATGAATCGCGCGGGCGGAGTTGCTGCAGGTGCTCAGAAGCAGCTCGGCGAACTCATGGAGAAATATCTCGTCACGATGAACCTGCCGAGCCGGGAGCAGGTCACCGGTCTTGCGGAACGGTTGCAGTCCATCGAAGCCCAGATCGGCGAGATGAAGTCGATGCTGAGCCAGATGGCCGCACGTTCAGGCATCTCCCAGGGGTTTGACGCGACGCCGCGGCCGCCACGGACGAAGCAGCCGCCCTCCGAGAACGGAGGAAAAACGTGAACGCGCCGGCAGGACTTGATCTCGCCTCCATCCCGGAGCGCATCCAGACCGAGGTGCAGCGCGCCATCCAGCGCAGCATCAAGGGCGTCGAGTATTTCTCGACCTCGGGCCCTTCGCTCGGCTCGACGCCGAAGGACGTGCTGCATTCGCGCGGCACGATGAGCCTCTATCACTACAGGCCGATGTCGGACGAGATCTACCGCGTCCCGGTGCTGATCGTGATGGCGACCACCAATCGTGGCTACATTCTCGACCTCGTGCCCGGCCAGAGCTTCATCGAGTTCCTGCTCAAGCGCGGCTACGACGTCTACATGCTCGACTGGAGTGCTCCGCGGCCGGAAGAGAAGAGCCTGCGGATGGAGGACTATGTCCTCGACTTCATTCCGGACTGCGTCCGCCGCGTGCAGGCCGATTCCGGCGAGCAGGACGTCTCCGTCATCGGCTATTGCTTCGGCGGCGTGCTGTCGCTGCTCTACGGCTCGATCCACAGGGACGGGCCGATGAAGAATCTGATCTGCTTCACCACGCCGATCGACTTCCGCGAGATGAAGCTGTTTTCGAATTTTTCGGATCGCCGCTATTTCGACGTCGATCGTCTCGTCGACAGCGTCGGCAACGTGCCGCCGGAGATGATCCTGTCCTCGTTCGAGATGCTGCGCCCCGCCTCGCGCACGGTGAGCCAGATCCAGCTGTGGGAGAACATCTGGAACGACGAGTTCGTCAAGTCCTACCGGATGTTCGACCGCTGGGCGACCGACACGCTGCCGCTCGCGGGCGAATATTTCCGCACCATCACCAAGGACCTGATGTGGGACAACAAGCTGTTCAACGACACCATGTCGGTCGGCGGCCGCGCGGCGAAGCTCGAGAACATCAAGGTGCCCATCCTGCACGCCGTCGCCGAGCACGACCACATCGTGCCGTATGAGGCCGCAAAACACCTGATTGCGAAGATCGGGTCTACGGACAAGGAAGAGGTGATGCTGAAGGGCGGTCACGTCTCGCTTGTCGCGGGCGCCAACGCCGTCAAGCGGCTGTGGCCGAAACTGGATTCCTGGCTGGGGAAGAGATCGACATGAGCGAGCAACGTTCCTATCCGCGGCACGTCAAGACCGACGCCGGCGAGATCGAGATCCGCCTGATGGCGCCTGCGGACGAAGCCGCGGTGCTCGCTTTCGGCAAGGGCCTGCCGACCCATGATCTGCTGTTCCTGCCGCGCAATATCAGCGAGCCCAAGGTGCTATCGGCCTGGGTCAAGGAGATCGAGCGCGGCGCCATCACGAGCCTGCTCGCGATCAATGACGGAAAGGTCGTCGGTTGCGGCACGCTGGTGCGCGATCCCCATTCCTGGTCGCCCCATGTCGGCGAGATCCGCATGGTGGTCTCGCTGGATGTCCGCGGGAAGGGGGTGGGGCGGGCGCTGTCGCAGGAAACCTTCGCGCTCGCACTCGGCGCGGGCCTGGAAAAGCTCTCGGTCCAGATGACGGTCGACCAGCAGTCGGCGATCGCCCTGTTCGAGAGCCTCGGCTTCAAGGCCGAGGCCCTGCTGCGGGACCACGTCCGCGACGTCGACGGCAAGACCCACGACATCGTGGTGCTCGGCCACAACATCGCGCAGGTTCAGGCCCAGATGGAGGCCTATGGGCTGCCGGGCGCTGTCCAGCACTAGGCGCGGGTGGGAACTCCTATGGGCACAAAAGGCATCATCGTGCCTCCCGTTAAGCGGATCACGATTTCGTGATGATGCGATGCAATACGAATATTGCATCGCACAATTAACTATGCCATATAGGACATGCCCCGGGCCATCGAGGACGGGGTGAGCCCATAGCTCAAAACCATTGAGGATGGAGAGAACCCCATGACCACCGAAACCAACACCGCTTTCGAGGGCTTCAAAGACGCTTTCAAGAACATCCAGAATCTGGAAGTTCCCGAGGCTGCCCGCGAATTCGTCAAGAAGACCGCCAACACCGCCAAGGACCGCGCTGCCGAGGCTTTCGCGGGCTCCGAGCGAGTGACCGCCGCCGTCGAGAACGCGGTGACCGAATCCGTCGCCGAGGCCGGCAAGATCAGCCGCAACATCCAGCAGGCGATCTATGACGACGCTCAGGCGTTCTTCGCCGGCATCGACAAGCTCGCTTCCGCCAAGTCGGTCAGCGAAGCCGTCGAGATCCAGTCGGGTCTGCTCCGCGCCCGCGGCGAAGTGTTCGTCTCGCGTGCCAAGGCGACCGCCGACTATTTCGGCAAGCTCGCCGCCAACGGTGCGAAGTCCGCTCAGGACAATTTCGCCAAGGTCTACAACAAGACCGCCTGATCCGGCGTTCCTGAGTGCAAACTGAAATTTGGGGCCCGCTTCGGCGGGCCTTTGTTTTTTGCGCTGCCGTCATTGCGAGGATCCCTTGCGACGAAGCAATCCAGAGTCTTTCCGCGGAGAGATTCTGGATTGCTTCGCTTCGCTCGCAATGACGAGTACTGTGACGCAGTGATGACCTCGCCCGCTACCTTCTCCTTAGACACCCCCGGCGATGCCGAACGCGCGGCCGAGCTGCGCCGCGTGAAGGCGCTGGCGACCCTGGTACTGGCTTCGACGCTGGCGCTGTTCGTCGTCGCGAAATGGCTGCTGCCCGTGCACCCAATCTTCGGTTTCATCGCCGCTTTCGCGGAGGCCGCGACTATCGGCGGGCTTGCTGATTGGTATGCCGTGGTCGCTCTGTTCAAGCGACCGCTCGGCCTGCCGATCCCGCATACCGCGATCATCCAGAGCAACCAGGCCCGCATCGCCGACAAGCTCGGCGAATTCATCCAGGTGCATTTCCTCGAGGCGGGTCCCGTCGAGGCCAAGCTGAAGGAGATCGATTTCGGCTCCTTCGTCGCCGACTGGCTGCGCGACCGCAAGCGCAGCGATGATCTCGCGCGCTTCGCGCTGCGCCTGCTGCCGGAGGCCGTCTCGGCGACGGAGAGCTCGGGCCTGATGACCTTCATCATCCGCCGCATGTCCTCGCAGCTCCAGGCCATCGACCTTGCGCCGCTCGCGGCCGGCACCTTGCGCGGCTTCGTGGCGGAGGGGCGCCATCAGATCCTGTTCGACGATCTCCTGCGCGTGATGCACGAGACGCTGAACCAGCAAGAGACGATGGGGATGATCCGCGAGAAGGTGCGCGCGGAATTGCCGACCCTGCTGCGGCTCTACCGTGCCGACAAGTTTCTGGTGAACAAGATCGTGGCGTCTGCGACCGCCTTCTTCAACGAGGTGCGCAGCGATCCCAAGCATCCCTTCCGCGGCGAATTCGACCGCATGGTGCTGAGCTTCGTCGACCGGCTCGGCACTGACCAGGCCTATATCGACCGCATCGCCGGCTTGAAGCGTGATCTCCTCGCGCGGCCGGAACTTGCCGATCTTGCTCGCACCGTCTGGGCCAACACGCGCTCCTTCATCGAGCGCAGCGCGAGCGGCGAGACGCAGGTGCTCCAGCATCATCTCGCCGGCATGTTCGTCTCCGCGGGCGATGCGCTTGCCGGCGACGCCGAGCTGCGCGGCGAGATCAACAAGGGGCTGGTGACGGTGCTGCGCAGCTTCGTCGCCGACCAGAAGAGTGGCGTCTCGATCTTCATCTCCGACCAGGTCAAGGCGTGGGACATGGCGCAGCTGATTTCGCTGATCGAAATCAACATCGGACGAGACCTGCAATACATCCGCTTCAATGGCTCCCTGATCGGCGGGCTCGCCGGGCTCGCGCTCTACTCCGTAGAATTCCTGCTCCGATTGCTGTGACTTTTGCGTCACGGCCGTTAGCATTAACGCGCTGGCCTATTGTCGCCCCGCATCTCTCCCGCTTGAATGTCGGGACCGGCCGCCTAGCTGATTCATGTTGCGCTGCGGAACGATCAAGAAGCCGGCGTATTGGAATTCATGCCCATTCCCGGCATCGCCGCCGGCGTCTTCTTTCCAAGAGAAACATTCAAGGGAAACATTGATGACCGTTACTGCCCAGACGCTGCGTCCGCCGTCCCGTACCCTGATGTTTCTGGAAGGGCGCGCGATCCACGAGTTCGGTGCCTTTCTCGGCGCGCTGCCGCTGCTGAGCTTGGCGCCGCGCGGCGATGGGCATCCGGTGCTGGTGCTGCCGGGCCTCGTGGCCTCCGATGCGTCCACGCGCGCGCTGCGCACATTCCTGACCAGCAAGGGCTACGCCGTGAGCGGCTGGCGGCAGGGCCGCAATTACGGCCTGCGCGACGGCGTGCAGCACGCGATGGTGGACCTGGTCCAGGAGCTCGGCGACACCCATGGCCGCAAGATCAGTCTGGTGGGCTGGAGCCTGGGCGGCCTCTATGCGCGCCAGCTCGCCAAGATGATGCCCGAGCGCGTGCGCCAGGTGATCACGCTCGGCAGCCCGTTTGCGGGCGACCCCCGTTCGACCAATGCCTGGCGGGTCTATGAATGGGCGAGCGGACGGAAGTCCGATGAGGTCGATCCGCGGTTCGGCGGCGATCTTGCCGCTCCTCCGCCGGTGCCGACCACCGCCATCTTCAGCCGCACCGACGGCGTTTGCGCCTGGCAGGGCTGCATGGAGAAGACCGGCGCGCAGACCGAGAGCATCGAGGTCGAGAGCAGCCATTGCGGCATGGGTCATCATCCCGCCGTGGTCTATGCGGTCGCCGATCGCCTCGCGCAGAAGGAAGGCCAGTGGCGCCCGTTCGACCGCAGCGGCTGGCGTAGCCTGGCCTATCCCGATCCGCATCGGTAAGCTCTTCCTTCGCCTCTCCCCGCGTGCGGGGAGAGGCCGACACGCGAAGCGTGGCGGGTGAGGGGGGCTCTCCGCGAGTCCAACTCTCACCGAATGCGCGGAGGCTCCCCCTCATCCCGACCTTCTCCCCGCAAGCGTGGAGAAGGAGAAGAGACGACCGTCGTTTCCATCCATTGTCGCGCCCGCACCAAACGCGCTAAGCCTGCCGCATGGCGCATCCGCTCTCCCGCATCATCGACCAGCTCAAGCGCGAGCCTTCCCGCACCGGCTCCATCGTCATCACGGTGTTCGGCGATGCCATCGTGCCCCGCGGCGGTGTGGTGTGGCTCGGCACGCTGCTGGAATTCTTCGAAAGCCTTGATATCGACAGCGGCGTGGTGCGGACCGCGATGTCGCGGCTTGCAGCCGATGGCTGGCTGACGCGCGAGAAGGTCGGCCGCAACAGTTTCTATCGGCTGGCCGACAAAGGGCGCCAGACCTTCGAGGCTGCGACGCGCCACATCTACGATCCGCCGCCGTCCGACTGGACCGGGCGCTTCGAGCTGCTCCTGATCGGCAATGGCGAGGACCGCGACGCTTCGCGCGAAGCGCTGCGCAACGCCGGTTTCGGCAGTCCGCTGCCGGGCGTCTGGGTCGCGCCGTCGGGTGTGCCGGTGCCGGATGAAGCCGCGGGCGCGATCCGCCTCGAAGTCTCGGCCGAGGACGACAGCGGCCGCCGTCTGCTCAGCGCGAGCTGGCCGCTGCAGCGCACCGCGGATGCCTATCTCAAATTCATGAAGACGTTCGAGCCGCTGCGCGCCGCGATTGCGCGTGGGGCGGATCTGTCCGAGGCCGAGGCCTTCACCGCGCGAATCCTCCTGATCCACCATTACCGCCGCGTCGTCCTGCGCGATCCGCTGCTGCCTGAAGGCCTGTTGCCGGCGGACTGGCCGGGCAGGGCGGCGCGTGAGCTCTGCGGCCAGATCTATCGCGCGCTGCTCGCGCCGTCGGAGCAATGGCTTGATGGTCACGGAACCAATGAAAAAGGGCCGTTGCCGCCCGCGCGAAAGCTGCTGGAACGGAGGTTCGGCGCCTGATCTTTATGTTACAGAAATATCTTGCATGAAGTAATTTTTGTTATATATTGCCTCCCAATAAATCGGGAGGATGCGCATGTATACCCAGGCGCTGAACACGGCCGAGGCCGACGACCGCGGTCTCGAGGACGCCGCCGAGGCTGCGCAATTCCAGGCCCGGATCGATGCCGAGGAGCGCATCGAGCCGAACGACTGGATGCCGGCGGCCTATCGCAAGACGCTCACCCGCCAGATCTCCCAGCACGCCCACTCCGAAATCGTCGGCATGCTGCCGGAAGGCAACTGGATCACGCGCGCGCCGACGCTGCGCCGCAAGGCCGCGCTGCTCGCCAAGGTGCAGGACGAGTGCGGTCATGGCCTCTATCTCTACGCCGCCGCCGAGACGCTCGGCTCCTCGCGCGAGGAGCTGGTCGACGCCATGCTCGCGGGCAAGGCGAAGTATTCCTCGATCTTCAACTATCCGACGCTGACCTGGGCCGACATCGGCACCATCGGCTGGCTGGTCGATGGCGCGGCGATCATGAACCAGATTCCGCTGTGCCGCTGCTCATACGGGCCCTACGCGCGCGCGATGATCCGGGTGTGCAAGGAGGAGTCGTTCCACCAGCGCCAGGGCTACGAGATCATGCTGACGCTGTGCCGCGGCTCGGACGAGCAGAAGGCGATGGCGCAGGATGCGCTGAACCGCTGGTGGTGGCCGGTATTGATGATGTTCGGTCCGCCCGATGCGACCAGCCAGCACAGCGACGCCTCGACGAAGTGGAAGATCAAGCGCTTCTCCAATGACGAGCTGCGCCAGAAGTTCGTCGATGCCACCGTGCCGCAGGCGCAATATCTCGGCCTCACCATTCCCGATCCCGGCATGACGCAGGATGCCGACGGTCATTGGCGCTACAGCGAAATCGACTGGACCGAGTTCAAGCAGGTGCTCGCCGGCAACGGCCCGTGCAACCGCGACCGCATGGCCGCGCGCCGCAAGGCCCATGCGGAGGGCGCCTGGGTGCGCGAGGCGGCCGCAGCCTATGCGGCGAAGCGCGCGCAGCGTCAGACCGCGCAAGCTGCGGAATAGGGAGTTCGAGATGGCCACGCCGAATACACCGCTGTGGGAAGTCTTCATTCGCAGCCGGAACGGTCTCGCGCACAAGCATGTGGGATCGCTGCATGCGAGCGACGCCACCATGGCCCTGCAGGCCGCCCGCGACATCTACACCCGCCGCGGCGAAGGCCTGTCGATCTGGGTCGTGCCGTCGAGCGCGATCACGGCGAGCGACCCCGCCGAGAAGGCCATGATGTTCGAGCCGGCGGAATCGAAGATCTACCGGCATCCGACCTTCTACGAAGTGCCCGAGGAAGTGGGGCACATGTGATGGCGACCGCGAACATCGAGGTCTCCGAAACGCCGCTGGTGCTCTACGCGCTGCGCCGCGCCGACGACGCGCTGATCCTGGGCCACCGGCTGTCGGAATGGTGCGGGCACGCGCCGATGCTGGAAGAGGACATGGCGCTTTCCAACATCGCGCTCGACCTGATCGGCCAGGCACGTGAACTCTACAGCTACGCCGCCAAGGCCGAAGGCGGGGATAACGACGAGGACAAGCTCGCTTACTTGCGCGACGTCAGGCAGTACCGCAATCTGCTGCTGGTCGAGCAGCCCAACGGAGATTTCGCCCAGACGCTGGTGCGGCAGTTCTTCTATTCCGCCTTCGCCGACCTCCACTGGCGCGCCATGATGAGCTCGCGCGATACGACGCTGGCCGCGATTGCCGCCAAGTCGGAGAAGGAGAGCGCCTATCATCTGCGCCACGCCTCGGAGTGGCTCATCCGGCTCGGCGACGGCACCGAGGAGAGCCACACGCGCGCGCAAGCTGCGATCGATCACCTCTGGGCCTTCACCGGCGAGATGTTTGCCGTCGACGACGGCGAGCGCGCGCTGATCCATGCCGGAATCGCTGTCGACCCCGGGCCCTTGCGCGGTCGCTGGTTGCAGACGCTGTCCGACGTCGCACACGAGGCCACGCTGATCCTGCCGCAGAACGACTGGATGCAGCAGGGCGGCCGCGCGGGCCGGCACAGCGAGCATCTTGGTCATCTCCTGTCCGAGCTGCAATCGATGCAGCGCACCTTTCCGGGGCTGACATGGTGACGGTGCTAGACCGCGACAGCGAGTTGCGCCGGCGCGCCTGGGATGCCGCCGCGAGCGTGGTCGATCCGGAGATCCCGGTCCTGACCATCGCCGATCTTGGCGTGCTCCGTGAGGTCGTGCTGGCCGGCGACCATGTCGAGGTTGCGATCACGCCGACCTATTCCGGTTGCCCGGCGATGAACATGATCGCACTGGAGATCGAGCTGGCGCTGGAGCGCGCCGGTTTTGCTCGTCCAAAAGTCCGCACCGTGCTCTCGCCGGCCTGGACTACCGACTGGATGAGCGAGGAGGGCCGGCAAAAGCTGCGCGCCTACGGCATCGCGCCGCCGCAGGCGTCGAGCTCACGCCGCGCGCTGTTCGGCGAACAAGCCGTGGCGTGCCCGCAATGCGGCTCTGAAAATACCGAACTGCTCTCCGAATTCGGCTCGACCTCCTGTAAGGCGCTGTGGCGTTGCAAGTCCTGCCGCGAACCTTTTGACTATTTCAAGTGTCATTGAGCGCACACGTGCCAACTCCATCATCATTGCGAGCGAAGCGAAGCAATCCAGATTACCTCCGCGGAGACAGTCTGGATTGCTTCGTCGCAAGGGCTCCTCGCAATGACGGCAGTGAGACCGAGCTAGGATATTTCTGATGTCAGCAGCCGCACCCCGCTTCCATCGCCTGGCCGTCAACGATCTCCGCCGCGAGGCGGCTGACGCCGTTTCGATGACTTTCGCCATTCCGGGCGAACTCGCCCGCGACTATGCCTTCACGCCCGGCCAGTACCTGACGCTCCGCACCACGCTCGACGGAGAAGAGGTGCGCCGCTCCTATTCGATCTGTTCCGGCCCGCAGGATGGCGAGATCCGCATCGCCGTGAAGAAGGTCGATGGCGGCGCGTTTTCGAATTGGGCCGCCGAAGACCTCAGATGCGGCGACGAACTCGACGTGATGACGCCGACCGGACGCTTCGGCGTGGTTCCACCCGCCGATGCAGGCCGTATCCATGTCGGCTTCGCCGCAGGCTCCGGCATCACGCCGATCCTGTCGATCGTGAAGGGCGTGCTCGCGCGCGAGCCGGAGAGCCGCTTCTTCCTGTTCTACGGCAACCGCACCACCGACAACATCATGTTCCTCGAAGCGCTGGAGGAGCTGAAGGACCGCTTCATCGATCGCCTCTCGATCTTTCACGTCATCTCCGGCGAGGACCAGGACATCCCGATCCTGCATGGCCGGCTCGACGGCGACAAGGTGAGGGTGCTGCTGCGCTCGCTGGTGCCGGCGGGAAGTGTCGATCATGTCTACATCTGTGGTCCTCTTGGCATGAGCGAGGATATCGAGACGACCTGCCGCGAGCTCGGCATCACGGAAGACCGCATTCATGTCGAGCGTTTCGTCTCCGAATTCGGCGGCAAGCCGCGGCCGAAGAAAGCGGTTGCACCCGATGCGCCGCCGAAGGCGATCGCCTCGCTGATCATCGACGGCAAGCGCCGCGACGTGCCGGTCGCCGAAGACGAGGCCATCCTCGATGCCGCGCTGCGCGCCGGCGTCGATCTGCCGTTCGCCTGTAAGGGCGGCATGTGCTCGACCTGCCGCGCCAAGCTGGTCGAGGGCGAGGCGCCGATGGACATCAATTATTCGCTGGAGCCTTGGGAACTGAAGGCGGGCTTTGTCCTGACCTGCCAGGCCAAGCCGTCGTCGGAGCGCGTCGTGGTCGATTATGACCATGTCTGATCGGGCGTATCAGGGCCCGAGAATGCAAATGCGTCGCATTATTTGACAGTCTTGGCCAACCAGCAGAACATCATGTGCAAGCATTTGACCGGGAGAGGCGCGTGAACCTCAAAGCTGCTTTGTCGCCTGACGATGTTGCCCGCGCTTGCACTGAGGCGATGTGGGCGGAGGACGATGCGTCCAAGGGGCTCGGCATGGAGATCGTCGAGGTCGGCCCGGGCTATGCGACGCTGGCAATGACGGTGCGGCCGGACATGGTCAACGGCCAGCGCATCGCCCATGGCGGCTTCATCTTCACGCTGGCCGATTCCGCCTTTGCGTTCGCGTGCAACTCGCACAATGACCGCGTTGTTGCCGCGCAGGGCCAGATCACCTTCATCAGGCCCGGCAAGCTCGGTGATCGCCTCGTTGCGAAAGCGCGCGAGATCACGCGCGGCGGACGCTCCGGCATCTATGACGTGCGCGTCACCGCCGGCGATGTCGTCATCGCGGAATTCCGCGGGCACTCGCGCGTCATTCCCGGCACATGGTTGCCGGCGCGGGACGAATAACCAACCAAGAAAAGAACCAATCAATGTTGTGGGGAAGCGAGGATGGCTTTGACGAGGCTCAAGGAAAGCGGCTTCTATAACGCCGAGATGGACGCGCATGAGCGCGCCTCGCGTGACGAGATCATGACGCTGCAGAAGCAGCGGCTGGCCTGGTCGCTGAAGCACGCCTATGACAATGTCGCGCATTATCGCAAGGCGTTCGACAAGGCCGGCGTGCATCCGTCCGATTTTCGCGAGCTCGCGGATCTCGCGAAATTTCCGTTCACGGTGAAAACGGATTTGCGCGACAACTATCCCTTCAACATGTTCGCCGTGCCGCGCGAGAAGCTGGTGCGCGTGCACGCCTCCTCTGGCACGACCGGCAAGCCGATCGTGGTCGGATATACGCAAAGAGACATCGACACCTGGTCGGAGGTGATGGCGCGCTCGATCCGCGCCGCCGGCGGCCGCACCGGCATGATCATTCACAATGCCTATGGCTATGGTCTCTTCACCGGCGGTCTCGGCGTGCACTACGGCGCCGAGAAGCTGGGGTGCACGGTGGTGCCGATCTCCGGCGGCATGACCGAGCGGCAGGTCCAGCTCATCAACGACTTCCGGCCCGATATCATCACGGTGACGCCCAGCTACATGCTGGCGATCCTCGACGAGTTCAAGCGCCAGAAGCTCGACCCTCGTGAATGCTCGCTCAAGGTCGGCATCTTCGGCGCCGAGCCCTGGACCAATGCCATGCGCGGCGAGATCGAGGACGCCTTCGACATGGATGCGACCGACATCTATGGCCTGTCAGAGGTGATCGGCCCGGGCGTCGCGCAGGAATGCATCGAGACCAAGGACGGCCTCCACATCTGGGAGGACCATTTCTACCCCGAGGTGATCGACCCCGAGACCGGCGCGGTGCTGCCTGACGGTGAGAAGGGCGAGCTGGTCTTCACCTCGCTGACCAAGGAAGCCTTTCCGGTGATCCGCTATCGCACCCGCGACCTGACGCGGCTGTTGCCTGGCACGGCACGGCCGGGCATGCGTCGCATGGAAAAGGTGACCGGGCGCTCGGACGACATGATCATCCTGCGCGGCGTCAACCTGTTCCCGACCCAGATCGAGGAAGTGCTGCTCGCGACCGACTGGTGCGGCGGTCACTTCATCCTGGAGCTGACCCGCGAGGGCCGCATGGACGAGCTGACCATCATCGCCGAGGCGCGGTCGGAAAGCTGGGACGGGAGGGGCCTCATCGACCACGCCGACCGGATCTCGACCCACATCAAGAACACGATCGGGATCAGCTCGAAGGTTCAGATCGTGCCCCCTGACACGCTGGAACGCTCGCTCGGCAAGGCCAAGCGGCTCTACGACAAGCGGCCAAAGGACTAGCCTTTAGCCCCCATGAGCCGGGCGGTTGACTTGACCGGCCCCAGAGGCGACAAGGCCCGCGAGAAATCGCGGGTCTTTTCATGTCGCCAGCTGATGCCAAATCCCTCGAAGCGCGCTGCGTACGCCTCAATGCCAAGGCCGAGAACGCCGCCGCGCTTGCGCCGTTGGTCGAGCGCCATACGCTCACGCGCGGGCCGAACGATCTCCTGATCGAGGTGAAGGCTGCGGCCGTCAACCCATCCGACGTGAAGGCCGCGACGGGGCTGATGCCTTATGCCGTGTTCCCCCGTACCCCGGGTCGCGATTATGCCGGCGTCGTCATCGACGGGCCGGCTGGCACGGTCGGCCGCGAGGTGTTCGGCTCCTCCGGCGATCTCGGCATCCGCCGCGACGGCACCCATGCCAGCCATCTCGTGGTCGAGGCCGATGCCGCGGTGGAGAAGCCGAAGACGGTGTCGTGGGAGGAGGCTGCCGGCATCGGCGTGCCTTTCGTCACCGCGATGGAAGGCTTTCGCCGCGCAGGCTTGCCGAAGCCCGGCGACACCGTGCTGGTGTTCGGCGTCAACGGCAAGGTCGGCCAGGCCGCGGTCCAGATCGCGACATGGCAGGGCGCAAGCGTCATCGGCGTGGTGCGCAAGGCAGAGGCCTACGAAGGTCACAGCAACGCGCCGGTTGAGGTGATCGATGCCTCCGCGGTCGACGTTGCGGTGCGCGTTCGCGAGTTGACCGGTGGCAAAGGTGCCGACATCGTCTTCAATACGGTCGGCGATCCCTATTTCCAGGCCGCGCACAAGTCGCTCGCGTTGCGCGGCCGCCAGATCCTGATTGCCGCGATCGACCGTATCGTGCAGTTCAACATCCTCGAATTCTACCGGGGACAGCACACCTATGTCGGCATCGATACGCTCGGCCTGTCCTCGACGGCGACAGGCGCGGTGCTGCGCGACCTCGGCCCGGGCTTTGCGAGCAGTCACCTGAAGCCGTTTCCGATCAAGGCAAATGCCGTCTATCCGCTGGAGAGTGCCAAAGCGGCTTATGTCGCCGTCGCCGGCTCTTCGCGGGATCGCGTGATCCTCAAGCCGTAATCATGGAATCGCCCGCACAATTCGTCATCCTGGCAGGCCTCGTCATTGGCTTGACCTATGGCGCGGTCGGCCTTCTCAGCGGCTTCTGCCTGATGAGCAGCATGCGCGGCTGGCTGGCCGAGGGAGACGGGCGGCTGGTGCGGACCTATGCGCTGGCAATCGCGGTTGCGATCGCCGCGAGCCAGTTCCTCGCGGGCAACGGCATGGTCGACCTCGGCAAGACGATCTATCTGCAGCCGTCATTCTCGGTGCCGGTGCTGTTTCTCGGCGGCCTGCTGTTCGGTTACGGCATGGTGCTGTCGAACGGCTGCGGCTCGCGCGCACTGGTGCTGCTCGGGCGCGGCAATCTGCGTTCCTTCGTCGTCGTGATCGTGTTGGCCATCGCCGCGCAGATGACGCTCAAGGGCCTGATCGCGCCGGCGCGCATCGCGCTGGTTCAGGCCTCGCAAACCACGGTCAACGCGAACTCGCTGCCGTCCTTGCTGGCGACGCTCGGTCTGGGGGACGCACTGTCGCGGGCGCTTGCTGCCGCGGCGATAGCGGTCGCGCTGGTCCTGTTCGCTTTCGCGCATCCGGCCTTCCGTCGCTCACCCGGCCAGATCGCCGCGGGGATCAGCATCGGTCTCCTCGTTGCTGCCGGCTGGTACGCCACCGGTTATCTCGGCGCCGACGACTTCAATCCGGTTCCCGTGACCTCGCTCACCTTCATCGCGCCGATTGCGGACGCGCTGCAATACGCCATGCTCTCCACCGGCCTGTCGCTGAACTTCGGCATCGCGACGGTTGCCGGCGTCTTCGCCGGCAG
The DNA here is from genome assembly GCF_936943645.1 of uncultured Bradyrhizobium sp. Lineage (GTDB taxonomy): Bacteria > Pseudomonadota > Alphaproteobacteria > Rhizobiales > Xanthobacteraceae > Bradyrhizobium. The sequence goes on along the minus strand of NZ_CAKZJO010000105.1, from coordinate 49,535 downwards.
CCTCATCACCGCGCTCGCTACCGGCCGCTTCAAGCTGGAGGGCTATTCCTCGCCGCGCCACATGCTGCGCTCGGGCAGCGGTGCCGCGCTGATGGGAATCGGCGGCGTCATGGCGTTCGGCTGCTCGATCGGGCAGGGGCTTACGGGCATGTCGACGCTCGCGCTGGGCTCGTTCGTCGCGCTCGCCGGCATTCTGCTCGGCACGACGGCGGGCCTGCGCGGCGTGCTGCGCGTTCAGCCGCTCGCGGCCGCCTGACGGCGCAGCAGCCGGTCTCCCAGTGTCGCAAGGCCGATGCCGCTGACGATCAGCACTGCTGCGATGGCAAGGCTCAAGTCGATGGGCTCCCCGAGCAGGATCGCCGCGCTGGCAATGCCGACGAGCGGCGTTCCCGTGGTGCCGAGCGCCGTCGTCAGGGCCGAGATGCTCTTGTTGACCATCGACATTGCCCAATAGGCCAGCGCCGACCCGATCAGCCCGGAATACAGGAACAGCATCACGAGCCGCGGCGACCATCCCGTGTGCGGCAGGCCCTCGACGAGCAGCGCGCTGACAGTCAGTACGATGGTTGCGACGAGCACCTGCCAGATCAGAAGCTGGAGCGGCGAGGCGATCCAGCGATGCGCGCGGATATAGATGATGTTCGCCGCCCAGGAGATCGCAGCCAGGATGACCATGCCGGCGCCGAGCACGACGTTGGTGTCGGTCCAGTCGATCGAGGCGGGGTTCAGGATCACGGCAAGCCCGACCAGCCCGAGCAGGGCGCCGGCAAGCTTTGGTGCCGTCAGCGTTTCCTTCCCCAGCAGCGGCGCAGCGATCGCGACCCAGAGCGGCGTGGTGTAGCCGAGCACGATGGCCTTGCTCGCCGGCAGGAAGCGCACGCCGGCCGCGACAAGGACCGAGAATATCGTCATGTGGAGCAGCGCCACGCTGAGGACCACCGGAATGTCGCGCCGCTCCGGGATCACCAGATTGTTGCTCAGTCCGAGGATCATGAACAATCCGGCCAGCGCGATCCAGCTCCGGATCGCCGACGTCCATAGCGGCGGAAGGAGCTGGACAAGCTGCTTCGTCACCGACCAGTTCACGCCCCAGGCCAGCACGACGATCAGGAACAGGCCGACGGCCGCGCGGGGGGAGAGAGCGTTCATCGCAGAATCCTTGAAGCAATGCAGCCTGCGAGATAGCATCCTGGCTGGCACCTGAAAAAGTGCCAGATTGGAGAGGAATAGGGTGCCAGTTTCGGACGACATGATCTCGGCGCTGATCGATCTGAAGCGGAGCGACGACGAGGGATTGGCGGCCCAACTGACGGGCCAACTCCGAAACCTGATCGCGAGCGGCCGTCTCGGCAAAGGCCGCGTGCTGCCGTCGAGCCGCCGGCTTGCAGAAGATCTGGGCGTATCGCGCAATACGGTCACTTATGCTTTCGAGCAGCTCGCCGCGGAAGGATATCTCGCGGCATCGCATGGTCGCCGTCCGGTGGTGATGGTCGACGGCGGCGGACACGGTGATGGTGCGGCGGTCGCCAAATCCACCGCGCGTTCCGCAAGGCCGACGTTCTCCCCATGGGCTACGAGGCTCAAGCAGGCGGATTGGCCGCTGTCTTATCAGGCGCCGTTCAGGCCGTTGCGTCCGGGACATGGCGACGCACGAGAGTTCCCGAACGAAGTCTGGGCGCGCTGCCTGCGTCGCAGTGCGGTGCTCGCGGCCCGGCGTGAGATTGGTCCGGTCAACCGCCCACGCCTCTGCGAGGCGCTGGCACACTACCTCGCGACCAGCAGGGGCGTTCGCGCCACGGTCGATCAGATCCTGATCCTGCCCAGCGCGCAGGCCGCGCTGACATTGATTGCGGCCGTGCTGATCGTGCCCGGCGACGAGGTCGGGGTCGAGGATCCCGGCTATCCCGGTGCGGCGGCCGCGTTCCGTGCCTCCGGGGCGAGCGTGACGGGCATGCGGCTGGACGAGCAGGGCATGCAGTGGACATCGGGAATGAGCGCGCCAAAGCTCATCTTCATGACGCCGTCGCATCAGCACCCGACGGGACGATTGATGTCGCTGGCGCGCCGCACCGAGTTCCTCAGGGCAAGCCGACCCGGCAAGACCTGGATCGTCGAGGACGATTACGACGGCGAATTCCACTATGACAGCCGGCCCGTGCCAGCGTTGCAGGGCTTGGACACCCATGGCCGCGTGTTCTACGTCGGGACATTTTCGAAAGCGATGACCTCGGATCTCCGGCTCGGCTATCTCGTCGTACCGCCGGCGCTGGTCGGCACGTTTGAGATTGCACAGCGCCACATCGGAATGATCGCTTCGAGCCACATCCAGGAAGCGCTGGCCGCGTTTATCGCCGATGGGCATTTCCTCGCGCATCTGCGCCGGGTGCGCCGGCTCTATCACGCGCGCCGGGATCATCTCGTGGACGGACTGCAGCGTCACCTCGGTGAGGTGCTCACGGCTGAAGTGCCTTCAGGCGGCATCCAGCTCGTGGCGCGTCTCAATCGCGGCCGCGCCGACCAGGCGGCGGTCAAGCGGCTCATCGAGGCGGGAGTGGTGACGCGTGCCCTGTCGAGCCTGGCGCTGAACAACCCGCAAGATCACGGCCTGCTGCTCGGCTTTGCGGCCTGGCGCGAGAGCGAGATCAGCGCGGCGCTGCGGACCATGGCCGCGTGCTTCTAGTCTGCTAGTCCACGGCCTTCGTCACGATGCGGATCTCCGACGTCAGGGTCCGGTGCACCGGGCACTTGTCCGCGATCTCCATCAGCTTCTTGCGCTGCTCGGCATCGAGTGCGCCGTCGATCGTGATGTCGCGTTCGATCTGGTCGAGCATGCCCTCGCGCGTCTCGCACTCCGCACAGTCCTTGGCGTAGATCTTGGAATGCTTCAGCGTGACGGTGACGCGGTCGAGCGGCAGCGATTTGCGGTCGGCATAGAGACGCATGGTCATGGAGGTGCAGGCCCCGAGGCCAGCCAGCAGGAAGTCGTATGGGCCCGGCCCTGCATCCTCTCCACCGGCCGCGACCGGCTCGTCCGCGACGAGGTGATGGGGGCCGACGGTGATGAGCTGATTGAACTTGCTCTTGCGGGTCTCTTGCACCACGACCTTCCGCGGCTCCTCCGGGAGGTCCATCGTCTTCGCGGGGGGCGCCGTGTCGATGTAGCGGCTAACCCAGGCTGCAATCACGTCGGCCGCATAGAGCGCATCGGCTGGTTTGGTCAGCAAATGATCGGCATGGTCGAGCGAGACGAAGCTTTTGGGGTGCTTCGCGGCAACGAAGATCTTCGTTGCATTGTCGATCCCGACGGTGTCGTCGACGGGGGACTGCAGGATCAGCAGCGCCTTGTGAAGACCGGTGATGTCCTTCATCAGCTCGTGCTCGGCGACATCGTCGACGAATTCGCGCCTGATCCGAAACGGACGGCCCGCAAGCGACACCTCGACCTCGCCTTGCGCGCGGATGTTGTCGAGATGCTCCTTGAACAGGCCCGTGACGTGTGCGGGATCGGATGGCGCCGCGATGGTCACGACGGCGCGTGCTTCGGGAATCTGGCCGGCTGCAGCAAGGATCGCGGCGCCGCCGAGGCTGTGGCCGATCAGCAGGGACGGCGCTTTCCGGATCTGGCGCAGATGGTCCGCTGCGCGGACGAGATCGGCGACGTTGGAGGAGAACGTCGAATTGGCGAAATCGCCTTCACTCGATCCAAGCCCGGTGAAATCGAAGCGCAGCACCGCAATGCCCTTGGTGGCGAGCGCGACCGCAATGCGCTTGGCCGCCAGCGCATCCTTGCCGCAGGTGAAGCAATGCGCGAACAGCGCGTAGGCCGCGGGCTCGCCGTCCGGCAACTCCAGCGCGGCCGCGAGCTGATGGCCGCCTTCGCCTGTGAACTGAAAGCGTTCCGTGGGCATGGGGTTCCCCCGTTCTGTTGAACTCTAATCGTTCGAATAGCGCTGCTCGGCCCAGGGATCGCCGCGGTTATGATAGCCGCGGACCTCCCAGAAGCCCGGCGCGTCCTCGGTGAGGAATTCGATGGCTTGGAGCCATTTGGCACTCTTCCAGAAATACAGATGCGGCACGACCAGCCGCACCGGGCCGCCATGCTCTTCGGTCAGCGGCTGGCCGGACCAGCTATGGGCGAGCAGCGCATCTTCTGCGGCAAAGTCTTCCAGCGCGAGATTGGTGGTATAGCCGTCATAGGAATGCAGCGTCACGAAGCGCGCATCCTCGCGTGGCTGGCAGGCTGCGAGCAGCTCGCGCGTGGCGAGCCCTTCCCATTCGTTGTCGTAACGCGACCAGGTCGTCACGCAATGGATGTCAGAGGTGAACCGGGCCTGCTTCTGCGCCGTGAATTCGGCAAAGGTCCAGAACACGGGGGTCTCGACCGCGCCGTAGACGTCGAGGCGCCAGCGCTCGCGCGATATCGGCGGCAGGACGCCGAGGTCGAGCACGGGCCAGTCCTTGGTGAGGTGCTGACCGGGCGGCAGGCGCTGATCTTCCGGCCGCGTGACCTTGCCGGTGAGAAAGCGGCCCTCGCGCGCCCATTTCTGCTTGGTGCGGGTCAGCTTGCTGTCGGGCGGCTCGTTGTCGTCGGACATTGGCTACTCGTGGCGGTGCATGGCGGAGGCGTGCTTGGTGTCGCGCATGGTGGAATAGATGATCAGCGACAGACAGATGATTCCGGCGAGATAATAGTAGAACCAGTCTTCGTGCCCGATGCTCTTGAAGTAGAGCGCGATCGCCGGAGCGGTGCCGCCGAAGATCGAGACCGTGATCGCATAGGGCAGGCCGACGCCGAGCGCGCGGACGTTGGTCGGAAACAGCTCGGCTTTCACCACGGCGTTGATCGAGGTGTAGCCGGCGACGAACAGCCAGGCGCAGCAGATCAGGATGAACGCGACGAAGGGCGATTTGGTCTCCTTCAGCGTCATCAACAGTGGTACGGTTGCGAGCGTGCCGGCGACGCCGAAGAAGATCAGCAGCGGCTTGCGCCCGATCTTGTCGGAGAGGGCGCCATAGATCGGCTGCAGGATGGTCGCAAAGATCAAGGTGCCGAAGATCACCAGGGTGGTCTGGTCCTCGGTCAAGCCGACCGAAAGCTTGACGAAAGTCTGCATGTAGGTGGTGAAGGTGTAGAATGCGGCAGTGCCGCCCGCGGTGAGGCCGACCACCAGCAGCAACTCGCGCGGATAGCGCAGCAGATTGGCGATCGAGCCAGTCGGCTTCACGACCTTCTTGGCTTCCTCGAACGCCTCGGTCTCGTGCAAGCCACGCCGCATCACCGCGGCAAAGATCGCAAGCGCCGCGCCGATGGCGAACGGGATGCGCCAGCCCCAGGCCTTCAGCTCTTCCGGGGTGAGGAAGACCTTTTGCAGGAGCAGCAGCACGATGATCGCAGTGAGCTGGCCGCCGATCAAGGTGACGTATTGGAAGCTGGAATAGAAGCCGCGGTGCTTGGGATCGGCGACTTCGCTGAGATAGGTGGCGCTGGCGCCATATTCGCCGCCGAGGCTGAGGCCCTCGATAATGCGTGCAAGGGCGAGGATCACCGGCGCGGCGAACCCGATCGTTGCATAAGTCGGCGTCAGCGCGATGATCAGCGAACCGAAGCACATGAAGACCACGGAAAGCGTCAGCGAGATGCGTCGGCCGAAATGGTCGGCGAGATAGCCGAAGAACCAGCCGCCCAGGGGGCGCATCAGGAAGGTCGCCGCGAAAACGACGGCGACGTTCAATTGCTGGACGACAGGGTCGGTGCCGGGGAAGAAGGCGGGGGCGAAATAGAGCGCGAAGGCCGTGTAGGCGTAGAAGTCGTACCACTCGACGAGATTGCCGATCGAGCCGATGAAGATCGCCTTGATCCGGCGCTTGGCATCGGCGAGGTCGATGTGGTCAGGGGCCGGGTGGGTTGCTTGCTCAGTCACGTCCGGCCCTTCGTCGCTGTTTGGAAAGGCCTACATCGCCTTTCCCAGCAGAAATGGCAACTGGCGAGGGCCCCGCACCGTGCCCTGCGACCAGGTCACCGTGCCTGCCGGATCGAGCCGGAAGTCCGGAATGCGCTTCAGCCATTCCTCCAGCGCAACCTGCATCTCCATGCGCGCGAGATTGGAACCCACGCAGCGATGGATGCCGAGGCCGAAAGCGGCATGGCGGTTCTCCCGACGATCAATCACGACTTTGTCAGCGTCCGGAAACATCTTGGGATCGCGATTGGCGGCCGGGAAGGACAGCAACACCATGTTGCCCGCCTTGACCGGGCAGCCCGAGATCGCGGTGTCCTTGACGACCTCGCGGGCCATCGTCACCGGCGAATAGGCGCGCAGCAGTTCCTCCACCGCGTTCGGGATCAGGTTCGGTTCGGCGATCAGCCGCTCGCGGTCGGCCGGGACTTTTGCCAGATGCCAGAGCGAGGACCCGATCGCGCTCCAGGTGGTGTCGATGCCGGCGATCAGGAGCAGGCGTAGCGAGCCCAGCACATGGGACTCTTCCAGCGGCTGGCCCTCCTTGTCCTTGGCGTTCATCAGATAGGAGATGAGATCGTCGGTCGGCCTGGTCTTGCGTTCCTCGATATGCGTGCTGAAATAGGCGCTCATTTCCTGCACGGCCTGGAGCAGCTTGGTCTCGTCCTTGATGCCGAGCTCGAGGATCATGTGGATCCAGTTGATGAAGAGATCGCTGTCGCTCTCGGGAATGCCGAGCATGTGCGCGATCGCCCGAACCGGGATGTACTTGCTGTAGCGCGAGGCGGCGTCGACCTTGCCGTCGGCGATGAAGCCGTCGATCAGCTCGTTGCAGATCGCGCGCATCCGCGGCTCCAGCTTCTTCATCGCGTCCGGCGTGAACGGCGGCAACAGGAGCTGCTTGGCCGGCTTGTGCACGGGCGGGTCGGAAGTGATCGGCGGGGCGGCGTTCCTCGCGATCTCCGGCCGTACGTCGCGCACGATGATGCGGCGCGAGGAGAAATGCTCGGTATCGTTGGCGATCTCACGCACGGCATCGTAGGTCGTCGGCATGTAGCAGCCGAGGAAGCGTTCGGTATGCACGACCGGGCTTGCAGCGCGTAGCTCGTCCCAGATCGGAAATGGATCTTCCGTCCACTGCGGATCAGTGTGGTCGAAATCGTTGACCCAGTCGATGACGGGCGGATGGGCGACAGGCTGGCTGACGTCGGACATGTCGGGGAATCCCTTGGCTCGTGTTCGGTGATAGGATGCGGGGCGGCGGAGGCCGCGCTACTCCTCGATCACATCGATTGCGATTTCCGGGCAGTTGGATTTGGCAAGCCAGGCCTTGTCTTCGAGCCCGGGCGGGACCGTGCCGTCGCCGGCTTCGTGTGCGTTGCCGAATTCGTCGAGCTCGAAAAGCTCCGGCGCGAGTGCTTTGCAGCGCGCGTGGCCCTGGCATTTGTCGGGATCAACGTGAACCCTCAGTCGCTCGGTCATGGCGGCATCCTCGGTCGTGTGCGCGCGGAGCCCACGGGGCGGCGCGTTCCTCATGTCAATTTTATCTGCGGCATTTGCCACAGGCCTTAAGTTATATGCTATTACATTCGCGCCGGCCTTCCCCTGTCAAGGGCAAACTTGTAGGCTCGACTGCGACATGCGCTCACAACTCGCCCGCAAGCCCGCGAACACCTACCACCATGGCGATCTTCGCGATGCTCTGATCAAGGCCGCGCTGCGCGAGGCGGAGCAGGGTGGTGCCGAGGCGATCAGCATCAAGGCGTTGGCGAAGCAGCTCGGCGTGTCGCAGCCGGCGCCTTATCGTCACTTTGCGGATCGGGAGGCTCTGCTCGCGGCGGCAACGGCGGAGGCGTTCCGGCAGTTCAATGTGATCTTGCGGGAGGCGATGGCAAAGCCGACGAAGCAATCGAAGTTGTCGCTTCTGGCTCAGGCGACACTGGAGTTCGGCCTGCGCCGCAACGGCATCTATCGCTTGATGTTTGCGTCCCGCACCGTCTCTTGCGCCGTCAAGGGCAACGAGCTGTACGCGGCCACGCGGGAAACCTTTTCGCTGGTGATCGAAGCGCTGGAGGCGCCGGCCATCGGCTATTTGCGCGAACGGCAAGCGCTCAAAATCTGGGCGGCACTGCATGGGGTGGTGATGCTGGCCGAGCAGGGCCTGTTCACCGGCGAGGCCGCGCACGCCACGCGCGAGGAATTGGTCGAGGATTTCGTCAACGAGACCAAAGCCGCGCTCACGGCCGCGATCAGGGCGACGCGACGCTAGACAAAGCCCGGTGCCTAAGCCGTCGCTTTCAACAGCATCATGAGCTTGTCGACGGCGCTGTCCGGCGTGGTCACGACGGGACGTCCGGTGGCCTCCGCGACCAGCGGCGCGGTCGCCGCGATGCTGAACTGGGCCAGCGCGATGACATCGCAATCGTGCAGGTCCTTGGACGCTTCAACGATCAGCCGGTCGTGCGTGGCGCGGTCGCCTCGGTCGAGCGCCGCCAGGGCGCCCTCGGCAAGCTTCGGCACGATCTGGACCGAGGCCGGGAATTCCGGCGGCATCGACACCAGCGTCGGCGGGAAGGTCGAGAGCAGGCCGATGCGCTTGCCCATCGTCACCGCGCGCTCGATCATGGCCTCATTCGGCTTCAGCACCGGCATCGGCGCATGCGCGCGCGCGACCGCCTCGATGCAGGGGCCGAAAGCCGAGCAGGTGAACAGAATTCCGTTCGCGCCTGTCGCCGCAGCATAATCGCCGAGCGCCAGGAAGCGCTCGGTCATGACGTCGTTGAGCGTGCCGTCGCGGGCCAGATCCGCCGACAGGCTGTCATCGAGCAGGTTCATCAACCGCGCCTGTGGCCAGGCCTTGGCAAACGCCGCTTCGATCGGAGCGATGGAGTGCTTGAGGGCGTGGATCAGGGCGATGCGCATGGGATGTCTCGTCTCCCTCGCCCCGCTTGCGGGGAAAGGGTCGGGGTGAGGGGGAGTCTCCGCGGGGACGGTGAGAGTTGGACTCGCGGAGAGCCCCCCTTCACCCGACCGCTGCGCTGTCGACCTCTCCCCGCAGGCGGGGAGAGGTGAACTCCTTACTTGAACGGCACGGCGTACATCAAGCCGCCCTTGCTCCAGAGGCCGTTGAGGCCGCGATCGAGCTTGAGCGGGCTCGCCTTGCCGACATTGCGCTCGTAGATCTCGCCGTAATTGCCGGTGGCCTTGATCGCAGTCACCAGCCATTTGTTGTCGAGCCCAAGCCGCGAGCCGAGGTCGCCGGAGGCACCGAGCAGGCGCTGGATCGCGGGTACCTGCGACTTCGCCATCTCTTCGACGTTGCCTTGCGTGACGCCGAGCTCCTCGGCCTCGATCAGGCCGTAATGCAGCCAGGTGATGATGTCGCTCCAGACCTCGTCGCCGTTGCGGGTGAAGGGTCCGAGCGGCTCCTTGCTGATGGTCTGCGGCAGCACGACGTAGTCGGCCGGGTTCGGCGCCGCAGTGGTCACGGCGCCGGCGAGCGCGGAGGCGTCCTGGGTCATGGCATCGCAGCGGCCGCCGAAGAAGGTCTGGTACATGGTGTCGACGCGGTCGAACACCAGCGGCTTCCAGTCGATGCCATTGGCGCGGCCGTAATCGCCGAGCGTGACCTCGTGCGTGGTGCCCTGAGCCACGCAGACGGTGGCGCCCTTGAGGTCCTTGATGTCCTTGACGCCCAGATCCTTCTTCACGACGAAGCCCTGGCCGTCGTAGAAATTGATCGGGCCTTGCCGCAAGCCCAGCGTCACGCCGCGCAAGTACGTCTGCGTCGAGTTGCGGTAAAGCACGTCGATCTCGCCCGACTGCAGCGCGGTGAAGCGGTTCTGCGCCGTCAGGGAGACGTAGCGCACCTTGTTGGGATCGCCGAGCACGCCGGCTGCGAGCGCGCGACAATAATCGACGTCGAGACCCTTGTAATTGCCTTGCGAGTCCGGCGCCGAGAAGCCGGCAAAGCCGGCGCTGACGCCGCACACCAGCGTGCCGCGGCTCTTCACCGTGTCGAGCGTCGCTGCGGATGCGACGACCGTCGATGCAGCGAGCACGCCCGCCGCGATAACCACTTTCCTCATCATGCTACTCTCCCCTCAGTGATTGACACTACGCAACACGTTGTCGACGGCCGTGCCGAGCTTGTCGACGATCAGGTCGATCTCGTCGGCGGAGGCGATATAGGGCGGCGCCAGCAGCACGTGGTCGCCGCGCACGCCGTCCACGGTGCCGCCGCCGGGATAGCAGCCGAGTCCATTGGCGAAGGCCTCCGCCTTGATCCTCTGGTTCAGCTTCAGCGCGGGATCGAACGAAGTGCGGCTGGCGCGATCCTCGACCAGCTCGATCGCCCAGAACAGGCCGCGGCCCCTGATGTCGCCGACATGGCGATGATTGCCGAAGCGCTCGGTCAGCCGCTGCTCGAGCTGCTTGCCGCGCTCCTTCACGCGGTCGAGCAGGCGATCCTCCCGGATCACATCCTGCACCGCGAGCGCGGCCGCGCAGGCGAGGGGATGGGCCAGGTAAGTATGCCCGTGCTGGAAGGCGCCCGAACCGGCGCGGATGGTATCGATGATCTTGCCGCTGGCGAGCATTGCACCGATCGGCTGGTAGCCGCCGCCGAGCCCCTTTGCGATGGCCTGGATGTCGGGCGCGATGCCTTCCTGCTCCCAGGCATGCGTGGTGCCGGTGCGCCCCATGCCGCACATGACCTCGTCGAGGATGAGCAGGGCGCCGTGCCGGTCGCAGATCTCACGCACCGCCTTGAAGTAGCCGTCCGGCGCGGTCACCGCGCCCGCGGTGGCGCCGACGACAGGCTCGGCGAGGAACGCTGCGACCGTGTTCGGACCAAGCCGCTGGAATTCGGCCTCGAGCTCCGCGGCCAGCCGCGCCACGAATTGCGCATCGGACTCGCCGTCATGCTTCTCGTGATAGGCGAAGGCCGGCGTGACGTGGCTGAAGGCGGCCGAGAGCAGCGGCGCGTAAGGCGCGCGTCGCCAGGCGTTGCCGCCGGCGGCGAGGGCGCCAAGCGTGTTGCCGTGATAGCTCTGCCGCCGCGCGATGAAATGCTGCCGCTGGGGTTCGCCGCGCTCGATGAAATATTGCCGCGCCAGCTTGATACTGGCTTCGATCGCTTCCGATCCGCCGCTGACGAAATAGGCGTAGGCGAGGCCGCCGGGCTCATGGCCGACCAGCGTCTCGGCGAGGGCTTCGGCGGGCTCCGACGAGAAGAAGGCGGTGTGCGCATAGGCCAGCGTCGAGGCTTGCTTGGCCATCGCGGCGATCACGCGGGGATGCTGGTGGCCGAGGCAGGAGACGGCCGCGCCGCCGGAAGCGTCGATCACGCGCCGTCCGTCCTCGGCGAAGAGATAGACGCCTTCGCCGCCGATCGCCTTGGGCGGCGTTTCGCGGAGCGAGCGGTGCAGCACGCGGCTGGTGCGGGCGGCCATGGGTCAACCTTTCTCTGGGACGTAGATGGAGGCAGCGATGAGCCGCGCCTCGGTATTTTCCAGGCGCTTCTTCGCAGCGGCGCCGCCGAGCGAGAACGTCACGGCCGCCAGCGACTGCGCAATTGCGACCGCGCCGGTGAGGCTCGGGAAGAATCCAGGAGACGACGCCGCCTCGAACAGCAGCACGTGGTCGGCGCCCTCGGCCATAGGTGCCGAGAGGCTGTCCGCGATCGCGATCAGCGTCGCGCCGCTGCGGTGAGCGGCCTGTGCGACGCGGACGCTCGCATGGGTGTAGGGCAGGAAGCCGATGACGATGACGGCCTCGCCGGGCCTGATAGCGCCGAGGTCGAGATCGTCGGGGCCTGACGTTCCGACAAGCTGCACCTGTTCGGGACGGAACAGCCGCAGCTCGTAGTTCAAGAGCTCCGCAACGCTGCGGCAGCTGCGATAGCCCGCGATCCAGATCCGCTTGGCCTGATGCAGCGCACGGGCCGCCTCCGCGATCGGCTGGGCCGGGATTCGCGGAAGGCCGGCGGCCTCGGCCTCCAGCTTGTCGGTGACGAGCGCGACATCGGAATTCGGACCGGGCCGACGGCCTCTGGCGCGGCCGGAGAAGGGCGAGGTCTGCGACGGCCGCCGCGCTTCGGTCAGCGCCGCGCGCAATTCGTCCCAGCCCGAATAGCCGATCGCCTTGGCGAGGCGGGTGAAGGCGGCGGGATCGGCGCCGGCTTCGGCGGCGAGGTCGCGCATCGAACGGGTGGTGGCGTCGTAGTCGTTGGCGGCGACGAAGCGGCCGACTTCCTGCAGCCGCATCGGGAGCGATGGCAATGCAATGCGCAGTTCGCTCAGCGGCGAGGATTTCGCGGGCTCGACCATGAAACATTTGTTGCATGAATTTTAGATCGGTGCAACAGTTGACGTGCGCTGCCGGAAGTCGTCGCTCCCTTGAGAAGGATTCTTGCGCTGTGACCACGGACGCTCGGAGACCGCCGCCGCGCCGCATGTTCGGCACATGGGGGCGCCGCGAACTGCAAGGCCTGTTCTGGCAGGTGCTGGTGGTCGGGATCGCGCTCGCGGTCGTCGGCTTCCTCTGGTCCAACACCGTCACCAACCTCTCGGCCCGCCGCATCACGACCGGCTTTGCCTTTCTCGGCCGCGAGGCCGGCATGCCGATCGCCGACAGCCTGCTCGCCTATAACCCGAGAGACAGCTACCTCTGGGCTTTCGTCGTCGGCGTCGCCAACACCTTGCGCGTCGCCGTGATCGGGATCGTGCTCGCGACCATCCTGGGCACGCTGATCGGCATCTCGCGCCTGTCCGCTAACTGGCTGCTGTCGCGCCTCGCCGCGGTCTATGTCGAGACGCTCCGCGACATCCCGCTGCTGCTTCAACTCCTGTTCTGGTACGTGCTGATGCAGGCGTTGCCGGCCGCGCGCGCGGCGTGGCGGCCGGTTGAGGGCGTGTTCCTGTCCAATCGCGGCCTGATCCTGCCGGCCATTCCGATCGGCCCGTTGCAGCTTTGGGTGCTCGGTACCGCCGTGCTCGGATGCGCCCTGTTCTATCTCGTCAGGCGAGGGCTCGTGGTGCAGCAGATGCGCGACGGCAAGCCGCGGCCGGCGTGGCCGTTTGCGCTCGGGCTCATCGTCGTGCTGCCGGCGGCCCTTTCATTGGTGCTCCGTGTGCCCTGGACGATCGAATGGCCGGAGTTGCGCGGCTTCAATTTCGTCGGCGGGCTGACGCTCGCCCCGGAATACTTCGCGCTGCTGATCGCGCTCGTCACCTACACCTCGGCGTTCATTGCCGAGATCGTGCGGAGCGGCATCCAGTCGGTGCCGCGCGGCCAATGGGACGCCGCCAACGCGCTCGGTCTCCGCCGCAGCTTCATGCTGCGGCAGATCATCCTGCCTCAGGCGCTGCGCGTGATCGTGCCGCCGATGACGAGCCAGTATCTCAACCTGACCAAGAACTCCTCGCTCGCGGTCGCGATCGGCTACCAGGATGTGGTCTCGATCGCCAACACCACGTTGAACCAGACCGGGCAGGCGATCGAGGCGATTGCGCTGATCATGGCGGTGTTCCTGACCATCAGCCTGTCCATCAGCTTCTTCATGAACTGGTACAATGCGCGCATCGCGCTGGCGGAGCGCTGAGCATGACCGCAATTACCGACATCCCCGATGCGCCCCGCGCCGCTCGCCGCCCGCAAATGGGCAATCCGGTGTCGCGGTGGCTGCGCAGCAATTTGTTCTCGTCGATCCCGAACGGCATCGTCACGGTCGTGCTGCTGGCGCTGCTCGCCAAGGGCCTCTTCAGCTTTGTCCAGTGGGGCATCGCCAACGCCGTCTGGCTGACCCCGGCAAACGACTCCAGTGCCTGCCGCGCGGTCCGCGGTGTCGGCGCCTGCTGGGCCATCATTCCGGAAAAGTACCGCTTCATCCTGTTCGGCACCTACCCGTTCGACGAGCAGTGGCGGCCGGCGCTTTCGGTGCTGCTGTTCATCGCGCTGTTCTATCTGTCGACCCGCCGCGCCTTGTGGCGGCGCGAGCTCGTCTTCCTCTGGATCGGCGCGCTCGCGCTGATCAGCGTGCTGATGTGGGGCGGGGTGTTTGGGCTCTCCTTCGTGTCGCAGGATCGCTGGGGCGGCTTGCCGGTGACGCTGATCCTGGCCACGTTCGGGCTCGCATTCGGCTTTCCGCTCGGCATCCTCGTCGCACTCGGCCGGCGCTCGAAGCTGCCGGCGATCCGCTCGCTGAGCGTACTCTATGTCGAGCTGATCCGCGGTGTGCCGCTGGTGAGCCTGCTGTTCATGGCGAGCGTGATGTTCCCGCTGTTCATGCCGAGCGGATTCAACATCGACAAGCTGCTGCGCGCGCAGATCGCGATCATCCTGTTCGCGGGCGCCTATCTCGCCGAGGTCATCCGCGGCGGCCTTCAGGCCGTGCCGCGCGGGCAGTATGAAGCCGCTGACGCGCTCGGGCTGTCCTACTGGCGCAAGCACCGTCTGATCGTCCTGCCGCAGGCGATCCGCCACGTGATCCCGCCGCTGGTCAACACCTTCATCGCCTTCTTCAAGGACACCAGCCTCGTCCTCATCATCGGTATCTTCGACCTGCTGACGACGGCGAAGACCGCGATCATCGATCCGGCCTGGCAGCAATTTTCGGTCGAGGTCTACATCTTCGTCGCGGCGATCTACTTCGTGTTCTGCTTCGCAATGTCGCGCTATAGCCGCAGCCTGGAAGCCACCAGCGCGAGGTGAGAGCCTCGTGTCCCGGACAAGGTGCAGCGCATTGGCGCTGCGCCGCAGAGCCGGGACCCAGGGTTGTACGGGAAGTCTCGGCGAGATGGGCTCCGGCTCTGCAGCGCGCCGCCGAAGAGGCGTTGCGCCGCGTCCGGGGCGCGGAATACCCTACTTCTTCACCCTGGGATCGATCGGCGTCTGTCCGCGCAGGCCCAGAATGTCCTCCAGCACCTTCGCGCCAGCGAGCACGTCTGCATCGCCCCTTGGCGCGCCGACGACCTGCACGCCGACCGGCAGGCCGGACGCCGTGAAGCCGCACGGCAGCGACAGCGAGGGGCAGCAGGCGAGCGTGATGGCGTAGACGATGCCGAGCCACTCGACGTAATTGTCGAACCTCTTGCCGGCGCATTCGGCGACATAGCGGTGCTCGATCGGGAAGGGCGGTACGATCGTGGTCGGCGTCAGCAGCAGGTCGTAGGTCTTGAAGAACTCGACCGCGCGCGCGGTCATGCCGACGCGCTGCGCTTCGGCGCGCGCGATCTGCTCGACGGTGAGCTTGAGGCCTTCCTCGATGTTCCAGATCACCTCGGGCTTGAGCAGATCGCGCTTGGTGCGCAGCAGATTGGCCTTGGTCATCGCGAAATCGAACGCGCGCAGCACGTGGAAGCACTCATGCGCCTCGCGCCAGTCGGGATGCGCCTCCTCGACGATGGCGCCAGCTTCCGCGAAACGTTCGGCTGCCTTGCGCGTGATCGCCTTGACCTCGGGATCAACAGGCGTGATGCCGAGATCGGGCGAGTAAGCGATGCGCTTCGGCTTCCTGCCCGACTGTGCCGCGGACAGGAACGAGGCTGCGGGGGCGGGCAACGACAGAGGATCGTCCGCATAGTCGCCGCTCATGGCATCCAGCAGCAGCGCAAGATCCTCGACGTTGCGTGCCATCGGGCCGACCACGCCGAGATTGCGGTCGATACCGGATTTGGGAGTATGGGCGACGCGGCCAATGCTGGGGCGCATGCCCACGATACCGCAGAAGGCCGCCGGGCTGCGCAAGCTGCCGCCCATGTCCGAGCCCTGGGCGAGCCAGGCCATGCCGGTCGCCAGCGCTACTGCCGCGCCGCCGGAGGAGCCGGCCGCGGATTTCGTCGTATCCCAGGGATTGAGCGTCGCGCCGAACACCTCGTTGAAGGTGTTGGCGCCGGCGCCGAACTCCGGCGTATTGGATTTGGCATAGATGACCGCGCCGTTGGCCTCGAGGTTCTCGACCATGAGGTCGGACTTTGCGGGAACGTTGTCCTTGAAGATCGGCGAGCCCTGCGTGCTCAGCACGCCCGCAACGTCGGTCAAGTCCTTGATCGGCAGCGGCAGCCCCGCCAGCAGCCCGCGCGCGCCGGCAGGTTTTCGCATCAAGGCCTTGGCGCTGTCCCGCGCGCGATCGAAGCAGAGGATCGGCAGCGCATTGACCTTGCCGTCGACCTCGCCGATGCGCTTTTCCACGACATCAAGCAGTTCGAGCGGCGAGACGTCGCCGGAGCGCAGCTTGTCGACGACGGCGCAAGCGGTTTGGCGGATCAGGTCTTGAGACAACTATTCTACTCCTGTGCTTATCATGCCGCGATTGCTCGCAATGACGGCAATACTTAACCCCATCCGGCGCTGATGCCGCCGTCCACCGTGTAGATCACGCCCGACGTATACCCGGCACGATCCGACGCCAGGAACGCCATGAGGTCGCCGATCTCGCGCGCATGCGCAGGCCGCCCGAGCGGCAGGCTCTTCTGGAATTCCTTGTAGCGGCTTTCGTCACCGAACTGGTGCTTGGCCCGCGTCTTCAGCAGCGTGACGTGGCGATCGGTGCCGACAGGGCCGGGATTAATGCCGACCACGCGGATGTTGTCGGCAAGGCTCTTGCCGCCGAGCGCGCGGGTGAAGGCCATCAGAGCGGCATTGCCGGCGCTGCCGCAGACATAGTTGGCGTCGAACTTTTCGCCGGCCGCGCCAATGTCGTTGACGATCACGCCGCCGCCCTTGGCCTTCATCTGCGCGTAGATCTGCCGCGTGAGGTTGATGTAACCGAAAACTTTCAATTCCCAGGCGTGACGCCAGGTCGCTTCGTCGATCTTGTCGATCGAGCCGCCCGGAATGTCCCCGGCATTGTTGACGAGCACGTCGATGTCGGCGGCTTCCCGGGCGAGCCGCGCCAGATCCTCGGGCTTGCGCAAGTCGACGACGCTGGTTGCCGCATCGATCTGATGCGCGGAGCGCAGGCGGTCCGCCAACGCCTTGAGCTGGTCGCCGCTGCGGGCGGCGAGCAGGAGGTTTGCGCCTTCCTCGGCAAACGCTTCGGCCGCGGCGGCGCCAATGCCCTTGGACGCGCCTGTGATCAGGACGCGCTTGCCACGCAGATGCAGATCCATGAGGGTTACTCGCGGGATGGGAGCAGGATCAAATCAGTAGGCGCTCGGCCGCGCCACGGTCAACATTGCAGTGCAGCGTTGCACTGCCGCCGCGTTTGGTCCATTGCGGTGCGGTCAAAAAGGCGGCGGCTGCCGGACCAATCAAGGACGTTCTCGATGAGCAAGAAACAATACCGGATTGCGGTTATTCCCGGCGATGGCATCGGCAAGGAAGTGATGCCCGAGGGCCTGCGCGTCCTGGAGGCTGCGGCGAAGAAGCACGGGGTCTCCCTTCATTTCGACCATTTCGACTTCTCGTCCTGGGACTATTACGAGAAGCACGGCCAGATGATGCCCGACGACTGGAAGGAGAAGATCGGCAAGCACGATGCGATCTATTTCGGCGCGGTCGGTTGGCCGGCGAAGATTCCGGACCACGTCTCACTGTGGGGCTCGCTGATCAAGTTTCGCCGCGAGTTCGACCAGTACGTCAATCTGCGCCCGGTGCGGTTGATGCCTGGCGTGCCGTCGCCGCTGGCGGGCCGCAAGCCCGGCGACATCGATTTCTGGGTGGTGCGCGAGAATACCGAAGGCGAGTACTCCTCCGTCGGCGGCCGCATGTTCCCGGACACCGACCGCGAATTCGTGACGCAGCAGACGGTGATGACCCGCACCGGCGTCGACCGCATCCTGAAGTTCGCCTTCGAGCTCGCGCAGTCGCGGCCGAAGAAGCACCTGACCTCGGCGACCAAGTCGAACGGCATCTCCATCACCATGCCCTATTGGGACGAGCGCGTGGAGGCGATGGCCAAGAAGTTTCCGGGCGTGAAGTGGGACAAGTACCACATCGACATCCTGACCGCGAACTTCGTGCTGCACCCGGACTGGTTCGACGTCGTGGTCGGCTCCAACCTGTTCGGTGACATCCTCTCCGATCTCGGCCCGGCCTGCACCGGCACGATCGGCATCGCGCCGTCGGGCAACATCAATCCCGAGGGTGATTTCCCCTCGGTGTTCGAGCCGGTGCACGGCTCGGCGCCCGACATTGCGGGGCAGGGCATCGCCAACCCGATCGGTGCGATCTGGTCGGGCGCGATGATGCTGGAGCATCTCGGCGAGAAGGTCGCCGGCAAGTCGATCGTCGAGGCCATCGAGCGCACGCTGGCCGAACGCACGCTCCGCACCAAGGATCTCGGCGGCAATGCCGACACCACGGCGTGCGGCAAGGCGGTCGCGGATATGGTGGATTGAGGCGGAGCCTTCGCGAAGGCTAACTCCGCGGTTGCAACAACCTCTCCTGTCGTCCCTGCGAAAGCAGGGACCCATAACCACGGGGAGAGGTTGTTTGGCTAGGCTGGCAACTCCGAGTCTTCGCCAAACAACGTTCTGTGGTGGTTATGGGTCCCGGATCTGCGCGCGCCTTAAGGGCGCGCTGGTCCGGGACGACACCGTTTGTGATTGCTCGTCTCGAGACTACCCCGCGATCTTCTCGATCGCCGCCTGATCCAGCCCGAACTTCTTCCCGGCCTCGATGATCTCCTGCCAGGTGGTGGGATCGACCGGAATGCCTTCGGCGAGGCGCTTCTTCTTGGTCTCTCGTTCGGGCTCGCCGGCGATCTTCACCCTGTCGACGCCGGGGCCGGGAGGTGAGCCGGTGTGCCAGGCAACGAAGCCCTCGACTTCGCTTGCCAGGTTCTCGCCAGTGCCAAGCTTGTTCGGATCGATGACGATCGAGAGCATGCCGTTGATAACGTTGTATTTGCCGTCGGACGGGCCCTTGACCACCTGCCCGCCGGAAAGTGCGCCGCCGAGGATTTCGCACACCAGCGCGAGCCCCGATCCCTTGTGCTCGCCGAACGGCAGGATCGCGCCGTACGGCGGGATCACGGTGTAGCGCGGATCAACCGTGGGCTTGCCCTCGTTGTCGATGATGGTGCCGGGCTCGAGCGCGACGCCCTTGTTGTGGGCAACGCGGGTCTTGCCTTGCGCGATCCGGCTGGTGGCGAAGTCGAGCACGATCGGCTCCTTGCCCCTGCGCGGGATGCCGACGCAGAACGGGTTGGTGCCGTGGCGCGGATCGCTGCCGCCCCAGGGCGCCACGATCGGGCGCGAGATCACGTTGACGAAGTGGATCGAGACCAACCCGTGGTTGATGCACTGCTCGGCCCAATGGCCGATGCGGCCGATATGATGCGAGTTGGAGAGGCCGACGAGGCACACGCCATTCTTCTTGGCGCGCTCGGCCGCCAGCTCCATCGCTTCATGGCCGATCACCTGGCCATAGCCGGTGACGCCGTCCAGGGTGAGGAGCGGGCCGGTGTCGAGCACGGTCTTGACATGCGCGTTCACGGCGAGGCCGCCGTTCACGATGCTTTGGACATAGCGTGGGATCATGCCGACGCCGTGCGAGTCATGGCCCTTGAGATTGGCCTCGACCAGATTGGTGGACACGAGCTCGGCCTCGCGGTCCGAGGAGCCGCCGGCCTTGACGATGGCGCGGATGGCGTTGGTGAGTGGCTCTGCCTTGATGGTGCGATAGTCGGCCATTTTTATTGCTCTTATCCGTTCACGATCCGGCGGCAGTGGACCCATGCCGCTTCAATCAGGTTTTCGCTGGCTTCCGGCGTGCGGAAGGCGGAATGCGCCGACAGCGTCACGTTCGGAATCTTCGTCAGCGGATGATCGCCGGGCAAGGGCTCGGTGTTGAAGACATCGAGACCGGCATGGCGCATATGGCCCGATTTCAGCGCGTCGATCATCGCCTGCTCGTCGACGATCGCAGCGCGCGCGGTGTTGACGAAGATGACGCCTGGCTTCATCTTCGCGATCTTCTCGCGCGTGATCATGCCGCGCGTCTCGTCGTTGAGCAGCAGATGCAGCGACACGACGTCGCTTCTGGCCAGCACCGTGTCGAGATCGGTGAACTCGACGCCCGGATGGCTCTTCGGCGAGCGGTTCCAGGCGATCACCTTCATGCCGCTGCCCGAGGCAATGCGCGCGACCTCGGCGGCGATGCCGCCGAAGCCGATCAGGCCGAGCGTCTTGCCGGTGAGCTGCATGCCGTCCTCGCGCAGCCAGCTGCCGGCGCGCATCTCGCGGTCCATCATCGCGATGACGCGCGCGGAAGCCCACATCAGTGCGATCGCGGATTCCGCCACGGCCGTATCGCCGTAGCCCTTGATCAGGTGCACGGAGATGCCGAGCTCGGTGAGCTCCTCCGGGTTCATGTAGCTGCGCGCGCCGGTGCCGAGGAACACGACGTGCTTCAGGCCGGTGCACTTCTTCGCGACCTCGGTCGGCAGCGCGGTGTGGTCGACGATCGCGATCTCGGCGCCGCCGAGAACTTCCGGATATTGCTCCGGCTTGATGTCAGGATCCCTGTGGATCCGCACCTTGGGATCACCGGGCTTTTCCAGCCGCTCCATGATTACGGCGAGGGCTTCGTTGGCGTCGACGAAAACTCCGCGCATGGCTCTCTCCGGTCAGGACGCGACGCCGGCGATCGCCAGCACGGTATGCATGAGGACGTTGGTGCCGGCGGCGCAGTCGGGCTGCGTCGCGTCTTCCAGCTCGTTGTGGCTGATGCCGTCCTTGCAGGGCACGAACACCATCGCGGCGGGGATGACGGTGTTGAGGTTGCAGGCGTCATGGCCGGCGCCGGAGGTGATGCGGCGCGAGGAATAGCCGAGCGTCTTTGCCGCGTTCTCGACCGCCGCAATGAGCTTGGGATCGAAATGCGTCGGCGGCTTGCGCCAGACCAGGTCGAGCTTCACCTCGACCTTGCGGCGCGCGGAGATCTCGGCGATCGCTGCGCGCAGGTCGCGGTCGAGCGCGTCCATGATCGCGCCGTCGGCGCTGCGGCAATCCATGGTGAAGGCGATCTCGCCGGGAATGACGTTGCGCGAGGGGTTGGCGATCACTGCCTCGCCGATGGTGCCGACCGCATTCGGCCCGTGCTTCTTCGCGATTGCTTCCATCGCCAGCACGATCTCGGAGAGCGTCGCCAGCGCATCGCGGCGCAGCGGCATCGGCGTCGAGCCCGCATGGCTCTCGAAGCCGGAAATCTTGCCGTCGTACCACAGTACGCCCTGGCCGGAATCGACGACGCCGATGGTCTTGCCCTCGGCCTCCAGGATCGGACCCTGCTCGATGTGCAGCTCGACGAAGCAGCCGAGCTTCTGGGAGCCGACCGGCTTGTCGCCGCGATAGCCGATGCTGTCGAGCGCCTGGCCGACGGTGGTGCCGTCGATGTCCTTGCGCGACAAAATGTCGTCGGTGGTGAAATCGCCGACATAGGCGGCCGAGGCCATCATCGCAGGTGCGAAGCGCGAGCCTTCCTCGTTGGTCCAGTTGACGATGCAGATCGGGGCGTCGGTCTCGATGCCGGCATCGTTCAGCGTGCGGATCACTTCCAGCGCGCCGAGCGTGCCCAGGATGCCGTCATACTTGCCTCCGGTCGGCTGGGTGTCGAGATGCGAGCCGATGCCGACCGGCAGCTTCGACATGTCGCGCCCCTTGCGCAGGCCGAATTGCGAGCCGAGCGCGTCGGTGTGCACCTCGAGGCCGGCGTCCTCGCAGGCTTTGCGGAACCAGTCGCGCACCTGCTTGTCCTCGGCGCTCAGCGTCAGTCGCCGCACGCCGCCCTTGGCCGTCGCGCCGAATTGCGCGGTCTCGTGGATGGAGCCCCAGAGGCGGGCGGAATCGATTTGCAGGTTGGTGACGGCTCGGCTCATGCGGGTGGGTCTCTCGATTGTCCGGCGCCTTTTTCAATGACCCGCCAACGCGGGCGCGTCAACCGCGAGGCTGCTCTGCGCAATCTGCCGTGCAAGCTCGGCGACGCGCTCCACCGCGACGACGTCGGGCGAGGCGAGCCAGCTTGCGGTGAAGGTCAGCGGCGCGATGGCGAGGTCGGTGTCGAGCAGCTGCAGCCGACCGTCAGCGAGCTCGTTCTCGACGATGGCATCGGGGATCACGGCGACGCCGAGCCCTTCGACCGCCATGTGGATGACGGTCGCCAGCGAGGCGGAGGCATGCAGGCGGATCGGCGGCAGCTCGGGCCGGTCGAACACCTCGCGCACGACCTCGTAAGGCTTGGTCTTGCGGGGGAAGGTGATGATCGGAAACCGCGCGAGCTCCGCCGGCGTCACCGGGCCCTTGCCGAGGCCGAGCGAGGGGCTTGCGAGAAATCCGATCGGGTAATCGGCGAGCACGCGGTTGTGCACGCCGGAGGCGGACAGCGGCCCGACGACAAACGCAAGCTCGATCTCCTGCGCGAGCAGGCGCGCGGTGAGATTCGGCGTGATGTCGACCTCGATCTCCAGCGACAGGTTCGGATAGACCTGGTTGACGCTCTTCACGAGGCGCGGCAGCCAAGTGTGCACGATGGTCTCGGCGACGCCGAGCCGCATCACGCCGCGCATCGCGGAGGCGTCGCTGATCTCCGCCATCATCTGCGCGCGCAGGCCGATCAGCTTCTCCGCATAGACCATCATCTGCCGGCCGCTCGGGGTCGGCGAGGCCACGCGATGATCGCGGTTGAGGAGCTTCACGCCCATCTCGCGCTCGAGCTGGGCGATGCGCTGGGAGATCGCGGGCTGGGTCGTGTTGAGGCGCTGGGCGGCGCCTCGAAAGCTGCCGAGCTTCACAACCCAAAGGAACGTCTCGATCGACCTGAAGTCCAGCATTGGAAGGATTTTCCCAGTCGATAAAAAAGATTTATCGAGATTGATTAGAAACGACGATTAGACTTTATAGCACGCTTGGTGTTGGCTTGTCTTTGTCGAGTTTATAGGCAGGTCGATCACATGACTGTTTTGGTGGCAGCGCAGCAAACTGAAACGCCCGACACGCTCCCGAGCCGCAAGGCCCGACTCGCCTATCGCGCGGGGCTGGTCGCTTCCACCGCCGGCGCCGCCCCCGGCTTCGTCCAAGGCAATCTGGCGATCCTGCCGGCCGAATATGCCGGTGCCTTTCACCGCTTCTGCCAGCTCAATCCGAAGCCGTGCCCGATCATCGGGATGTCCGACGTCGGCAGTCCCTTCATCCCGGCGCTCGGCGCCGATCTCGACATCCGTACCGACGTGCCGCGCTACCGTGTCTGGCGTGACGGCGAGGTGGTGGACGAGCCGACCGATGTGACGAAGCATTGGCGCGACGATCTCGTGACCTTCGTGCTCGGCTGCTCGTTCTCGTTCGAAGAGGCGCTGCTCGACGAGGGCATGCCGATCCGCCACATCGAGCACAATGTGCGCGTGCCGATGTACCGCACCAACATCGCCTGCGGTGTATCAGGTCCGTTCGCCGGTCCCATGGTGGTGTCGATGCGCCCGTTCAAGCCGGCGGACGCGATCCGCGCTGTGCAGATCACCTCGCGCTATCCCGCTGTGCACGGCGCGCCCGTGCATCTCGGTCATCCGCACCTGATCGGCATCAAGGACATCGCCAAGCCCGACTATGGCGATCCCGTGCCGGTGGCCGACGACGAGATCCCGGTGTTCTGGGCCTGCGGCGTGACCCCGCAATCGGTGATCAACGCCGCCAAGCTTCCGTTCGCGATCACGCATTCGCCCGGCCTGATGCTGGTGACGGATCTCAAGAACAGGACCATGGCCGTGATTTAGTGGGCAGCATCTGCTGCTTCTTCGAGCTTTACCGCGTCTATCAATCGCTTCATTCGATCAGCCGAAACTCAGTCAAAGAGGACTCTGCCATGACGATCACTCGCCGCGACGTATTGTTGGGTGCCACTGCCACCGCAGCGCTGGTGCCGCTGGCCGCCCGCGCACAGACTTCGGAAGTCGTGATCGGCGTGATCTATCCGTTCTCCGGCGGCAGCGCGCAGCAGGGTGTCGACGCGCAAAAGGCCTATGAGACCGCGCTCGAAGTCATCAACAAGGCCACCGATTTCGACCTGCCGCTGGCGAAGGGCGAGGGCCTTCCGGGTCTTGGCGGCGCCAAGGTCCGTCTCGTGTTCGCCGACCACCAGGCCGATCCGCAGAAGGGCCGCGCCGAGGCCGAGCGCCTGATTACGCAGGAGAAGGTCTGTGCCGTCATCGGCACCTATCAGAGTGCGGTTGCCGTCACCGTCAGCCAGATCTGCGAGCGTTACCAGGTTCCGTTCGTCTCGGCCGACAATTCCTCGCCCAGCCTGCATCGCCGCGGCCTGAAGTACTATTTCCGCGCCGCGCCGCACGACGAGATGTACTCGGCCGCCATGTTCGACTTCTTCGACGCCATGAAGAAGAAGGGCACCAAGATCGAGACGCTGTCGCTGTTCCACGAGGACACCATCTTCGGCACCGATTCCGGCAACGCCCAGGCCAAGATCGCCGGCGAGCGCGCCTACAAGATCGTCACCGACATCAAGTATCGCGCCAACTCGCCTTCGCTTTCGGCCGAGGTGCAGCAGCTCAAGTCCGCGAACGCCGACGTGCTGATGCCCTCGAGCTACACCACCGACGGCATTCTCCTGGTCAAGACCATGGCCGAGCTCGGCTACAAGCCGAATGCGATCGTGGCGCAGGATGCCGGCTTCTCCGAGAAGGCGCTCTATGACGCGGTCGGCGACAAGCTCGAAGGCGTGATCTCGCGCGGCACCTTCTCGCTCGATCTCGCGCAGAAGCGCCCGATGGTCGGCAAGATCAACGACATGTTCAAGGCGCGCTCGGGCAAGGACTTCAACGACCTCACCTCGCGCCAGTTCATGGGCCTGATCATCCTCGCCGACGCCATCAGCCGCGCCAAGTCGACCGACGGCGAGAAGATCCGCGACGCGCTGGCGGCGACCGACATTCCGGGCGAGCAGACCATCATGCCCTGGAAGCGCGTCAAGTTCGACGAGATGGGCCAGAACAACGATGCCGATCCGGTGCTGCTGCAATATATCGGCGGCAAGTTCGTCACCATCTTCCCGCCGCAGGCCGCGATCGCGGAAGCGGTCTGGCCGATGAAGTAAGCGCTGCGGGGACCAAGCACTTTTGCGGTGTAGCCAATCGAGCTGCCTCCCCGCGACGTCATTGCGAGCGAAGCGAAGCAATCCAGTAATGTATCCACGGAGACAGTCTGGATTGCTTCGTCGCAAGGGCTCCTCGCAATGACGGAGGAGTTAGCTTCGGCTCTCATTCTGAGCGCATTTCGGGGGACAGAGTTTTGACAGCCCAAGCCATTATCCAGAGTCTCGCGAGCGGCCTGCTCATGGGCCTGCTCTACGGACTGATCGCGGTCGGCCTTGCGCTGATCTTCGGCCTGATGGACGTCACG
Source organism: uncultured Bradyrhizobium sp. (assembly GCF_936943645.1). Lineage (GTDB taxonomy): Bacteria > Pseudomonadota > Alphaproteobacteria > Rhizobiales > Xanthobacteraceae > Bradyrhizobium. The sequence goes on along the minus strand of NZ_CAKZJO010000105.1, from coordinate 24,229 downwards.
AACTTCGCCCATGGCGAGTTCCTGATGATCGCGATGTACCTGTCGTTCTTCCTGTTCGCGTTCTTCGCGATCGACCCCTTGCTGTCGGCGCCGCTGGTCGCCGCGGCGCTCTTCATCTTCGGAGCGGTGGTCTACCTGTTGATTGTCCGCTTCGCCATGCGGGCCAAGGCCAATGCCGGCATGGTGCAGATCTTCACCACCTTCGGCCTCGCCATCGTGATGCGCGGCCTCGCGCAGTACTTCTTCACGCCCGACTATCGCAGCATTCCGCAGTCATGGCTCGGCGGCAAGACCATCTCGATTGCCGGCATCTTCTTACCCGAGCCGCAGCTTGTCGGCGCGCTGGTCTCGATCGCGGCTTTCGCCGGTCTGTACTTCTTCATCCACCGCACCGATTTCGGCCGCGCGCTGGAAGCCACGCGCGAAGATCCCGGTGCCGTCGCGCTGGTCGGCATCGACAAGAACCGCGTGTTCGCGTTCGGCTGGGGCCTCGGCGCCGCGCTGGTCGGTCTCGCCGGCGCGATCATGGCGGTGTTCTTCTACATCTATCCCGACGTCGGCGCGTCCTTTGCGTTGATCGCCTACGTCACCGTGGCGCTTGGCGGTTTCGGCAGCGTGTTTGGCGCGTTTGCCGGCGGCATCATCGTGGGCTTGGTCGAAGCCACCACCGCACTGGTGCTGCCGCCGTCGTTGAAATCGGTCGGCATCTACGCCGTCTATCTGCTGGTCGTCTTCATCCGGCCGCGCGGCCTGTTCGGATCGATCTGATGGACAAGGAATTTGCAGCGCGGCGCCGCCGCGACCTCATCATCGCCGCGGTGCTGGCCGGGATCGCGGCGCTGACGCCATTGTTCGTGAAGGACGTCGTCGTCCAGAACATCCTGATCCTGACCTTGATGTATGCGGGACTGTCGCAGAGCTGGAATATCCTGTCCGGCTATTGCGGGCAGATTTCGCTCGGGCACGCGCTGTATTTCGGCCTGGGGGCCTACACCACCGAGCTGCTGTTCACCAAGTTCGGCGTGCTGCCCTGGTTCGGCATGCTGGCGGGTGGCGTGGTGTCGGCGCTGATCGCGATGGGGCTCGGTTATCCCTTCTTCCGCCTGCGCGGCCATTACTTCGTGATCGCCACCATCGTCATCGCCGAGATCGGCTTGCTTCTGTTCCACAATTGGGATTGGGCCGGCGCCGCGATGGGCATCACCATCCCGATCCGCGGCGACAGCTGGCTGAAATTCCAGTTCCTGCGCACCAAGCTGCCGTATTTCTATTTCGCGCTGGCGCTGTGCTGCCTCGCCTGGTTCGTCACCTGGTGGCTGGAAGATTCCAAATGGGGCTTCTGGTGGCGCGCGGTGAAGGACAATCCGGACGCGGCCGAGAGCCTCGGCGTCGACGTGTTCAATTCCAAGATGGGCGCGGCCGCGGTCTCCGCCTTCCTGGTTGCCGTCGGCGGCAGTTTCTACGCCCAGTTCGTCTCCTACATCGACCCCGAGAGCGTCATGGGCTTCCAGTTTTCGCTGTTGATGGCGCTGCCTGCCGTGCTCGGTGGCATCGGCACGCTGTGGGGGCCGGTGCTCGGGGCCGCCATCCTGATCCCGCTGACCGAGCTGACGCGCTTCAAGTTCGGCGGCTCGGGACGCGGCGTCGACCTCATCGTCTACGGCACGCTGATCGTGCTGATCTCGCTGGCCTTGCCGCGGGGGCTGCTCAGCCTGTTCGCGCGCCCGAAGAAGACGGGAGCCGCCCGATGACCGCGCTGCTTGAAACCCGCGGCGTCTGGCAGCGCTTCGGCGGCCTCGTCGCCAACAGCGACGTCTCGATCTCGGTCGGCCGCGGCGAGATCGTCGGCCTGATCGGCCCCAACGGCGCCGGCAAGTCGACGCTGTTCAATCTCATCGCCGGCGTCTTGCCGCCGACGCAAGGCTCGATTCTATTTGACGGCGAGGACGTCACGAACATGCCGGCGGCCGCGCGCTGCCAGCGCGGGGTGGGGCGCACCTTCCAGGTGGTCAAGAGCTTCGAGACCATGACTGTGATCGACAACGTCATCGTCGGCGCGCTGGTGCGCAACACCGTGATGCGCGAGGCGCGCCGCAAGGCGCGTGAGGTGCTCGAGTTCACCGGCCTTGCCGCACGTGCCGACGTGCTCGCCAGCGACCTCGTGCCGGCCGAGAAACGCCGCCTCGAAGTCGCGCGTGCGCTCGCGACCGAGCCGAAGCTGCTGCTGCTCGACGAAGTCCTCACCGGACTGACGCCGACCGAGGCGCAGACCGGCGTGGCCCTGGTGCGCAAGGTGCGCGATGCCGGCATCACCGTGCTGATGGTGGAGCATGTCATGGAAATCGTGATGCCGCTGGTCGACCGCGCCATCGTGCTCGACCTCGGCAAGGTCCTGGTCGAGGGCAAGCCCGCCGAAGTGGTCCGCGATCCCAAGGTGATCAAGGCATATCTGGGAGATCGTCATGCTGTCGGTGCGTGAAGTCACGACCGCCTATCAGGGTCTGGTCGCGATCTCCGCGGTCAGCATCGAGGTCACCAAGGGTGAAATCGTCTGCGTTGCCGGTGCCAACGGTGCCGGCAAGTCCACTTTGCTGAAGTCGATCGCCGGTGCCGAGCGTCCGCGCTCTGGCAGCGTGACCTTCGACGGCAAGCAGATCAACGGCATGGCGCAGCATCACATCACGGCGGCCGGCATCGCCTATGTGCCGGAGAACCGCCGCCTGTTTCCGCGCCTGTCGGTGCGCGACAATCTTCGCCTCGGCAGCTATCTCTATCGCGGCGAGGCCGACCGCGAGGCACCGCTCGATCTCGTCTTCAAGCTGTTTCCGCGCCTCGCCGAGCGCCTCGATCAGCGCGCCGAGACGCTCTCCGGCGGCGAGCAGCAGATGCTCGCGATCGGCCGCGCGCTGATGACGCGTCCCCGCCTGTTGATGCTGGACGAGCCCTCGCAAGGCATCATGCCGAAGCTGGTCGACGAGATCTTCCAGGCGGTGAAGCTGATCCGCGACAGCGGCATGACCGTCCTGATCGTCGAGCAGCGCATGGCCGAGTGCCTGGAGATCGCCGACCGCGCCTACATCCTGCAAACCGGCCGCGTGCTGATGCAGGGCCCGGCCGCGGAGATCAAGGGCAATCCGGACGTGCGCAAGGCGTATCTGGGGCTGTAGCTCGACTGCGGCCGCAATCTCCGCCGTCATCCCCGCGCAACCGCGAAGCGGTTGTCGCTGGAGGTGCGCGCCCTTCGCGCGCCTCGAAGGACGGGCCGCGAGCGCCTGTAGCCCATCCTTCGAGGCTTCACCTTGCGATGCGCTGCATCGCAAGGCTCGCACCTCAGGATGACGTCAGTGTGCGTGGTTCAATGCTCGTGCCCATGCTCCGGCAGCGTCACCCCGAAAACCTTCACCAGATCCGTCACCTGCTCCGGCGACAGATAGCGCGGGTTCAGCCCGCGCAGCAGCAAATAGAGCTTCGCCGTCTCCTCCAGCTCCTCCGTCGCAAACACCGCGGCTTCCAGCGTGTCGCCCGCGACGACCGGGCCGTGATTGGCGAGCAGCACGGATGAATATTTCCCCGCCAGCCCCTTGATCGCATCGGCCACCGCGGGATCGCCGGGGCGGTAATAAGGCACGAGCGCGGTGGCGCCGCATTTCATCAGATAATAGGCCGTCATCGGCGGCAGCGCGGCGTGCGGGTCGATCTCCGGCAGCATCGAGAGCGCGACCGAATGGGTGGAGTGCAGATGCACGATCGCGCGTGCACTGCCGCGTGTGTCGTAGAGCGCGGTGTGCAGGGGAACCTCTTTGGTCGGAGCATCCCCCGAAACCAGCTTACCCTCCGCATCCAGCCGAGACAACTTTGCCGGGTCGAGGAAGCCGAGCGAGGCATTGGTCGGCGTCACCAGCCAGCCGCCGCCGTCCAGGCTGACGCTGATATTGCCTGATGAGCCCGGCGTCAGCCCGCGCTCGAACAGGGACCGTCCGAAGCGGCAGATATCCTCGCGCAGCCTTGTCTCGTTGCTCGTGTCGGTTCTCATGGCCGTCATGTCCGCTTGTCTCACGCTTTGGCAGCGCGGCCAAGCCGTGTTATCGGTTCGCCGAGCCGCCGCAAAAGCCGGCCATCCAGGAAACGTTCGCAAGGGTCAGTTGCATATGTCCGCCTCCACGTCTCAAAAACAGCGCATCGCCGTCATCGGGCTTGGCTCGATGGGGTACGGCATGGCGACCTCGCTGAAGCGCGCCGGCCACGCGGTCACCGGTTGTGACGTTTCGGCAGACGCAGTGGCGCGCTTCGTGAAGGACGGCGGGGCAGGCGCAAAGACGCCGGCCGAGGCGGCCAAGGACGCCGACATCGTCGTCAGCGTCGTCGTCAACGCTGCCCAGACCGAGGCGATCCTGTTCGGCAAGGACGGGGCCGCCGAGACCATGCCGAAAGGCAGTGTGTTCGTCTCCTCCGCCACCATGGATCCCGAAGTGGCGCGGCGCCTCGCCAAGCAGCTGGAGGCAACCGGCCGGCTTTATCTGGATGCGCCAATCTCCGGCGGCGCGCAGCGCGCGGCACAAGGCGAGCTGACGATCCTGGCCTCCGGCAGCTCCGCCGCGTTCGCAAAGGCCCGGCCGGCGCTCGATGCCATGGCCGCAAAACTCTACGAGCTCGGCGATGCCGCCGGCCAGGGCGCCGCCTTCAAGATGATCAACCAGCTTCTTGCCGGTGTGCACATTGCCGCCGCGTCGGAAGCGATGGCATTCGCGGCCAAGCAGGGCCTCGACATCCGCAAGGTCTATGAAGTGATCACGGCGTCCGCCGGCAATTCCTGGATGTTCGAGAACCGCATGCCGCACGTGCTCGACGGCGATTACACGCCGCGGAGTGCCGTCGAGATCTTCGTCAAGGATCTCGGCATCATCCAGGACATGGCGCGCAGCGCGCGATTCCCCGTGCCGGTCTCGGCCGCCGCCCTGCAGATGTTCCTGATGACGGCTGCCGCCGGCATGGGCCGCGATGACGACGCCTCGGTGGCGCGTATGTATGCGCAGGTCACCGGCGTGAAGCTGCCCGGCGACAAGTAACGAAGAGGACTCCCATGCCCCGTTTTGCCGCCAATCTCTCGATGATGTTCACCGAGGTGCCGTTCCTCGATCGTTTCGACGCCGCCGCGCAAGCCGGCTTCACCGCGGTCGAGTTTCTCTTTCCCTACGAGCACCCGGCCGAGGCGGTCGGCGAGCGTCTCAAGCGCAACGGCCTGACCCAGGCGCTGTTCAATCTGCCGCCGGGCGACTGGAACGCCGGCGAGAAAGGCTTTGCGGCGCTGCCGGCGCGGTTCGCCGATCTCAAGGCGAGCCTGGAGACGGCGCTGCCTTACGCCAAGGCGACCGGCGTGAAGCGCCTGCATCTGATGGCCGGCATCGCCAACCGTGGCGAGCGCGTCGCGATCGAGGCCTTCTACAAATCGGTGGCATGGGCTGCGGAGTTCTTCGCTCCCCACGGCATCGACGTCGTGATCGAGCCGATCAATGCGCGCAACGTGCCCGGCTACTTCCTCAACGATTTCGGCTTTGCCCGCGACCTGATCCAGGAGCTGAGGCTTGCGAACCTCAAGCTGCAGTTCGACATCTATCACTGCCAGATCATCCATGGCGACGTCACCATGCGGCTGCGCGAGATGATGCCGATCATCGGCCACGTCCAGATCGCCAGTATCCCCTCGCGCAACGAGCCGGACGGCGAGGAGCTGAACTATCCGTTCCTGTTCGAGGAGCTCGATCGGCTCGGCTATGCCGGCTTCGTCGGCTGCGAGTATAACCCGCGCGGCAAGACCTCCGACGGTCTCGCCTGGTTCAAGCCTTACGCTGGAGTGAAGCCGTGACCCTTGCGCTGGGCTGCATCGCCGACGACTACACTGGCGCCTCCGATCTCGCCAACACGCTGACGCGCGCGGGCCTGCGCACGGTGCAGACCATCGGCGTGCCCTCGGACGATCTCGCGCTGCCCGAGGTCGATGCCGTCGTGGTGTCGCTGAAGAGCCGCTCGATCGAGGCCGGCCTTGCCGTGTCGCGCTCGCGCGCGGCGGACAAATGGCTGCGCGGCCGCGGCGCGCGCCATGTGCTGTTCAAGATCTGCTCGACCTTCGATTCCACCATTTCAGGCAATATCGGCCCCGTCATGGACGCGCTGCGCGCCGATTGCGGCGAGGGAGCCGTGCTGGTGACGCCGGCCTTCCCGGAGACCGGCCGCACCGTCTACCAGGGCAATCTCTTCGTCGGCGCCGTGCCGCTGAACGAGAGCCCGCTGAAGGACCATCCGCTCAACCCGATGCACGATTCCAACCTGGTGCGTGTGCTCGCGCGTCAGAGCCGGACGCAGATCGGCCTCGTCGACCTCGCCACCGTCACGCGCGGTGCGGATGCCGTGCGGGCGCGGCTGGTCGAGCTTGCGGCCCAGGGCATTGGCGCTGCCATCATCGACGCCGTGTTCGACCGCGACCTCGAGACCATCGGCCTCGTCGCCGGTCAGCATCGCCTGTCGGTCGGTGCCTCCGGCATCGGCCTTGGACTGGCGCGCGCGCTGGTGTCGACGGGCGAGGTCAAGCCCGCTGGGGCGAGCGGTGAAGCCGGTGCTGCGGTTGGCGGACCGGCGGCATGCCTTGCCGGAAGCTGCTCGCAGGCGACGCTGAAGCAGATCGCCAGCGCCGAAAAGGTCATGCCGGTGCTCCATCTCGATCCGGACCGTATTCTTACGGGGGCGGATGAAGTGCAGCGCGCGCTGAGCTGGGCGAGGCCTCGGCTCGCCGATGGTCCGGTGCTGATCGCATCGAGCTCGACGCCGGATCAAGTCGCCGCCCTGCAGGCTCGCCACGGCCGCGATGCCGCCGGCCATGCCATCGAGCAGGCGATGGCCGATATCGCAGAAAACCTCGTGAAAGCAGGGGTTCGGCGGCTCGTTGTCGCCGGCGGCGAGACCTCCGGCGCCGTCGTCGATCGCATTCAAATTCCGGGCTTCCTCGTCGGCGCGGAGATCGCCGCCGGTGTCCCGGTGTTGCGCGCGGTCGGTGCCGAAGCCGGGGAGATGCTGCTCGCCTTGAAGTCCGGAAACTTCGGCGGACCCGAGTTTTTCTCGGACGCGCTTAGGCTCATGCGTTGAACGCAGGGCGTTTTTAGTCCCCTGTTCATCTCTTTGGATTTCCGTAGCCGTGCGGAGTCGCAGCTAACGTCTGCGCGGTTGGTCTGCTGCGTGGATGTCGGCGCCGCTCCTCTTTGGTTGATTCCTACAGCTACCGACGCGCGCCCGCGCCAGCACAACGAGCCCCGATTATGTTTGCAAAGCTTTCCATCCGCGCCAAGATCATCAGCGTCGTGGCGTTCCTGCTGGTCGCGATGACCGGCATGGGCCTGCTCGCCGTCATGAAGATGCGGACGATCAACGCCAACACCGTCGACATCACCACGAACTGGATGCCGAGCGTCAGGGTGATCGGCGACCTCCGCGCCGCAGTCATTACCTATCGGAACGTGGTGCGCCAGCACATGCTGGCCGAAGCTCTGGACGACAAGCTCGTGGTGGAGAAGACCGCCGCTACCGTGACAGAGGCGCTTGCCAAGACGCGTAGCAAATATGAGGCCATGATCAGCTCCCCGGAAGAGCGGGCGCTCTACAGCCAATGGTCCAAGCTCTGGGACGACTACAAGAAGGGAACCGAAGACGTCTTCGCGATCTCGCGCAAGGAGGCTGGGAAGATCCCGCACGATGCGCAGGAGCTGAACTCCAAGACGGTCAACAAGATCGGTCTTGCGGCGGATGAGATCCTGACCAAGGACATCGAGCTCAACACCAAGGGTGGCGAACAGGCCGCCGCGGAGGCTGCCGACACCTTCTACTACGCCTTCATGCTGGTCGCGATCATCCTGGGCATCGCCGTCATTGCCGGCGTTGCCGTGGGCTTCTACCTGGTTCAGGACGTCTCGAAGGGCATCAACTCGATCATCGAACCGATGCAGGCGCTGGGCAAGGGCGACCTCGCAGCCGAGGTCCCGCATCGCGGCGAGAAGACGGAGATCGGCGCCATGGCCGACGTGCTCCAGATCTTCAAGGAAGCGCTGATCGCCAAGAAGGCAGCGGACGAGGCTGCGGCCGCGGATGCCGAAGCCAAGATCGAGCGCGGTCGCCGCGTCGACAACATCACCCGCGACTTCGAAACCATGATCGGCGAGATCGTGCAGACCGTGTCGTCGGCTTCGACCCAGCTCGAAGCTTCGGCCTCGACCTTGACCTCGACCGCCGACCGTTCGCAGCGGCTGGCGACCACGGTGGCCAGCGCTTCGGAAGAAGCCTCGACCAACGTGCAGTCGGTGGCCTCGGCGACTGAGGAGATGGCCTCGTCGGTCGGCGAGATCAGCCGTCAGGTGCAGGAATCGGCGCGGATGGCGGGCGATGCCGTCGGCCAGGCCCGTGCCACCACCGAGCGCGTCAGCGAGCTGTCCAAGGCGGCCGCCCGCATCGGCGACGTCGTCGAGCTGATCAACACCATCGCCGGCCAGACCAATTTGCTCGCGCTGAACGCGACCATCGAAGCCGCCCGTGCCGGTGAAGCCGGCCGTGGCTTTGCGGTCGTGGCTTCCGAGGTGAAGGCGCTCGCCGAGCAGACCGCGAAGGCGACCGGCGAGATCGGCCAGCAGATCTCCGGCATTCAGGCGGCGACCAACGACTCGGTCGGCGCCATCAAGGAGATCTCCTCGACCATCGAACGCCTGTCGGAAATCTCGTCGGCGATTGCAGCTGCGGTGGAAGAGCAGGGCGCGGCGACGCAGGAGATCGCCCGCAACGTGCAGCAGGCCGCGCAAGGTACCCAGCAGGTCTCCTCCAACATCACCGATGTGCAGCGTGGTGCGACCGAGACCGGCACGGCCTCCTCGCAGGTGCTGTCGGCAGCACAGATGCTGTCCAACGACTCGGGCCGCTTGAAGAGCGAGGTCAGCAAGTTCCTGACCAACGTCCGCGCAGCCTGACCTTCTTCAACAGGTATTCGACTATGCAAGAGCGGCGCCCTCGGCGCCGCTCTTTTGCTTTGGGCCCGAGTATCGGCCTCCTTTGACTTATTTTTCACGTGGGTCGTACGGTTCCAAATCTTTACGGGTTCCGAACTCGGGTAACCTTAACTCGGCACGGTATTTCGGAGGCCCACCGTGAAGCTGCTTTCATTTTCTGCCATTCGCTCCATCCAATTGAAGATCGCGCTGATCGCCGGCATTTGTCTCGCGGTCACCTGTGTCGTGCTGATCGGTTACGGCCTGTTCTCGACGCAGAGCATGAATCAGTACGTGACCCACGAGGTCATGCAGCTGGTCGACCACCAGACCAAGGAGAGCCTGATGAATCGGGCCTCCACCGAAGCCAACGCGATCAAGGCCGAGCTCGAGGTGGGCTTTGATGCGGCGCGCACCACAGCGCATGCCTTCGCGACGCTGGCCGACGAGAAGGTCGGCACTCCCATCGCGGCCCGGCGTGCCCAGTTCAACGCGCTCCTGCGCCACGTGCTCGAGCTCAATCCTGCCTTCAACGGCACCTATTCGGCCTGGGAGCCCGGCGCATTGGATAACGATGACGCGGCGTTCAAGGGCCGCAAGGACGTGGGATCGGACAATACCGGCCGCTTCCTGCCCTATTGGACGCGCAATGCCAACGGCGATATCGCCGTTCAGCCGCTGGTCGAGTACGACAGCAGCGAGCGGCATCCCAACGGCCTCGTGAAGGGCGCCTGGTACATCAATCCGAACACGACGGGTCAGGAGAACATCCTCGGTCCGCTGCCCTATATCGTTCAGGGCAAGGCCGTCTTCCTGGCGACCATGTCGGTGCCGGTCATGATCGGCGGCAAGTTCCGCGGCGTCGCTGGCGCCGACTACAATCTCGATTTCGTGCAGAAGCTCGCCGTCAAGATCAACGGCTCGCTGTTCGAGGGCAAGGGCAAGGTCGCGATCCTCAACGATACCGGCCTGATCGTTGCCAACAGCGCCAATCAGGACGTGATCGGCAAGAACGCGTCGGAAGCCGATCCGCGCTGGAGCGAGAGCCTCGCCATCATCAAGGCCGGCAAGCGTACGGTGCAGGACGATCCCAAGTTCGCCAATATTGACATCTATGCGCCGGTCCGCTTCGGACTTACGGAGAACGCCTGGTCGGTCGTGATCTCGATCCCGCGCGACGTCGTGCTGGCCTCCGCACGGCAACTGGATGCCTCGCTCAGCGCCCGTGCGACGTCGAGCACGTTCTGGCAGCTCGGCGTCGGCCTCGTCATCGTGCTCGCCGCGATCTTCCTGATCTCGTTCGCGGCCCGCAAGATCGCGCGGCCGATCCAGGATTGCGCGAATTTCGCCGACGGCATCGCCAAAGGCGACTTCAACCAGCAGCTCGAGATCGACCAGGCCGACGAGGTCGGTCGGCTCGCGACGTCCCTCAGCTCGATGCAGGGCGACATCAAGCGCAGCATCGAGCAGCGTGCCCAGGACCAGGCGGCCGCCGACCGCGAGCGCAAGCGCGCGATGAACGAACTGGCCGACAGCTTCGAAGCGCAGGTGGGCGGCATCGTCGAGACGGTCTCGGCCGCGTCCGGCGCACTGGAGACCTCGGCGGGATCGCTGAGCTCGACCGCCGAGCGGGCGCAACAGCTTGCCTCCGTCGTCTCTGCCGCGTCCGATCAGGCGTCCGGTAACGTGCAGTCGGTGGCCTCGGCGACCGAGGAGATGGCCTCGTCGGTCGGCGAGATCAGCCGTCAGGTGCAGGAATCGGCGCGGATGGCGGGCGATGCCGTCGGCCAGGCCCGTGCCACCACCGAGCGCGTCAGCGAGCTGTCCAAGGCGGCCGCCCGCATCGGCGACGTCGTCGAGCTGATCAACACCATCGCCGGCCAGACCAATTTGCTCGCGCTGAACGCGACCATCGAAGCCGCCCGTGCCGGTGAAGCCGGCCGTGGCTTTGCGGTCGTGGCTTCCGAGGTGAAGGCGCTCGCCGAGCAGACCGCGAAGGCGACCGGCGAGATCGGCCAGCAGATCTCCGGCATTCAGGCGGCGACCAACGACTCGGTCGGCGCCATCAAGGAGATCTCCTCGACCATCGAACGCCTGTCGGAAATCTCGTCGGCGATTGCAGCTGCGGTGGAAGAGCAGGGCGCGGCGACGCAGGAGATCGCCCGCAACGTGCAGCAGGCCGCGCAAGGTACCCAGCAGGTCTCCTCCAACATCACCGATGTGCAGCGTGGTGCGACCGAGACCGGCTCGGCATCCTCGCAGGTGCTGTCGGCGGCACAGATGCTGTCCACCGACTCGGGTCGCTTGAAGAACGAGGTCAGCAAGTTCCTGACCAACGTCCGAGCGGCCTGAGCCGTCGTCCGGCCCGACGACAAGCGGCACGTGCAGCGTGAGGGGACCCACAGTCCACCAGCGCTGCACCGTGCAATTTTCACAAGCAACGTTTTGATAAGCATATGAAATGACGTCCCCCGCCTCGCGGCTGCACTTTGACGTGAGACAACATCGTGTTGCGAACGTCGGGTAGTTCTCGTGAGGGTCGATCCGTTCCATCCCAGGAAACGGCGTTCGGGAGAAGGAAGACAGCGGTGCATCTCAGAATTGGAACGGTACTCCCCGTCATCATTTCGGCGCTTGCCCTGATGGGGGTAGCTGCAACCGGCTACGCGGCCATTCACGCCTACCATGACCGTCAGGAGGCCGAAATCTTCGTCGGTCTCAACGGTATTTCGCAATCGCTGCTGCACAGCGCCGGACAGTGGGCGAAAGAGCGCGGCATGACCAATGCGGCGCTGAATTCGCCCGAGCTGCTTCCGGCCGATCGGCGCGCGGAGATCGACGCTGTGCGGGCGACGTCGGATCAGACCTTCCGCGATGCCGTGCAACGTCTGCGCGCTGTCACGGCGATGAAGGGCGCCGAACAGCGTATCTCGGAAGCCGAGCGGACATTCCAGAACTTCGAAAACCTGCGTCGCAAGGTGGATGCGAACCTCGCCAAGCCCGGGCCGGAGCGGGACGGTGAGGTGGTCAAGGCCTTTGCCCCGGCGATCACCGACCTGATCGAGGTCGCCGCCAACAGGCCGCGCATTACGCTGGAGACGCTGACCAGCTCGCCTTCGGCCGCCATGGCACGCCTCGTCGGCCTCCGGCACCTGACGGCCGAGATGGCGGAGAACGCCGGGCGCGAACGTGCGCTTCTCGGTGGATTGATCAGTTCGCACACCAAGCTTGCCGCGGACGGTATCGGCCGGATCGCGGCCTTCCGTGGCCACGTGGAGCTTGCCTGGGAGACGGTCGCCCCGATCGCCGACCGCACCGACATTGCGGCGGCGCTCGCAAAGGCCATCAAGCAGGTGAATGAGGATTATTTTCAGACCTATGGCGCCTTGCGGGCCGATGTGCTCGCGGCCGGCCCGAGCGGCGAATACAAGATCACCGGCCACGATTATGTGGGCCGCGCGACAACGGCAATCAATTCCATTCTCGGGCTGGCGGGTGCCATCGGCGCGGCGGCGGATACGGAGGCCGCCGAGCAGGCGAAGGCGAGCGCTTCCAATCTGATCGTTAGTGTTGCGATCCTGCTTGCGAGCCTTGGCCTCACATTGCTGAGCTTCTGGGTCGCGTTTTCGCGCATCGTGCGTCCGCTCTCGGCTCTGACGGGTGCAATGGGCGAATTGGCGAGTGGCAATTTCGCGGTGGTCCTCCCCGGACTTGGCCGCAAGGACGAGGTGGGCGATATGGCCCACGCGGTCGAGACCTTCAAGGTCAAGGCGGAGGAGAAGGCACACGAGGTGGCGGACGCCAAGATCCGGCAGGACCAGGTCGCGGCTGAACAGCGCCGTGCCGACATGCACAGCCTTGCCGGTCAATTCGAGACGGCGGTCGGCGAGATCGTGGATGCGGTGAGTTCGGCTTCGACCGAGCTGGAAGCCTCTGCCGGTGCGATGAACGTGACGGCCGCGCAGGCGCAAAAGCTCGCCGTCGTTGTCGCCGACGGTTCGGAGGAAGCCTCGGCAAACGTCCAATCGGTCGCGTCCGCGGCCGAGCAATTGTCCACCTCCGTCACCGAGATCAGCCGCCGGGTGCAGGATTCGGCGCGAATGGCCAACGAAGCCGTCGACCAGGTGCGGCTGACCGACGGGCATATCGACGGCTTGTCGAAGGCGGTCGGCAAGATCGGCGACGTCGTCGAACTGATCGACCAGATCGCTGGGCAGACCAATCTCCTCGCGCTCAACGCAACGATCGAAGCGGCGAGGGCGGGCGAGTCCGGTCGTGGCTTCGCGGTGGTGGCTTCCGAGGTCAAGGCCCTTGCCGCGCAGACGGCGAAGGCGACCGGTGAGATCGCAGAGCAGATCACCGGCATCCAGTCGGCGACACGAGAGTCCGTCACGGCGATCCGCGACATCGGCGGCACCATCTCGCGGCTGTCCGAAATCGCTGCGGCCATTGCCGCGGCGGTGGAGGAACAGGGGGCGGCGACGCAGGAGATCACGCGAAACGTGCAGCAGGCGGCCAAGGGCGCGCAGCAGGCCTCGACCAATGTCGGCGAGGTCGAGCGGGGCGCCGCCGAGACCGGCGCGTCGTCCTCGCAAGTGCTGTCGGCGGCGCAGATGCTGTCGCGCGATTCCAACCGTCTCAAGCTCGAGGTCGGCAAGTTCCTGAGCGCGGTCCGCGCCGCCTGAGACAGGCCGCCGCATAGCTGCGATGTCAATTTCGCAGTGCGGTAGCAGGGAATTGAATGCGGGATAGCCGCCAGGCATTAGCGTTTCCGGCGGTGCTCAGGTAAAGGGAGGAGGGATCCCCGCGGGGGCGGATTCCTTCCTTGCTTGACCTGGATTTGCCTGGCGCATGATTGCTCTGGTCCGTATTGCCCTGAGCCGGCCCTATACGTTCGTCGTGCTCGCGCTTCTGTTGCTGATCATCGGACCGCTCGCGGCGCTGCGGACCCCGACCGACATCTTCCCGGACATCCGCATTCCCGTGATCGGCGTGGTCTGGCAGTACACCGGCCTGCCGCCCGACCAGATGTCCGGCCGTATCACGACGCCGTTCCAGCGTGCGCTGACGACGACGGTCAACGACATCGAGCACATCACCGCCAATTCCTACAACGGCTTTGGCATCATCAAGATCTTCTTCCAGCCCAATGTCGACATCCGCACCGCCAACGCGCAGGTTACCGCGATCTCGCAGACGCTGATCAAGCAGATGCCGCCGGGGGCAACGCCGCCCCTGATCCTGAACTACTCTGCGTCCACCGTGCCGATCATCCAGGTGGCGCTGTCGGGCGACGGCCTGACCGAGCAGAACCTTGCCGACATCGGCATCAACAATCTGCGCACGCCGCTGGTCACCGTGCCCGGTGCGGCGATCCCGTATCCGTTCGGCGGCAAGCAGCGCCAGGTTACGATCGATCTCGATCCCACTGCGCTCCAGGCGCGCGGCCTGTCCGGTCAGGACGTCGCCAACGCCCTTGCCGCGCAAAACCTGATCACGCCGGTCGGCACCCAGAAGATCGGCCAGTTCGAATACAACATCCAGCTCAACAACTCGCCGCTCAAGATCGACGAGCTTGGCAACCTGCCGATCAGGACCGTCAACGGCGCCATGGTCTATGTGCGCGACGTCGCCACCGTGCGCGACGGCAACCCGCCGCAGACCAACATCGTCCATGTCGACGGCAACCGCTCGGTGCTGATGATGGTGCTGAAGGCCGGCGCGACCTCGACGCTCGACATCATCGCCGGCATCAAGCAGAAAGTGATCGACGTCAAGGACCAGCTCCCCGACGCGCTCAAGATCGGCTTCATCGGCGACCAGTCGGTGTTCGTCCGCGGCGCGATCCAGGGCGTCGCCGTCGAGGGCGTGATCGCGGCACTGCTCACCAGCGTCATGATCCTCTTGTTCCTCGGCAGCTGGCGCTCGACCATCATCATCGCGGTGTCGATCCCGCTGTCGGTGCTGGGCGCCATCATCATGCTGTCGGCGATCGGCGAGACGCTGAACATCATGACGCTCGGTGGCCTTGCGCTGGCGGTCGGCATCCTCGTCGACGACGCCACCGTCACCATCGAGAACATCAACTACCATCTGGAGCAGGGCAAGCCGGTCGAGCAGTCGATCCTCGACGGCGCCAACCAGATCGTGACGCCGGCCTTCGTCTCGCTGCTGTGCATCTGCATCGTGTTCGTGCCGATGTTCTTCCTCACCGGCGTTGCGCGCTTCCTGTTCGTGCCGATGGCGGAAGCCGTGATGTTCGCGATGATCTGGTCGTTCATCCTGTCGCGCACGCTGGTGCCGACCATGGCGAACTATCTGCTGCATGCCCATGTCGATCACGAAGGAGCGCCGCCGAAGTCGCGCAATCCGCTGGTCTGGTTCCAGCGCGGCTTCGAGGCGCGGTTCGAGCGCGTCCGCGGCTTCTATCACGACCTGCTCGGCCTCGCTCTGGCGCACCGTGCGGTGTTCGTGATCGGCTTTCTCTGTGTCGTCGGTGCATCCTTCGCGCTGGTGCCGTTCCTCGGGCGCAACTTCTTCCCCGCGGTCGATGCCGGCAACATCCTGATGCATGTCCGCACCCAGGTCGGCACGCGTGTCGAGGAGACCGCCAACCAGCTCGCCGACGTGCAGAAGGCGGTGCGCAAGCTGATCCCCGGCGAGATCGAGACCATGACCGACAACATCGGCATGCCGATCTCCGGCATCAACATGACTTACAACAACACCGGCGTGATCGGCCCGCAGGACGGCGACATCCAGATCAAGCTGAAGGAGGGCCACAAGCCGACCGAAGAGCACGTGAAGGTGCTGCGCGAGCAATTGCCGCGCCTGTTCCCCGGCGTCAGCTTCGCCTTCCTCCCTGCGGACATCGTCAGCCAGATCCTGAATTTTGGCGCGCCTGCGCCGATCGACCTGCAGATCCGCGGTGCCAACCTTGCCGGCAACTTCGCCTATGCCAACAGCCTGCTGGCCAGGGTCCGCAAGATCCCCGGCGTGGCCGATGCCCGCATCCAGCAATCCCCGAACGCGCCGACCTTCAATATCGATGTCGACCGCACCCGCGCGCAATATGTCGGCTTGACCGAGCGCGACGTCACCAACAGCCTCGTGGTCAATCTCGCCGGCTCCTCGCAGGTCGCGCCGACCTATTACCTCAACCCGGACAACGGCGTGTCCTACTCGATCGTGATGCAGACGCCGCAATACCAGATCGACTCGCTCAGCGCGCTGCAGACGCTGCCGATCACCGCCGCCGGCAATGCGCAGTCGCCGATCCTCGGCGGCATTGCCGACATCAGGCGATCGGCCTCGAGCGCGGTGGTCTCGCAATACGACATCCAGTCTATGGTGCAGATCTTCGCGACGACCTCGGGCCGCGATCTCGGTGCGGTCGCCGCCGACATCCGCCAGGTGATTGCCGACACGGCCAAGGAGGTGCCGAAGGGCTCGTCCGTGGTGCTGCTCGGCCAGGTGCAGACCATGAACGGCGCTTTCACCGGCCTGTTGTTCGGTCTGCTCGGGGCCGTCGTGCTGATCTACTTCCTGATCGTCGTGAACTTCCAGTCCTGGTCCGATCCGTTCGTGATCATCACGGCGCTGCCGGCCGCGCTGGCCGGCATCGTCTGGATGCTGTTCACGACCGGGACCACGCTGTCGGTTCCCGCGCTGACCGGCGCCATCATGTGCATGGGCGTTGCCACCGCCAACAGCGTGCTCGTGATCTCCTTCGCTCGCGAGCGCTATGCCGAGCTCGGCGATCCCATTGCGGCCGCGCTCGAAGCCGGCTTCGTCCGGTTCCGCCCGGTGCTGATGACCGCGCTCGCCATGATCATCGGCATGGCGCCGATGGCGCTGGGGCTGGGCGAGGGCGGCGAGCAGAATGCGCCACTTGGCCGCGCCGTGATCGGCGGCCTGATCTTTGCAACCTTCGCCACGCTGATGTTTGTTCCCGTGGTGTTCAGTATGGTACACAAAAAGCAAGGCGCCACAGCCGCCGCCCCCTTGGAGACCCCGCATGTCGCCCACTGAATCCCGCTCGCCGGTGTCGCACCGGAAACTGGGCATCTTCGGCGTGGTGGCGCTGATTGCGGCGGGTCTTGTGGTCGGCACCGGCATCCGCGCCCGCGAAGAGCAGGACTCCAAGCTGAAGGAGTGGACCGATGACCAGGCCGTTCCCAGCGTCGCGGTAACGCAGCCGAGCGCCAAGGCGCTCAATGCCACCATCGACCTGCCGGGCAGGCTGGAGGCCTATTATCGCGCGCCGATCTTTGCCCGCGTCCCCGGCTATCTCAAGAGTTGGAGCGCCGACATCGGCGCGCGGGTCAAGGCCGGCCAGGTGATCGCCGAGATCGAGGCGCCCGATCTCGACCAGCAACTGCTGCAGGCCAGGGCCGACCTGGCCAGCCAGCAATCCAGCGCCAAGCTGTCGGAAGCGACCCTCAACCGCCGCAAGACGCTGGTCGCCTCCAACTTCGTGTCTGCGCAGGAGATCGACGAGCGCACCGCCGATCTTTCCAACAAGAACGCGGCGGTTCGCTCGGGCCAGGCCAATGTCGAGCGGCTGGAAGCGCTGGCCGGCTACAAGAAGATCACCGCGCCGTTCGACGGCGTCGTCACCGCGCGTGACACCGACGTCGGTGCGCTGATCAATGCCGGCGGCGGTTCGGGCCCGGCGATGTTCGTGGTCTCTGACATCACCAAGCTGCGCGTCTACGTCAACGTGCCCCAGAACTACGTGCCGGCGATCAAGATCGGCGCCAAGGCCGTCATCACGCTGCCGGAGTATCCGAACCGGAATTTCCAGGCGACGGTTGAGGCGTCCTCGCAGGCGGTCGACGTGGCCTCCGGCACCACGCGCATGCAGCTTGGCCTCGACAATTCCTCAGGCGAGCTGATGCCCGGCGGCTATGCCAGCGTGAAGCTGAGCCTGCAGCGCGATTCCGCGCCGCTCAGCATTCCCGCCAGCGCGCTGATCTTCAACAGCCGCGGCCTGCGTGTCGCCACCGTCGGTGCCGACGACAAGGTGCTGTTCAAGCCGGTGACCATCGCCCGCGACCTCGGCCGCGAGATCGAGCTCGCCTCGGGGATTGCCGCCGACGACCGCGTCATCACCGCGCCGCCGGACGGCCTCTCCGATGGCGATGCGGTGCGGGTTGTTGGCGCCAAGGGCAAGCCGGCCACCGCTTCGGAGAAGCAGGCGCCGAAGGGTTAGCTCTTCTTCACCTCGCCCCGCTTGCGGGGAGAGGGAGAATATTACGCCACCCGCCACTCCGGTACGCCGTCCGCCGCCATCGCGATCTCGCCGAGCGATCCCACCGGCGTGCGATCCATATTGAGCAGATGCGCCAGCGTCGCGCTGTCGCTCGCCGGAATTCGTGCCAGCGTGCGCCGGTCATCTGCCGTCCGCAGCATCACCACGCCGTGCTCGGCCTCGCCGCCGCGGCCGTAGAGCACGGTGAAGCTCTCCACCTTGCCCTTGCCCGCGGCCTCGCTGACGAACTCCGGCACCGCGCGCTTGTTGCGGTCGGCCTCGGCTTGCACGCTCGTCTCCTGCGCCAGCGCCGCGCGCGGCGCGGTCTTCGCCACCACCAGCGCGTGATGCTTGGTGACGAAACCGCCTTGTCCGTAGAGCAGGCCGAGCTTTGCGCCCTCGCGCACACGCCGCACCATCGCACAGGCCGCGTGCGTCATGTAGGTGTTGAGCGGCGCGCCGAAGAAGGTGAGGCCGCCGGTGACGGTCGGTTGCACGTCGGCGCCGAGGCCCAGCGTCCGCCGCGCCATCTTGGGCACGCAGGGGAAGCAGCTATAGAGCTCGATGGCGTCGAACGTCTTGCCGTCACCGCCGGCGAGGTCCATCGCGGCCTTGAGCACCGCGTTCTGAGGATGGCTCTCGTGGAACTGGTCCCGCAGCAGATAATCGCGCGGCTCTTCCGCCGAGGCGCCGCCGAGCGGATAGACCAGCTTGTTTTCCGCGATGCCAAGCGCACGCGCCTTGGCGAGGCTGGTCAGCAGCAGCGCGCCGCCCATATTGACGCTGGGGTTGGCGACCATGAGCTTGTTGTAGGGCCAGGCGATCAGGCGGTTGTCGGCGGTCGGCGTCGTGATCTCCTCCGGCGTGTAGCGCCGCTTCAGCCAAGCGTTTGGATTCTGCGCGGCGGCTTCCGAATAGCGCGACCACAATATGCCCGACTCCGCCATCGCCTCACGCGGCGTCTGGCCCCAATGCGCGGCGGATGCCGCCTCATAGAGCGGATAGACCGTGACGGGGCGGAACACCCCTAACTTCACCGCCAGCGGTTTCTGGAAAGCTGCGCCGCGCTTGGGCTCCTCGACGTCATGGGCGAATGGCGTCCATGGCAACTTGACGCCGGCACGCTCCGCCTTGGTCGCGGTCGATTGCGCCTCTGCCCCGCACACGGCGGCCACGGTGCATTCGCCGCGCGCGATGCGCTTGGCGGCTTCGTGGATGTAGCGGATCGGGCTCTCGCCGCCGACCGGGCCGTAATAGCAATGCGCAGGCGTCACGCCGAGGCGCTGTGCCAACAGCTTCTCCGGATCGCGATAGCGCCAGCTCAGGAAATTGACGACGTCGAGCGACTGCACCTCGCCGAGCAGCTTTGCGCCGGCATCCGGCTCGGCGCGCCGCAACGCCTGTTCGAGCAGGTCGAGCGGCTCGAGGCCGGCGGTGACCTCCTTGGGGCGGTCGACGATCTCGCCGATGCCGACGATGACGGGGATGCGATCTTCGGGGGTATTGGTCATTTCTTCTTGCTTCACGTTTCAGGTTCTTGGCACGCCGTCGCCCTTTGAGGGCCGCCGAAGAGGCGGCCACCTCAGGGTGACGGCTACGGATACGGCGTCATCCCCGCGCAATGGCGAAGCCATTGTCGCTGGAGGTGCGAGTGGCACGGTGCGCTAGCACCGGGCCGCGAGCCTCGAAGGATGGGCCACGAGCACAATTCCGGCCACGCGCAATCACTCCGCCACCAGCGCATTCATGTGCTCGACGGCTTCGGCGAACTCTTCCTTGAACTCCTGCACCACGGCGCCCGCGGATTTCACGCTGTCGATCAGGCCGACGCCCTGGCCGACGAAATAGCTGACGAGGTCGCGCGCCCTGGCGTTGCCGGCCGCCGCAGCGCGGTCGATCGCGTTGAACGCGTCGCGGCTGATGATGCTCTGTAGTGGCATCGGCAGCGCGCCCGGGCTGTCGGGGGCGCGGTCCCAGGCATCGGTCCAGACCGAGCGGAGCTGGCGCGCTGGTTTGCCGGTGCGGCCCTTCGAGCGCACCGCGTCGCGCGAGGACGCCGCGATCATCTTCTCGCGGAAGATCTCGCTCGTCTCGGACTCGACGGTCGCCAGCCACACCGAGCCGGTCCATGCGCCGGCCGCGCCCATCGCCATGCAGGCCGCCATCTGCCGGCCGGTTATGATGCCGCCGGCGGCGAGCACCGGTACGTCGCGGATCTCCTTGATCGCCTTGATCACCTCCGGCACCAGCACCATGGTCGAGACCTCGCCGCAATGGCCGCCGGCCTCGGTGCCCTGCACCACGAGGATGTCGACGCCGGCCGCGACCTGGCGCAGCGCGTGCTCCTTGGCGCCGACGAGGGCGGCGACCGGCACGCCGTGCTTCCTGCCCATCTCGATCATCGCCTTCGGCGGCACGCCCAGCGCATTGGCGATCAGGCGGATCGGATGGTTGAAGGAGACTTCGAGCAGCTGCAGCGCCGTCTTCGCATCGAACGGCTGCGGCTGATCGGCGGCGACCTCCGTGCTCGTCAGCTCGATGTCGTATTTCTTCAGCAGATCGCGCGTATAGGCGCGATGCTCCTGCGGCACGCGCGCTTCGAGACTCTTCCAGGTGACGTCCTTCTCGCCTGATGTGGAGATGTTCTCGGGGATCAGCACGTCGATGCCGTAGGGCTTGCCGTCGACGTGATCGTCGATCCATTTCAGCTCGCGCTCGAGCGTGTCCGGCGTGTGCACGGTGGCACCCAGCACACCAAAACCGCCGGCGCGGCTGACGGCGGCAACGACATCGCGGCAATGGCTGAAGGCGAGCAGCGGGAACTCGATGCCCAGCATGTCGCAGATCGGCGATTTCATGGTCCTCTCCCGGCCGCCTTCGTGGCTCGTTGTTGCTTGCTTGGCGAAGGCTGTCCGACGCTAGCGCATCGTTGTCTGCGATGCCACGCCGGATTCGGCAAAGCATCTTGCGTGCAGGCGCCGCGCGGCGGCGAGGCCATTCCGCTGCACAAAATAAGCAGATCAGGGCTCGTCGTTTTGCCACTTGCGCTTTCGCCGGCGCTCGCAAATGCTGACGGGCAACAACTCAAAACAACGAGGGAGCGCCAGCCGATGACGTCAGCGCCAGCAAGTCCGGCCCATGCCAGGGAAGCCTATGACGTTGTCGTCGTCGGTGCAGGGTTTGCCGGCATGTACATGCTACACCGGTTGCGCGGGCTCGGCTTCTCGGCGCGGGTCTACGAGCAGGGCGGCGGTGTCGGCGGCACCTGGTACTGGAACCGATATCCCGGCGCGCGCTGCGACGTCGAGAGCATGCAATATTCCTATTCGTTCTCCGAGCAGCTGCAGCAGGAATGGGACTGGAGCGAACGCTACGCGCCGCAAGCAGAGATCCTGAAATACGCCAACCATGTCGCGGATCGCTTCGATCTGCGCCGCGACATCCAGTTCGACACCCGCGTCGAGCGCGCCGTCTTCGACGAGCGCGCCAAGCGCTGGTCGGTGACGACCTCCGGCGGCGAGACGGTGCAGGCGCAATTCGTCGTGCTTGCGACGGGATGCCTGTCGAATGCGCGCAAGCCCGACATCAAGGGCCTCGAGAATTTTGAAGGGCCCGTCTACCACACCGGCAACTGGCCGCATGAAGAGGTCGACTTCACCGGCCTGCGCGTCGGCCTGATCGGCACGGGATCGTCGGGTATCCAGTCGGCGCCTGTTATCGCCGGGCAGGCGAAGCACCTCACCGTGTTTCAGCGCACCGCGAACTTCTCGATTCCCGCCCGTAACGCCGCGCTCAGCGCCGAGGAGCGCGATGCGTTCCGCAACAATTATCCGGAGATCCGCCGCTTCGCCCGCGAGGTCGCGCGCAACGGCATCTATGCCGAGCAGCCCGATCGTGGCGCGCTCGACGACAGCGAGGATGTCAGGCGCGGGAAATACGCGGGGCGCTGGGAGCGCGGCGGGCTCACCTTCATGTACGCCTACAACAATCTCGGCCTCGACCGCACCGCGAACGACACGGCCGCCGATTACGTCCGCGGCAAGATCGCCGAGATCGTGAGGGATCCCGCGACGGCAAAGCTGCTGCAGCCGAACAGCCATCCGATCGGCACCAAGCGCATCTGCATCGACACTGACTATTTCGCGACCTTCAACCGCCCGAACGTCTCGCTGGTCGACATCAAGACCAATCCGATCGAGGAGATCACCGCGAATGCGGTTCGCGTTGCGGGCCAGGACCATGAGGTCGACGCGCTGGTGCTGGCGACCGGCTTCGACGCCATGACCGGGTCGGTCGCCAAGATCGACATCCACGGCCGCGGCGGACGGACGCTGAACCAGAAATGGGCGGAGGGCCCCAAGACCTATCTCGGGCTGATGAGCGCGGGCTTCCCGAACCTCTTCATCATCACCGGTCCCGGCAGCCCCTCGGTGCTGTCGAACATGATCGTGTCGATCGAGCAGCATGTCGACTGGATCGCCGATTGCCTCGTCCACATGCGCAAGGACGGTCTGGCGACCATGGAGGCGGGAGGGGAGGCCGAGGACAAATGGGTGGCGCATGTCAACGAGGTCGCCGCCGGCACGCTCTATCCCCAGGCCAATTCCTGGTACATGGGCGCCAATATCCCCGGCAAGCCGCGCATCTTCATGCCCTATATCGGTGGTGTCGGCGTCTATCGCCGCATCTGCGACGAGGTCGCAGCGAAGGGCTATGAGGGGTTTTTGATCGAGCGCGCGGAGCAGCCGCAGGCTGCGGCGTCATAGCGCCTGTCACTCAGGCTCGCCCTGCGGGCCCTGGAACGACGGGGAGGGAGCCTGTAATGACGAAACGGTGAGTGGCTCCGCCCGGCCATGCGTCTCGGAGCCCTTGCCATCGGCCAATCCGGGGCTAATTAATGCAGGCGCATCTTTCTGCCGGAGCCCCGCATGACCGACACCCCCGCCTACGTGCCGCCCAAAGTCTGGACCTGGAATAAGGAGAATGGCGGGCAGTTCGCCAGCATCAACCGCCCGATCGCCGGCCCCACCCACGACAAGGAGCTGCCGGTCGGCAAGCATCCGCTGCAGCTCTATTCGCTGGCCACCCCGAACGGGGTGAAGGTCACGGTGATGCTGGAAGAGCTGCTGGCGCTCGGCCACAAGGGCGCCGAATACGACGCCTGGCTGATCAAGATTGGTAACGGCGACCAGTTCGGCAGCGGCTTCGTCGACATCAACCCGAACTCGAAGATCCCCGCGCTGATGGATCGCTCCGGCCCCGAACCGATCCGGGTGTTCGAATCCGGCTCGATCCTGTTCTACCTCGCCGAGAAGTTCGGCGCCTTCCTGCCGAAGGACATCAAGGCCCGCACCGAGGCGATGTCCTGGCTGTTCTGGCAGATGGGCAGCGCGCCCTATCTCGGCGGCGGCTTCGGCCATTTCTACGCCTATGCGCCGTTCAAGATCGAATACGCCATCGATCGCTTCGCGATGGAGGTCAAGCGCCAGCTCGACGTGCTCGACCGGCGTCTCGCCGACAACGCGTACCTCGCGGGCAAGGACTACACCATCGCCGACATCGCGGTGTGGCCCTGGTACGGCGCGCTTGCCAAGGGGCTGGTCTACGGTGCCGGTGAATTCCTGTCGGTGCAGGACTACAAGAACGTGCAGCGCTGGACCGACCAGATCGCGCAGCGCCCCGCCGTGAAGCGCGGCCGCATGGTCAACCGCGTCTCCGGCGATCCCGCCAGCCAGCTCCACGAGCGCCACGACGCCGGCGATTTCGAGACGAAGACTCAGGACAAGGTCGCGCCCGCTACGTAAGGTGCGTAGGGCGGATTAGCCGTAGGCGTAATCCGCCTTTCCTTGGCGATTGTTCGGCGGATTACGCCAGCGGACTGCGCTTCGCGCAGCCGCGAGCTAACTAATCGTACTGAGTCAGCCGGTCGCAGTAATTTTGGCTGAGAATCAAGTATTTG
>NZ_CAKZJO010000104.1 GCF_936943645.1 uncultured Bradyrhizobium sp. | reverse complement strand
GCCGCGGCCCGGCGCCGCGACGGCACGCCCGGGAACGACGACTGCGCGCCCTGGAACCACCACGCAACGGCCGGCCGGCGGCCCGCTGGGCCGCGCGCCCGCGGTTGCAGCCGGACCGGACGAGGACGATGGTCCGCGTCAGATCCGCCGCGGTCCCGGCGGCGCTGCGCGTCCTGCGGCAGCCCCCAAGACCACCCACAAGCCCGGCCCGCAGAAGGAGCGCGGCCGCCTCACGGTCGTCACCGCGCTCAATGCCGACGAGGTGCGCGAGCGTTCGATCGCCTCGTTCCGCCGCCGCACCCAGCGTCTGAAGGGCCACGCCTCCAACGAGCCGAAGGAAAAGCTCATCCGCGAGGTGGTCATTCCGGAAGCGATCACCATCCAGGAGCTCGCCAACCGCATGGCCGAGCGCGCGGTCGACGTCATCCGCATGCTGATGAAGCAGGGCGCGATGCACAAGATCACCGACGTGATCGACGCCGACACTGCGCAGCTGATCGCCGAAGAGCTCGGTCACACCGTCAAGCGCGTTGCCGCCTCGGACGTCGAAGAAGGTCTGTTCGACCAGGTCGACGATTCCACCGATACCGAGACGCGTTCGCCCGTCGTGACCGTGATGGGTCACGTCGACCACGGCAAGACCTCGCTGCTCGACGCGCTCCGTCATGCCAACGTGGTCTCCGGCGAGGCCGGCGGCATCACCCAGCATATCGGCGCCTATCAGGTCGTCTCGCCCGAGAGCGGCAAGAAGATCACCTTCATCGACACGCCCGGCCACGCCGCGTTCACCGCGATGCGCGCCCGCGGCGCCAAGGTCACCGACATCGTCGTGCTGGTGGTCGCGGCCGATGACGGCGTGATGCCGCAGACGATCGAGGCCATCAACCACGCCAAGGCGGCGCGGGTGCCGATCATCGTTGCCATCAACAAGATCGACAAGCCCGACGCCAAGCCCGAGCGCGTGCGCACCGAGCTGCTCCAGCACGAGGTGCAGGTCGAATCGTTCGGCGGCGACGTCGTCGACGTCGAAGTGTCCGCCAAGAACAAGACCAACCTCGACAAGCTGCTCGAGATGATCGCGCTCCAGGCCGAAATCCTCGACCTGAAGACCAATTCGGAGCGTCCGGCCGAAGGCACCGTGATCGAAGCCAAGCTCGATCGCGGCCGTGGTCCGGTGGCGACCGTGCTGGTCCAGCGCGGCACGCTGCGGGTCGGCGACATCATCGTCGCCGGCGCCGAAATGGGCCGCGTCCGTGCGCTGATCTCGGATCAGGGCGAGACCGTGCAGGAAGCCGGTCCCTCGGTGCCGGTCGAAGTGCTCGGCTTCAACGGTCCGCCGGAAGCCGGCGATCGTCTCGCCGTGGTCGAGAACGAAGCCCGCGCCCGCCAGGTCACGAGCTACCGCGCGCACCAGAAGCGCGAGAACGCGGCTGCCTCGATCTCCGGCATGCGCGGCTCGCTCGAGCAGATGATGTCGCAGTTGAAGACGGCGGGCCGCAAGGAATTCCCGCTGATCGTCAAGGCCGACGTGCAGGGCTCGCTGGAAGCGATCCTCGGCTCGCTGGAGAAGCTCGGCACCGACGAAGTCGCCGCCCGCATCCTGCATGCCGGCGTCGGCGGTATCTCGGAATCCGACGTGACGCTCGCGGAAGGTTTCAATGCCGCGATCATCGGCTTCTCGGTTCGCGCCAACAAGGAGGCCGCTGCGGCCGCCAAGCGCAACGGCATCGAGATCCGCTACTACAACATCATCTACGACCTCGTGGACGACGTGAAGAAGGCGATGAGCGGCCTGCTCGCGCCGACCTTGCGCGAAACCATGCTGGGCAATGCCGAGATCCTGGAGATCTTCAACATCTCCAAGGTCGGCAAGGTCGCCGGCTGCCGCGTCACCGACGGCACCGTGGAACGCGGCGCCAATGTGCGCCTGATCCGCGACAACGTCGTCGTGCACGAAGGCAAGCTGTCGACGCTGAAGCGCTTCAAGGACGAAGTGAAGGAAGTCCAGTCCGGTCAGGAATGCGGCATGGCCTTCGAGAACTACCACGACATGCGCGCGGGCGATGTCATCGAATGTTACCGCGTGGAGACGATCCAGCGCTCCCTGTAAGTCCAAATCTTACCGAAGCGTTCGGATCTTTTTGAACTGAAATTGCGGGAGTGCGATGGCCGGATTTTTCCGGCCATCCACCCCTCTTCGTTTCAACAGGACAAATGGCAATGCCCGTGCCTCGAACACGGGCATGACGAGGTGATTTTCGAGAATGCCACGCCATCATCAGAAGAAGAGTTCCGTCCCCGGCGGAGGCTCGCAACGTCAGTTGCGCGTCGGCGAGCAGGTTCGCCACGCGATGGCCGATATTCTGGCGCAAGGCAATGTGCATGATGCGGACCTCGAAGGTCACATCATCACCGTGCCGGAGGTGCGGATGTCGCCCGACCTGAAGCTCGCGACAGTCTATGTGATGCCGCTCGGTGGCCGCGACACCGACATCGTCATTGCTGCGCTCGAACGCAACAAGAAGTTCCTGCGCGGCGAAGTCGCGCGGCGCGTTAACCTGAAATTTGCACCTGACATTCGCTTCCGCGTCGACGAACGATTCGACGAAGCGGAACGGATCGAGAAGCTTTTGCGAACACCTGCGGTGCAGAAAGATCTGGAACAGGATCCGGAAACGGATCGGGAAGAAGAACGATGACGATGGACCCGGCTCACGACACGATCACCGGCGAACAGGCCGACCAGCGCGACGTGCAGAACAATAATTTTGCGGAAGTCGGCGGCAATTCACAGCCGCATCAGGAGCCGCGCCGCGTCAACAACGATCCGCGCGCCAAGCAGCAGAAGGGCAACCAGGTTCGCCGCGACCGGCGCGACGTCCATGGCTGGGTCGTGCTCGACAAGCCGATCGGCATGACCTCGACGCAGGCGGTTGCGGTGCTCAAGCGCCTGTTCAACGCCAAGCGCGCCGGCCACGCCGGCACGCTCGATCCGCTCGCCTCGGGCGGGCTGCCGATCGCGCTCGGAGAAGCGACCAAAACCGTTCCCTTCGTCATGGACGGCCGCAAGCGCTACCAGTTCACGGTGTGCTGGGGCGAGGAGCGCGATACCGACGACATCGAGGGCCGCGCGACGGCGACCTCCGACCAGCGCCCGACCCGGGAGGCCATCCTGGCTCTCCTGCCTCGCTTTACCGGGGTGATCGAGCAGATCCCGCCGCGCTATTCCGCGATCAAGGTTCAGGGCGAGCGCGCCTACGACCTCGCCCGCGATGGCGAGGTCGTGGAGCTGGCGCCCCGTCCGGTCGAGATTCACCATTTAACCCTTGTAGATCAACCGGATAACGACCACGCCGTATTCGAGGCCGAGTGCGGCAAGGGCACCTATGTCCGCGCCCTGGCCCGCGATATGGGCCGGATTCTCGGCACTTACGGCCATATTTGCGCGCTCCGGCGGACACTGGTCGGCCCATTTGGCGAAAACGACATGATTCCGCTGGATCAGCTGGAGGCTTTGTGCGATAGAGCCGCGTCCGGCGAGGGTAGCCTCGCGGACGCGCTTATGCCCGTTGAGACCGCGCTGGACGACATCCCGGCACTGGCCGTCACTCGGGCTGATGCGGCAAGGCTCCACCGGGGCCAGGCCGTTTTGTTGCGCGGACGGGATGCGCCCACTTGTAGCGGCACAGTCTATGTCACGGTGGCAGGCCGTCTTTTGGCGCTTGCTGAAGTTGGCAATGGCGAAATCATCCCCAAGCGTGTGTTCAACCTGACCGGCTTGACTGCCTCAACCGGTCGCAACGAGAGAAATTGACGATGTCGATTGCCGCAGAACGCAAAGCGGAAGTCATCAAGACGAATGCCACCAAGGCCGGCGACACCGGCTCGCCGGAGGTTCAGGTCGCGATCCTGTCGGAGCGCATCAACAACCTGACCAACCATTTCAAGACCCACGTGAAGGACAACCATTCGCGTCGTGGCCTCTTGAAGCTGGTCTCGACCCGCCGCTCGCTGCTCGACTACCTGAAGAAGCGGGACGAGGCGCGTTACAAGGCGCTGCTCGAGAAGCACAACATTCGTCGCTAAGTGTTCCCACGCGCGCCACTGGCGCGCGTTTTCGTGCGTGGTTTCGAGCGAGAGCGCTTATTTAAAGCTTTTTGATCGAAGCTGCGCGCACGCCGGATGCGGATCGTTGACGATTCGGATCCGGGGCATGATGAGCGAAGACCGAAGGTTCGGTGTTCGCATTCGTGCCGACTGACAGTCCAGCAGCAATCCGGCGGCTGGGCACAACGGGCAAGGCGCCCGTATGACCCGAAAGGATGGACGCCATCCGAAATCCAAAAACCATGGCAGGATCGCAGGACGCTGATCACCCGCTTCGATCAGCGCCCCGCAATCTTGCGCATGGTTTTTGTTTTTCGAGCCGTCCTTCTTTCGAGAACCCATGAAAGAAGACATCTATGTTCAATAAGCATTCGGTCGAGATCGACTGGGGTGGACGCACTCTCAAGCTGGAAACCGGCAAGATCGCCCGTCAGGCCGATGGCGCCGTCGTCGCCACCTATGGCGAGACCGTCGTGCTCGCCACCGTCGTCGCGGCGAAGGCGCCGCGCGAGGGCGTCGACTTCCTGCCGCTGACCGTCGACTACCAGGAGAAGACCTACGCGGCTGGCCGCATTCCCGGCGGCTATTTCAAGCGCGAAGGTCGTCCGACCGAGAAGGAGACGCTGGTCTCCCGCCTGATCGACCGTCCGATCCGTCCGCTGTTCGTCGACGGCTGGCGCAACGAGACCCAGGTGATCGCCACCGTGCTGTCGCACGACATGGAGAACGATCCTGATATCGTCGCGCTGGTGGCTTCGTCCGCTGCGCTGACCCTGTCCGGCGCCCCCTTCAAGGGCCCGATCGGCGCCGCCCGCGTCGGCTTCGCCAATGACGAGTTCATCCTCAACCCGACGCTCGACGAGATGGTCGACACCCAGCTCGACCTCGTCGTCGCCGGCACCGCCGACGCCGTGCTGATGGTCGAATCGGAAGCCAAGGAGCTGAACGAAGAGGTCATGCTCGGCGCCGTGATGTTCGGTCACCGCCACTTCCAGCCGGTGATCAACGCCATCATCGAGCTGGCCGAGAAGGCCGCCAAGGAGCCGCGCGAAGTCACCGTCATCGACAATGCCGCGCTCGAGAAGGAAATGCTCGGCATCGTCGAGCAGGAGCTGCGCGCCGCCTACGCCATTCCGGTCAAGCAGGATCGCTACGCCGCGGTCGGCAAGGTCAAGGAGAAGGTGATCGCCCACTACTTCCCCGAAGGGCAGGAGCCGAAATACGACAAGCTGCGCATCAGCGCCGTGTTCAAGGAGCTCGAGGCGAAGATCGTTCGCTGGAACATCCTCGACACCGGCAAGCGCATCGACGGTCGCGACAGCAAGACCGTGCGCAACATCGTCGCCGAAGTCGGCGTGCTGCCGCGCGCCCACGGCTCGGCGCTGTTCACCCGCGGTGAAACGCAGGGCCTGGTCGTCACCACGCTCGGCACCGGCGAGGACGAGCAGTACATCGACGCGCTGTCGGGAACGTACAAAGAGACGTTCCTGCTGCACTACAACTTCCCTCCCTATTCGGTCGGTGAGACCGGCCGCCTCGGCGGCACCAAGCGCCGCGAGATCGGCCACGGCAAGCTTGCCTGGCGTGCGATCCACCCGGTGCTGCCGCCGCATCACGAGTTCCCCTATACGATCCGCGTGGTCTCGGAGATCACCGAGTCGAACGGCTCGTCCTCGATGGCTTCGGTCTGCGGCGCCTCGCTCGCGTTGATGGATGCCGGCGTGCCGTTGAAGCGTCCGACCGCGGGCATCGCGATGGGCCTGATCCTTGAGGACAAGCGCTTTGCGGTTCTCTCGGACATCCTCGGCGACGAGGACCATCTCGGCGACATGGACTTCAAGGTGGCCGGTACGGAAGCGGGCATCACCTCGCTCCAGATGGACATCAAGATCGAGGGCATCACCGAAGAGATCATGAAGGTGGCGCTCGCCCAGGCCAAGGACGGTCGTATCCACATCCTCGGAGAGATGGCCAAGGCGCTCACCAACGCCCGCGCCGAGCTCGGCGAATACGCGCCGCGCATCGAGACCTTCAAGATCGCCACCGACAAGATCCGCGAAGTGATCGGCACCGGCGGCAAGGTGATCCGCGAGATCGTCGAGAAGACCGGCGCCAAGGTCAACATCGAGGACGACGGCACCGTGAAGGTCGCCTCCTCCGACGGCGAGGCGATGAAGGCCGCGATCAAGTGGATCAAGTCGATCGCGTCCGATCCGGAAGTCGGCCAGATCTATGACGGCACCGTCGTCAAGGTGATGGAGTTCGGCGCCTTCGTGAACTTCTTCGGCTCCAAGGACGGCCTCGTTCACATCAGCCAGCTCGCGGCCAACCGCGTGCAGAAGACCTCCGACGTCGTCAAGGAAGGCGACAAGGTCAAGGTCAAGCTGCTCGGCTTCGACGATCGCGGCAAGACCCGCCTGTCGATGAAGGTGGTCGACCAGACCACCGGCGAAGACCTCGAAGGCAAGGGCGGCGAGGGCGAGAAGGCCCCACGCGAAGCGGCCGGCGAGTAATCGCCGACTGCATCAGAAACACGAAGGGCGGCCGCAAGGCCGCCCTTTTTGTTTGTGTTCGCCTCCGGAAAGCGCGCCCCTCCCCCGCAAGCGGGAGAGGATGCACCGTGCCCGAGGTGAGATCAGTCGACCTCAGGCCACGATGTCGTAGCGGTCGAGGTTCATCACCTTGGTCCAGGCCTTGGCGAAGTCCTGCACGAATTGCTGCTTGGCATCCGACGAGGCGTAGACCTCGGCGAAGGCGCGGAGCTGCGAGTGCGCACCGAAGATCAGATCGGCACGCGTGCCGGTCCACTTCACCGCATTGGTCTTGCGGTCGCGCGCTTCATAGCTGCCGTCGGCAACCGGCACCCATTGCACGCTCATGTCGAGCAGATTGGCGAAGAAGTCGTTGGAGAGCGTACCCACCTTGGCGGTGAGGACACCGTGCTTCGATCCGTTCGCATTGGCGCCGAGCACGCGCAGGCCGCCGACCAGCGCGGTGAGCTCAGGCCCGGTGAGCCTGAGCAGCTGCGCGCGGTCGACGAGGGCTTCTTCCTGCTGCAGGAACTGATGCCGCTTGCTGACATAGTTGCGGAAGCCATCGGCCCGCGGCTCGAGCGGCGCGAAGGACTCCGCGTCGGTCTGCTCCTGCGAAGCATCCATGCGGCCCGGCGTGAAGCCGACCTTGACCTCGACGCCGGCATCCTTCGCCGCCTTCTCGACCGCGGCGGTGCCGCCGAGGACGATGAGGTCGGCCAACGAGACCTTCTTGGCGCCCGAGGACGCGTTGAAGTCCTTCTGGATCGCTTCGAGCTTGCCGAGGACCTTGGAGAGCTGAGCCGGCTGGTTCACCTCCCAATCCTTCTGCGGGGCCAGGCGAATGCGGGCGCCGTTGGCGCCGCCGCGCTTGTCCGAGCCGCGGAACGTCGAGGCCGACGCCCAGGCGGTCGAGACCAGCTCGGACACCGACAGGCCCGAAGCCAGGATCTTGGTCTTCAGCGCGGCGATGTCCTGATCGCTGGCGAGCTCGTGATTCACGGCCGGAATTGGATCCTGCCAGATCAGCGTCTCCTTCGGCACCAGCGGGCCGAGATAGCGCTGGATCGGACCCATGTCGCGATGGGTGAGCTTGAACCAGGCGCGGGCAAAGGCGTCCGCGAACTGGGCGGGATTCTCCAGGAAGCGGCGCGAGATCTTCTCGTAGGCCGGATCGAAGCGCAGCGAGAGGTCGGTCGTCAGCATCGTCGGCCGGTGCTTCTTCGACTTGTCGAAGGCATCGGGAATGATCGCGTCGGCGCCCTTGGCCGTCCACTGCTGCGCGCCGCCCGGACTCTTCGTCAGCTCCCATTCGTAGTTGAACAGGTTCTCGAAGAAGTTGTTGCTCCACTTCGTCGGCGTCGTGGTCCACGTCACCTCGAGACCGCTGGTGATCGAATCACCGGAGTGACCCGATGCGTGCTTGCTCTTCCAGCCGAGACCCTGGTCTTCCAGCGCACCGGCTTCCGGCTCCGGACCGACCAGCGACGGATCACCCGCGCCGTGGGTCTTGCCGAACGAGTGGCCGCCGGCGATCAGCGCGACGGTTTCCTCGTCGTTCATCGCCATGCGGGCGAAGGTCTCGCGGATGTCCTTGGCCGCGGCGACCGGATCCGGCTTGCCGTTCGGACCTTCCGGATTGACGTAGATGAGGCCCATCTGCACGGCGCCGAGCGGCTCGGCGAGCTGACGCTCACCGCTGTAGCGCTCATCGCCGAGCCAAGTGCCTTCCGGACCCCAATAGAGCTCTTCCGGCTCCCACACGTCGGCGCGACCGCCGGCGAAACCGAAGGTCTTGAAGCCCATCGATTCCAGCGCGACGTTGCCGGCGAGAACCATCAAATCGGCCCAAGAGATCTTGCGGCCGTACTTCTGCTTGATCGGCCAGAGCAGACGGCGGGCCTTGTCGAGGTTGGCGTTGTCGGGCCAGCTGTTGAGCGGCGCGAAACGCTGCTGACCGGCACCGGCGCCGCCACGACCGTCGGTGGTGCGATACGTGCCCGCGCTATGCCAGGCCATGCGAATCATGAGGCCGCCATAGTGACCGAAGTCGGCGGGCCACCATTCCTGCGAATCGGTCATCAGCGCGGTCAGGTCCTTGATGACCGCGTTCAGATCGAGCGACTTGAATTCCTTGGCGTAGTCGAAGCCCTTGCCCATGGGATCGGACAGGGCGGAATTCTTGTGCAGCACCTCGATGTCGAGCTGCGTCGGCCACCAGTCACGGTTCACGCGCGTGGGTTTTCCGCCCGAAAACGGGCACTTCGAAGAGTCGTCCATGAATACCTCCTCTGGTGGCGTCGAACTCGCGCCTTTTGACCAGGTAGAACCACTCTAAGCGCCGCGTTCGATCAGGGGAAGTTGACTTTAGTGATCGCTGCAATAAGATTTCCTGATGCTCAACGTCACCCTGCGGCAGCTCCGGTATTTCGATGCCTTGGCCCGTCATGGTCATTTCGGCCGCGCGGCGGAGGCCTGCTCGATCTCGCAGCCGGCCTTGTCGATGCAGATCAAGGAGTTGGAGGAGGCGCTGGGCGGCCTGCTGCTGGAGCGCAGCGCGCGCCAGGTGGCGCTGACCCGGTTCGGCGAGGAACTGTCCCAGCGGGTCCGCGACATTTTGCGCTCGGTCGATGAGCTCGGTGATTTCGCCCGCGCCTCGCAGGACCGTTTCGCGGGCCGCCTGCGCATCGGCATGATCCCGACCATCGCGCCGTATCTGCTGCCGAAGATCACCAAGAATCTGACGCGCATGCATCCCGAGCTAGACATCCGCGTGCGCGAGACCATGACGCCCCGGCTGATCCAGGAACTGGTGGAAGGCCGCCTCGACACCGCGATCGTGGCGCTGCCGGTGTCCGAGCCCTCGCTCACCGAAGTTGCCCTGTTCGACGAGAAATTCCTGCTGGTACGTCCGGGATCCGACGAAGGCACGCCGGTGCCCTCGCGCGAGATGATGCGCGAGATGCGGCTGCTGCTGCTCGAAGAAGGCCACTGCTTCCGCGATCAGGCGCTGTCGTTCTGCAACATGCAGTCGGCGCCGCCGCGCGAGATGCTGGATGCCAATTCGCTGTCGACGCTGGTGCAGATGGTCAGCGCCGGCATCGGCGTGACGCTGATCCCTGAAATGGCGGTGCCGGTGGAGACGCGCTCCGCCTCGGTCTCGCTGTCGCGCTTCCGCGACCCCGAGCCCTCGCGCACCATCGGCATGGTCTGGCGCAAGACCAGCCCGCTGGCGCGGCAGCTGCTGCAGATCTCCGAGGTGGTATGCCTGTCGGCCGGCAAGGCTCGCCCGCGGCAGGCCGCGCGCAACCGCGCCTGAGCCGCCGATGCCGCAGCCCATCACCATCCGCCCTGCGCGCCCCGACGAATATGACGAGGTCGGCCGTGTCTGGATGGAGAGCTGGGTCTCGACCGGCCTCGGCGAGGCCAGCGACGCCCTGCTGGCAGACCTGCGCGCACGCATCCGGCGCGAGATCGCGGATGGCTGGAGCCTGTTCGTCGCCGACGATCGCGGCACCATCGCCGCCATGCTGGCGCTGCATGTGCCAAGACTCTATCTCGACATGCTGTTCGTCGGCCCCGCCTATCAGGGCCAATCGCTCGGACGAAAGCTGCTCGCTTTCACGCGCACGAAAATGCCCGACGAGATGTACCTGCGTTGCGTGCGCGAGAACGAAAAGGCCTGGCATTGGTACGAGCGTGAAGGTTTTGTGTTCGAGAAGGAAGAGATCGAACCGTCGAACGGCTTCATGATGAAGTACTACCGATGGAAGCGGCAACGGCCGACCGGATAGGCAGCAACACGCGGGTGCAGCTTGCGGTTGTCACGATCCCCACCTAATGTAGCGGGAACGATCACCTCCTGACTCTGACCTCCCGGAATTCATGCTCCGCATTGCTGTCTCGCTGATCGTGCTCTCGTCCATTTGGACCTCGGCAGTCGCGCAAACTCCTCCAACACCCGCCGCGCCTCCCGCCAAACCGGCGGTCAAGAAGGCCGCGCCGAAAGCCAAACCGGCTGCACAACAGCCGGTCGCGGCGCAGAGCGGCCCGTGCCAGATCGGCGTCATTTCCGCGATTGGAGACTATTTCTCGGTGCAACATGTCGGCCTTACGATGTTCGGCAACGAGTATTTGGAGGCGCCGATCGATGCGTGGGGCCTCGATGATCTCCTGGTCGGGCGGGTTCGTGCCGCGGCTCCCGGCATCGCGGTCCGAAAAATCGCTTACGCCAATGGCGCCTTCAAACCGTATTATCACCCCGAAGCAAAGCTGTTCCGCAATGACCGCAACGACCTGACAGCCCTGGTGCGTCAGATCGCCGGCAGCACCAATTGCGAACGTTACATCGTCGCCACGAAATCCCGCGTTACAGTCGACGGCACCAATCAGTCAATCGAAGGCGTCGGGGTCTACAAGAATTGGGCGAGCCCTGCCGGAAGAGGCGTCGTGGTCGCCTATTTTCTCCTGAACGTATTTGACGGGCGTACCTTTGAAATCCACCGGGCGCCCTCCCGGAATTTCGGAGATGTGCTTGCATCGAGTTTTTCGAACAAGAACGACAATAATCGCATTCTCAACGATCTCGAGTTTCCCAAGACACCCGAGCAGGCGGCGAACAACGCGACCCTGCGCGACAGCGCGCGCAGCCTGATCACGGCAAAGCTGGACAAGGTTTTGCCCGCATACATCAAGGGCGAGTAAGCGACTTTGCCGACACGACGCGCCAAAGGATCAAGTTTGGCTGCGCCTGCGAACACAGCCGCGTTCAACATCATTGCGCGGCTGCTCGTCATTACGATCATCCTGTGGTGTTTTTCAACTCAGGCGCGGGCACAAGTCCAACCGGAGACGGCACAAACAACCGTCAAACAAGCCAATGGCAGGCTGACCACGCGGCGTGAAGCGACGGGCAAGCCCGCTCCCGCGGCCGGCGGCTCGTGCGACTTCGGTGTCGTCGTCACCACCGGCGATGAGTTCACCGTGCAGACGACCGGCCTGACCATATTTCAGAACAAGAAGACGGTGGTCCCGATCCCAGGCTGGGGACTGAGCGATCTGATCTTCGCGCGGACTCGCGCCGCGATCCCGGCCGGCGCGTCCGTTCTGAGAATCCCCGACAACCCGGCGAAATTTCCTCCGCGCGACGCGTCAAAGGACACGTTGAAAGACAGGCTGGTCCGCGATCCTAACGCGGAGCTGAGCGGATACATGCGCGAGACCGCGAAAGGAACGAACTGCCGACACTACATCCAGATCCTCAATGCAATCAGTCCGATCGGGTCATCAAGCTACACGGTCCGCGGCTTCGGCATCCTCAACCAGGATGTGGTGCTCGGGCGTCGCATCTTTCTCCACGCCCTGGCGTTTATCCGTATCTTTGACGGGCGCGACTTTGCCATCGTCAGACAGAGCTCTGCACTGATTAACCTGGATCATTCGCTGGCGGTGCAGAGGTTCTTGGGCAAGCTCGTCGGCGGTCCTTATCGCGAATTGCCCGCAGAATCGTTTCCAACGCGCCCTGAAGATGCCGCCGGCAATCCTGCACTGCGCGACGGCGTGCGCGCCATGCTGGCGGGGAGCCTCGACAAGACGTTGCCACTTTTGCTTGGACGTCGACCAGCAGCACGCCAAGGCGGCACTGAACAACGTTGACCCATATGTCGCTGACGCTGGTTGGCTTCTAGCTAGGCGTAGTGCGTTGCGAATGCGCGGCAAACGCGGCATGAATTGCCTGCTGTTCGCCTCTCGCCTCCGAAAGGTTCCGCGCCATGATCGAGCTGTATTGGTCTCCCCGCTCGCGCTCGTTCACGACGCTCTGGCTGATGGAGGAGAGCGGCCTTCCCTATGAGCGCGTGCTGACCGACATCTCGACCGGGGCGCAGAAAGCGCCGGACTTCCTCAAGGTCAACCCGATGGGGAAAGTGCCGGCGCTGACCGACGGCGATGCAGCCCTTGGCGAGGCCGCGGCGATCTGCGCCTACATCGCCGATCGCTACCCCGAGACGAAGCTCGCGCCTGATGTGACCGACCCGCGCCGCGCGCGCTATCTGCAATGGCTGTTCTTCTCACCGGGCTGCATCGAGCCTGCCATCATCCAGATCTTCACCAAGATCGAGATCCCGACCTCGACCGCGGCCTGGGGCAGCGCGACGCAGGTGTTCGACGTGCTGGAGGCCGCGCTCGCCAAGGGACCGTGGATTCTCGGCGAGGATTTTTCCGCCGCCGACGTCGTGGTCGGCTCCGGCCTGAATTTCGCGGTGCGCCTGTTCAAGATGGTGCCATCGCGCCCGGCCTTCGACGCCTATCTGGCGCGATGCATCGCGCGCCCGGCACTCCAGCGCGCGGAGAAGATCGCAGCCGGATGAAGCGCTCCGCGGTCTAAAGCCTGATCTTGAGGACGGCGAGCCCGGACTGCTGAAGCAGTCCGGAGGATGTCGCGGCAACACCGTAGCGGAGGCCGAGATCGACACCCTTGCCGTCGGTCGCAACAAGCCCCAGCGCGGTCGCGTAGATCCAGGGCGATAGCGCAAGACCGTTGGTGACGAAACTATCGCCACCGCCGGCAAACGCCGACTTGATCTGCAGCCCCTGGTTCATCGTGTTGTAGCCGACGCCGGCCTCACCGGTGAGATGGACCTGCTTCGTGATCCGGTACGCGCTCTTCAGCCCTGCCGTCACCGTCAGCTCGCGATAGGTTTGCGCATCCACGTTGAGGCTGAAGCCGCCCGCGCCGCCCTCCTGATAGGCGGGCGAGCGAACCTGTCCATAGTCCAGCCGCAGCGACGGCGCGATCGAAAGTCCGGGGTCGACCGGGATCAGCTTGCTGATGCCGACGCCCGTATGGCCGCTGTAGGAGCGATAACCGGCTCCAGCGACGCCGTTGATGAAGGTGAGCGAGCGGCTCTCGCCATTGTCATTGAACGCGCCGTCGAGCTGGCCATCGAGGCGAATGCCATGGCCGAGTGCATAGGCACCGTAGAGGCCTGCAGAATAGGAATCGACGGCCAGCCGGTTCGGGACGGCGGCGTCGCTGCCGGTGATGGCTTGACGCGAATAGGCGAACAGGCCGCCGAGCATCGCGCGCGGGGAGATCGTCGTATCCGCACCGATCGCAATGCCGCCGCCTGAAGCGTTATAGCCGGAGACGCCATCGACGCTGCCCTGCCGGGTGCTGCCGCCGAGCGGCTTCATCCAGACATGTCGCTCGGGGGTGACGCCGGCATTCAGCCCGAGCATGTCGTCCAAGCGCCCGGTCATCGTCTGCTGGAATACGCGCTGTGTGGCGTAGGTCGCCTGCGATGCCGCGCCCGAGAGAACAGGCAGGGTCTGGTTGACCGCGTTGACGAGACCGGCCCCGCCGAGATTGTCGAGCGCCGTGAAGCCGGCGGCCATGCTGCCGCTCCAGCCAAGCGACGTCGCCGACAGCCGATAGAGCATGTCGGCCGCCCCCAAGCCCGCGCGGCTGTTCTGCGCCTGAAGCGTCTCGGCATAGGGGCGCACCAGGGAGAGATAGGCGATGCCTCCGGTCGGATTGCCCGAGAGATCATAGGTGCTGACGAGCATCTGCGCGCCCGAGGCATCGCCGCTGGCTGCGCCATAGAGGCTGGCAAGCGTGCCTTTCGAGAGCATGTTGAAGAGCACGTTGCCCTCCGGCGTCACGGATCCGAGCAGCGTGAAATTGGCAGCGCTGCTGCCTGCGGGCGCGATGCCCGCGCCCCAGAAATATCCGTTCTGGTAATTCGTGATGACGAAGCGGCCGGGCGCGGAGGTGCCGAACAAGGCATTGCTGGAAATCCGCCACGGCGTGCCTGAAGTCCAGGCCCATTGCGGGACAGAGTTGGCGGGCACGGGTTGCGAAGCGGGCGGCGTGAAGATGGCGGGATCGTAGGGAAGCATGTACGCCCAATGAGTCACGAGCACGCTGT
Organism: uncultured Bradyrhizobium sp.; assembly: GCF_936943645.1. Classification (GTDB taxonomy): domain Bacteria; phylum Pseudomonadota; class Alphaproteobacteria; order Rhizobiales; family Xanthobacteraceae; genus Bradyrhizobium. The sequence goes on along the minus strand of NZ_CAKZJO010000104.1, from coordinate 90,509 downwards.
CGCCCGTGATCATCTGCATCTCCATCGACGTCACGCCGCCGACAGTCCTCATGTGGCCGAGACCCACCGTCGCGGCGCCGCCCGAGGTCGGCGTGAACAGCATCGTGATCTGGCCCGCGGTGGTGACAAAGCCCTGGATCGTCGAGGTATCGGTCAGAAGCGCGGGGCCGATCTTGAGCTGCGCAACGCTCGTTCCCGTGAACGAGCCGTTGGTCGCGGTCGCGAGCGACCACAGGGTCTGGTCGCCGATCGGGATCGGGTTGGCGAAGCCGGTCTTCGGCGACGCATAGGCGAGTAGCTGCGCTGTCGGGACGTACCAGCTTGTGTTGGAAAGGGTCGTGTCCCAGATCGCCGATTGTGCCAGGGCATGCGAACCGCCGCACAGCAGCACCGCGCCCGCAACGGACGCCAGCGCGCTCGCGCGACACCTCGCATGCACACTCGGCAAGATCGTCCCTCCCGAACCGCGGGCCATGACCCTGCGGCGCCACCGGGCGGGATTGAACACGATCCCTTCGCGAGAGTCTGCCCCATGATTGTGGGATGCGAGGCTTGGCGTGCCTCAGGCGGCAGTCCCGCAGGACGGGCTACGCGGCCGTCACCTATTCCGCCTTCAAATCGTCCGGCCGCGGCATCAGCACGATGTTGTAGCCGGAATCGACATAGTGGATCTCGCCGGTGACGCCGCCGGACAGGTCCGACAAGAGATACAGCGCCGAGCCGCCGAGCTCGTCGAGCGTGACGCCGCGGCGCAGCGGCGAATGCTTCTGCATGAAGGCGAACATCGCGCGCGCCTCGCCGATGCCCGAGCCCGCGAGCGTGCGGATGGGACCTGCGGAGATCGCGTTGACGCGAATGCCGCGCGGTCCGAAATCGGAGGCGAGATAGCGCACGGAAGCTTCCAGCGCCGCCTTGGCCACGCCCATCACGTTGTAGTTCGGCATCGATCGTTCGGAGGCACCGAAGGTCAGCGTGATCATGCTGCCGCCGTCGGTCATCAGCTCGGCGGCGCGTTTTGCCACTTCCGTGAACGAGAAGCAGGAGATCACCATGGTACGCGAAAAATTCTCGCGGCTGGTGTCGGCGTAACGGCCCTTCAGCTCGTTCTTGTCGGCAAAGCCGATCGCATGGATGACGAAATCGAGCTTGCCCCATTTTTCGCGCAAGACGTCGAAGGTGGCATCGACGGTTGCGATGTCCTCGACGTCGCAGGGCAGCACCACGTCCACGCCGAGCTGCTCCGCCAGCGGCTTGACGCGCTTGCCGAGGGCCTCGCCCTGGAAGGTGAAGGCCAGCTCGGCACCGTGCGCATGCAGCGTCTTGGCCATGCCCCAGGCGATCGAATGATCATTGGCGATGCCCATGATCAGACCGCGTTTGCCCTTCATCAAACCTTCCATTGCCTCGTAACTCCACTATTCCGAGGTCATGCCCCGCGAAGGCGGGGCATCCAGTATTCCGACACAGCTGTGCTAGGTCGAGAGGCCGCAGCGTACTGGATGCCCCGGTCAAGCCGGGGCATGACAGCGTGCCAGACTCACACGTCCATCCGGCTGAACACCAGCGTTGCGTTGGTGCCGCCGAAGCCGAACGAATTCGACAGCACGGTGCCGATCTTGACGTTGTCGATGCGCTTGCGCACGATCGGCATGTCGGCGAACACAGGGTCGAGCTCCTGGATGTGCGCGCTCTCGCAGATGAAACCGTTGTTCATCATCAGCAGCGAGTAGATCGCCTCCTGCACGCCGGTCGCGCCCAGTGAATGGCCGGTCAGCGCCTTGGTCGCCGAGATCGGCGGGCACTTTTCGCCGGCACCGAACACGCGGCGGAGCGCGTCGATCTCCGGGGGATCGCCGGCCGGGGTCGAGGTGGCGTGCGGGTTGATGTAGTCGACCTTGGTCTTCACCGTCGACATCGCCATGCGCATGCAGCGCTCGGCGCCTTCGCCCGAGGGCGCCACCATGTCGTAGCCGTCCGAGGTCGCGCCGTAACCGACGATCTCGCCGTAGATCCGGGCCCCGCGCGCCTTGGCATGCTCGAGCTCTTCCAGCACCAGCACGCCGGCGCCGCCGGCGATCACGAAGCCGTCGCGGTTGACGTCGTAGGGACGCGAGGCCGTGGCCGGCGTGTCGTTGTACTTCGAGGACATCGCGCCCATGGCGTCGAACAGCACCGACAGCGACCAGTCCAGCTCTTCGCAGCCGCCGGCGAAGATGACGTCCTGCTTGCCGATCTGGATCGTCTCATACGCATTGCCGACGCAATGGTTCGACGTCGCGCAGGCCGAGGAGATCGAATAGTTCACGCCCTTGATCTTGAACCAGGTCGCAAGCGTCGCTGAGGCCGTGGACGACATCGCCTTCGGCACTGCAAACGGACCGACGCGCTTCGGGCCCTTGGTGCGGGTGATGTCGGCGGATTCGACGATGGTGCGTGCCGAGGGACCGCCGGAGCCCATGATGATGCCGGTGCGGATGTTGGAGACTTCCTCCGGCGACAGACCGGAGTCCTGGATCGCCTGCTCCATCGCGATGTGATTCCACGCCGCGCCCTGTCCGAGGAAGCGCATCGCCCGGCGGTCGACCACGGTTGCGGGATCGAGCGTCGGCGCGCCTTGCACCTGCGAACGAAAGCCGAGCTCGGCATATTTCTCAGCCCGAGAAATGCCCGACTTCGCCTCGTGAAGGCTCGCAAGCACTTCCTGGGTGTTGTTTCCGATCGACGAGACGATGCCCATCCCGGTGACCACAACCCGCCTCATGACAGCCTCGCCCTGCTCGTTGTCTTCTTGCTCGTTGTCTTCGTGGTGATGCGCGTTAGCCCAGGCTCGTGCCCTGCTTGAATAGGCCGACCTTCAGGTCCTTGGCGCGATAAATAATCTGGTCATCGACCGAAAGCCACCCGTCGGCGATACCGAGCACAAGCTTTGAACGCATCACGCGTTTGATATCGACGTTGTACACAACCTTGCGCGCCTCGGGCAGTACCTGGCCGCTGAACTTCAGCTCGTTCAAGCCGAGTGCGCGACCGCGACCTTCGCCTCCGGTCCAGCCCAGATAGAAGCCGACCATTTGCCACAGCGCGTCGAGGCCGAGGCAGCCGGGCATCACCGGATCGTTCTTGAAGTGGCAGCCGAAGAACCAGAGGTCGGGCTTCACGTCGAGCTCGGCGCGCACCAGCCCCTTGCCGAACTCGCCGCCATCGTCGTTGATCTCGGTGATGCGATCGAACATCAGCATCGGCGGTAACGGCAGCTGGGCATTACCCGGGCCGAACATCTCGCCGCGAGCACAGGCCAGCAGATCTTCGTATTCGTAACCGTTGCGCCTGTTCAGCATGCACGAGCCTCTGTTTAAATTCCGATTGAGCGGCGTTTTTTGGCGAAAATGGGCCCCGTCTCGGTCGGAGAGCAACGCCGATTGCCACCGTCAGGCGCGGCTCCCGCATGCCCCGGATGGACTGCCGACCGGGCCTCCATGCCCGGCTGCGCCAAAATCGGCTAAGCGGAACCGCGCGCTCTCTAACACAGGCCATTTCGGGTGGCAAAGCGCATCCATGAAGGTAAAATGACGCGATCCGGGCTCGGTTCCAAGACTCACTAGAACCTTCAAGCCTGATTAGAACCTCTCTAGTTGCGAGAAACTTGCATCTGCATCTTTCTCTTCTTATATTGCGGAGAGATATTGTTCACGCGTGCCTGAAATCTGGAAATGAGCGAGAATACCGCGCCCCATCACGACGACGACGTCCACGCCGCGGCCCTCCTGTCCGGCCGCCAGCCGGCTTTGACCGGTTGCCCCTGGCACGACGTCAACGAAATGCTCCAGTCCGCCGGGCTCCGTCCGACGCGCCAGCGGATGGCGCTCGGCTGGCTGCTGTTCGGGAAGGGTGCACGTCACCTGACGGCTGAAATGCTCTACGAGGAAGCGACCCTGGCCAAGGTTCCGGTGTCGCTGGCGACCGTCTACAACACGTTGAACCAGCTCACTGATGCCGGCCTGCTCCGGCAGGTCAGCGTTGACGGCACCAAGACCTATTTCGACACCAACGTCACCACCCACCACCACTACTACCTCGAGAACAGCCATGAGCTGGTCGATATCGAGGATCCGCATCTGGCGCTGTCCAAGATGCCGGAGGTGCCCGAGGGCTACGAGATCTCCCGCATCGACATGGTCGTGCGCCTGCGCAAGAAGCGCTGAGGGTCACGCTCTGGTGTCGTCCCCGCGAACGCGGGGACCCATATCGCGTGATCTCTCAATGAGCCACGCTGGTTAAGACCTTCCAAGACAATTAAACGCTGTGGTTATGGGTCCCCGCGTTCGCGGGGACGACGGGCGCGCGTCAGTTGACCTGCTCGTCCGAATAAACGCCCCAAAGGCGTTCCTGCTGGATCCAGCCGTCGAAGCCGTTGCCGGTGACGCGGCACCAGTTTGCGGTGCACTTCTTCACCTGCGTGACGACCCCGGCCTGGAGCTTTGCTGCCACCGCACTGTCGAGATCAGCCCGATCGTAGATCGGGGCGAGATCGTCCTTGTGCTTCATGGTGACGACCGCAGTACGTCGCCCGGACAGCAGCGAGTGATAGACCCAGCCTTCGGCGCCCTCGGAATCGCGCACCCGGCGCCAGTTCTCGAACTCGGCGGTAATTTCGACCGGCAGGCCGGCGCGGGTATAGACCCAGGCCACGTCATTGTCCTTGGTCGGGCCGGCGCGGACGTTGACGTGATCCGATTTGAGGCTGACGTAGCGCGGCACCGGCAGGCCGCTGGCGGTCTGCGGGGTGCTGTCCTTGGCCGAATGCGAGGGGCCGACCGAGGCGCTCAACCAGGTGCAAACGAGCGCCATCACCGAACAAAAACGCCCCAACGCCATCAACCCGTCTCCCGTCGACGACCCGGCCGAGCCGGGTCCTCACTCCAAAATCCAAAACCTGCCGCGTCAGCCCTCTCCCGCCCCACGCGGGTGTTCCCAAAGCCTTAAACCCGTGGTTCTTGTCTTGGCCCGGCCTTCTGCTAGAGAGGACGGGCACTTGAACAACCAGTTTGCCCCGATTTTCCGGCCGGAAGTATCGGGAGAGCTTGAAGGAAACGCCGGGGACGGACACGGCAAGGGCAGTGTCGAACAACCGGGTTAATGAGACCTCAACGACCGGCCTTTGGCGACAGAGGCGGCCTGCGACGCCTCATGAGAGCAGGACATGTCGGTGAAGAAAAAGCCCCTCGTCGTCGTGACGCGCAAGCTGCCGGATTCGATCGAGACGCGGATGCGCGAATTGTTCGACGCGCGGATCAATCTCGAGGACACGCCGATGTCGGCCGAGCAGCTCGCGGAAGCCGCGCGCACCGCCGAGGTTCTGGTTCCCACCGTCACCGACCATATCAGCGCCGACATCGTCAACCAGCCCGACTGCAAGCTGCGGCTGATCGCCAATTTCGGCAACGGCGTCGACAATATCGACGTCGAGGCCGCGCATGCCCGCGGCATCACCGTCACCAACACGCCAAAGGTCCTGACCGAGGACACAGCCGACATGACCATGGCGCTGATCCTGGCCGTGCCGCGCCGGATGATCGAAGGCGCCTCGATCCTCACCGAAGGAAAGCCGTGGGCCGGCTGGTCGCCGACCTGGATGCTCGGTCACCGCATCGGCGGCAAGCGGCTCGGCATCATCGGCATGGGTCGCATTGGCCAGGCGGTGGCGCGCCGCGCCCGCGCCTTCGGCCTGCAGATCCACTATCACAACCGGCGTCCCGTCGCGCCCAAGATCGCCGAAGAGCTTGGCGCGACCTATTGGGAAAGCCTCGACCAGATGCTGGCGCGGATGGACATCATCTCGGTGAACTGTCCGCACACGCCGGCGACCTATCATCTGCTCTCGGCGCGGCGGCTGAAGCTGATCCGGAAAGACGCCTACATCGTCAACACCGCGCGCGGCGAGGTGACGGACGAAGACACGCTGATCAAGCTGATCGAAGGCGGCGAGATCGCCGGCGCCGGCCTCGACGTCTACGAGCACGAGCCCGCGGTGAACCCGAAGCTGGTGCGGCTCGCCAAGGCCGGCAAGGTGACCTTGATGCCGCATATGGGCTCGGCCACGATCGAAGGCCGCGTCGAGATGGGCGAGAAGGTGATCATCAACATCCGCACCTTCCTCGACGCACACAAGCCGCCGGATCGCGTGCTGCCGAGCATGCTCTGAGGCCTCGGCGTCTCGCTGTGACGGTCTAGTTTCGCGCAGTATTTCGCTTGCGCCAGTCCGCGACGAAATCGATGAACGCGCGCAGCGCGGGCGGCGTCTGGCGCCGGCTCGGATAGTACAGGAACGGGCCCGGGAACGGCTCGCACCAATCTTCCATCAGGCTGACCAGCGCGCCTGACTTCAGGGCTTCGCCAACATAACCATCGAGCGTCGCCCAGATGCCGACGCCGTCGAGCGCAGCGCGCATCGCAAGGTTCATGTTGGTCGAGATCAGCTTTGCGGGCGGATCGACCTTGACGATCTGGCCGGCCTTCTCGAATTCCAGATCGTGCATCACGCCGCTCGAGTAGCGGGCGCGGATGCAATCATGGTCGAGCAGATCCTTCGGATGTTTTGGTCGTCCGCGGCGCGCGATGTAATCGGGCGAGGCGACGACGACATAGTGCTGTGGGCCGCTCAGCGGGATCGCCACCATGTCCTGCGCGAGATGCTCGCCATAGCGCACGCCGGCGTCGAAGCCGGCGCTGACGATGTCGACGAAGCCGCTCTCGGAGACGATGTCGAGATCGACCTGCGGATGCGCGGCCAGGAACGGACCGGCCATCGGGGCGAGCACGAGATCGACCGCCGGCGGCGGCGCGTTGATGCGCAGCCGGCCTGAGGCGACCTCGCGCAGGCCGCGGACCTGGTCCAGGGCATCGCCGACATCGCGGAGCGCCGGGGCGACGCGGGACAGCAGCAGCTCGCCCGCTTCGGTCAGCGCGACGCTGCGGGTGGTGCGGTTCATCAGGCGGACGCCGAGGCGCTCCTCGAGGTCGCGCAGCCGCTGGCTGAGGCTCGACACGGACACGCGCATGTCGACCGCCGCGCGCCGGAAATTGCGGGTGCGGGCAACCGCCACGAAGGCGTCGAGATCGCGCAGATCGGGATCGGACATTGTTCATTACTGTGAACAAGCCATTCTCGATTGTCCAGCTTATCGGCGCAATCGCCCGGGCGCATATCTGGCCTCGTCACGCGGCGCCATCCGCCGCTTCTCCAAGGAGAGCCAACATGGAACAGCGCAAACTCGGTTCGACCGGCCCCATCGTCTCAGCCCTTGGCCTTGGCTGCATGGGCATGTCCGAGGTCTACGGTCCCGCCGATCGGGACGAGGCCATCGCCACGGTGCATGCGGCACTCGATGCCGGCATCACGCTGCTCGACACCGGCGATTTCTACGCCATGGGTCACAACGAAATGCTGGTGCGCGAAGCACTGAAGGACGTCGGCCGCGATAAAGTGCAGATCAGTGTGAAGTACGGCGCGCTGCGCGGACCGGCCGGCGAGTTTGCGGGGATGGACACGAGGCCGGCCGCGACCAGGAACTTCCTGGCGTATTCGCTGCAACGGCTCGGCACCGACTACGTCGACATCTATCGCCCTGCACGCCTCGACCCCAACGTCCCCATCGAAGAGACGATCGGCGTCCTCGCCGATCTCGTGAAGGCCGGCTACGTCAGGCATATCGGCCTGTCCGAGGTCGGCTCCGACACGCTCCGCCGCGCGCATGCGGTGCATCCGATCGCCGATCTTCAGATCGAGTATTCGCTGATCGAGCGCGGCATCGAGCGGGACATCCTCAAGACCTGCCGCGAGCTCGGCATCGGCATCACGGCTTACGGCGTACTCGCGCGCGGCCTGATCAGCGGCCATTGGTCGAAGGAATCCGGCAAGGCCGGCCGCGACTACCGGCTGATGACGCCGCGCTTCCAGGGCGCAAATCTCGATGCCAATCTGGCGCTGGTGGATCAGCTGCGCATCATCGCCGCGGAGATCGGCGCAACGCCGGCACAGGTCGCGATCGCCTGGGTGTCCGCACAGGACAAGGCGATCGTGCCGCTGGTCGGCGCCCGCACCCGCAACCGTCTCACCGAAGCGCTCGGCGCAACGAAGGTGACATTGACGTCGACGCATCTCGCAGCGCTGGCAAAGGCCTTTCCGCCGAACGTCGCGTCCGGCACGCGCTATGCGGCCGAGCAGATGGCGCATCTCGACAGCGAGAAGCAGGTCTCGGCGTAGCCGCCGCAATCAGCTGCGATGGGCGCTGAGGTCGGCGACCACAGGCCCGTCGCCGTTGAGCGGATTGGCGGGGTCGCGCGCATAGCGCAGCGTCTCGAAGCGCATCGCGCGCGCATCGATCATCAGGAGGCGGCCGACGAGGCCCTCGCCGAAACCGACGATCTCGCGGATCGCCTCCAGCGCCATCATCGAGCCGAGCACGCCCGCCAGCGCACCCATGACGCCGGCTTCCGCGCAGGCCGGGACCGTGCCGGGCGGCGGCGCCTCCGGAAACAGGCAGCGATAGGTCGGGTTGAATTCGCCCTGCTCGTTTTTCTCATGCGCGCGAATGGTAGTCAGCGAGCCGTCGAAGGTGCCGAGCGCAGCGGTAATCAGCGGCCGCTTGGCGAAGAAGCAGGCGTCCGAAGCCAGATAGCGCGTCGAGAAATTGTCGGAGCCGTCGAGCACGAGATCGTAGTCGCCGATCAGGCCGAGCGCATTGTCGGCATTGAGCCAGGTGGCGTGGCCGACGAATCGGACATGCGGGTTGAGCGCCGCGATCCGCTCGGCGGCGCTCTCGACCTTGTGCCGGCCGATATCGGGCGTGGTGTGAATCACCTGGCGCTGGAGATTGGACAGCGACACCACGTCGTCATCGACCACGCCGAGCGTGCCGACGCCGGCTGCGGCCAGATACATCAGCGCGGGCGCGCCGAGGCCGCCGGCGCCGATCACCAGCACGGAGGCCCGCTTCAACGCGGCCTGGCCCGGGCCGCCGACATCGCGCAGCACGATATGGCGGGCATAACGTTCGAGTTCATCCGGGCTCAGCACCTGATCTACTCCTGAACCACCCCGAGATTGTTCGCGACCAACGAGATGTGCTTCAATGGCATCGCGTTCAATGGGCTGGTTGGATTTGTCATGAGATCGATGCTTGCGGCAACCCTGGTGTTTGCCGCTGCCACGGGCGCGAACGCCCAGATGACGACCTCGCCGGTCGCCGGCGCCAAGCCGAAGACGGTGCAGACCGTGCCGATCCAGCCACCGGCCATGCAAACGCCGGCGGCGACGGCGGATGCGATGGCAAAGGCCGGACGGCTGGCGCTGCAATCCGACCTCGCCTGGGTCGGCCAGTACAACGGCGCCATCACCGGCGACGTCAGTGATCGCATGGTCAATGCCATCAAGGAGTACCAGAAGGCCAAGGGCGGCAAGCCGACCGGCGTGCTCAATCCGCAGGAGCGCGCCGCGCTCGCCGAGACGGCGCGGAAGAAGCAGGACGGCGTCGGCTGGAAGATCGTGACGGAGCCGACCAGCGGCGCGCGGCTCGGCATCCCCTCCAAGCTCGTGCCGCAGCAGGCGAGCGACGCCAACGGCTCGAAATGGACCTCACCGACGGGAACCGTGCAGATCCTGCTCAGCCGCCGCAAGGAGGCGAACCCGACCGCGGCAAAGCTCGCGGAGCTGGAGAAGGAGCCCTCCGGGCGCAAGGTCGACTACACCGTGGTGAAGCCCGACTTCTTCGTGCTGTCGGGCTTGCAGGGCCTGAAGAAATTCTATGTGCGCGGCACCTTCAAGGGCGATGAAGTGCGTACCATGACGATCCTTTACGACCAGGCGACCGAGAACACGGTCGAGCCGGTCGTGATCGCGATGTCGAGCGCGTTCAATCCATTCCCCGCGGGCCCGCAGGCCGGGCCGCCGCCGCGCAAGACCGTCGAATACGGCACCGGAATCGTCGTCAGCGAGGACGGCGCGATTCTGGCCGACCGCCTCGTCACCGACGGCTGTCTCGCGATCACGGTCGCCGGCCATGGCAGCGCCGACCGCCTCGCCGAGGACAAGGAGCGCGGTCTCGCGCTTCTGCGCATCTACGGCGCGCGCGGCCTCAAGCCGCTCAGCCTCGCTGGCGGCGCAGCCAGGACGAACGTGGATGTCGTCGGCATCGCCGATCCGCAGAGTCAGGGCGGTGCGGCCGGCGTGTCGGTCGTCAGGGCTGGGCTGGTGCCGGTCACTTCGGGCGATTCCACGCTGTCGCCGCCGCCGGCGGTCGGATTCTCCGGCGGCTCGGCCATCGACGGCGATGGCAAGTTCGCCGGCATCGCGCTGCTCAAGCCGGCCATGGTGGCAGGGCCAACGGCATCGGCGCCAACGTCGCAAGCCGTGATGGTCCCGGCGGAGACGGTGCGTGATTTCCTGAAGGCGAATGGCGTCACCGCGAACGGCACATCGGCCGACGCGAAAGCCGCCGTCGTGCGCGTGATCTGTGTGCGGAAATAGCCTGCGCGACGACAACATCACGCTCGTGTCCCGGACGCGCAGCGTTGCTGCGCAGAGCCGGGACCCATGTCATCACAATCGAGTGCACGACACTTCTGGGCCTCGGCTCTGCAGCGCATCACCGAAGAGGTCCTGCGCTGCGTCCGGGGCACGAGACTAACCTAGCCTGAACCTGATCCCGCTGTTCGCAAGGCCCCCGGAAATGCCGACGGGCGTGCCGTCGGCACGCCAGCAGGCGGCCCCGGTCATGGTGCCGTCATCGTGGAAGGCGATCCCGTTCATGCCGCCGGCGACGGTCGCGACGGGCTGCACCGTGTGGCCGAGCGCCGCGAGCTTTGCGCGCACGCTCTCCGGCACCGTCTGCTCGACCTCGAGCGCATTGCCCTCCGTCCAGACCCTGGGCGCCTCGACGGCCTCCTGCAGGCTCATGCCGTGATCGATCAGGTTGACCAGCGCCTGCATCGCACTCGGGAAGATGCGTTTTCCTCCGGGCAGGCCCAGCGCAAAGCGCAGCTTGCCGCCATTCAGCGCCATCATCGGCGACATCGAGGTCGTGACGCGCTTGCCCGGCGCCAGCGACAGCGCGTGGCCCGGGCGCGGATCGAACAGGTTCATGTAGTTGTTGGCGATGGCCCCGAGGCCCGGGATCATGATCTTGGCGCCGAACAGATTGTTGATGGTCTGCGTGGTCGCGACCACGTTGCCGAAGCTATCCGCCGCCGTCATGTGCGTGGTGTGCGCGCCTTCGAGCTGCGACACGCCGGCGCCCCACATCTGCGCCCGCGCGGGATCGATGGCGCGGCGGCGCTCCTCGGCATAGGCTTTCGAGGTCAGCTTCTCCACGGGGACGCCGACATAATCGGGATCACCGCTGGCCGCGGCGCGATCGGCGAACGCAATCTTCAGCACCTCGGCGAGATAGTGAATTGTCTCTGATGTGCCGAAGCCGAGGCCGCCGATGTCGTAGCCCTCGAGAATATTGAGCATCTGCGCGATGTGCACGCCGGAAGCGGCCGGCGGCGGCGGGCCTAAAATGGTCCAGCCGCGATAGTCGGCGCGGATCGGCTGCCGCTCGACCGTCCTGTAAGCCGTGAGATCGTTGCGACGGATAAAGCCGCCGGCCTTCTCCATGTAATCGGCGAGGATGTCGCCGAGCGGTCCCTCGTAGAGCGCGGCCTCGCCGTGGTCGGCGATATAGCGCAGGGTCTCGGCATATTCGGCCTGCACCACCCGCGCGCCGACCTTGAGCGGCTCACCGTTCGGCAAGTAGATCGCCGCGATCGGCTTGTCCTTGAGCATCTCGGCGGCGCTCTCGCTGATGCATTCGTGCAGGTACGGCGTCGCGGCATAGCCGCGTGCGGCGTGCTTGATCGCGGGTTGCAGGACGTCGGCGAGGCTCATGGTGCCGAACCTTCGCAGCGTCTCACACCAGGCCTTGAGCGAGCCGGGCGTCGCCACCGCCTTCGGTCCGGTGAGATTCTCGTTTCCGACGGTGTCGAACACGTCATGCGCCGAGCCGGGCTTCGAGGTGTAGGTTGTGTCGCGAACCGCCGCGGGCACGGTGCTCTGGCCATCGATAATGCGATGGCTGCCGTCCGCCAGTCGGATATGGGCCATGCCGCCGCCGATGATGCCGACCATCATCGGCTCGACCACGGTCAGCGTGAACAGGGTGGCGATCACGGCATCGATGGCGTTGCCGCCGGCCGCCAGCATCTCGGCGCCGGCGCTGGAAGCCAGCGGATGGTTGCTGACCACCATGCCGCGGCTCGAGACCGCCGGCATCTTCTGGCAATCAAAATTGGTTGCCGTCCGGTCGCGCCAGTTGCTGCTCATCTCGCTGCCCTTTCCATGCACGGCAGCGAGCACATCATACGTACGACTACTGGTCCAGTAATGGTACGGATTAGCTGGCATTCCCTATTCCGCCATCATCATGACCGTTGATTCGGACCTCCGCGATCCCCTTTGGATCGGGCCGGCACGTCCTGAGCGAGAAGAGCTCAGCATCGAGATCGATGCACGTTCGCGTGGCGTATTCCTGACCCGAAACTCCAAAGGATTGATCTTCAAATGCACACGATCGTTCTGGCCACCCAAAAGGGCGGCAGCGGCAAGAGCACGCTCGCCATCGGCCTCGCGCTGGCAGCCAAGCAGGCCGGCTTCACCGTCCGCCTGATCGAGACCGACCCGCAGGGCACCCTGTCCAACTGGGCACGCCGCCGCAGCAACGACGATGTCGTCGTCGAGCCGATCTATCATGCCGCCGACATCGAGCCGCGTCTGAAGATGCTGGCCGACAGCGGCTTGCAGCTCGCGATCGTCGACACTGCTGCCGGCCTGTCCGCCGCCACCACCGCGGCGATCCGTCATTCCGATCTCTGCCTGATCCCGGCCCGCCCGAGCGTTGCCGACATCGAGGCGACGGTCTCGACGCTCAGCGTCGCGCGCGCCTGGAAGCGGCCCTACAGCTTCGTGCTGAACCAGACCCCGATCCGCGGCCAGCGCATCGACAATGCCGCAGGCGCGCTCGCCGAGGAAGCTTCGCTCGACCTGGCCGAGGTGCTCGCGCGCCCGCTGATCGTGATGCGCAACGACCACCAGGACTCACTCGCCAATGGCCTTGCCGTCAGCGAGTTCGCACCGAACGGCAAGTCGGCGGACGAGATCCGCGGCCTCTGGCGCTGGATCGAGACCCGGCTCGAGCTCGAAGCCACGACCAATGTCCTGATCGACCAGGTGATGTCGGTTGCCGACGGCATGCTGCACGCCGCCGCCGAGCTTGCGGCGGACGAGACCACGACCCTGGCGTCCTGAGCGGGGCAATCGCTCAGACGTCCGTCGGCCCTTCACCATCCGGAAGGGCCCCAGCGACGAAGCAATCCGGCCACCAGCCCGGCCGGATTGCTTCGCTTCGCGTTTCTTTACTTCTATCCATCCGTCATGCCCGGGCTTGACCCGGGCATCCACGTCTTGGCGGCGGAGAAGAACGTGGATGGCCGGGACAAGCCCGGCCATGACGATAACGAGCTATCGATCGCACTCACGTCCTATCGCGCAGCCAGGCCTCTCGCCGCACGATCCATTTCTCGGACTTCGTCTGCCCGCCGTGATGGGCGAGCTCGATGAAGCCGACGAACTCCGCACCGGTCTTCTGCTTGACCCTGCGCGAGGCTTGGTTCGTGGCCGCATTGCAGACGTGGAAATGATCGAGGCCGAGCGTGACGAAGGCAAAGTCGTTCACTGCGGTGATGGCTTCCGTCATCAATCCGCGCCGCCAATAGGGCTCGGCGAGCCAGAAGCCGCGATTGCCTTTGGCGCCGTCGGCGTAGGGACGGAAATGGATGTTTCCGATCGCCTCGCCAGCGCCGCCCTTCAGCACCAGGACCCAATGGTGCAGCTCCTCGCCGGCTGAGATCTTGTCGAGCTGCATCCTGACGAAGGTCTCGGCACCATCGGCCGGATAGGGCCAGGGCACGACGGCCGCGAGATGCCGGATGATGTTCCAATTGTCGAAATTGCGCTGGATCGCCGGCACGTCGGACAGTGCGAGCGGTCGCAGAATGAGCCGTTCGGTTTCAAGCTGCGGCGTCTGCATGGCCGGCTATTTCTGACATTTCGGACACCAGAAGGTCGAGCGGCCATTCTGGGTGAAGCGCTTGATCGTGCCACCGCAAGCGGGCGTCGTGCATGTCTCGCCTTCGCGATCATAGACCTTGAACGAATGCTGGAAGTAACCGAGCTCGCCCGAGGTCTGGCGATGGTCACGCAGGCTGGAGCCGCCGGCCTTGATCGCATCGTTCAGCACGGTGTGGATCGCGCCGACCAATCGCTTCGCATGATCGGTCGGCTCACCCCCAGCAACGCCCTTGCGTTGTCCGGCCTTCGTCGACAGCGTGGCAGCGATCCGGCGCGGCGACAGATGCGAGCGATGCAGCGCCTCGCAGACATAGATGTTGCCAAGCCCCGCCACCACGCGCTGGTCGAGCAGCGCTGCCTTCAGGCTCGTGGTCTTGCCTTCGCAGGACCGCGCCAGCATCGCGGCGTCGAACTCGTTGCCGAGCGGCTCGGGGCCGAGGCCGCGCAGCAGCGGCTCGTCGTCGAGCGCGTTGCGCGTGATCACTTTCATGTAACCGAAACGCCTGGGATCGTTGAACACGATGTCCGCGCCGGAGGACATCCGAAACAGCACATGGTCGTGTACCGAATCCTTGCCCTTCGGATAGTGAAACTCACCGGGCACCGTGCCGTTGTCCGGCTTGATCACGCGGAACGAGCCCGACATGCCCAGATGCATCAGTAGCACGTCACCCGAGGCGAGATCGGCCATGAGATATTTTGCGCGGCGGCCCAGGCCCGTGACGACCTGGCCCTTGAGCCGGGCCACGAAATCCGGCTGGAACGGAAAGCGCAAATCCGGCCGGCGGGCCTCCGCGACCAGGATTTTCGCACCCTCCATGACAGGCTGAAGGCCGCGGCGGACGGTCTCGACTTCGGGCAATTCGGGCATGGTCAGGCATTCACCTTATGAGGGCGGTGTGATAGCGCCATTGCGGCGGGCGCGCTATGGTCCGCCCAGTGGAGTAGAGTAATGGATCGGCCGGGCGAAACCACGCATTTTGGCTTCAGGGACGTTCCCCTCGGGGACAAGCAGACGCTGGTGAACGACGTGTTTCACAGCGTGGCGTCGCGCTATGACCTGATGAACGACCTGATGTCCGGTGGACTGCACCGGGTCTGGAAGGACATCATGATCACGGCGCTCGACCCGCCGAGGGGCGACCGGCCGTTCGCGCTGCTCGACGTTGCCGGCGGCACCGGCGACATCTCGTTCCGCGCCGCCAAGGCCGCGGGCCCCGGCTTCCATGCCACCGTCTGCGACATCAATTCCGACATGCTCGCCGTGGGCCGCGAGCGCGCCGCCAAGCGCCATCTCGAGACCCAGGTCGATTTCGTCGAGGGCAACGCCGAGGCGCTCACCTTCGCCGACCGCAGCTTTGACGCATATACGATCGCGTTCGGCATCCGCAACGTGCCGCAGATCGACAAGGCGCTGCGCGAGGCCTATCGCGTGCTCAAACCCGGCAGCCGCTTCCTCTGCCTGGAATTCTCCACCGTCGAGATGCCCGGCCTCGACAAGATCTACGACCTGTTCTCGTTCAAGGTGATCCCGCCGCTCGGCCGCATGGTCACGGGCGACGCCGAATCCTATCAATATCTCGTCGAATCGATCCGCAAGTTTCCAAAGCCGAACGCCTTCGCCGACATGATCCGCAACGCCGGCTTTTCCCGCGTCAGCTGGCAGACGCTCTCCGGCGGCATCGTCGCACTGCATTCGGGCTGGCGTTTGTGATCTCTGCCTTCACCCACATTTCGCGCCTGATCCGCGCCGCGTTCGTGTTCGCGCGCGAAGGCGTGTTCGGCTCCGTCGATCCGAGCCTGGTGCCGCCCCCCGGGCAGCTTGCGCTGAAGCTGGCGCGCCTCGTCGAGCGACGCGGCGCCAAGCACGGCCCGCGGATCTCGCGCGCGCTGACGCGGATGGGCCCCGCCTATCTCAAGCTCGGACAATTCCTGGCCACACGCCCCGACGTGGTCGGCGTCATCATGGCGCGCGACCTCGAAAGCCTCCAGGACCGCCTGCCGCCGTTTCCGCAGGATGAAGCCGAGGCCGCCATCGCGACGTCGCTGGAGCGACCGCTGAAGGACGTGTTCGTGACATTCGGCCCGCCGGTCGCGGCCGCCTCGATCGCGCAGGTGCATCGCGGCGAAGTCTTGCACGATGGCATCCGCAAATCGGTCGCGGTCAAGGTGCTTCGGCCGAACGTCGCCGCGCGCTTCCGCCGCGATCTCTCCGATTTCTTCTTCGTCGCACACAAGGCCGAGACCTATTCGGCGGAGGCGCGGCGGCTGCGCCTGATCGAGGTCATCAACACCATGTCGCGCTCGGTCGCGATGGAGATGGACCTGCGCCTGGAGGCGGCCGCGCTGTCGGAGATGGCGGAGAACACGCAGGGCGATCCCGACTTCCGCGTGCCTGAGGTCGACTGGGACCGCACCACGCACAACGTGCTGACGATGGAGTGGATCGACGGCATCGCGCTGAACGATCACAAGCGCCTCGAAGAGTCGCAGGTCGACCTGCCCGATCTCGGCCGCAAGGTGATCCAGAGTTTTCTGCGGCACGCGCTGCGCGATGGCTTCTTCCATGCCGACATGCATCCGGGCAATTTGTTCCTGGATGACGCGGGACGACTCGTCGCGGTCGATTTCGGCATCATGGGCCGGCTCGGGATGAAGGAGCGGCGCTTCCTCGCCGAAATTCTGCTCGGCTTCATCACCCGCGATTATCGCCGCGTGGCCGAGGTGCATTTCGAGGCGGGCTACGTGCCCGCGCATCACTCGGTGGAGAATTTCGCGCAGGCGATCCGCGCCATCGGCGAGCCGATTCACAACCGCACGGCGGAAGAGATCTCGATGGCGCGGCTCCTGACACTGCTGCTCGAGGTCACCGGGCTGTTCGACATGACGACGCGGCCCGAGCTGATCCTGCTGCAGAAGACCATGGTGGTGGTCGAAGGCGTGGCACGCGGCTTCGACCCGAAGCTCGACATCTGGAAGGTCGCCGACCCCGTGGTGCGCGAATGGATCGAGCGCAATCTCGGACCGATCGGCCGGGTGGAGGGCGCACTCGCCGGGACCGGAAACATCGCGCGCGTGCTGATGCGCCTGCCCGAGATTGCCGAGCGGTCGGTGAAAGTGCTGGAGCAGCTCGAAACCATGACGCGGGAGGGCATCAGGCTGTCGCCTGACAGCATCGCCGCGATGGGCCGCAGCGAGGGCCGCAAGAACCGCTGGCGCACCGTCGCGCTCTGGATCATTGCCGCGACCTTCATCGGGATCCTGATCGCCGTCCGGAATCTATGATTGCACTGCAATCATGCGAGTGATAGCATCGCTATCATTCCGTGCTGGAGGGGCGTCATGGCAAGCCTGACCATCCGCAAGCTCGACGACGCCGTCAAAACCTATTTGCGGCTGCGCTCGGCCAAGAATCACCGGTCGGTCGAGGAAGAGGTCCGGGTCATCCTGCGGGAGCTGATCGAGGGCCGCGAGGAGCCGCTGACGCCGTTTTCGGCGCCGCCGACACCATCAGCCACCGCAACGCCCCAGCGCATCGGCGCCCTTCCCGAGGCCAGCGTCACCCTGATCATCGGCGGCGGTATCGCGGCCTACAAATCGCTCGACCTGATCCGAAGGCTGAAGGAGCGGCGCATCGAGGTCCGCTGCGTGCTGACCAAGGCGGCGCAGCAATTCGTGACGCCGCTGGCGGTGAGCGCGCTGTCGCACGAGCGCGTCTATACCGACCTGTTCGATCCCCAGAGCGAGTTCGACGCCGGCCACATTCGCCTGGCGCGCGAGTGCGACCTGATCGTGGTGGCGCCGGCCACCGCCGACCTGATGGCGAAGATGGCGAACGGCCATGCCGACGATCTCGCCAGCGCCATCCTGCTCGCGACCAACCGAAAAATCCTGCTGGCGCCGGCGATGAATCCGCTGATGTGGAACAACGCGGCGACGCGCCGCAACGTCACGCAGCTGCAGCGCGACGGCGTCGTGCTGATCGGCCCCAATTCCGGCGAGATGGCGGAAGCGGGCGAAGCCGGTGTCGGCCGCATGTCGGAAGCGATCGAGATCGCGACCGCCGCCGAGCGGCTGCTACGGCCGCCGATGCCGAAGCCGCTCGCCGGCAAGCGCGTGCTGATCACCGCTGGCCCCACGCACGAGCCGATCGATCCGGTGCGCTACATCGCCAACCGCTCCTCCGGCAAGCAGGGCTTTGCCATTGCCGCGGCCGCGCAGGCCGCGGGTGCCGAGGTGATTCTGGTGAGCGGTCCTGTCGACCTCGGCGATCCCGCCGGCGTGACGGTGAAGCACGTGGAATCGGCGCGGCAGATGCTTGAGCAGGTGCAGGCCGCGTTGCCCGCCGACATCGCGATCTTCGCCGCCGCCGTCGCCGACTGGCGTGTCGCCAACGAGGGCGAGCAGAAGCTGAAGAAGACCGCAGGCAGCATGCCGCCGCTGCAGCTGGTCGAGAACCCCGACATCCTCGCCACGATCTCCAGGCTGGCCGACAAGCGCCCGCCACTGGTGATCGGCTTTGCCGCCGAGACCGAGCATCTCATCGACAACGCCAAGACCAAGCTCGCGCGCAAGGGCTGCGACTGGATCGTTGCCAACGACGTCTCTCCCGCCACCGGCGTGATGGGCGGCGACCGCAATACCGTGCATTTGATAAGCCGCAAGGACGGCGAGATTGCAGTTGATTCCTGGCCGGTGATGACCAAGGAACAGGTCGCCATCGAACTGGTCGCGCACATCGCAAAGAGCGCGACCGGCAAATCCCTGGAGCCGGCATCTTGAGCACGACAATCACGGTCGAACTGCAGCAACTGGCGCATGCCGAAGGCCTGCCACTCCCGGCCTATCAAACCGCGGAAGCCGCCGGGCTCGACCTGATGGCCGCCGTGCCGGAGGGCGAGCCGATGACGCTCGCGCCGGGCCAATATGCGCTGGTGCCGACAGGGCTTGCGATCGCCTTGCCGCCCGGCTTTGAAGCCCAGGTGCGGCCACGTTCGGGGCTTGCCGCCAAGCACGGAATCACCGTGCTGAATTCACCGGGCACGGTCGACGCCGACTACCGCGGCGAGATCAAGGTCATCCTGATCAATCACGGTGCGGCACCCTTCGTGATTAAGCGCGGCGAGCGCATCGCCCAGATGGTGATCGCGCCCGTGGTGCAGGCCGCGCTGGTTCCCGTCGCCACCTTGTCGGCAACCGACCGCGGCGCCGGCGGCTTCGGTTCGACCGGCCGCTAACACGCGGCAATCCCGGGCGAATCATCCCGAAGAATGACGTGCGCCGGAACAACCCGCCCGGCATTTTTTAGGGACCGCTTTTACGTTCACGATCTGGACTCTTACCGGCGGAGTCACGGTGAGGGTATTGTCTTTTGATTCGCGCGCGACGGGGGTCGCCGCGCGTAAATTCGTGCGGTCTTGGGGCAACTATGTCAGGCGTGATCGTGTCGATGCGTCGGACGCTGCTGTCGTGCACATCGTTGGCGCGCAACGGCTTGTTGGGAGGCGCTCTTGCAGCGCTGCTGCCGGCTGCGCCGGCCGAGGCGGCCGACCTCATCGATACCCTCTCCATCATGCTGGATTTCAACCGGCAGGAACTCGCGGTGCTCGCCACCGCGCTGGCCCTGCTCGGCTTCTCGGTGATGGCCGCGATCCTGTTGATGCGCACCAGGGTGCGCACGGCGAAGAACGAGGCGCGGCTACGGGCGCGAATCGGGGAACTGCAGCTGCAGGCCGACCGCTTCGGCGCGCTGCTGTTCGCCGAGCCGCAGATTCTGATTTCCTGGCCGGCCGGCGACAATCGCGCACAGATCTCCGGCGACATCTCCATGGTGCTGCCGCGCGACTCCTCGCCGCAACGCGTGCTTGCCTTCGGAACCTGGCTGCCGCCGGAACCGGCATTGCAGATGGACCACGCGGTCGACGCGCTGCGTGACCGCGGCGACGGGTTCCAACTGACGCTGACCACCGCGCATGGCCATACGCTGGAAGCGATCGGCCGCGCCATCGGCGGCCAGGCCATCGTCCGAATTCGCGAACTCTCCGGGCTCCGGCGCGACCTCGCCGAGACCAATCTGCGTTACAGGGCGCTCTCGGACGAGACCGAGATGCTGCGCGGCTTTGCCGCCGCCGCGCCGTGGCCGATCTGGGCCAAGGCCGAGAACGGCGCGCTCACTTTCGCCAACCCGGCCTATGTGCGCGCGACCGAGGCGGCCAGCGTCACCGATGCACAGGAGCGCAAGCTCGAGCTGCTCGACAGCGCCGACCGTACCGCGATGGAGCGGGGCCTGAAGGATACCGCGAGCTTCACCTCGCGGCTGCCGATCGTGATCGGCGGCGAGCGGCGCATCTATGACGTGCGCGCCGTCAATGTCGGCAGCGGCAGCGTCGGCGTCGCCATCGATGCCAGCGAGGCCGATGCGCTCAGCTCGGCGCTGGTGCGGATGGCGGAAGCGCATCGCCGCACGCTCGACCAGCTCTCCTCGGGCGTTGCCGTGTTCGACGGCCAGCGCCGCCTTGCCTTCTACAATGATTCCTATCGCCGGCTGTGGGACCTCGACCGCAACTTCCTCGACGCCCATCCGGACGATTCCAGCGTGCTCGACCAGCTCCGCGCCGCGCGCAAGCTGCAGGAGCAGCCGAACTTCCGGGAGTGGAAGGCCAAGCTGCACGAGGCCTACCGCGCGGTCGAGGCCGCCAAGGACACCTGGTATCTGCCCGACGGCCGCGCGCTCTCCGTCGTCACCACGCCGAACCCGGAAGGCGGCGTCACCTACCTGTTCGACGACGTCACCGAAAGCCTCGAGCTCGCGCGCCGCTTCGACGGCATGATCCGCGTCCAGCGCGAGACCCTGGACAGCCTCGCCGAAGGTGTTGCGGTGTTCGGCAGCAACGGCAAGGCGCAGCTGTTCAATCCGGCCTTCGTGCGGATGTGGAAGCTGTCGAGCGATGCCATGCGCGACGAGCCCCACATCCAGACCGTGGAAGGCTGGTGCCATCAGCTGTTCGACGACCCCGCGGTCTGGCGCCAGATCCGCGAGGCCATCACCTCGATCGAGAACCGCGCCGACGTGCCGCTCAAGCTGGAGCGCAAGGACGGCAGCGTGCTCGACGGCATGATCCGGCCGCTGCATGACGGCGCGACCATGCTGACGTTCCAGGACATCACCGACACCGAGAACGTCGAGCGCGCGCTGCGCGAGCGCAACGAGGCGCTGGAGACGGCCGACCAGATGAAGGTGGATTTCGTCCACCACGTCTCCTACGAGCTGCGCTCGCCGCTCACCACCATCATTGGCTTCGCGCATTTCCTCAGCGATCCCTCGACCGGCCCGCTGACGCCGAAACAGGCCGAGTATCTCGACTACGTCACCAAATCGACCAATGCGCTGTTGGCGCTCACCAACAACATCCTCGATCTCGCCACCATCGATGCCGGCGCGATGAAGCTGGAACTCGGCCCCGTGGACGTCAGCAAGACCATCGAGCTCGCCGCCGAGGGCATCCAGGACCGGCTCGCCACCGACCGCATCCGCCTCAAGGTCGAGATCGCCCCCGATGTCGGCAGCTTCGTCGGCGACGAGAAGCGCGTGGTGCAGGTGCTCTATAACCTCCTCGCCAACGCCGTCGGGTTTTCTCCACAGGATTCCACCGTCGGCATCAGTGCGCGGCGCACCGAACGCAGCGTGGTCTTCACCGTGACAGATTCCGGACCTGGAATACCTGCCGACATGAAGGACAAGGTGTTCAACTGGTTCGAAAGCCGCTCGCAGGGCTCGCGTCACCGCGGCGCCGGGCTCGGCCTGTCGCTGGTGCGCTCCTTCGTCGAGCTGCATGGCGGCAAGGTGCGGGTGGATTCGATCGTCGGCCGCGGCACGGTCGTGATCTGCGACTTCCCCACCGACCAGGCGGCGCATCGCGACGCCGCCGAATGACAGAGCCCGCCAAACTCTCCGTCGCGCTCCACAACGAGACGGCCACTGCGCAATTGATGGCCGATCTCGCGCTGCTGGTCGGACCGGGCGATGTCATCACCCTCACCGGCGATCTCGGAGCCGGCAAGACCGCGGCGGCCCGCAGCCTGATCCGCTATCTCGCCGGCGACGAAGAGCTGGAGGTGCCGAGCCCGACCTTCACACTGGTGCAGGGCTATGAGCTTCCGCCCTTCCCGGTGCTGCACGCCGACCTCTACCGCGTCGAGGACGAAAGCGAGCTCGAGGAGATCGGCCTGTCGCCCTTGCCCGACGCCACGCTGGTCCTGATCGAATGGCCGGAACGCGCGCCGTCGGCCATGCCCGCCGATCGCATCGACATCGCGCTGACGCATCGGCCGGCGCTGGGCTCCAACGCGCGCGCCGCCGACATCACCGGTTACGGCAAGTCTGCTGCCACCGTCGCGCGGCTGAAGGCACTGCGCGAATTCCTCGACGCATCCGGCTGCATGGATGCGACGCGCAAGCGCATGGCCGGCGATGCCTCGACGCGCTCCTATGCGCGCCTGCTGCGCGACGACGGCGTCGTCATCCTGATGAATTCTCCGCAACGGCCCGATGGTGCGGCGGTCTACAACGGAAAATCCTACAGCGCCGCGGTGCATCTCGCCGAGAATATCAAGCCCTTCGTCGCCATCGACGAAGGCTTGCGCGCGCAGGGACTCTCGGCGCCGGCGATCCATCATTTCGATCTCGACCACGGCTTCCTGATCTCGGAGGATTTCGGCAGCGAGGGTGTGATCGAAGGCGATCCGCCGCGCCCGATCGCCGAGCGCTACGAGGTTGCGACCGACGCACTGGCCGCGCTGCACGGCAAGACGTTGCCCGAGACGCTGCCGCTGGACGGACAGGCCTACGATATCCCCGTCTTCGACGTCGAGGCGATGCTGATCGAAATCGGATTGATGCCGGAATGGTATTTGCCGGACCGCAACGCACCGCTGAGCGAGACGGCACGCGCCGAGTTCTTCGCGATGTGGCGCGAGCTTCTGAAGAAGCCGCTGGCCGCACCGAGGACGTGGATCATCCGCGACTATCACTCGCCCAATCTGATCTGGCTCGGCAATCGCACCGGGATCGAACGTGTCGGCGTGATCGATTTCCAGGATACCGTGCTTGGTCCGCAATCCTACGACGTGGTCTCGCTGCTGCAGGACGCCCGGATCGACGTGCCTGAGAACATCGAGCTGACGCTGCTGTCGCGCTACATCAAGGCGCGCCGCGCGGCTGATGCGGGGTTCGACGCCGCCGGCTTCGCCGAGCTCTACGCCATCATGTCGGCGCAGCGGAATACGCGGCTGCTCGGCACCTTCGCCCGGCTCAACCGCCGCGACGGCAAGCCGCATTATCTGCGGCACCAGCCGCGGATCTGGACCTATCTGCAGCGCTCGCTGGCCCATCCCGCGCTGAGCTTCCTGCGCGACTGGTATCTCGCCAACGTCCCCCCGCCCCAAACCTTGCCACAGGCCTGATTCGGCCCCCGATTTACCGGCTGTTAGCCAAGACGTCGGTATTCTGGCGGCGAGGCAGCCGGGAAATTACGGGCTGGAGCGGGCAGATGGCGGTAAAGACGGACCAGCGCGGCAACAGCCGGGTTGTTTTCGAGCGTGGCATCCCGGCCCAGATGATGGGCATCGACGGGACCTGGCGGCGCGAATGCACCATGGAGGACGTCTCCGACAGCGGCGCCAAGCTGACCATCGACGGCTCGGTCGAAGGCCTGCATCTGAAGGAGTTCTTCCTGCTGCTGTCGTCAACCGGGCTGGCCTACCGGCGTTGCGAGCTCGCCTGGGTCAATGGCGACCAGATCGGCGTCAATTTCCTGAAAGTCGGCGACAAGAAGAAAAAGGCGCGTTCCACAGCCGTCGGGGCATGAGGGCAACACCCGTCGTACAACCGTCACGGCGGCTGGCTAAGGCGGTTGAGATGCGATGCGGCTGATCCAACCTCGTGTTAGGATTGCTGCGAACGCGAAAGGTCTGAGAAAGCAAGGGATGTCCGTCAAACCGACCAAAGCCATGGTGCTCGCCGCAGGGTTCGGTCTGCGCATGCGTCCGCTGACGGACAAGATGCCGAAGCCGATGGTGCCGGTCGCCGGCCAGCCGCTGCTCGATCACGTGCTCGACAAGCTCGGCCAGGCCGGCGTGACCGACGCCGTGGTGAACGTGCATTACCTGCCGGACCAGATCATCGAACACACCGCCTCGCGCCAGCATCCGCGCGTGACCATTTCCGACGAACGCGACCAGGTGCTCGGCACCGGCGGCGGCGTGGTCAAGGCGCTGCCGCTGCTCGGCGATGCGCCGTTCTACCATGTCAATTCCGACACGCTGTGGATCGACGGCGTGCGCTCCAACCTGACGCGCCTTGCCGAGAATTTCGACCCTGAGCGCATGGACATCCTGCTGCTGATGGCGCCGACGGCGACCAGCATCGGCTATAGCGGCCGCGGCGATTACGGCATGCTGCCGGACGGGGCGCTGCGCAAGCGCAAGGAAAAGGAGGTCGTTCCGTTCGTCTATGCGGGCGCAGCGATCCTGTCGCCGTCGATCTTCGAAGGCGCGCCCCAGGGCGAGTTCTCGCTGACCAAGATGTTCGACCGTGCCAACGAGCAGGAGCGGCTGTTCGGTCTCCGCCTCGACGGCGTCTGGATGCATGTCGGCACCCCCGATGCCGTGCACGCCGCGGAAGAGGCGTTTCTGGAGAGCGTGGCGTAGGGCCGCTCTCTTGTCCCGGACGCGGTGCGGCGCGAAGTGCCGCCCCGCAGAGCCGGGACCCACTCCATCCTCACTTGCGGAAAGCAGACCGGGCCCCGGCTCAGCAGCGCATCACTGCGTGCTGCGCTGCGTCCGGGGCACGAGAGCGGCGTCCCACGAACAACGGGGACTATCTCCCCCCGCCCCATGACCATTCGACCCCGCCTCCCTATATTGCTTGATCCTTCGAATCAGGCAGTCCATGCGCGTCTTCAGCGTTCCCATCTCAGTTCCGTTCCTGCGCACGGTCGTTGCGGCCCTGCTGGACGGACGGCTGGTCGAGGGATTCGAGGCGCGCAAGGAACCGGCGCGGCTGGCGGACGCGACGCTGTACCTGCCGACGCGGCGCGCGATGCGCGTCGTTCGCGAGATCTTCCTCGACGAGATGAAGAGGGACGCCGTCGTGCTGCCGCGGATCGTCGCGCTCGGCGACATCGACGAGGACGAGCTCGCCTTCGCCGATGAAGCCGAGCAGTTCTCCGGCGCGACGCCGCTCGAGATTCCGCCGCGGCTCGGCGAGCTCGAACGGCGGCTGACGTTGGCGCAGCTCGTCGCCGCCTGGGCCAAGGGCCCGGTGCTGTCGCCGCTGGTGGTCGGCGGCCCCGCCTCGACGCTGGCGCTGGCCGGCGACCTTGCGCGCCTGATCGACGACATGGTCACGCGCGGCGTCGACTGGAACGCGCTCGATGGCCTCGTGCCCGACATGCTCGATCGCTATTGGCAGCACTCGCTCGAATTCCTGCGCATCGCGCGCATCGCCTGGCCTCAACATCTTGCCGAGATCAACCGGATCGAACCGGCGGCGCGGCGCGATCTCCTGATCGCGGCGGAAGCCAAACGGCTGACCGCGCATCCGCACGGACCTGTGATCGCGGCCGGGTCGACCGGCTCGATGCCGGCGACCGCGAAGTTCTTGCACGCGGTCGCCGCGCTGCCGCACGGTGCGGTGGTGCTGCCCGGCCTCGACACCGATCTCGATGAGGATGCCTGGCGGATCATCGGCGGCAGCAGGGACCTGCTGGGCGTCACCGAGAATCCCACCTCGAACCATCCGCAATATGCGATGCACGGCTTGCTCCAGCGCTTCGGCATCAAGCGCGGCGACGTCGAGATCCTGGAGCCAGCTGCACCGCATGGGCGCGATCTCCTTGCTTCCGAATCGATGCGGCCGTCCAGCGCAACCGAGAAATGGCATGACCGGCTGAAGCAGCCCGACGTCGCCGCAAAGATATCAGGTGGCATGACCGGCCTTTCGGTCGTCGAGGCTCCCAATCCTGAGATGGAAGCGCTCGCGATCGCCATCGCGATGCGCGAAGCACGGCATCTCGACAAATCCGCCGCGCTGGTGACGCCCGACCGCGCGCTGGCGCGACGCGTGATGGCTGCGCTGACCCGATGGGGTCTCAGCTTCGACGATTCCGGCGGCGACGTGCTGATGGAAACCTCTGCCGGCGTCTTCGCGCGCCTTGCGGCGGAGGCAGCAACGAAAGGACTGGAGCCGCCAACGCTGCTGGCGATGCTCAAGCATCCGCTGTGCCGGCTTGGTCGCGCCCCTGGTGCGTGGAAGACGGCGATCGAAGACCTCGAGCTTGCAGTCCTGCGCGGCACGCGCCCGCCTGCCGGCACCGCCGGCCTCCTGCGCGAGTTCAACCGGTTTCGCGAGGAGCTGGCAAAGCTGTGGCGCAGCGAGGCCTCCGCGTTGCACCGCGCCGAGCCGCGCGCACGGCTCAAGGCCGAGGACCTCGATCGCATCCAGGCGCTGATCGATGCCTTGCAGACGGCGCTCATTCCGATCGAGAGCCTGCCGCCGTCGAAGCCATACGACTTCGCCGAGCTCGCGCACCGGCATCGCGAGACCTTGATCGCGCTGTCGCGCGACGAGCAGGGCATCCCGCTCGCTTTCGAGGAGCGCGAAGGCCTTGCGCTCGCTGCCGCCTTCGACGATCTCCTGCGCGGCGGCACCACCAGCGGATTGATGGTGCCGCTGCCCGATTATCCCGACGTCTTCCAGACCGCGTTCAGCGATCGCGCGGTGCGGCGGCGCGAGAAGCCCGGCGCGCGGCTGCAGATCTACGGCCCGCTGGAATCACGCCTGATGCAGGCCGACCGAATCATCATTGGCGGGCTGATCGAAGGCGTCTGGCCGCCGGCGCCGCGGATCGATCCCTGGCTGAGCCGGCCGATGCGGCATGAGCTTGGTCTCGACCTGCCTGAGCGGCGCATCGGCCTCTCCGCCCATGACTTCGCGCAGTTGCTCGGCGGCGGCGAAGTGATCCTCACCCATTCCGCCAAGGCCGGCGGCGCGCCGGCGGTGGCTTCGCGCTTCCTGCATCGACTGGAGGCGG
Source organism: uncultured Bradyrhizobium sp. (assembly GCF_936943645.1). Classification (GTDB taxonomy): domain Bacteria; phylum Pseudomonadota; class Alphaproteobacteria; order Rhizobiales; family Xanthobacteraceae; genus Bradyrhizobium. The sequence goes on along the minus strand of NZ_CAKZJO010000104.1, from coordinate 63,254 downwards.
TCGCGGGCGACGAGCTCTGGAAGGCAGCGGTTCGCGCCGGCGAAAAGTACGTGCAGTTCGCGGGTGCGCTGGACCAGCCCGACAAGGTCGAGCCGATCAAGCAGCCCGAGCCGCGGCCGCCGCGCGCGACGCGGCCATTGAAGATGTCGGTGACCGCGATCGAGGACTGGCTGCGCGATCCCTATACGATCTACGCAAAGTACATTTTGCGGCTGGATGCGCTCGACCCCGTCGACATGCCGCTCTCGGCCGCCGACCGGGGCTCGGCGATCCACGAGGCGATCGGCGAGTTCACCGAAAGCTACGCAACGCGCCTGCCCGACGATCCCGTTCGCGTGCTGCGCGCCATCGGTGAAAAGCATTTTGCACCGCTGATGGAACGTCCGGAGGCGCGGGCGCTGTGGTGGCCGCGGTTCCAGCGCATCGCACGCTGGTTCGGCGAATGGGAGACGGCGCGCCGCGCGGCGATCGAGGCAATCAATGCGGAGACCCGCGGCGAGATCTCGATCAGGCTCGACAACGAGCGCAGCTTTCGCCTTTCCGCCCGCGCCGACCGCATCGAGCGGCGCCAGGGCGGCGGCTACGCCATCCTCGACTACAAGACCGGGCAGCCGCCGACCGGCAAGCAGGTCCGCATGGGCCTCTCACCACAGCTGACGCTGGAGGCGGCGATCCTGCGCGAGGGCGGCTTTCCTGGCATCGATGCAGGTTCTTCCGTGAGCCAGCTCGTCTATGTCCGCCTCAGTGGCAACAATCCTCCGGGCGAAGAACGCATCCTCGAGCTCAAATACAAGCAGGGCGACGAGCCGCAGCCACCGGACACGGCAGCCGCCGAAGCACGGGCCAAGCTGGAAGCGCTGATCCGCGCCTTCGACGACGAGAACCAGCCGTACACCTCGCTGAACTTGCCGATGTGGACGAACCGCTACGGTGCCTATGACGACCTCGCCCGGATCAAGGAATGGTCCGCGGCCGGCGGATTGGGGATCGAGGAATGGTGAAGGTCCCGCGCCCCATCCCCGACGAGGTGCGCGCCCGGCAGGCGCGTGCATCCGATCCGACCGCGTCGGCCTTCGTGTCGGCCAATGCCGGCTCGGGCAAGACGCACGTGCTGGTGCAGCGCGTGATCCGCCTGCTGCTGTCGGGGGTGCCGCCCGAGAAAATTCTCTGCATCACCTTCACCAAGGCCGCCGCCGCCAACATGGCCGAGCGCGTGTTTACGACGCTTGGCCATTGGGTGACGCTGGACGACACCGCGCTCGACGCGGCGATCAGGGCAGTCGGCATCCCGCACCCCGGCGCAAAGCTGCGGCGTGAGGCGCGAAAGCTGTTCGCCTGCGCGCTGGAGACGCCGGGCGGGCTCAAGGTGCAGACCATCCACGCGCTGTGCACACGCCTGCTCCAGCAGTTCCCGTTCGAGGCCAACGTCCCCGCGCGCTTCTCCGTCATCGACGAGCGCGATCAGAACGACATGATGGAGCGCGCCAATCTGAAGGTGCTGCTCGAGGCCGCGCGCGCGCCTGACAGCGTCACGGGCCGCGCCCTGCTGACCGCGATGGCGAACGCCGCCGACGTCACCTTCAAGGAGGTCGTGCGCGAGGCCTGTCTCAGCCGTGATCATTTCATGGCCTGGACCGACGGGGCCGGCAACGTCGAAGCCGCGGCGGCACAGATGGCGGTGGCGCTGGGTGTCGATGCGAGCGACAACATCGAGGACGTCGAGACGGACATCCTCGATGGGCCCTACCTGCCACGCTCGCGCTGGGACGACATTGCCTTTGCGCTGGAGGACGGCAGCAAGTCCGATAATGATCAGGCCTCCCGCCTTCGCGAGGCCAAGGTGTTTTCCGGCAGCGCGCAGGTCGATGCCTATCTGTCCGTCTTCCTCACTGATGAAAAGCTGCCGCGCAAGGCGGTGCTGACCAAGAAGTTCGGCGAGCACAATCCGTCCGTCGCGCGCCTGTTCGAGAACGAGGCGCAGCGCGTCAGTGGCTTGGTCGAGAAGCGCCGCGCGGTGACGATGCGCGACCGCACTGCGGCCCTGCTGCACATCGCGACCGCAGCTGCGGCCAACTACCGCCGCGAGAAGCAGGAACGTGGCCTGCTCGACTATGACGACCTCATCGACAAGACGCTGGCGATGCTCGACCGCATCTCCTCGGGCTGGGTGCATTACAAGCTCGACCGCGGCGTCGACCATGTGCTGATCGACGAAGCCCAGGACACCAGCCCACGGCAATGGGACATCGTTGCGCACATCATCTCGGAATTCACGGCTGGCGAAGGCGCGCGCGAGGGACTGAACCGCACGGTCTTCGCGGTCGGCGACGAGAAGCAGTCGATCTTCTCGTTCCAGGGCGCAGCTCCCCACGAGTTCGACGCGCGCCGGCGCGAGCTGCACCGCAAGTTCACAGCCGCCGGACTGAAATTCGATCCCGTGGCCTTCACCTACTCGTTCCGCTCGGGCGCGACGATCCTGCACTCGGTTGACCACGTCTTCCGCGATCCCCAGATCTACAAGAGCATCCATTCGGTCGAGATCGGCCATCCCCTGCACAATGCGCTCACTGACGCCGGCCCCAGCGTGATCGAGCTGTGGGATCTCGCGGAAGCCGACGACCGGCAGGAGATCGAAGGCTGGCGCGCGCCGTTCGACGGCGTCGCCGCCACCAGCCCCGAGGTCAAGCTTGCCCGCCGTATCCAGGCCGAGATCAAGCGGCTGGTCGAGAGCGGCACGCTGACCGGGCACGCCGGCGAGCGCAGGCCGCTGCGCTATGGCGACATGCTGATCCTGGTGCGCCGGCGCGGCAACGCCTTCGACGCCGTCATCCAGGCACTCAAGCACGCTGGCGTTCCCGTCGCGGGCGCCGACCGACTGAAGCTGACCGAGCATATCGGCATCATCGATCTGATGAACCTCGCGGATGCGCTGCTGCTGCCGCAGGATGACCTCGCGCTGGCGGTGGCGCTGAAGAGCCCGCTGTTCGGTCTCGATGACGACGATCTGTTCGTGCTCGCCCATGATCGCAAGGGATCGCTGCGCCGCGCGCTCGGCGAGCACGCCGCCGGAAGCGAGAAGTTCGCAACCGTGCTGGGGCGCCTGGAAGCCTGCGAGATGCGTGCCCGCGAGGAGACGCCGTTCGCGTTCTACGCCTGGCTGCTCGGCGGCGACGGCGGGCGCGCGCGCATCCTGCGCCGGCTCGGTCATGAGGCCAACGACGCGCTCGACGAATTCCTGGAGCTCGCGCTGAACTATGAGCGCAAGGCGCCGGCCTCGCTGCAGGGCTTCATGGCCTGGCTGCGCTCGGCCGACACCGAGGTGAAGCGCGACATGGAGATCTCGCGCGACGAGGTGCGGGTGATGACCGTGCACGGCGCCAAGGGCCTCGAAGCTTCGGTCGTGTTCATGGTCGACACGACGTCGTCGCCGGCGGACTCGCAGCGGGTGCGGCTGATCCACGTGCCGCGCGGCAATGGCGGCGAGGTCGTGGTCTGGGCCGGGCGCAAGGCGGATGATCCAAAGCCCGTCGCGGACGCGCGCAAAGCCATGCTTGAGGAAACCGAGGACGAGTATCGCCGCCTGCTCTATGTCGCCATGACGCGCGCGGCCGACCGGCTGATCGTCGGCGGCTGCATGCCGGGCAATATGAGGACGGTTCGCAAGCTGAGCTGGTACGACCTGGTCGACACCGGGCTCGCGGGCTCGGGCCTGGACAAGCAAATCATCGAGACGCCGCTCGGCAAGGTCACCCGGTTCGCCCGTCCGGAGGATGTGGCGGCGCTGGGCTCGCCAGCGGCGTCCGTTGACGCAACTGTCGCTTTGCCGGACTGGCTGCGAACGCGGGCCCCGCGTGAAGCCGTCGAGGACGATCCCGTACGCCCGTCCGGCCAGTCGGCCGAGGAGGGGCGCAGCGTCCGGTCAGGCGAGTCGGTCCAGTCCCGCGCGCTCGCATTGCAGCGTGGCACGCTGGTGCACCGGCTGCTGCAATCCCTGCCTGAGATCGCCCCGGAGCGCCGGCGCGAGGCCGCGCTCGGCTTCATGACGCGCAATGCTTCGGTCTGGGCCGAGGCCGACCGCGCCGCGCTGGCCGACAAGGTGCTCGCTTTGATCACCGAACCGCGGTTTGCGCCGGTCTTTGCCAGCGGCAGCCGGGCGGAAGTCGCCATCGCCGGCCGACTGGAGCGGCCGGGCCACCCTCCGGCATTGGTTTCGGGGCAGATCGACCGGCTGGTCGTTCGCCCGGATGAGGTTCTGATCGTCGATTTCAAGACCAATCAGGCGGCGCCCAAGAGCGCGGCTGAAGCGCCTGTCGCCTATGTCCGGCAGCTTGCGCTGTACCGGGCGGTGCTGGCGCGGCTTTATCCCCAAAAGCCCATCCGGGCCGTCCTGCTCTGGACCGAGGCCCTTGAATATATGGAGATTTCAGCCCCCGCGCTGGACGCGGCGCTGGCATCCCTTCATCTCGGCGTGAGCGTCCTTGACCCGGCAAGGGGCCGTTCATAGGTTGGCACGATGATCCCGGGCGCGATTCCGTATCGCGCCGTTTCGTTTAACCGAGTGAGGTACTCAAATGGCCGTTGGCAAGGTTTCTGACACCGATTTCGAAGCCGAAGTGCTCAAGGCGAACGGCCCTGTCGTCGTCGATTTCTGGGCCGAATGGTGCGGCCCCTGCCGCATGATCGCACCCGCCCTCGACGAGATCGCCGGCGCGATGGGCGACAAGGTCAAGATCGTGAAGCTGAACGTCGACGAGAGCCCGAAGACCGCGTCGAAATACGGCGTGATGTCGATCCCGACCCTGATGATTTTCAAGGGCGGCGAGATGGCCTCCCGCCAGGTCGGCGCAGCGCCCAAGGCGAAGCTGCAGCAGTGGATTACATCGGCGGTCTGATCCGCGGCGCAGTGACGAGCAAATTCTGCAACGGCCGGCTCATCGCCGGCCGTTTTGTTTTACCCTACTTGATCCAGCCGGTCGCCAGCGCGTGTCCCAGCTCCGGCTGGTTGTTGCGGCGTGCGAGCGCGGCCATCGTTTCGTGATCATAGGTGATATGGCGGAACGTCACCTGCCAACTTCCATTCACCAGTTCGAGGATCGCATAACGCGCGTGCGGCGTGCCGGCCTCGACGACATGCGGGAACGGGTGCTTGTCACGATAGCCGGGGCTGCCGACGCTGCCGGGATTGACGATCAATCGGCCGTCGCGCAAGCGGACGGCGCGGGCGAGATGGGTGTGGGCGCAGAGGATCAGCGACTGCGTGACGCCTTGCGCAAACCGCTCGATGCGTTCGAGCGGCGACAGCGCGACCGTGCCGTCGGCGTGCACGGTGTCGAGCCAGTAGATTTCGTCATTCTCTGGCGTGGCGTGACAGAGGAACACCTGGTCGCGAAACACGCGCGTCATCGGCTGCGCGCGCAACCAGTCGAGCTGCGTGGCGTTGAGCGCTGCATGGGCGGGACGATCCCACGACCCCATCTTCTCCGGCGGACGGTCGAGCAGATAGCGATCGTGGTTGCCGAGCACGTGCACGGCATCGAGCGGCATCAGCATCTCGATGGTGCGGCGTGCGTCGAGCGGGCCGCTCAGCATGTCGCCGAGATTGACGATGTCGGTGATATCAGTAGCACGGATGTCGGCGAGCACCGCCTCCAGCGCGAGGTAGTTTCCGTGGACGTCGGCGATGGCGGCAAAACGCATTGGGATTCTCGCTCTCGTGCCCCGGACGCCGCGCAGCACGTAGTGGTGCGCTGCAGAGCCGGGGCCCATCTATGTGGCCTCAGGGTCCCGGCTGCGGGGCAGCCTTGCACGCTGCACCGCGTCCGGGACGAAAACTATGCAGGAGGCGTGCCGTTGAGGCCGAGCACATGCCCGGCAAGATAAAGCGAGCCAGTGATCAAAATGCGCGGGGGCGTCTCGTAGGCGAGCTTCGCCAGCGCGCGCAGCGCGGCCTCGATGCCGGGTGCGATCTCGACGTGCATGCCGACGCTCCGCGCGGCGTCTGCGAGGCGATCGGCCGGCATCACGTTCTCGGTGTCGGGGATCGGTACCGCGATGATGTGACGGGTCAGGCCGGCGAAATTGAGGAGGAAGGCTTGCGCGTCCTTGTTGGCCATCATGCCGGCGACGACCACGAGCGGCCGCGACACCCGCTCTTCGAGATCGCCGAGCGCAGCGGCCGCGACGCGGCCGCCCTCGGCATTGTGCCCGCCGTCGAGCCAGATCTCGGAGCCCTGCGGGCCCCACGCGAGCAACTCACCCGAGGTGATGCGCTGCATCCGCGCCAGCCATTCGGCACCGACGATGCCGGCCTCGAACGCGGCCTGGCTCACCTTGAAATGCGGGATCGCGCGCAGCGTTGCGATGGCAAGGCCGGCATTGGCGAACTGGTGGCGGCCGAACAGACGCGGCGCCGGAAGGTCCATCAGGCCGCGGTCGTCGGAATAGACCAGGCGCCCCCGCTCGACATTGACGTGCCAGCTCTCGTTCGCCGCAAACAGCGGCGCGCGCATGCGCTTGGCCTGCGCCTCGATCACGGCCATCGCCTCCGGCCATTGCTCGGCGCAGATCACGGGCACCCCGCGCTTGATGATCGCGGCCTTCTCGCCCGCGATCGACGCCAGCGTGTCCCCGAGGAAATCCATGTGGTCCATGCTGACGGGGGTGATCACGCAGGCCGCAGGCGCATCGACGACATTGGTCGAGTCGAGCCGGCCGCCGAGGCCGACTTCGAGCAGCACCACATCGGCCGGGTTTTGCGCGAACAAAAGAAACGCCGCGGCGGTCTTCAGCTCGAACACCGTTGCCGGCTCGCCGGCATTGACGCGCTCGACCTCTTCCAGCGCGGCGCGCAACTGGTCGTCACCCACGAGCACGCCGCCGCCGACGCGGCCAAGGCGAAAACATTCGTTGATGCGGACGAGATAGGGCGAGGTGTAGGCGTGAGCGCGCAAACCCGCCGCCTCCAGCGTCGCGCGCAGATAGGCGACCGTCGAGCCCTTGCCGTTAGTACCGGCGACATGGATCACCGGCGGCAGCTTGCGTTCGGGATGGCCGAGCCGCTCGAGCAGGCGGTGCATCCGCTCCAGCCCCAGATCGATGCGCTTCTGATGCAGGGCCGACAGCCGCCCGATCAATTCGCCGAGCGGCGTCTTGGTGCTGTCAGGGGACGCGTTCACGCGTGGGGCGCAGCCGGCGCCGTCTCGGCGGCCGAGACGATCTGCGCCGGGCTCGCGACCGGCTGCACGGACTTCGATACGCCTTCCTGCGCCGGTGCCTTGGTCAGCAGGCGGCAGAGCCGCGCCAGGGTCGGACGCAGTTCGTGGCGATGCACGACCATGTCGACCATGCCGTGATCCTTGAGGTACTCGGCGCGCTGGAAGCCCTCGGGGAGCTTTTCACGGATGGTCTGCTCGATCACACGCGCGCCGGCAAAACCGATCAGCGCACCGGGCTCGGCGATCTGCACGTCGCCGAGCATCGCATAGGACGCGGTGACGCCGCCCGTGGTCGGGTTGGTCAGCACGACGATATAGGGTTGCTTCGCCTCGCGCAGCATCTGCACGGCAACCGTCGTGCGCGGCATCTGCATCAGCGACAGGATGCCTTCCTGCATGCGCGCGCCGCCGGAGGCCGCGAACACGATGAACGGCGACTTCTTCTCGACCGCAAGCTCGAGCCCGCGCACGATGGCCTCGCCTGCGGCCATGCCGAGCGAGCCGCCCATGAAGTCGAAGTCCTGCACGGCGACGACGACGCCGGCGCCTTCGAGCTTGCCGTAGCCGACCTTGATCGCGTCATTCAAATTGGTACGCGCGCGGGCGTCCTTGATGCGATCGACGTATTTCTTCTCGTCGCGAAACTTGAGCGGGTCGGGCGTGACGTCGGGCAGCGCGACGTCGAACCAGGTCTCGTTGTCGAAGATCGACTTCAAGCGCGCCACCGCGCCCATGCGCATGTGGTAGTTCGAGCCGGGAATGACGAACTGGTTGGCCTCGACGTCCTTGTAGAACACGAGCTGTCCGGAATCCGGGCACTTGATCCACAAATTCTCCGGCGTCTCCCGCCGCAGCATGTTGCGGATCTTCGGCCGGACCACATTGGTAAGCCAGTTCATGGTTTGCTCCGATGTGCGAGCCCGTCTAGGGGTCGCCAGAAAGGATATATGGCGGCCGGGCTCCTGCCCGGCAAGCCGCCGTGTCGCCCGCTCCAAAAGCGGAATTATGGCCTATCCGGCCGCTTGCTTCGCGCCCTTGACGCCCCGGGCCAGGGCCGCCGTCAACTCGGCGACGGCGTTAACGGTCTTGGCGGTCGCCCGCCCCTCGGCATCGAGGCTGTTCTTGAGCGCATCGACCAGCGCGGTGCCGACCACCGAACCATCGGCCTTCTCGGCAATGGCGCGCGCCGCCTCCGGCGTGCGGATGCCAAAGCCAACGCAGATCGGCAAGCTCGTGTGCCGCTTGATGCGGGCGACGGCATCGCCGACGGCATTGGCGTCCGCGGCCGCGGCACCGGTGATGCCGGCGATCGAGACGTAGTAGACGAAGCCCGACGTGTTCGCGAGCACCGCAGGCAGGCGCTTGTCGTCGGTGGTCGGGGTCGCCAGGCGAATGAAGTTCAGGCCGGCCTTCAGCGCGGGCAGGCAGAGCTCCTCGTCTTCCTCCGGCGGCAAATCGACGATGATCAGGCCGTCAACGCCCGACGTCTTGGCATCAGCCAGGAACTTGTCGACGCCGTAGATGTAGATCGGATTGTAATACCCCATCAGCACCAGCGGCGTGACGCTGTCGGCCTTGCGGAAGTCGCGCACCAGCTCCAGCGTCTTCCTCAAGGTCATGCCGGCCTTGAGCGCGCGCAGACCTGCAGCCTGAATCGAGGGACCATCCGCCATCGGATCGGTGAAGGGAATGCCGAGCTCGATGACGTCGGCGCCTGCCTTGGGCAGCGCCTTGACGATATCGAGCGACGTCGTGAGATCGGGATCGCCGGCCATCACATAGGTCACGAAGGCCGCGCGGCCCTGCTTCTTCAGTTCGGCGAAACGGGTGTCGATACGCGTGGTCACTTCTTGCCCCTCAGGATGTCGCCGACCTGCGGGACGTCCTTGTCGCCGCGGCCGGAGAGGTTGACGACCATCAGGTGGTCTTTCGGCCGCTTCGGCGCGAGCTCCATCACCTTGGCGATGGCGTGCGCCGGCTCGAGCGCCGGAATGATGCCTTCGAGCTTCGACAGCAGCTGGAACGCGGCGAGCGCCTCGTCGTCGGTCGCGGAGAGATAGTTGACGCGGCCAACCTCGTGCAGCCAGGAATGCTCGGGGCCGATGCCGGGATAGTCGAGGCCGGCCGAGATCGAATGCGCGTCCTGGATCTGGCCGTCGGCATCCATCAGCAGATAGGTGCGGTTGCCGTGCAGCACGCCGGGACGACCGCCCGCGATCGAGGCCGCATGGAGCTGCGTCAGACCATGGCCCGCGGCTTCGACGCCGAAGATCTCGACGGAGGGATCGTCGAGGAACGGATGGAACAGGCCCATCGCATTCGAGCCGCCGCCGATGCAGGCGACCAGCGAATCCGGCAGGCGTCCTTCGACCTCCTGCATCTGCGTCTTGGTCTCGTTGCCGATGATCGACTGGAAGTCGCGCACCAGCGTCGGATAGGGATGCGGGCCCGCGACCGTGCCGATGCAATAGAACGTGTTGTGCACGTTGGTGACCCAATCGCGCAGCGCCTCGTTCATGGCGTCCTTCAGCGTGCGCGTGCCGGACTGCACCGGGACCACCGTCGCGCCCAGCATCTCCATGCGGATGACGTTGGGCTGCTGCCGCTCGACGTCGACGGCGCCCATATAGACCACGCATTCGAGGCCAAAGCGCGCGCACAGCGTCGCGGTGGCGACGCCGTGCTGGCCGGCGCCGGTCTCGGCGATGATGCGCTTCTTGCCCATGCGCCGCGCCAGCATGATCTGGCCGAGCACGTTGTTCACCTTGTGCGAACCGGTGTGGTTGAGCTCTTCGCGCTTCAGGTAAATTTTCGCGCCGCCGAGATGCTCGGTGAGGCGTTCGGCGAAATAGAGCGGCGAGGGCCGGCCGACATAGTTCTTGAGATAGCCGTTCATCTCGCCCTGGAAGGACGGATCGGCCTTGGCCGCGGTGTAGGCCTTCTCCAGATCGAGGATCAGCGGCATCAGCGTTTCTGCGACGAAGCGTCCGCCGAAAATGCCGAAATGGCCGCGCTCGTCGGGGCCGCTGCGGTAGGAATTTGGCTTGGCGATGGTCATCGGACGCTCAACTCTCTGACGCTCAACTCTTGGGTAGCGCGCGCGGCGCGGATGAAGGCCTTGATCATTTCAGGATCCTTGACGCCGGGGGCGCTCTCGACGCCGGAGGACACGTCGACGCCGCCGGCGCGGGTGACGCGAAGCGCTTCGGCCAGGTTATCGGCGTGCAGCCCGCCCGAGACCATGTAGGGCAGCTTCAGATCAAGATTTTCGAGCAGGTGCCAGTCAAACGGCTCCCCCAAGCCGCCGGGCCGCGTCGCATCCTTCGGCGCGCGCGCATCGAACAGGATGCGATCGGCGACCGCGGCATAGCCCGGCAGCACGGCGAGATCGGCTGATGTCGCGACCGGGACCGCCTTCATCACCGGGCGGCCGAACCGCTGCTTGATGTCGCGCAGCCGTGCGACGCTTTCCTTGCCGTGAAGCTGGAAGATATCAGGCGAGAGCGCATCCATGATGTTGTCGAGCGTCGCATCGTCGGCGTCGACGCTGAGCGCCACCTTGAGCGCGCGGCCTTTCACCTGGCGGCCGAGCTCACGCCCGAGCTCCAGGGACAGGTGGCGCGGCGAGGGCGGAAAGAACACGAACCCCACCATGTCGGCGCCGGCGTCGAGCGCTACTTCAAGCGTCTCTCGCGTGGACAGGCCGCAGATTTTGATGAGCAGGGACATGGTCTCAAAGCAAATGGAGGCCGCAAGCCGCGGCCGGAAAACAGGGTTTTCGGTCGGGGCCGCTTCTACAACGTCGCGCGCTGCTTGTCTCGCCCGACAGGCCCGTAAAGCCCGACCCCGGAGGGAACGGGAAGGCGCTGGGGCTCGGGCCTTGCCGCGGCCGCCTGGGCCCGCAAATCGGCCAGTTCGCCCCTTGCAGCCCGTGCTTCGGCCTCATGCCGGCGCGCGGCGCGCCGCCAATGCCGCTGGCCGAACCAGACGGCACAGCCACCGGCCACGACACCCAGCACAGCCACGAGGATCAGCAGCAGAAACAGAGGTAGCGTGATCTCCAATGACGGGTCGTTCGAAATGAAGGGATCGAACGAGACCGTGACAAAATGCCGGTTGGCGACGGCAAACGCCACCAGGATCAGGCCCAGCGGAATCACGATCAGCGCGGTCAGGAACTTTCGCATCGCGATCGCTCGTCTTGAATCAAGCTGGCGGCCGCATCATGCGGCCGTTTCGGTTACCCCCCAAGGACGACAGCCTTAGTCGGGCGCACCGGGATCCGGATGGTCGCGGTTCAGCCGTTCGCGCATTTCCTTGCCGGTCTTGAAGAACGGAACGCTCTTCTGATCGACAGGCACATGGGCGCCGGTGCGCGGATTACGCCCGGCGCGTGCAGGGCGATGCTTGACCGAGAAGGCACCGAAGCCGCGCAACTCGACGCGATCACCGCGCGCGAGAGCCGCTACGATCTCTTCGAGAATCGCATTCACAATGTTCTCGACATCCCGCTGGTACAGATGCGGGTTGTGCTCGGCGATACGCTGAACAAGTTCGGATTTGATCATCGAGAGATAGGACCCGGGAGCGTGCGGATGACCATTTCCGTGAAAATACCGTGATCTGTCAAGACGCTAAATCAAGGTTGAGCGTCGTGAAAATACGTGACAAATGCCGAAAAAGCGGGCTGCGCCGGCACGCGCCAGACGGGAAAAACCTCTGGAACTCGCCCGTTTCCGGTCAGTTTGAGGCAGCCGGCTGCCACAGCGCCAGCATTCCATCCATTCCGAGCCGATCGACGGCCTGCGCGACGCCGGTTTGCCCGATTTGACGCGCAATCGAGCCTAAACCAAGCGCTTCCAGCGTGACGGCAGCGGCCGTCTTGAGGAACGGCAGATCGCCAAACCGCGGCTGGAGCTTGTAGTCGCGCACGGAAAGACCCTTCTTGACGCCCTTCTGCTCGACCAGCCAGGTCACTGCCGTCTTCTCGTCGCCGAGCTGATCGATCAGCTTGAGATCGATCGCCTGGCGTCCGGTGAAGACACGGCCGTCGGCAACTTTTTCGAGCTGCGTGTCATCCATGCCACGCCGATCCTTCACCAGGCCTTTGAACCAGGCGAAGGAGTCCTTCACCAGCGCATCGAGGGCGGCCCTTGCTTCGGGACTGGTGGGCTCAAAACCGTTGGGCGCGGCCTTCAGCGGCGACGACTTCACCTCCTCGACCTTGACGCCGACGGTCTTCAGCAGCTCGGAGACGTTGGGGTATTGGAACAGCACGCCGATCGAGCCGACCAGCGAGCTCTGCTGGGCGATGATGTGGTCGCTGGCAATCGCGGTGATGTAGCCGCCGGAGGCAGCCAGACCCTCGACCACCACGACGAGCGGCTTCTTCGCTTTCAGCCGGACGAGCGAGTCGTAGAGCTGCTCGGAGCCGGCGGTGGTGCCGCCCGGCGAGTTGATGTGGACGATGACTGCGGCGGCCTGCGAGTTCTCCAGCCGCTCCAGCGCCTGCGTGCGATCGGAATCGCTGCGGATCAACCCCTCGATATGAACCCGCGCGATCGAGCCGGCGGATGCGAAAGTGCCGCGCGCGCCGGGCGTCGCGATCAGCGCAAAGCCTGCAATCGCCGCGATCAAGATCAGCGCAGCCATGACGCGCCAGAACGTCAGCTTGCGACGGATCCGGCGGCGATCGACGATGATGTCCGAATCGAGCGACATCGGAATATCTCCAAATGTAAGGCAGGACGCGTTGTGCCGTCACGGCGTGACCAACGGCTTATCTGGATACATCAATTGCGGCGCAATTTGAAGAAAACAAGGCTTGGGCGCGCGTGAGAGCCGGGCGCGAGACCCCAAACTCACTCGTCGTCCCCGCGAACGCGGGGACCCATAACCCCAGGGCGCAATGTGACGCAAGACGCCCACTCAGAATCTTCGCCAAACCACGTCCTGTGGGTATGGACCCCGGATCTTCGCTCCGCTCCCGACAATGCGGCGCATTGTCAGGAGCTGCGCTTGTCCGGGGCGACGGCGGAGCTTGTAGAGACGGCAACAAAAAAGCCCCGGCTCGCGCCGGGGCTTCGATGCAGCGAAACAGCGTTTCGCTTACTTGCTGTCGCGGTTCTTGAGCGCGGTGCCCAGGATGTCGCCGAGGGTCGCACCCGAATCGGAGGAGCCGTACTGCGCGATGGCTTCCTTTTCTTCGGCGACTTCGAGCGCCTTGATCGACACCTGGACCTTGCGGGCCTTCTTGTCGAACTGGATCACGCGGGCATCGACCTTCTCACCGACGGCGAAGCGTTCGGCGCGCTGGTCGTTGCGGTCACGGGCGAGCTCGGAGCGCTTGATGAAGGTCGAGAAGTCGGTCCCGGTGATCTTCACCTCGATACCGCTCTCCTTCACTTCGAGCACTTCGCAGGTCACGACCGCGCCCTTCTTGACATCGCCCGGCTCGGCGAAGGGGTCGCCTTCGAGCTGCTTGATGCCGAGCGAGATGCGCTCCTTCTCGACGTCCACATCGAGCACCACGGCCTTCACCATGTCGCCCTTCTTGTAGTTGTCGATCACCTGCTCGCCCGGAAGCTTCCAGTCGAGGTCGGAGAGATGGACCATGCCGTCGACGTCGCCCTCGAGGCCCAGGAACAGACCGAACTCGGTCTTGTTCTTGACTTCGCCCTCGACCACCGAACCGGTCGGGTGACCTTCGACGAAGACCTCCCAGGGGTTGCGCATGGTCTGCTTGAGGCCGAGCGAGATGCGGCGCTTGACGGAATCGACTTCCAGCACCTGCACATCGACTTCCTGCGAGGTCGACACGATCTTGCCGGGGTGCATGTTCTTCTTGGTCCACGACATCTCGGAGACGTGGATCAGGCCTTCGATGCCCGGCTCGAGCTCGACGAACGCACCGTAGTCGGTGATGTTGGTGACGCGGCCGGTGAAGCGGGCACCCAGCGGGTACTTGGCTTCGATGCCCTGCCACGGATCGTCCAGCAGCTGCTTCATGCCCAGCGAGATGCGGTGCGTCTCGTGGTTGATCTTGATGATCTTGACCTTCACGGTCTGGCCGATCGAGAGCACCTCGGTCGGGTGGTTGACGCGGCGCCACGCGATGTCGGTGACATGCAGCAGACCGTCGATGCCGCCGAGATCAACGAACGCACCGTAATCGGTGATGTTCTTGACCACGCCGTCGATGACCTGACCCTCTTCGAGGTTCTGCACCAGCTCCTGGCGCTGCTCGGCGCGGGTCTCTTCGAGAACCGTGCGGCGCGACACCACGATATTGCCGCGGCGGCGGTCCATCTTGAGGATCTGGAACGGCTGCGAGTTGTTCATCAGCGGCGCAACGTCGCGGATCGGACGGATGTCGACCTGCGAGCGCGGCAGGAAGGCCACGGCACCGTCGAGGTCGACGGTGAAGCCGCCCTTGACCTGGTTGAAGATGACGCCGTTGACCTTCTCGTTGTTCTGGAAGGCCTTCTCGAGCTTGCCCCAGCTCTCCTCGCGGCGCGCCTTGTCGCGCGACAGCACGGCTTCGCCGAGGGCGTTCTCGATGCGATCGAGGAACACTTCGACCTCGTCGCCGACCTTCAGTTCACTGTCACGGCCGGGGCCGGAAAACTCGCGCAGGGCGACGCGGCCCTCGGTCTTCAGGCCGACGTCGATGACGGCCATGTCCTTTTCAATTGCAACCACCTTGCCCTTGACGACGGAGCTCTCCTGCAGGTTGCCGCCTGCGAAGGACTCGTCGAGCATCGCGGCGAAATCGTCGCGCGACGGGCTATAGGTATCAGCAGAAGTCGAAGCCATTTGTTCTCCAGTTGCGGATGTCTTGCCGGCCGTTGGGTTCATGGGCGCATCGCACGCGCAGTGTCGGAAGGTCCGCAAGACCTTCGAGCGACCGCTCGCGGCTTCGGCTGGCGCCGAAACAGCGGAAGCGGGCCGGCAGGGCCCGCACGTTCGATACGTGGAAATCTTGTGTCCGGAGCCTGGATCGCATCAGTCCCAAGCAGGGACCTGATGTATCGACCTCAAAGAGCGGGAGCGGGCGCTTCCTCCAATGACGTCTGCGGCTTAACCCCGCGGACGGCCCGCTCGGACGGCCTCGATAATGTCGATGGCGGCCCGGACGCCGCCTTCTATATCCAGTTGGGAGTTATCTAGCAAGTAAGCATCCGGGGCCGGTTTTAAAGGCGCAATCGGCCGGTTCTTGTCGCGTTCGTCGCGCTGGATGATGTCGGCGAGCACGGCCGCCTCGTCGGCCTCCTCGCCCCTCGCCTTGGCCTCCATGGTGCGGCGGCGGGCACGGACCTTGGGATCGGCGACGACGAAAATCTTCACGTCGGCGTCCGGGCAGATCACAGTTCCAATATCCCGGCCGTCCAGCACCGCCCCGGGGGGATCGGCGGCGAATTGCCGCTGGAAATTGAGCAGGACCTCGCGGACCCTCGGGATCGCCGAGACGATCGAGGCACCTTCGCCGGCCAACTGGGTCTTCAGCGCGGGATTGCCGAACTTTTCGGGATCGAGCTCCAGCGCCGCCGCAACCGCCGCCGCCTCGTCGCGGAGATCATGACCTGATTGCATCAGGGCATAGGCGACCGCGCGGTAGATCACGCCGGTATCGAGATGACGATAGCCGTAATGGTGCGCAAGACGCTTGCCGAGCGTCCCCTTGCCCGAGGCCGCGGGCCCGTCGATGGCGATGATCATGTCACTCAAACCTTGGCTGTCTGCGGCCCACGCGCACGCCGTAATGGCCGTTCTTCGGTAAAGATATTGCGAGACGCGAACTCCGCAGGACTCGCAAAGGTGAGATATTCGCGCATGGCATCGGAGGGGGACGATGCAGTGAACCATGGCTCGGCAAGGCGTCGGGCCGGATCGCAGACCCAGGCCGGCACCCGGCCAAGACGACGTTGTTTAGCCAGATATTCGGCGATCGCACCAACCAAGGCGTCGAGCCGTTCGTTCTGCGTCAACGCCGGTTCGTCCTCGATCGTCTCGTATTGAGCGAGGCTCGTCCCGGCCAGATCGAACGTGTCTATGAACTTGGCCAGAGTGGTATCCTGCGGCGCACCTGCGCGTATGAAATCGACGGCCTCAGCAAGGGTTTTTGGGCGCATCCCAACCTCCTCACAGCAAGGTATGCCGGTCGAGGGCTCTGCTCACGGTCGCGGCCTCATGAAAACTCGGCCCCTAGCGAACGCATCATCGGAATGAAGTCCGGGAAGCTGGTGGCAATGAAGGCGGTGTCGTCGACGGCCACCGGCTGGTCGGCGGCGCAGCCCATCACCAGCGCGGACATCGCGATGCGATGATCCATGTGGGTGGCGACAGTGCCGCCGCCGGGAACGTGACCGCGGCCCTCGACGATCAGATCGTCGCCGGAAATCTCGACCTTGACGCCGTTGACGCGCAGCATGGCGGCGGTGGCTTCCAGGCGATCGGATTCCTTGACGCGCAGCTCGTGCAGGCCGCGCATGATGGTGGTGCCCTCGGCGAAGGAGGCCGCCACGGCCAACACCAGATATTCGTCGATCATCGAGGGCGCACGCTCCGGCGGCACCTCGACGCCACGCAGCTTCGAGGCGCGCACACGCAAGCGCGCCATGGGCTCACCGGCATCGCCCCGCACTTCGCTTTCCTCGATCGAGGCGCCCATTTCGCGCAGCGTGGTGAACAGGCCGGTGCGCAGCGGATTGGTCATGACGTCGGACAGGACGACGTCGGAGCCCTCGACGATCAGCGCTGCGACCATCGGGAACGCCGCCGAGGAGGGATCAGCGGGCACCACGACGGTCGCGCCATGAAGCTCTGGCTGGCCCTTCAGCGTGATGCGGCGGCCATGCACGCCCTCGCGCGCCGAGGCAATGTCGGCGCCAAAGTGCTTCAGCATCAATTCGGTATGGTCGCGGCTGGCTTCGGTCTCGATCACGGTCGTGGTGCCCGGCGCGGCAAGGCCCGCCAGCAGCACGGCCGACTTGATCTGGGCCGAGGCGACCGGGGTCGTGTAGGTGATCGGCAGCGGATCGCGCGCGCCCTGAAGCGTCAGCGGCAGGCGGCCGCCCTCACCCCCGGCAATGACCTTCGCGCCCATCTTTTCCAGGGGATCGAGGATCCGGCGCATGGGGCGGCTGCGCAGCGAGGCATCACCGTCGAAAACCGCCGAGATCGGGCAGCCGGCGACGGCGCCCATCACCAGCCGGCAGCCGGTGCCGGAGTTGCCGAAATCCAGCGGCGCCTTGGGTGGGGCGAAGCCTGCAACGCCTACCCCGTTGACTTTCCAAGCGAAATCGCCGGTGCGCTCGACCCTGGCACCCAGCGCCTGCATGGATTTGGCGGTATTGAGGACGTCCTCGCCCTCGAGCAGGCCCGAAATCCTGGTTTCGCCGACCGCGAGCGCGCCCAGGATCAGGGCACGGTGGGAGATCGACTTGTCCCCGGGGACCCGTACTTTCCCGGTCAGGGGACCGCTGGCGCGCGACTGGAGCGGCCTGGTTTGGTCGGAATGGGTCACGATTGTGTCCTTGGATACGCCCACAAGGGGCTGGGCGGCAGGTACCACAAGGTCCGGGCCCCGTCACGGGCATGTCGTTCTCCCGTAATGCGCTATTGACAGCGGGCCGCCAACTAGCCAAGTGAAGCACCGCTTTTCAGACATTCCCAGGATTCCTGCCGTGGCCAAGTCCGAACTCGGAACCAAACGTATTTGCCCGACCACGGGCAAGAAGTTCTATGACCTCAACAAGAATCCGGTGATCTCGCCCTATACCGGCGAGGTGGTGCCGATCGCCCCCGTGGCGCCTGCGCGCGCCTCCCGCGGCGCCGAGGCCCGCAGCATGGCCCAGGACACCACGCCGGAGCCGGCCGAGGCCGAAGAGATGGTCTCGCTCGAGGAGGCCGATGCCGAGGAGAACACCGGCAAGGTCAAGGCCGTGGTGCCCGAGTCCGAGGACGATATCGAGGTCGACGAGACCCTCGACGACGACGATGACGATGATTCGACCTTCATTGCCGACGAAGAAGAGGGCGATGAGGACGTGACCGACATCATTGGTGATGTCGGAGGTGATGAAGAGACTTGAGATCAGCCCAGATCTGTGAAAAAGGGTGCACCGCGCGAGTCGGAAGGCTCGCCGGTCCAGGGGTGATCAACCAGGTTCACCCCGGTTAAGGACTAAGGGGCCATAGCTCAGCTGGGAGAGCGCTTGCATGGCATGCAAGAGGTCGGCGGTTCGATCCCGCCTGGCTCCACCAGCCTTCGCTCGCTTCGCGAGCTACGGCTCGGCAAGCCTGGGACAGTCCCTCGTAGCGAAGTGAGCGAAGGCTGCCGCGGCGTAGCCCATAGGGCGAAGCCGGGCTTCATCAAATCCCAAGCGAGTGTAAACTCCTCTCAGCAACCGGGGAGTGCGCCGTGAAGTACGTCTACATCCTGGAAAGCCTTGATTCCCTCCACTTCTATGTTGGGATCACCGACGACCTGCGCGCTCGGCTGACAAAGCACAACGCCGGCGAAGTTCCCCACACCTCGAAATACGGGCCTTGGCGTCTCAAGACTTATGTTGCGTTCAGCAACGAGAAGCAGGCCCTCGCATTCGAGAGATATCTGAAGTCGGCGTCCGGCCGTGCGTTCGCCAAGAAACGCCTCTAACCGCCGCCCCCTACTCCCCGATCACCGCATTCAACCGATCCCTCAGCGCGACGATCTCGTCCTTCATCGCGACCAGCTCCGACACCGAGCAGTCCGACGCCGCCAGGATCGATTGCGGCACGGCGCGCGCTTTCTCCTTCAGGGCATGACCCTGCGCCGTCAGCGCGATCAGGACCTGGCGCTCGTCCTCGCTGGAGCGGGTGCGCTTGACGAGATGGGCCGCCTCCAGCCGCTTGAGCAGCGGCGTCAGCGTGCCCGAGTCCAGGAACAGCCGCTCGCCGATGTCCTTGACCGGGACGTCGTCGCGCTCCCACAGCACCAGCATCACCAGATATTGCGGATAGGTCAGGCCGAGCCGGTCGAGCAGCGGCTTGTACACGCGGTTGAAGGCGTGCGCGGCAGAATAGACCGCAAAGCAGATCTGGTTGTCGAGCCGCAGCGGCGCGTCCGCTGCCGATGATTTTCGAGGCATGGGGAATCTCTAAAGGACTTGTCTCATTGTGGCGCCGCGCGCCGGCACATTCAATTGCGAACAATTAAATGTGAGACCCCGGAATTTCAATTGTGCACAATCTAATTGTCTGCGATAGAGATCGCACCCCATCGAAACCCAAGGGAGACGACAATGTCCGTGAACGTCCTCTACAAGACCAGCGCCAAGGCCACCGGCGGCCGCGACGGCCATGCTGCAACCCTCGACGGCGCGCTCGACGTCAAGCTCACCACGCCGAAGGAGCTCGGCGGTGGCGGCGGCGCCGGCAACAATCCCGAACAGCTGTTTGCGGCCGGCTACGCCGCCTGTTTCATCGGCGCGATGAAGTTCGTGGCCTCGCAGGGCGGCCCCAAGGTTCCCGCCGACGCTTCCGTCACCTCGACGGTCGGCATCGGCCCCCGCTCCGAGGGCGGCTTCGGCCTCGATATCGATCTCGCGGTCTCGCTGCCGGGCCTCGCCCGGGCCGAGGCCGAAGCGCTGGTCGCCAAGGCGCACCAGGTGTGCCCCTACTCCAACGCCACGCGCGGCAATGTCGACGTTCGCCTGACGGTCGTCTGACCGAACGGCGGATTGGCTGGCCCGGGATCCCCCTCGGGCCGGCCGTTTCCGTTGATTTCCCACATCGCGGGATTGCGCAGCGGCAGCGCATGCGGCCCTACGCAGCAAGCCATTGCTGGCGCAAAAAAACCTCGCTAGGCCTGTGACCAAACGTCGACACAGGGGAAGCGAAGGCATGAGTTCTGAAGCCGCCACAGGTGCCATGAGCGGGCTCCGCGTCATCGATCTCACGCGCGTGCTCGGCGGTCCCTACTGCACCCAGATTCTCGCCGACCACGGCGCCGACGTGATCAAGGTCGAGCCGCCCGCCGGCGACGAGGTGCGCGAATGGGGCCCTCCCTTCCACGAGGAAGACGCGGCCTATTTCATCGGCATCAACCGCAACAAGCGCTCGATCGGCCTCGACCTCGCCTCCGAAGGCGGCCGAATCGTGCTGCTGAAGATGCTGGAGACCGCCGACGTCCTGATCGAGAACTTCAAGCCGGGCACGCTGGAGAAATGGGGTATCGGCAACGATGTGCTCAGCCAGAAATTCCCGCGCCTCGTGCATTGCCGGATCTGCGGCTTCGGCGCCGACGGCCCGCGCGGCGGCAATCCCGGCTACGACGCCATCATCCAGGCCATGACCGGCATGATCGCGGCGACCGGCTCGCCCGAGAGCGGGCCGATGCGGATCGGCGTGCCCCTGGTCGACATCACCACCGGACTTTACGCGGCGATCGGCATCCTGATGGCGCTGTCCGAGCGGCAGCGTTCCGGCAAGGGCCAGTTCCTGGAGACGACGCTGTACGAGACAGGCCTTGCCATCATGCATCCGCACACTGCGAACTATTTCATGCATGGCAAGCCGCCTTCGCTCACCGGCAACGAGCACCCCAACCTCGTACCTTACGCGATCTTCCCGACCAAGACCGACAACATCTTCATCGGTGTCGGCAATGACGGCACCTTCCGTAAGCTCGCCAAGGAGATCGGCAAGCCCGAGCTCGGCACCGACCCGCGCTTTGCCCGCAACAAGGACCGCATCGCCAACCGCGAGGCGCTGCGCGCCGAGCTCGCCGCCGTGTTCAGCCAGCATGAAGCCGAGCCGCTGTGCAATCGCCTGCTGGCCGCAGGCCTGCCTGCAGGGCCGGTGCAGAAGATCGACCAGGCCTTGCAGAACCCGCATACGATCGCGCGCGGCGATATTATCGAAAAGGACTGGTACAAGGGCGTGGCGTCACCGATCCGGCTCGACCGCAGCAAGCCGAGCCTGCGCCGGCTGCCGCCGAAATTCAGCCAGCACTCGGCGGAGGTCCTCGGCGAGTTCGGCTATTCCAAGGCCGAGATCGACGCGATGGTCGAAAAGGGCACGGTCTGTGGCCCCGAGCGCAAGCGCTAAAGCATGATCCGGAAAAGTGCGAAGCGGTTCTCCGGAAAGATCATGCGCAAACAACGACCTAAAGCGCGATGACGAATCGTCCAAAGCTCATCGGGCTTTAGGGGGCCACCGCCTCCATCCAACGAATGATGCCGCACTGCGGCGCGGGCACGATAGTGCACCGCGAACGGAGGAGGCTGTCCCGTTTCGTCTTCGCCTATTTGACGACTTCCCATTTAGCAGCGCTTGCTGCTTTCGTTTCTCCCGCTTACACAGTCATGTGAACGTCATATGGCGCTGCTAGCGCAAGCGCTTCTTTAGTGACGGGCAAGGGAGGTTTTCTTGATGGCTCTTCGACATTTTGGCACGGCTGCTGCTGTGGCACTCACGGTTGGTCTCGGCGCATCACCGGCGCTGGCCGTGACGGAAATCCAGTGGTGGCACGCGATGACCGGCGCCAACAACGACGTCATCGTCAAGCTCGCCAACGACTTCAACGCGGCGCAGACCGACTACAAGGTGATTCCGACCTACAAGGGCAACTACGCCGACACAATGAATGCGGGCATCGCCGCGTTCCGCGCCGGCAACGCCCCGCACATCATGCAGGTGTTCGAAGTCGGCACCGCGACCATGATGGCCGCGACCGGCGCCGTGAAGCCCGTCTACAAGCTGATGGCCGAAACCGGCGAGAAGTTCGATCCGAAAGCCTACCTGCCCGCGATCACCGGCTATTACTCGACCTCGAAGGGCGAGATGCTGTCGTTCCCCTTCAACTCGTCGTCGACCGTCATGTGGGTCAATCTGGATGAGCTGAAGAAGGCCAATGTCGAGATCCCCAAGACCTGGCCCGAAATGTTCACCGCGGCCAAGAAGCTCCATGACAACGGTCATGCGACGTGCGGCTTCTCCAACTCGTGGGTGACCTGGGTCAATCTCGAGCAGCTCTCGGCCTGGCATAACGTGCCGCTCTCGACCAAGGCCAACGGCCTCGACGGTTTCGACACCGTGCTCGAGTTCAACGGCCCGCTCCAGGTCAAGCATCTCGAGAAGCTGGTCGAGCTCCAGAAGGACAAGACCTACGACTATGCCGGCCGCACCAACACCGGCGAAGGCCGCTTCACCTCGGGCGAATGCCCGCTCTACCTGACCTCCTCGGCGTTCTTCGGCAACGTCAAGGCGCAGGCCAAGTTCAACTTCACCGCAGTGCCGATGCCGTATTATCCTGATGTCAAGGGCGCACCGCAGAACTCGATCATCGGCGGCGCCTCGCTCTGGATCATGGGCGGCAAGTCAGCCGCGGAATACAAGGGCGTCGCGAAGTTCCTGACCTTCCTCTCCGATACCGATCGCCAGGTCTACATCCACAAGTCATCCGGCTATCTGCCGATCACCAAGGCGGCCTATGAGAAGGCCAAGGCCGAGGGCTTCTACAAGGACCAGCCCTATCTCGAGACCCCGCTGCTCGAGCTGACCAACAAGGAGCCGACCGAGAATTCGCGCGGCCTGCGCCTTGGCAACATGGTCCAGCTGCGTGACGTCTGGGCGGAAGAAATCGAGCAGGCGCTCGCCGGCAAGAAGACCGCCAAGCAGGCGCTCGATGCCGCAGTCGAACGCGGCAACACCATGCTGCGTCAGTTCGAAAAGACCGCCGTGAAGTAAGGCGACGGACGGCAGGCCGGCCAAGCCGGCCTGCCGCTCCTGCGGGCATCATGCAAAAGCAAGCCATTTTCCAATCGAAGCTGTTGCCTTACGCGCTGGTTGCGCCGCAGCTCGCGATCGTCCTGATTTTCTTCTACTGGCCGGCCCTGCAGGCCGTGATCCAGTCCTTCCTGCTCCAGGACGCCTTCGGTCTGTCGACCAGCTTCGTCTGGTTCGACAATTACGTCGAGCTGTTCAGGGATCCCGCCTATTTCGAATCGATCCTCCGCACCTTCTTCTTCTCGTTCGCCATCGCGGTCTCGTCGCTGTCCTTTGCGCTGCTGCTCGCGGTGATGGCGGACAAGCCGCTGCGCGGCTCGACGCTCTACCGCACGCTGCTGATCTGGCCCTATGCGGTCGCGCCGCCGGTCGTCGGCGTCCTCTGGATCTTCATGCTGCATCCCTCGCTCGGTGTGATCTCGCGCTATCTGCGCGCCGCCGGGATCGACTGGAACCCGCTGCTCGACGGCGACCAGGCCGCGTCGCTGATCATCCTCGCCGCCGCCTGGAAGCAGATCTCCTACAATTTCCTGTTCTTCCTCGCAGGCCTGCAGGCGATCCCGAAAAGCGTGCTCGAAGCCGCCGCGATCGACGGCGCGCGCCCGATGCGGCGGTTCTGGACCGTGACCTTCCCGCTGCTGTCGCCGACGATCTTCTTTCTCCTGGTCGTCAACATCGTCTACGCCTTCTTCGACACCTTCGGCATCATCGACACCATGACCCGCGGCGGTCCCGGCAAGTCGACGGAGACGCTGGTCTACAAGGTCTATTCCGACGGCCTGCTCGGCGGCAATCTCGGCAGCTCTGCTGCGCAATCGGTGGTCCTGATGATCATGGTCATCGTGCTCACGGGAATTCAGTTCCGCTTCGTCGAACGCAAGGTGACCTACTGATGGTCGAGGACGAGGGCATCCGGCGCTACGTCGCCCATTTCATCCTCTGGATCGGGATCGCGATCGTGGCCTTCCCGGTCTACATCGCGATCGTCGCCTCGACCCAGGACAACGCGCTGATCGCGAACGGGCAGATGTCCCTGCTGCCCGGCGGTCATTTCTTTGAGACCTACTACCAGACCATCTTCGTCGGCACGAGCGGCTCGACCCGCGAGCCGGTCGGCAACATGATGCTGAACTCGCTGGTAATGGCGCTGCTGATCGCGGTCGGCAAGATCGCGATCTCGATCATCTCGGCCTATGCGATCGTGTATTTCCGCTTTCCGTTCCGCATGCCGATCTTCTGGCTCATCTTCATCACCCTGATGCTGCCGGTCGAGGTCCGCATCTATCCGACCTACAAGATCGTCGCCGATCTGCACATGCTCGACAGCTATGCGGGCCTCGCGCTGCCGCTGATCGCCTCGGCCACCGCGACGCTACTGTTCCGCCAGTTCTTCATGACCGTGCCGGACGAGCTGCTGGAGGCCTCGCGCATCGACGGCGCCGGCCCCTTGCGCTTCTTCTGGGACACGCTGCTGCCGCTGTCGCGCACCAACATGGCGGCGCTGTTCGTGATCCTGTTCATCCTCGGCTGGAACCAGTATCTCTGGCCGCTGCTCATCACCACCCGCGACGACATGCAGACCATCCAGGTCGGCATCCGCAAGATGATCACCACCACCGACGCGCTGACCGAATGGCCGATCGTGATGGCAACCGCCGTGCTGGCCATGCTGCCGCCGGTCTTCGTCGTCGTCGTGATGCAGAAATTGTTCGTGCGCGGTCTGGTCGAGACGGAAAAGTAACAAGCGAGTTTTCATGGCTAACGTCACCCTGCGCAACGTCCGCAAGACCTATCCCGGCGGCTTCGAGGCCATCAAGGGCGTCAACGTCGATGTCGGCGACGGACAGTTTTGCGTGCTGGTCGGTCCCTCCGGCTGCGGCAAGTCCACATTGCTGCGCATGGTCGCCGGCCTCGAGACTGTCACCGGCGGCGAGATCGACATCGGCGGCCGTGTCGTCAACCAGGTCGAGCCCGCCGATCGCGACATCGCGATGGTGTTCCAGAACTACGCGCTCTATCCGCATATGAGCGTCTACAACAACATGGCCTACGGCCTGCGCAACCGCGGCATGGCGGAGGCCGAGATCAAGACCCGCGTCGAGGAAGCCGCACGCGTGCTCGAGCTGTCGCCGATGCTGGAGCGCAAGCCGCGTCAGCTCTCCGGCGGCCAGCGTCAGCGCGTCGCCATGGGCCGTGCCATCGTGCGCCAGCCGAAGGTGTTCCTGTTCGACGAGCCGTTGTCGAACCTCGACGCGAAACTCCGCATCGCGATGCGGGTCGAGATCCGCAAACTGCAGCGCCGGCTCAACACCACGTCGATCTACGTCACCCACGACCAGTTGGAGGCCATGACGCTTGCCGACATCCTCGTCGTGATGAACGGCGGCCAGGTCGAGCAGGTCGGCAATCCCCTCGCCATCTACGAGAAGCCGGCGACCACCTTCGTCGCCTCCTTCATCGGCGCTCCGCCGATGAATCTGATGTCGACGCGGCCCGAGGAGATCCGCTCGCAGCTCGCCGGCAGCGCGGCTGCCGATGCCGGCATCCTCGGCATCCGCCCGGAAGACTTCGTCATTACCGACCAGACCCCGGCCGGCGGCGTCGCCCTGCCGCTCACCGTGGAAGCGATCGAGCGCGTCGGCGCCGAAACCTTCGTCTACGGCTCGCGCGAGCAGGAAGAGCAGCACGTCGCCGCCACCCCCGGCGAGCTGCCGCCCGGCGAGATCATCGTCCGCATTCCCGGAACCGAAGCCCCCGCCATCGGCGCAAGGATCCGCGTTGCCGCGGTTCGCCAGAAGCTGCATCTGTTCAGCGGCGATGGACGGAAGCGGCTAGAGGCCTGAGCGTTCCGAGGCCCGCCGACCCAAAAGTGCGAAAACAACCCCATGCACAGTAGAAGGGGCTCTGTTTTCGTTGGGAAAATCCGTCTCGAAAATCGTCGTGCCGGCGCCGATTCCTGACGAAGCGTTCGGAGACATCGCTGACACATTCGCAGCGGCAAATGGACTGGATACGCCGCCATGGGCCATCCACAGCCTCCCGGCTACGTCCTTGAACACACAAGGGGATATGCCCATATTGCTGAGCAAGGGGTGCCTTGATCGGGCCCCGAAACACCAAAGTCGCTTCGAGAGGACTTTGTAAACTATGTCTCGTGTTCCCACGTTATCCAGTCCGTTCCTTCTGGGCTTCGACGAGATTGAGCGCGTGCTCGATCGCGTCGTCAAAGGCGCCGACGGCTACCCTCCCTACAACATCGAGAGGTGCGACCGATCGGACGGCCAGCCCGAGCGCTTACGCATCACGCTGGCGGTCGCCGGATTTACACGTGACCAACTCGATGTAACCATTGAGGAAAACCAGCTCGTGATCCGCGGGCGTCAGCAGGACGACAAGACCCGGCAATACATCCATCGCGGCATTGCCGCGCGCCACTTCCAGCGCACCTTCGTGCTGGCGGAGGGGATGCTGGTGCTGGGTGCGGATCTGAAGAACGGGTTGTTGTCGATCGACCTGGCCCGGCCTGAACCGGAGAGGATCGTTAAGACAATCGCTATCAATGAGCACGAATAATGGAACGAGTAGCGGACTCGACCGCTTAGTGTTCCAGAGGAGTCGAGACCATGAGTGAAGGTCACGTTGCGTTCGAATACGAAGCCAAGGCCGTCTCCCCGGAGACGCTGGCAACCCTCGGCGAAGGCCATATCGCCTATGTGAAGCAGATCCGCTCGGAGGACGTGCCGGGCCTGTTTCCCGAAGCGCCGAAAATCGCGCCGGGCCTCAAGCTCTTCGCGCTCCACGCCGCCGACGGCACGCCGATCATGCTGACCGACAGCCGGGAAGCTGCGATCGCCAACGCCTGGAGCAACGAACTGCAGGCCGTCAGCGTGCACTAAGCGCGCACGTCGCACAAAGAGAGTTTTGAGCGGGCATGCCTTCGGACGAAGGCGTGCCCGTTTTCATTTTGAGCGATAACGACGTGGCATCGTCATTGCGAGCGCAGCGAAGCAATCCAGACTGCTTCCGCAGCGGCCGTCTGGATTGCTTCGTCGCAAGAGCTCCTCGCAATGACGGTGTATCGGCGGCCGTGCCCACCATTGTTCACTTCAGCAAACTAAGCCCTTCGCGCGCGGTGTCGACGGCCCATTTGTCAGCCGGCGGCAGCGCGAGCACGCTGTCGAAATCGGCGCGCGCATGCTTGGGGTCGGATCGCATCATGTAGAGCAGGCCGCGACTGGCCAGCGTGACCTGGTTGTTCGGATCGAGCCGGAGCGCCTCGTTGTAGTCGACGAGCGCGCGATCGTACTGTTTGAGATCCCGGAACACGCCCGCACGATTGCGGTAGGCCTCCAAACTCCCCGGCTGTAATCGAATGGCTTCGTCGAGATCTGCAAGGGCACGTTTGTCGTCGCCCTTTCCGTGCAGAACCACGGCGCGAACGACATAGGCTTTCTCGAAAGACGGCATGATCCTGGTGACGTCATCCAGCTCGCGGATGGTGCCGTCGACATCGTCCTTCTTCAGGAACACCATGGCCCGGCAATAATGGCCGCCGGCACTTGCGGGCTCCAGACGGACGGCGCTGTCACAGTCAGCGAAAGCCGCATCGACGTCACCCTTGCCAAGACGAATGGTGCTGCGCAGCTCGTAAGGCAAGGCGGCGGCTGGATTGCGCTGCATCGCCTCGCTGTAGTCGGTGACGGCCCGGTCGGTGTCGCCCTTCGCAGCGTACGCCTCCCCTCTCTTGACCAGCGCACGGTAGGCCTGCTTGGGGCTGCGTTCGATCGCATCGGTGAATCCCGCAATCGCGAGATCGTAATCACCCTTGTTGAAATATTCCTCGGCGCGCGAGGCGTAGGACGCTCCGTAACCGGGATCGAGACGAATGGCCTCGTTGTAGTCGGCCATGGCGTGGTCGCGATCGCCCTTGGCGGAATAGGCGCGGCCGCGGCAATGATAGGCCCGCCCGAAATTCGGATCGATCCGGATCGCGGCGCTGCAATCCTCGAAGGCGCGAGTCCAGTCGTGCTTGATGTAATAGGCTTCGCCGCGCAGCTCGTAAGCGACCGCGTTGATCGGGTCGGCCGCGATGATCTCCGTCTTCTCCGCGATGACGCGATCATTCGACGCCTGGTCAGCGCGAGCCACGTCCGTCGCGGCGATGGCGAGGGAGCAAGCCAGACCCAGACCGACAAGCCGGCCGATCGAACCACACGTCATGTCGACAAATCCCCGCGCCGAAATTGTGCCGGTGGCAGGTCAGCATGGTGACGACATATCGCCGCGCCCGGCTGCAAGATCAGTCGCAGACGAAGCCGTGCGGGTTCGAACAGGAGAAAGCTTACGCCGCGGTCGCCGGCGGCAGGGCCAGCACGGAGTAGATCGCCTGGGCGTCGCGCGAGGCGCGCAGCTTCTTGGCGATGTCCTGGTCGCGCAAGAGGCGGGCGATGCGGGCGAGCGCCTTGAGATGATCGGCGCCGGCGCCTTCGGGAGCGAGCAGCAGGAAGACCAGATCGACCGGCTGGCCGTCCATGGCCTCGAAATCGATCGGACGATCGAGGCGTGCGAACAGGCCGAAGATCTTTTCCAGCTTGGGCAGCTTGCCGTGCGGAATGGCGACGCCATAGCCGACTGCTGTGGTGCCGAGCTTCTCACGCTGCAGCAGCACCTCGAACACGGAACGCTCGTTCTGTCCGGTCAACTCGGCGGCCTTGGCGGCGAGCTCCTGCAGAGCCTGCTTCTTGCTGTTGACCTTCAATGCCGGGAGAATCGCCTCGGGTGCGACCAGATCGGTAATCGGCATGGAAGGTTTCCGAGGTGAATTAAACCGTCAGGTTCCGAAATGGCCGGCTCAGTCGAATCGAGCCCGGCCGGCGGCAAGAAGGTGAAGCAGGAGGGGGACTTAGCCCCGATCCTGATGTGGGGCGCTTCTACTCCAACGCAATCCCGGTGCCAACTGCCGCGTGCGGCTTTGCCACGGTCATTGTTAAGCCCTGGGGATCATACGGGCTTTGGTTTCGGCCTAGCCGCCCGTCTTGCCGTCCGGTTTCGCACCAGGCGGGTCGATCCAGCCGACATTGCCGTCGGCCCGGCGGTAAATGATGTTCACCCGGCCGCTGGAGCCATGCTGGAATACCAGGCAGGGTGCCCCGCTGAGATCGAGTTCCATGACGGCCTCGCTGACCGACAGCGGCTTCAAGGAGGTGGTCGATTCGGCGATGATCACCGGGCTGTAGCCGGTCACCTCATCCTCGTCTTCACCCTCGCCCGGCGCCTCCAGCACGTAAGCCGTGGCGTCCAAGGCCGCGAGCGCAGCGGAGGCGACATGGGCCTTGCGGGCCGAGCGGTCCTTGAGGCGGCTCTTGTAGCGCTTGAGGCGCTTCTCGATCATCACCAGGGCCTGGTCGGCGCTGGCATAGGCATCCGGCGCGTTCGAATCGGCTTCCAGCGTGATGCCGGAATCCAGATGCAGTGCGCAGTCGGTACGGAAGCCGAAGCCGTCCTTGCTGAGCGTGATGTGGCCGGAATAATTGCCGTCGAAATATTTGCGCAGGACCTCTTCAGTCCGGTCGGTCACGCGGCCGCGCAGGGCCTCGCCGACACTGACGCTCTTGCCCGAAATCCGAAGAGTCATGTGATGCCTCGCTTGGTTTGCTTGCCAAGATTGGATCGGTCGCGAATGGAGGAGAGTAGCGCGATTTCGCGCCAGCGCAATCAGGCCGGTTCGGTGTTGCGGGAGCGATCGGACAGTGCGGTGGAGAGAACGTTACCAAGGGCGCTCTGCTTGTCGCGGCGGCGTTGCACCGAGGACGGAATGCGCATGGCTTCGCGGTACTTCGCGACCGTGCGGCGGGCAATATCAATTCCCGAGGCGCGCAAGCGTTCCACGATGGTGTCGTCGGACAGGATCGCGCTGGGCTCCTCCGAATCGATCAGCTGCTTGATGTGGTGGCGCACGGCTTCGGCTGAATGCGCTTCGCCCCCGTCGGCCGAGGCGATCGAAGCCGTGAAGAAATATTTCAGCTCGAACGTGCCGCGATTGGTCGCCATGTATTTGTTGGCGGTGACGCGCGACACCGTGGATTCGTGCATCTGGATGGCGTCGGCCACGGCCTTCAGATTGAGCGGCCGTAAGTGCGCCACGCCGTGGGTGAAGAAGCCGTCCTGCTGGCGCACGATCTCGGTCGCGACCTTCAGGATGGTACGGGCGCGCTGGTCGAGCGCGCGCACCAGCCAGGTCGCGTTCTGCAGCGCGTCGGTGAAATAGGATTTGTCGCCGTCCTTGCCGATCTTCTTCGACAGCTCGGAATAATAGGTCTGGTTGACCAGCACGCGCGGCAAGGTGTCGCTGTTGAGCTCGACATGCCAACCGCCGTCCGGACCCGGGCGGACATAGACGTCCGGCACCATGGTCTGCAAACGCGCCGAGCCGAACTTCATGCCGGGCTTGGGATTGAGGCGGCGGATCTCGCCGATCATGTCGGCAATGTCCTCGTCGTCGACGCCGCAGAGCTTTCGAAGTGCCGCGATGTCACGCTTGGCGAGGAGATCGAGATGCTCGACCAGGGCCTGCATCGCGGGGTCGTAGCGGTCAAGCTCACGGAGCTGGATCGCGAGGCACTCGCTCAAATTGCGCGCACAGACCCCGGGCGGGTCGAATTTTTGCAGCACGGCGAGGACGTCTTCGACGTCCTTTTGCGTTGCGCCGAGACGTTCCGCGGCCTGGCCGAGATCGGGCGGCAGATAGCCAGCCTCGTCGACGAGGTCGATGAGGTACTGGCCGATCATGCGCTGTGCGGCCCCGGTGAAGGCCACCGAAAGCTGCTCGGCGAGGTGGTCGGCAAGCGTCGTCTCGGCCGCGACGAAGGCTTCGAGATTGTAGTCCTCATCGCCGGAGGCGCCGCCGCCCCATTCGGTGTAGGTGGTCGGAGCGGCATCCTGGGCGTTGCGCGCGGCCGCCTCGGCAGGCTCCTCGGAGAAGACGTTGTCCAGGCCCGTGTCCAGGGTTTGCTCGATCTCGGCGCGGGTGCCGAGATCCTTGCTCATCCACTCTTCCTGGCCCGGCTCGAACGCCTCGCCCGGACCGCCGCCCGGCTCGTCGCTGCTGCCGCCGAAATCGTCGTTATCGCTGAACTGGCCGGCCTCGGCCGGGGCTTCGCCGCCCGGAGCCTCGTCGTTGGCCCGCTCCAGCAGCGGGTTCCGCTCGAGCTCCTCCTCCACGAAGGTCGTGAGATCGAGATTGGACAATTGCAGCAGCTTGATCGCCTGCATCAGCTGCGGCGTCATGACCAGCGACTGCGATTGCCGGAACTCTAATCTCTGCGTAAGCGCCATGAAGCAAGAACCGTTCCCAAAATTGGTCCGATTTTTGCTTATCCTAGTCCGGGCCCGATGTACACGTCTTGACGAAACGCAAAAACGGGCTAGAGGCGGAATTCCTCGCCAAGGTAAAGGCGGCGTACGTCCGGATCGGCGACGATCTCATCCGGACTCCCCTCGGTCAGGATTTCACCGGCATAGACGATATAGGCGCGATCGGTGAGGCCGAGCGTCTCACGCACATTGTGGTCGGTGATGAGCACGCCGATGCCGCGATTGGTGAGATGGCGGACGAGGTCCTGGATGTCGCCGACCGCGATCGGATCGATGCCCGCGAAGGGCTCGTCGAGCAGCATGTAGTTCGGACGCGTCGCCAGCGCGCGCGCAATCTCGACGCGGCGGCGTTCGCCGCCCGAGAGCGCGATCGACGGCGATTTGCGCAGGCGGGTGATGTTGAACTCGTCGAGCAGGGAATCGAGCTGCTCCTCGCGCTTCTTGCGCGAGGGCTCGACGACTTCGAGCACGGCGCGGATGTTCTGCTCGACGGTGAGGCCGCGGAAGATCGAGGCCTCCTGCGGCAGATAGCCGATCCCGAGCCGCGCGCGCTGGTACATCGGCAGCTTCGTGACGTCGTGGCCGTCGAGCTCGATCGCGCCGCGATCGGCCTTGATCAGGCCGGTGATCATGTAGAACACGGTGGTCTTGCCGGCGCCGTTCGGCCCGAGCAGGCCGACCGCTTCGCCGCGGCGCACATAGATGCTGACACCGCGCACCACCTTGCGGCTGCCATAGGCCTTTTCCACGCTATGCACAGCCAGGAAGCCCGGCCGCTTCAGGAGCTGAGGCCCGCCATCGCCATTCGACCTGGCGGCGTTCCGCAAGGGATGAACGGCCTGCGGACGTGGCTCGGCATGGTAATCGGGCTTGTAATCGCCTTGATAATCTCCCTGGAACTGATCGGGCGCATGCATCGCCTGGTCGCGCGCCAGCGGCGCCGAGTCCCTGATCGGGCTGGCCACCAGCCCGCCGACGCTGTCACCGAGCGCGGTGATGTCCTGACGCGCAAATCCTGGCCGGCCGCGCTTGGCGGGGCGCCGACGGAACATGCTGAAAAGATCGACCATCCCCGCCTTCTAGCCTTTCGCGACGATCCCGCGCGAATTCGCGGGGTCTGCCGCACCGGCCTCTCGATGAGCCGACGCAGCATGAGTGAAGGGATGTCTCATGCCCAGTGAAACACGCCCGAAAAGCGGCGGTCCCCGCTTCGAAAGCCCTGCGCGCTAGATACAGTCTCGCCGGCCAAGCTTCAACCTCGGTTCGGCAACATCCGAACCAAGCCTTTGAATTTATTTCGGTTTACTTGCGCCGGGCAATTGCAAAGGCGGCGCCCCGCCCCCCTTGCCCGAACCGCAATCGTTGCCGCCGCCCTGCGGCAGCAGCGCTTGGACCCGGCCATTGTCGGATTCCACGCGCGACACGCCTGTCGTCATGTCGACCATCAGCCGGTCGCCGCGCAGCACATTCTTGCACTGGGTCAGGACGACCTGGCCGGAACCGCCGAGCATGGTGATGAGATTGGTCTTGGTGTCGAACACGGCGGTGTCGCCGGTCACCACCTGGTCCTTCTGGGTGACCACGACGTTGCCGCGGGCCTCCAGCCGCTTGATCGAGGAGCTGCCGCCCGGACCTGGCTGCGCCGACTGCATCGGCGCACCCTTGGCCGCCTTGGCCGCAGGCTGAGGCGTGGCCGGCTTGTCGCCGCCACCCGATTCGTAAAACACCACCAGCGTCTTCGAGGTCATGGTGGTATCGCCCTGCACGACCTTCACGTTGCCGGCGAAGGTCGCCTCCTTCTTCTTGTCACGCATCTCGAGCGAAGCAGCCTCGATCTGGATCGGCTGGTCGCGATTCTGGGAAAAGCCCTGCATCGCGTTGGGCACGCCTTGCATGGTGCTCTGCGCGATGGCCGCGCCCGTGGCGGCGAACGCGATGCCGACGGCAAGTGCGGCCGCGCTGACGATGGCGCACCGCTTGTCGTCGCTGCGCGAAAAGATGTTGGTCATGAAAATCACTTTGAATTGGCAGACTTGTTCTGAGGCGTACGCGTCTTCACCGGCGGCGCAGGCTCGACCGGCGCAGGCTGTGCGGCCGGCTCGTCCAGCTTGTCCAGATGCATCACCACATTGCCTTCGAAACGGATGACGTCGCCGCCTTCGGTGATGCGCAAGCGGTCCGCGGTCAACGTGCCGTTGGTCAGCTTGACGTCGACACGCTCGTCCGAGGACACCGTGCCCTTGTTCATGTCGACGAAGGCGGAGTTCAGCCGCGCTTCATAGCCGGTGGAGGTGCGCAGGAAGATGTCCTTGTGCAGATCGAGCTGCTGCTGCTTGTTGTCGAAGCGGCCGGTGCGGGCATCGAGGAGCAGGGTCGATTGATCCTCCATCAGCACCTTCGCGCGCAAATCGTTGAGATCGACATGGTCGGGATCGGTGATGTCCTGCGTCGCGGTCTTGGCCCAGAGCTCGTAGGGCCGCTGATCCGGCGTGAAGCCGGACAGATGCGGCGATTCCATCGTGATCTTGGTGCCCGACACCACCAGGTTCTCGACGGTGAGCGGCAGCTCCGGCATCCTGAACTTGTTGAAGAACGCGATGTAGATGATCACGGCCATGGCCACGACCACCGTCGCCGGAACCGAGACCCGCAGAATCCGCACCAGGCGGCTGTGGCGCGCCGCGCTGGCAAACTTCGCCGCAAGCGCGGCATCGTAGGTGGTACTGTGGGCCGAATTCACCTGCGCTCCTGAGGTGTCGCTCGCCAGGCCGGGTTGAGGGGCAAATCCATTGTACCCGTCATGGCCCCAATGTGCAGCCTGGACAGCCTTGGACATATCAGCCTTGGCATATCGGGCTTCGACAGGCCGCACGAAAGTGTCCGAAACGGGGCGCAGCCCAAGTCTAACCGACGGGTCAGGGCTCAGGAATGCGCGAAAATGTCCTCTTCCTCCCAGCCCTGGAG
Organism: uncultured Bradyrhizobium sp.; assembly: GCF_936943645.1. Taxonomy (GTDB): domain Bacteria; phylum Pseudomonadota; class Alphaproteobacteria; order Rhizobiales; family Xanthobacteraceae; genus Bradyrhizobium. Next base: position 28,932 of record NZ_CAKZJO010000104.1, on the reverse strand, counting down.
GTCGAGCAGGGCACGGGTCGGCAGGAAGTCGAAACAGGCTTTTGCGAGCGCGGTGCGGCCCTCCCGGACCAGCATGGCATCCAGCCGTTCGCGCAAGGCATGCAGATGCAGCACGTCGGATGCGGCATAGGCGAGCTGCGGCTCGGTCAGGCTGTCGGAACCCCAGTCGCTGGACTGCTGCTGCTTGGACAGGTCGACATTGAGCACCTCGCGCACGAGGTCTTTCAGGCCGTGGCGGTCGGTGTAGGTGCGGGTCAGGCGGGAGGCAATCTTGGTGCAGTAAATCGGCCCGGTCATGACGCCGAAGGTCTGGTACAGCACCGCGACGTCGAACCGCGCGAAGTGGAAGATCTTTGTGATGGCGGGATTGGCCAGGAGGGCCTTCAGGTTCGGCGCGTCGGTATGGCCCTTGGGGATCTGCACCACGTCGGCGCTGCCGTCGCCGGGCGAGAGCTGCACCACGCAGAGCCGGTCGCGATGCGGATTCAGCCCCATGGTCTCGGTGTCGATCGCAACCGCTCCGGTGTAGCGGGACAGGTCGGGCAGGTCGCCGCGGTGCAGGCGTACGGTCATGGCGTTTCAAAACCTCGGGTCGAATTCGGTTGCGTCGGCACAATAGCTAATTCGGATTGCCCGCGATGTAGCCATTGCCGGCGGGCCGCGCAAGCGCGGGGTTCGGTCAGATCGCCGCCAGCATGATGCAGATCATCGCCGCGACCGTGATGCGGCTCGGGCCGTCGCGGAAGGCGTAGAGAATGGGATCGTCGGGCATCTCGCGGCGATGCGCCATCATCAGGGCGCGGCCAAACCAGTACAGCAGCAGCGGGGTCAGCAGCCACAGCATCCAGGGTCGGCTGTACAGCGGCGTCACCGCGGTCGAGGAGACATAGAGCGAGAACACGGTCACCGCGTTCATCGCGCTCGCCGCCGCCATCGCGCCGATGACGTGCAGATCGGTGACGCGATAGTCGCGGTTGGAGGGATCGGCGAGGCCGGCGCTCTCGCGCATGCTGAGCTCGCTGAAGCGCTTGATCAGAGCCAGCGAGGTGAACACGAACAGCGAGAAGATCAGCAGCCATTCCGACAGCACCACGCCGACGCCGACCGCGCCGGCAACGATGCGCAGCGTGTAGAGGCCGGCGAGCGTGACGATATCGACCAGCATCTTGCGCTTGAGCACGAGCGAATAGGCGATCGTGGTGGCGAGATAGGCGCCGAGCACGCCGAGGAACAGCGGCGAGATGAAGAGGGCGGCCGCGACTGCGAACAGCCACAGCGCGGGGATCGCCGCCAGCGCCGAGGAGATCGGCAAGTCGCCGGCCGCGAGCGCGCGATGGCGCTTGGTCGGATGCTGCCGGTCGGCGGCGAGATCCAGCAGATCGTTCATCAGATAGGCGCCCGACGCACAGGCCGAAAACGCCAGGAACGCCAGCAGCGCGGAACCGAGCGAGGCAAAGTTGAGCTGATGCGCGGTGATGACGGGCACGAACACCAGCGTGTTCTTGGCGTATTGATAGACGCGCAGCGCCTTGGCCCAGGTCTTCAGGCTGGCACGGCCCCGCGCGCGCGCACTGACGCGCGCGAGGGAGGCGCGATCGAAGGGGAGGTCGCCTGCGGCGAGATCCGCCGGCGCAACCACGCCGTCGAAACCGAGATGCGCTGCGATGCAAGCGGCATGACGGGCGAAGCGGTCGGCGACCAGATAGATCTTCTCGCCCCGCGCCCGCGCCGCCAGCGCCTGGTTCAGCACATCGGACTCATAGGGCAGATGGGCGTAGTCGATCTCGGCCTTCGCCAGAATATCGGTAAGCGCCGCCATACCCGGTCGTCCGCCCGCGCCGAAGCGGGCCAACATGCGGCCGGGGCTGGAGAACAGCGCCTCCATCAGCAGCTCGGACCGCAGCAGGCCGCCTTCGAGATCGACGAGCAGCGTCCGCGCCGCCGCGGGGGCTGCCGACGGGGTCGATACGCCAGAATCGTAGTGCCGGGCAGGCTGCTCCATCCGAAAACGCTCTTAACTGCCGCAAATGACCGGCATCCGGCCGGGGAGCAGGGATATGGACGGCCGCGAGCCTAGGGGGCATTCGCTAAGGGCGGCTTAATCGGGCGGACGGCAGCGCAAGCCGCGGCGGTCAGGCTCGCTGGACTTGGCAAAAACCCCATTTTCGTCAGAGTGATGGATGGGATGCCGCCCCCGCGCTCACGGCGACTTCTTCTGCGCCGGCGCGGCCGGCCTGGCGGGCCCCGCCTGGGCCTGTGGTTGCGCGGATGCGGCGTCGGGCGTGGCGATGGCGATCGCGAACAGGCGCCATTGCCCGCCGACGATCTGAAAGGTGAGATCGAATTTGATCTGCTGCGGCTGGGTCGGAAAGTAACCGGCAAGACGCAGCATGCCCTGTGGGTCGCGTGCGGGCGCGTCGGTGAATTGTGGCGCCAGCAATGCAACGCCGTAGAGATCGAAATTGCGACGCCGCAGGTCGAGGAAATTCAGCCCGAGATCGGCGGCGGTGTTGCGCGCCTGGAAATCGGGCGCGGCGAGGTCGCGCAGCACGGTGTAATTGCCGGTGCGGTTGGCATCGTTGAGGGTGAGCAATGTCGAGCGGATCAGATAGAGCGCCTGCTCCAGCGAGACGGGCAGCGTTGGCTGCGCGGCAGCTGCAGCCGGCGCGGGCGCCTTCTGTTGAGCCCATGCAGTGTGGCTGCCGCTCATCAGCAGCGCCAGCGCCATCGCGGCGCGCGCGATCAGTTGCGCCGAATTGCAAAAGCCCGCCATCACCAGCCGACGCGCATTCCGACGCGGCCCCCTAATCCACCGCCATTGGTGCCGTAGGTCAGGCCGCCACTGGCCTGCACATTCTCGCTGACGCGCAGCGCCGCGCTCATGGAGAGCGCATTGGTGTTCTGGAAGGTGCCCCAGTTCATGCTCATCGCGATCTTCTCGGACGGCATCAGCCATGGCGAGCCGGACATCGCAAAAGCCATCGCAACACCGTTGATCGCCTTGCCGGTCCTGCCGTCGATCTCGTTGAGGCGGGCGTTGATGCCGGCGAGCTGGCTGTTGATGTTCGCGATTTCGCCTGAGCCTGCAAGCCCGAGTGCACCGAGCGAGGTCGCGGCGAGATTGCCGGCGGCATCCGTCGTGACCAGCTGCACCGGTCCGGACTGCGCCGCCGTGCTCGCGGCCGAGGTGAGGCCTGTCATCGTGTAGGTATTGCTCGCGGTGCCGAAGACCTGCTGGTTCGTGCGCGTCGCGGCGGCACCATTGCCGATCGCGGTGGAATTCGCGAGCGTCGCCGACGCACCATTGCCAAAGGCCGACGAATTCGCGCCGGTGGCATTGGCGCCGTTGCCGACCGCGGTGTTCGCAACACCATCTCCGCTTGCGTTGGCGCCGTTTCCGACCGCAATGTTGAAGCTGCCGGTCCCGCTGGCATTGGATTGCGTGCCGTTCGCGATATTCCTCGAATTGGCGCCGTTGGCATTCGCCAGATAGCCGGTAGCCGCGTTCGAGCTGTTGGTGCCAAATGCGGTGGCGGCGTTGCCGGTGGCGACGTTATAGCTTCCGGACCCGCTCGCGTTGGTATTCACGCCGGTCGCGATATTGAAGCTATTGTCGCCGGTCGCGTTGGAGTTTGGGCCGGTCGCGATGTTAGCGCTGCCGTTGCCGTAGGCGTTGGCGTTGGTCCCCGTCGCGGTGTTGGAGCTGTTGTCGCCGTAAGCCCTGGCGAGAAACCCGTTCGCAACATTTCTGCTGTTGTTGCCGGAGGCATTGGAACTGCGCCCGGTCGCAACGTTCCTGCTGTTGTCTCCGTTGGCGAGGGCGGTCAGCCCGGTCGCGAGATTGCCGCTGTTGTTGCCACTGGCGTTGGCTCCGGCGCCGGTCGCGATATTGTTGCTGTTGTCGCCGCTGGCTTGCGCGTTGTTACCGGACGCGATGTTTTTGCTGGTGTCACCGCTGGCGATGGCTCCCGCTCCGGTCGCGCTGTTGAAGCTGTTGTTGCCGCTGGCGTTGGCATTGTTTCCGGTCGCCATGTTGGAGCTGCTGTGGCCGCTGGCGTTGGCGGAACCGACGGCAATATTGCTGCTGGCATTTCCGTCAGCGTAAGCGCCGCTCCCGATCGCGGAGTTGTTGCTGCCCGCACCCGGCGCGGAGGCGGAGGGCCCGCAGGCAAAATTGCCCGCTGATCCGGCGGCCGAGGCGCCTTGCTCGGACGCGGCCCCATCCACGCACACGAACTGAGCCCGGGCGTCCGGACCGCCGGCGCAGGCCGTGATCACGGCAATGAGCGCTGTTGCCAGAATGGCGGCTACTCGCGTCCGCGGTGAAATCATCATGTCGGTTCCCCCGTCTTCCAAACTCGCAACCGGCAAGAAGAAGAATGAAGACCGCCGTCAATTCCAGTCCCAGCCCGTCACCACGCCAATGCATTTGACGCCTTCGCGACAAAGCATGCGGCCTAGGGTTTTGGGAAGGCGCTCGATGCGCAAAGGCCTGCGCGGCATTGCGTCCTCCCATGTTCATGGGGGGCCCCGCCCGATGCCGGCTTCTCAGTCCGCGCACTCCTTTTCGCGAGGAGGGAACCGTTGGCGGAGCGCCCCGGCTGTTGCATGGAACCCACAGCGGCGCTCGAACTGCCCGAATCGGCCGAGCCAATGGCGCGCGCCCCGTGGAATTCATGCGGGCCCTCCCTATCTGCCCATTTCTCTCCCACTCACCACGAATCGAGACCCATGACCGAACAGACGCTCGCCGCGCCGATCGACAACCCCAGGGAACGCCAGCGCGGCTTCTCGCGCTACCAGGCGCTCCTCATCGCGCTGCTCGCGTTCACGCAGTTCACGATCATCCTCGATTTCATCATCATGTCGCCGCTCGGCGCCATCCTGATGCCCGCGCTCGACATCACCGCTGCGCAATTCGGCGTCGCGGTGTCGGCCTACGCGTTCAGCGCGGGATTGTCGGGCATCCTCGCCGCCGGCTTTGCCGATCGCTTCGACCGCAAGCGGATCCTGCTGTTCTTCTATGTCGGCTTCACGCTCGGCACCATGCTCTGCGCGGTGGCGCCGAACTATCACGTGCTGCTGATGGGCCGGATCGTGACGGGCCTGTTCGGCGGCGTGATCGGCTCGATCGTGCTCGCCATCATCACCGATCTGTTCCCGCTCTCCATGCGCGGCCGCGTGATGGGATTCATCCAGACCTCGTTCGCGGCGAGCCAGGTGCTCGGCATTCCCGCAGGCCTGTTTCTCGCCAATCACTGGAGCTGGCACGTCTGCTTCATCGCGATCGTCATCGTGTCGATCGTCGCGATCGCCGTCATCGCCTTCGCCATGGAGCCGGTCGATGCGCATCTGAAGCTGAAGCAGGACAGAAACCCGTTCCACCACCTGATCGCGACCGTCGCACAGCCGCGCTACACCCTGGCCTTCGCCGTCACGACGCTGCTGGCGACGGGCGGATACATGCTGATGCCGTTCTCCAGCGCCTTCACCGTGAACAATCTCGGTATCGACATGGCGCATCTGCCGACGATCTATCTCGTCTCCGGCCTGTTCAGCATCGTCACGGGGCCACTGGTCGGCCGGGCCAGCGACGCCTTCGGCAAATACCCGACCTTCGTGTTCGGCTGCGTGATGACCGTGATCATGGTGCTGATCTACACCCATCTCGGCCACGTCTCGCTGGTGACCGCGATCACCGTCAACGTGCTGATGTTCGTCGGCATCTTCTCGCGCATGATCCCGTCGCAGGCGCTGATATCGGCAATCCCCGACGCGACCCAGCGCGGCTCGTTCAGCGCGGTCAGCGCCTCGCTGCAGCAACTCTCCGGCGGCCTCGGCTCGGTGCTGGCAGCCGCGATCGTCGCGCAGGGACCGGACGGTTCGCTGCTCCATTTCGACCGGATCGGCTACGTCGTGGTCACGACGACGCTGGTCACGCTGGTCGCGATGTATTTCGTGCAGAAGGAGGTGGCGGAGCGGGCGGGGAGAAGCGTGATGTGAGGGCGGGCGAATCCACTGATGCCACGAACCAGAAAATCGCAACCCAGTTGGCGCGCAGGCCTCGAAGCGTCCGTGATCACAACCTAGCTACGGACGGCTTTGCCAGATCAAGGGGTCGCGGCTCGTGTGAAAGACCGCAACGACATAGATTGTATCCTGCAGTTCGCGAAAAACGATGATGTACGGGAACCGACGTAGCAGAGCGCGACATGTGTCTTTGTAAGCCGGTGGAAACTGCTTGGGATGCTCCGCAATCCGGGCCAGCGCGGCACGCAGGGCATCGCGGAATTGCGGTACAACGTGCGGGGCGTGAGTACCGTACCAAGTGACTGCGTCGACGAGATCGGCCCGAGCCGCTTGCGTAAAAAGAAGCTTGGCCAATTAGCGCGACCGACGGTCAAGCTCAGCGTCAAGGTCCTCCCACGAAATCGCCTCGCGGCGGTCCGAGTCGAAACTCGCAAGCCGACGGTCGAGTTCGGCCTCGTGGGCCGGGGTCAACAGCACGTCAGCGGGTGAGAGGCTGTCCCAAAGCTCGCCAATGAGCTCAAGCCGCTCCTTGGGCGTCAGACGACTGATGTCGAGCGTTGCCATGATCCCAACCTTTTGGTCCGCCAACGAAATCACAACTTTCACGATCTCGTCGAGAAAAATATCGTGACGGCGGCGGGCCGCGAAAAGACCGGTGAGCGACAATTCTGGACCAATTCAGCAATACTGGATCGGACCGGAGTACCCTTCATCCTCCCAGATCGCGCTTTGAAGCCACGCGAAAGAAAGCGATGGTGCCCAGGAAAGGACTCGAACCTTCACGGCCGTTAAGCCACTGGCACCTGAAGCCAGCGCGTCTACCAATTCCACCACCTGGGCATGCCGTTTGGGGCACGGAGGCGGTTACTACGGTTCGGTGACGCCGTTGTCAATTCATGCTTGAGGCCCGGTTCGGGATGCCGATTGCGCAACGCAAACCGGCTCGATACAAGCCTGACAAGACGCACTCTTTTCCGCAGGATTGGCTCCCATGGCATCGAATCTGGAAACTCTCGTCACGGTTTTCGGCGGATCGGGGTTTTTGGGCCGGAATGTCGTCCGGGCCCTGTGCAAGCGCGATTACCGGGTCCGGGTCGCGGTCCGGCGGCCGGAACTGGCCGGATACCTCCAGCCCTCGGGCAAGGTCGGGCAGGTCCACACCGTGCAGGCCAACCTGCGCTATCCGGCCTCGGTCGAGGCGGCGCTGCGTGATTCGCATCTCGTGATCAATCTGGTCGGCGTCCTCGCCGAGAGCGGCCCGCAGACTTTTGACGCCGTCCAGGCCAAGGGCGCCGAGACCGTCGCCAAGGCGGCCGCGGCCGCCGGGGCCCGTATGGTTCACGTCTCGGCGATCGGCGCCGACGCCGAATCGCCCTCGCGCTACGCCAAGGCCAAGGCGGCCGGCGAGGCTGCGGTGTTGGCTGCGGTGCCCTCCGCCACCATCTTCCGCCCCTCGGTGATGTTCGGCCCCGAGGACCAGTTCACCAACCGCTTTGCCGCGCTGGCCCGGATGTCGCCGGTGCTGCCGCTGATCGGCGGCGAGACCAAGATGCAGCCGGTCTATGTCGGCGACGTCGCCACCGCGATCGCGGACGCCGTCGACGGCAAGGCCAAGGCCGGCGCGACGTATGAGCTCGGCGGGCCGGAAGTGCTGACCATGCGCGAGATCATCGAGGCCATCCTCGAGATCACCGACCGCGAGCGGATGCTGGTACCGCTGCCGTTCGGCCTCGCCCGCTTCAAGGCCGCCTTCCTGCAATTCGCGCCGGGCGCGTTCAAGCTGACGCCGGACCAGGTCACGCTGCTCGAGCGCGACAACGTCGTGTCCGATACGGCCAAGGCCGCCGGCCTGACGCTGGAAGGGCTCGGCATATCAGCCGATTCGCTGGAAGCGATCGCCCCGCAATATCTCTGGCGTTTTCGCGCGGCGGGTCAGTTCCAGCGCATGGGCGTGTGAGATTCTTCTTCACCTCTCCCCGCAAGCGGGGCGAGGGAGCGCACCGTCAGTCAAAACTTCAGCTTCTTGAACACCGCTTCCGGCAGCGCCTTGATGATCAGCATCACGAGGCGCCATTTGCCGCTGACATAGACGACGTCAGTCTTGTTCTCGACCGCGGCCAGGATGGCATCGCCAACCACCGGCGCTTCGACGGTGAGCGGACCGATCAGCTTCATGCCTTCCGTCATCTTGGTGCGGACGAAGCCGGGCTTGACGGTGACGACATGCACGCCGCCGCGGCTGGCGCGGGCGCGCAGGCCCGACAGGAACGCCGAGAAGCCGGCCTTGGCCGAACCATAGACGTAGTTCGAAGCGCGGCCGCGGTCGCCGGCGACGGAGGACACGCCGACGATGGTGCCGCTGCCCCGCGCCAGGAATTTGTCCGCGAACAGGCCGAGGATCAGCGCGGGCCCTTCGTAGTTCGAGCGCATGATCGCAGTGGCATGGGCGAGATCGCTTTCTGCATTTTGCTGCAGGCCGAGCAGGCCGACGATCGAGATGACGACATCAGGCAGCGCGGGAAGGCCGGCGATGAAGCCGTCGAACGAGGCGGTGTCGAGCACATCGAATTGATGGAGGTCGACCTCGGCATTGTAGCGCGCGCGCAGATCGGCAGCGTCGGGCTCCAGCGCGGCGACGTCGCGGCCTGCGAGCCCGACATCGTACCCCGCCTTGGCAAAGGCGCGCGCGGCGGCGCGGCCGATATCGGAGGAGCCACCGAGCACCAGAACGGATTTGCGCGACGTCACGGGCTAGACCTCATCAAACAGACGCTGTGAAAGTTTCGAGCGGATGACCCCGGCTGGATCGAGCGATTTGCGGATCGCCTTGAAGCGCGACAGCGCGGGATAGCCGGCTTCGAACGTCGCGCGCGACTGGCGCGCGTCCTTGGCGAGATACAGCCGTCCGCCGGCGTCGACGACCACACGATCGATCTCGTCGAGAAAATTCAGGATGTCGCCCTTGACCGGGAAATCCAGCGCCAGCGTGTAGCCGGGCAGCGGGAACGACAGGATGCCGTCGCCCTGGCCGAGCTTCTTGAGCACGGCGAGGAAGGACGCATCGCCGCGCCGCGCCACGCGATCGAGGATTTCGCCGAGCACGGCGCGTGCGCCCGCTTCCGGGATCACGCATTGATGCTGCAGGAAGCCGCGCTTGCCGTAGATGCGATTCCAGTCACCGATGCTGTCGAGCGGAAAGAAATACGGATAGAGCGAGACCACATGACTGCCGCCGGCGCGACGCGCGCCCATGCGGTAGTAGAGCTCGTTGAAGGCCCGGACGCTGGTGCGGTTCAGCGCCATCGAAGGCAGGTCGACCGGCACGCTGAGGCCGGATTTCCTGCCGGCCGGAAATGCGTCGGCACCTTCCGCCAGCTCACCCCTGCCCGCGTGCTCGCCGAGATAGATCAGCGAACGGCCGAGATCGCGCCCTCGCGCCACGCAGTCGATCCAGGCCACCGAATAGGTCGCGGAATTGCTCGCCTCGAGTGCGCGCATCGCGGCATCGAGATCGGACGCGGAGATCACGCGCTCGCGGATCCATCCGGTCTCGACCCGCCGCAGCCGTATCGTCGCTTCGAGGATGATGCCGGTCAGGCCCATGCCGCCGACGGTCGCAAAGAACGCGTCGGCGTTCTGCTCGCGCGAGGCCTCGATCACATCGCCTTGCCCGGTGCGCAGCAAGAGGCTCTCGACGTAGCGCCCGAAGCCGCCTTCGCCATGATGGTTCTTGCCGTGCACGTCGGCCGCGATGGCGCCGCCGACCGAGACGAAGCGCGTGCCGGGCACGACGAAAGGCAGGAAGCCACGCGGGCCGAAAGTGTCGATCAGATCCGACAGGAGAACGCCGGCTTCCAGGCGGATGCGGCCGGTGGCCGGATCGAACGACCGGACCCGGTCGAAGCCGGTCATCGCGACCGTCCTGACGGAGCCGATCGCGGCATCGCCATAGGCGCGGCCGCTGCCACGCGCGACGGTGCCGGCCGAGACAGCCTCGCCGACCGCCGCGAACGAGCGCGGGCGCAGCACGTCGCTATCGACGACCGGGAAACGCCCCCAGCCGCTGACGAGGGTCATGGCTCAGCTCCTGTGCAGGACGCGTACCGCCCTGCCTTGGAAACTGCCTACCGATCAAAAGCTTATTTTGCGTTGAAAGCGTGGTGGGAGGCCCGGGCGCGGGTCTTGAATCTTAACGCCCGAGCGCCAGTGCGATCAGGCCGAGCGTCCCGACGATGACGCGCCACCACGCGAACACCACGAAGCCGTGCCGGGTGACGTATTCCAGAAACGTCTTGACCACGATGATCGCGGTGATGAACGACACCACGAAGCCGATGGCGACGATGTTCATGTGATCCATCGTCATCTCGGCGCGGTTCTTGTAGAAATCGTAGGCGAAGGCGCCGATCATGGTGGGGATGGCGAGGAAGAATGAAAACTCCGCCGCCGCGCGCTTGTCTGCACCGAGCAGCATGGCTGCCACGATGCTGGCGCCGGAACGCGACACGCCCGGGATCATCGCGACGCACTGCGCGATGCCGATATAGAGATACATCAGCAGCGGGAACCTGGTGGCGTCGTGCTCGCGCGGCCTGAGATCGAGCTTGTCGACCCAGAGCAGGATGGCGCCGCCGACGATCAGCGTGAAGCAGACGACCCAGGGATTGAACAGCAGGGTCTTGATGTATTTGCCGGCGACGAGGCCGACGATGACCGCGGGCAAGAAAGCCACCAGCACGCCGATGACGAAGCGGCGCGCATAGGCATCGCCCGTGAAAAAGCCGATGACGACGTCCCAGAGCTTCCTGAAATACAGCCCGACGATCGCAAGGATCGCGCCCAGCTGGATCAGAACCGTAAACGAATCCCAGAAAGCGCCTTCGCCGAGGTGGAAGAAGCGCTCCGCGAGCAGCAAATGACCGGTCGAGGATACGGGAAGGAACTCGGTCACACCCTCGATGATGCCGAGGATCACTGCCCGTATTGCGTCTGACATATTTACGGTCCATTTCGGCTGGAAAAGCGGGGCTCTTCTCGCTTATTCGCCCCCATGCCGCAATCGCAAAATGCGAAATGACGCCCTTGCTTCGCGGTTTTGAAGGGCTAGTGTGGCGCCGCACAAACATTGATGGATTCTTAAGCACCATCAAATAGTCAAAGGCTTCATGTTTACGCTGTTTCATCATCCGTTCTGTCCGCATTCGCGCTTCATCCGTCTGATCGCGGGCGAATACGGGCTCGACCTCAAGCTGGTCGAAGAGCGCAGCTGGGAACGGCGCGAGGCATTCCTGCTGCTCAACGCAGCCGGCACGACGCCGGTGTTGCTGGACGACGAGCAGCCGCCGATCCCGGGCGCGGCCATCATCGCCGAATATGTCGACGAGGCCTATGGCGCCGAGATGGGACCCAAGCGCCTGATGCCGGAGACGGTCGCCGAGCGCGTCGAGGTGCGCCGGCTGATGGCCTGGTTCAACGAGAAATTCTTCGAGGAGGTCTCGCACCCCCTCGTCACCGAGCGCATCTACAAGCGCTTCATGAGCGAGGAGAATGGCGGCGGCCCGCCTTCGGCCGACGTGATGCGCGCGGCCAAGGCCAATGTGCGCTATCATCTGGCCTATATCGGCTGGCTGGCGCAGACGCGCAACTTCCTCGCCGGCGACCGGCTCACCTACGCGGATCTCGCCGCCGCGGCGCATCTCTCGGCGATCGATTATCTGGGCGATGTGCCATGGAGCGAGGACGACGCGGCAAAGGCGTGGTACGCGCGGGTGAAATCCCGCCCGTCGTTCCGTCCGCTGCTCAGCGAATGGCTGGCCGGCGTGCCGGCGTCGCGAACTTACGTGGACCTGGATTTCTGAACTCCGCTCCGACTGAACTGAAGGCAGCGCTTGAAGACGAAGCGCGCGCGCTCGGCTTCGACTGCATCGGCGTCACAGTATCAGGCACGATCGAGGCGGCCGGACGACACTTCCTCGAGTTCATCGCCTCGGGCGGCCATGGCGACATGGACTGGCTCGCGAACCAGCCGGAGCGTCGGGTCGATCCGCGGGGACTGTGGAGCGACGTGCGCAGCGTCATCATGCTCGGCGTCAATTACGGCCCCGACTCCGATTCACTCGCAATTCTCGAGCAGCGCACGCGTGCGGCGATCTCCGTCTATGCGCAGGGCGACGACTATCACGACCTGATCAAGAAGCGGCTGAAAGCTTTGGCGCGCTGGCTGGTCGCGACCGCGCCGTCGGACGTGAAAGTGTTCGTCGACACCGCCGCCGTGATGGAGAAGCCGCTGGCGCAGACCGCGGGTCTCGGCTGGCAGGGCAAGCACACCAATCTCGTCTCGCGCGCATTCGGCTCATGGCTCTTTCTCGGTGCGATCTACACCACGCTCGAGCTGCCGCGCGACGACGCGGAGATCGATCATTGCGGCTCGTGCCAGGCCTGCCTCGACATCTGCCCGACCTCGGCGTTTCCCGCGCCCTACAAGCTCGATGCACGGCGCTGCATCTCCTATCTCACCATCGAGAACAAGGGACCGATCCCGCACGAATTCCGCAAAGCCATCGGCAATCGCATCTATGGCTGCGACGACTGCCTCGCCGCCTGCCCCTGGAACAAGTTCGCACAAGAGGGGCGTGAAGCGAAACTCGCGGCGCGCGACGAACTGCGGGCGCCCGGTCTTGCGGAGCTGGCACGGCTTGACGATGCGACATTCCGTGCGCTGTTCACAAAGTCCCCGGTCAAGCGCATCGGCCGCGACCGCTTCTTGCGCAACGTGCTGATTGCGATCGGCAACTCGAGCGACGCGACGCTGGCGGACGAAGCGCGGCGATTGCTGGATGATGGGAGCCCCCTGGTACGCGGCGCCGCGGTGTGGGCGCTGGGGCAATTGGTGGCGCGGGAAGAGTTCGATGCGGTTCGCGCAAGTACGATTGCCAACGAGCATGATGACAGCGTGCGTGAGGAGTGGGAGCACGCTTCCTAGCGCTCGGTCATTCCTCGCCTAGTGCGCAATTGCGCACGGGGGCGGGGAATCCAGTACGCTGCGGCCTATCGAGTCGATCACTGACGTCTCGGAGTACTCGATCGCCCGATCAAGTCGGGCGATGGCACCATTGTTGTGGTCACGGTGCGCGCGTCTCACCACACTTGATTTCCGCGCCGCTTCCCGCAAAGTCGCGCGCATGACAACAAACATGCCTTTCTTCACCCGTGAGGGCGAGACATTCCACCCGACGGAAGTGGCGAACGGTCCGTGGGACCCGAAATCGCTGCACGGACGCGTCATCGTCGGCCTGCTCGGCTTTGCCATCGAGGAGCGCCATTCCGGTCCGGAATTCGTGCCGGCACGGCTCACCGTCGACATGTTTCGGCTGCCGACCATCGACAAGCCGATCGAGGTGACGACGCGCCTGGTGCGCGATGGTCTGCGCATTCGTGTGGTGGAAGCCGAGTTCGTCTCCGGCGGCGTCAGCATGGCGCGGGCCTCGTGCCAGTTGCTGCGCAAGACGCAAAATCCTGATGGCAATGTCTGGTCGCCGCCGAGCTGGGACGTGCCGAAGCCGGATGACATTCCCAAGCCCAGCGATCCCAGGCTTGGCATGAACGGCAAATGGACGACGCGTCCCATCGTCGGCCATATGGGCTCGCTCGGACCGCGACGGCTGTGGATGAGCGAGGTGCGCGAGCTCGTCGCCGGCGTTGCGATGACGCCGTTCGTCCATGTCGCCGTTGGCGCCGATTTCGCCAGCCCGTTTGCGAACGCCGGCGACAAGGGGCTCGGCTACATCAACAGCGACGTGACGATCTATCTGCACCGCCTGCCGGTGACGAAGTGGATCGGCTTCGACGTGGTGAACCATCAGGCCACCGACGGCGTCGCGATCGGCGAGTGCTGGCTCTATGACGAGCAGGGCCCGATCGGCACCGCCACGGTCGCGGCGCTGGCGCAGCGCAAGCCGATGGCGAAGGTGCCGCCGCCTTAAGGGGACGGCTGGCTAACCGAGATGCCGCTGCATCTCCGGCCTCGCCTTCAATTCCGCGCCCTGCTTGGCGACGATCTTCGCGATCCGCTCCGGCGCGAACTTCAGGTCGACGAAGGCCGGCGCGGTGTTGGCGACCTCGTGATAACTGACGATTCTGCCCTCGCGTAACGTCATGATCGCGACGCCCTCGAACATCGCCCGTGCACCATTCGCTTCGGGCAGCGTCGATCTGTAGCTGAACGTGTAGCGCGCATAGAGCGTGGTGCCGTCCGACACGGGGGCATGCATGTCCCAGCGAAAATCGGTCGCCGTGCGATAGAACCAGTCGTCGATCATTTCGGCGATCTTCGCACGGCCCGCGAAGGCGCCGTAGAAGACGTCGTGGTAGACGCCGTCCTCGGTGAAGAGATCGGCGAAGGCTTTGCCGTTGCGCTGCTCGACGGCCTCGCAGAACGCGCGCAACATGGCGGTGGCGGTCATTGGATTGCCTCCCGGCATTTCTTGTTGTGGCTCACTTCACCCGATCTCCGCCACCGCGGCAAGAATGCGCGCGATGTCCTGCGGGCGGGAGAGGCGGTGGTCGCCGTCCTGGATCATGGTCAGCACGACGTCGTCGGCCGGCAGGCGATGCGTCAGCGCGAAGGCGTGCTGCCAGGGCACGTCAGGGTCCTGCGCGCCTTGCAGGATGCGGACGGGACAGCCGAGATCGATGGCGCTGCCGAGCACGAGGTGATTGCGCCCCTCCTCGATCAGGTTCCGCGTGATCGGATAGGGCGAGCCGTCGCCATACTCCGACGGGCGCAGCCAGAAGCCCTTGGTCTCGATCTCCTGCTTCACCGCGGGCGGAAACTTCTTCCACATCAGCTCTTCGGTGAAGTCGGGCGCCGGTGCGATCAGCACGAGGCCCGCCAGTGATCCCCTGCCGGATCGCTTCTTGATCTCGCGCGCGAGCAGCAGCGCCATCCAGCCGCCCATGGATGAACCGATCAGGACCTGTGGACCGTCGCAAAAACGTTCGAAGACCGCGACGCTATCCTCGAGCCAGCTGCCGATGGTTCCGTCGGCGAAATCACCTCCGGATTCGCCGTGGCCGGAATAGTCGAACCGGACCATTGCGCGGCCGTGATCACGGGCCCAACCGTCCAGCGCCACGGCCTTGCCGCCCTGCATGTCGGACTTGAATCCGCCCAGCCAGACCAGGCCGGGCCCCGGAGCCTTCCCGGCACGGTGGCGCACCGCGATCCTGCGCGCGGCCGGCCCCTCGCCCAATTCGATGAAGTCGAGGACGGCATCGGCAATTGCATCGGTCATGGAACGTTTACTCTGGTTTTGCAGTTTGAGCTGTCAGGGGCGCCTCCAGCGAGGCGACTGGATGTGGCATTGGCCCTTTGGGACGCTTGCGGAACAGAAGCAAGGTGTCTATGTCGATCAGCGTGCCCAGGCGTGACTAAAATGCCTCGCATTTGAGGGTTTTTCGCTTGCCGCACGAGCGACTTGCTTGCCGGCAACCGCATCTTCCTTCAAGATAGCCGCTTCTTTCACAACTTTGGAGAACCACCCATTCGCCGTCCCAATAAAGCCCCGCCCGTTGCCAGCAAAGACGGGCCGCGCATCAATGATGATATTCGCAATGCGCAGATCCAGCTGATCGATCAGACCGGTGACAACAAAGGCACGGTCGAGACCGTCGTCGCCATTCGCATGGCTCAGGAAGCCGGCATGGATCTGGTCGAGATTTCGCCGAATACCAGCCCTCCCGTCTGCAAGATCATGGACTACGGGAAGTATAAGTATTCCGCCCAGAAAAAGGCTGCCGAAGCCCGCAAGCGGCAGAAGATCGTCGAGATCAAGGAGATCAAGCTCCGCCCGATGATCGACGACCACGATTACGACGTGAAGATGCGCGCGATGCAGCGGTTCTTCGAAGAGGGCGACAAGGTCAAGATCACGCTGCGCTATCGCGGCCGCGAAATGGCGCACCAGGAGATCGGCACCAAGCTGCTGGACAAGATCAAGACCGACGTGGCCGAGCTCGCCAAGGTCGAGCAGGACGCGCGCTTTGAGGGCCGTCAGGTCGTCATGGTGCTGGCGCCGCGCTGACGGCTGCCGTTCAGGACTAAGGATTCGACGGCCCGTCCGGATCTCCGGCGGGCCGTTTTGTTTTTTTGGGCGAGGTAAAAGCCGCGGGCGCTGCACCCTCTCCTGACCCTCCCCCGTATGCTGGGGAAGGAGCGCGCCACCTTCCCGGCGACTACGTCCGCGTCGCCTGCCAGGTACCGCTGCACTGGTCGCCGGAAATGACGCCCTTCCAGGAGCCGGTGCCGTTCACGCCGGCGAGCCGGCCGCCGCCGCTGGCATGGGAGGCGCCGACCGAGACCTGAACGGCGACGGCGCCGCCCCGATTGACCCTGCCCGTGACCCGGCCTCCGCCGGCGGAGGAGACCCGGCTGCCGGTCACGGTGAAGGGGACGCTGTAGCCGGAGCTGCAATTGCCCCGTGTGGTGGCGAAAGTGACGTTCCAGATGCCGTCATAGCCGGCGCCGCGGGCGTCGGCCGTCGATGGCAGCGCGGCCGTGGCCAGCACGGCGAACAGCGCCAGATGGCGCGGACGAGCGAAATTGGTGAAGGACGGAAGCGATTGGGGGAAATGAGCCATTTTGGTCCTGCTCCAGGCGACAAACTTGGACATGAAGGTAGCAATTCCGAATAGTCGGCGGCCAGGTTCCGCCGGTTCATCGTTGCCAATTCGCCCGTTTCCTGTCATAAGCCCGGCCTTCATCGCCCGGCTGATTAAGGGCTGCCGTGGCGGTGTTTCGTGTGGGCTTTGCGCTTGTTCGCAAAACCTGAGCACAATCAACGCTCTAACGAGCATTTTTGACGGCCAGCCGCCTTCGCGGGCGGAATTCTGTGGCCATTAGGAGAGCCAAATGCCCAAGTTGAAGACCAAATCGGGCGCCAAAAAGCGCTTCAAGGTGACTGCCACCGGCAAAGTGATGTTCGCCCATCGCGGCAAGCGTCACGGCATGATCAAGCGGACGAAGAAGCAGATCCGTCAGCTGCGCGGCACCGCCGTGCTGTTCAAGACCGACGGCGACAACGTCAAGAAGTACTTCTTGCCGAACGCCTGATCGCGTCCAGCGATCGTCCAAGATCATTGCCAGCTCCGCCGCGCCTTTCGCGGCGATCCCAAACCTAAGTCATCTCTGAAGGATATTCGTCATGGCACGCGTCAAACGCGGTGTGACCGCCCACGCCAAGCACAAGAAAGTCTACAAGGCCGCCAAGGGCTTCTACGGCCGCCGCAAGAACACCATCCGCGCTGCCAAGCCGGCCGTGGAGAAGGCCCAGCAATACGCCTTCCGCGACCGCAAGCGTAAGAAGCGGACGTTCCGCGCGCTCTGGATCCAGCGCATCAACGCTGCCGTCCGTCCGTTCGGCCTGACCTACAGCAAGTTTATCGACGGCATGGCCAAGTCGGGGATCACCGTGGACCGCAAGGTGCTGTCGGATCTCGCGATCAGCGAGCCTGCGGCGTTCCAGGCGATCGCCGAGAAGGCCAAAGCCGCTCTCGCCGCCTAGAAGGCTGCACTGGACGGCGTAAAAGCTGTCCTCCACTGTGCGCTGCGCAGCGTTCAGCTTGTGATGGCCCGGGCAGAGGCGCGTCTTGCGCTTGACTGCCCCGGCCGTCTCTCGCGCAAACACTTCTCCGACGTGGAAGCCCGGCGCATCTAACGCGAAGACGCGCTTCGCGCTTTTGGGCCGGGCGTAACGGGCTAGGATCATCGGCTCAGCATCCTGGCCAAAAGGGATTGCCATGACCGATCTAGCCCAGCTCCAAGCCCAGATCATCGCCGACGTCGCCGCCGCCGGCGACGAAGCCGCGCTCGAAGCGGTGCGCGTCGCAGCGCTCGGCAAGAAGGGCTCGATCTCCGCGCTGCTCGCCACGCTCGGCAAAATGTCGCCCGACGAACGCAAGACCCAGGGCGCGGCGATCAACCAGGCCAAGGACAAGGTCACTGCGGCGCTGGCCGCAAGGCGCGATGTGCTGAAATCGGCCGCGCTCGATGCCCGGCTCGCGTCCGAAACCGTCGACGTCACCCTGCCGCTGCGCGATGCGCCGGCGGAGGCCGGCCGCATCCATCCGCTGAGCCAGGTCTGGGACGAACTGACCACGATCTTCGCCGACATGGGATTCTCGGTCGCCGAAGGCCCCGACATCGAGACCGACGATTACAACTTCACCAAGCTGAACTTCCCGGAAGGTCATCCGGCGCGCGAGATGCACGACACGTTCTTCTTCCATCCGAAGGAAGACGGCTCGCGAATGCTGCTGCGAACCCACACTTCGCCGGTGCAGGTGCGCACCATGCTGAGCCAGAAGCCGCCGATCCGCGTGATCTGCCCGGGCCGCACCTACCGCATCGATTCGGACGCGACCCACACGCCGCAATTCCACCAGGTCGAAGGCCTCGTCATCGACAAGACCTCGCATCTCGGCCACCTCAAATGGATCCTGCACGAGTTCTGCAAGGCGTTCTTCGAGGTGGACCACATCAACATGCGTTTCCGCCCGTCGTTCTTCCCGTTCACCGAGCCGTCGCTGGAAGTCGACATCCAGTGCCGCCGCGACAAGGGCGAGATCCGCTTCGGCGAGGGCGAGGACTGGCTGGAGATTCTCGGCTGCGGCATGGTGCATCCGAACGTGCTGCGCGCCTGCGGCATCGATCCCGACGAGTACCAGGGCTTTGCCTGGGGCATGGGCATCGACCGCATCGCCATGCTGAAATACGGCATCGCCGACCTGCGCCAGCTGTTCGACAGCGACGTCCGCTGGCTGTCCCATTACGGCTTCAAGCCGCTCGAAGTGCCAACGCTTGCCGGAGGGCTGAGCTCGTGAACGCTTGCCGGGACACGATTGCTCTAGCCACAAGGACGGTCGGACTCCCTCTCCCGCTTGCGGGGGAGGGTTGGGGTGGGGGTCTCTCGGCGATGGGGTTGCCAATGGTCGATCCTGAACATCCGGACTGGACGGTCTCAGGCAAGCTGCGAGGCAATGCGCGCGCGCTCAGGCGCGACTTGACCGATGCGGAGCGCATCCTCTGGTCGGAGCTGCGCGGCCACCGATTGAACGGCGCGAGCTTCCGTCGCCAGGTGCCGATCGATCGCTACATCGCCGATTTCATCTGCCACGCCGCCAAGCTCGTCATCGAGCTCGATGGCGGCCAGCACTTCACTGATGAAGGCGAACGCGCCGACGCGCGTCGCTCTGCCGCGATCGAAGCGAAGGGATTCAAGGTGCTTCGCTTCAGCAATCTCGACGTCATGACCAATCGTGGCGGCGTTCTCGAAACAATCGCGACCACCGTCGCGGAGAGAGCCCCCACCCCAGCCCTCCCCCGCAAGCGGGAGAGGGAGCAGACCGTCTCCGTGGAGAAGAAACAGCCATGAAATTCACCCTCTCCTGGCTGAAGGACCATCTCGAGACCGACGAGCCGCTCGACAGGCTCGCCGAGAAGCTCACCATGATCGGGCTCGAGGTCGAGAACATCGAGGACAAGGCGAAGGCGCTGAAACCCTTCACCATCGCGAAGGTGATCTCGGCCGAGCAGCATCCGAATGCGGATCGCCTGCGCGTCTGCATGGTCGACACCGGCGATGGCGGTGCGCCGGTGCAGGTGGTGTGCGGCGCGCCGAATGCGCGTGCGGGTCTCGTCAGCGTGTTCTCGCCGCCCGGAACCTACATTCCCGGCAAGGACATCACGCTGGGCGTCGGCACCATTCGCGGCGTGGAGAGCCGCGGCATGCTGTGCTCGGCCGCAGAGCTGCAGATCTCCAACGATCATGACGGCATCATGGAATTGCCGGCGGATGCCCCTGTTGGCGCCGGCTATGCCGAATGGGCCGCGCTCGGCGATCCCGTGGTCGAGATCAATCTGACGCCGAACCGGCAGGACTGCACCGGCGTGCACGGCATCGCGCGTGACCTCGCCGCCGCCGACATGGGCAAGTTCAAGGACCCCACGATCAAGCCGATCAAGGGCGAATTTCCGTGTCCCGTGAAGGTCACGGTCGAGGACGCCACGCTCTGTCCCGGCTTCGCGCTCCGCCTCGTGCGCGGTGTGAAGAACGGACCGTCGCCGGAATGGCTGCAGAAGCGACTGACGGCAATCGGCCTGCGCCCGATCAACGCGCTGGTCGACATCACCAACTTCATGACCTACGACCGCGCGCGCCCGCTGCACGTGTTCGACGCCAACAAGGTGAAGGGCAATCTCGTGGTGCGCCGCGCGCGCGACGGCGAGACGCTGCTCGCGCTCGACGGCCGCACCTACAATCTCGATCCCTCAACTTGCGTGATCGCCGACGAGCATGGCGTGGAATCGCTTGCCGGCATCATGGGCGGCGAGGCCTCGGGCTGCGACGAGAGCACTACCGACGTGCTGATCGAATCGGCGTTGTGGAACGAGATCAACATCGCCCAGACCGGCCGCAAGCTCGGCATCAATTCGGACGCGCGCTACCGCTTCGAGCGCGGCGTCGATCCCGCCTTCATGGTGCCCGGCCTCGAGCTCGCGACCAGGCTGGTGATGGAGATGTGCGGCGGCACGCCGTCAGAGAACGTCGTGGTCGGCAAGTCCTTTGCCGATGACCGCGTGATCGATTTCCCGATCACTGAAGTGAAGCGCCTCTCCGGCATCGAGGTGCCGCAGCCGGAGATGAAGCGCATCCTGACGCATCTCGGCTTCATGATGGCGGGCCCCGGCCCGGTCGTGAAGGTCGCGGTGCCCTCGTGGCGCTCCGACGTGCACGGCAAGGCCGACATCGTCGAGGAGATCGTCCGCATCTTCGGCGTCGACAAGGTGCCGATGACACCGTTCGAGCGCGGCGACGACGCGCGCAAGCCGGTGCTGACGCCGCTGCAGCTGCGCACCCGCCGCGCCCGGCGTGCGCTGGCGAGCCGCGGCATCGTCGAGGCCGTGACCTGGTCGTTCATCACCAAGATTGCTGCCGAATTGTTCGGCGGCGGCCAGCGCGACCTCGAAGTGGCCAACCCGATCGCGTCCGACCTCTCCGACATGCGCCCGACCCTGCTCGCGGGCCTGATCGCAGCGGCTCAAGCCAACGCCAATCGCGGCGTGAGCGACGTCGCGCTGTTCGAGGTCGGCCAGATCTTCAAGGGCGATCGTCCGCAGGACCAGTTCATGGCGGCGAGCGGCGTGCGCCGCGGCTTTGCGTCGTCCGAAGGACTCGGACGGCACTGGACCGGCTCGGCGCCAGCCGATGCATTCGACGCCAAGGCGGATGCACTTGCGGTGCTGGCAGCAGCCGGCGCGCCGATGCAGGCGCTGCAGATCGTCGCGGGCGGCCCGAAATGGCTGCATCCCGGGCGCTCCGGCACGATCCAGATCGGGCCGCAGAACGTGCTCGGCTATTTCGGTGAGGTGCATCCCCGCGCGCTCGAGGCGCTCGGCGCCGACGGCCCGCTCGTCGTGTTCGAGGTGATCCTCGACCGCATCCCCGAGGCCAAGAAGAAGCCGACGCGCGCAAAGCCCCTGATCGAGCTGTCGGCGTTCCAGCCGGTGTCCCGCGACTTCGCCTTCATCGTCGACCGCACCGTCAAAGCCGCCGACATCGTGCGTGCCGCGCAGGGTGTCGACAAGAAGCTGATTACCGGCGTGAACGTCTTCGACGTCTACGAGGGCAAGGGCATCGACGACGACAAGAAATCGATCGCGGTCGCGGTCACGCTCCAGCCGCGCGAGAAGACCTTGACCGATCAGGAGATCGAAGCCGTCGCGGCCAAGATCGTCGCCGAGGTCACCAAGAAGACCGGCGGCGTCTTGCGCGGATGACCTTCGCGGATTTACTTCCGAAGGACGTCAGCCTCACCATTGCGATGGCGCTCTGCGCCGTCGCCTTCGTTTCGGGCACCGCCCGCGGCTTCTCCGGCTTCGGCTCGGCGCTGATCTTTATGCCGCTGGCCAGCAGCTTCGCAGCGCCCCGGCTGGTCGCGGCGCTCTTGCTCGTCATCGATTTCGTCGCGGCGGCGCCGCTGCTGCCGGACGCCTGGCGCAAGGCGGACCGCAAGGCGACCGCCGTGATCGTGCTGGGCGCGCTGGTCGGCGTCCCCGTCGGCACCTATTTCCTCAGCGTGCTCGAGCCCGTCACCACGCGCTGGATCATCTCCTGCTTCGTCGCCGCGCTGCTGCTTCTGCTGCTCTCAGGCTGGCGCTATCGCGGCAAGGACCACGCCTGGCTCTCGGTCGGCATTGGTGGCCTCTCGGGCTTTTGCAGCGGCCTCGCGCAGACCGGCGGCCCGCCGATCGTCGGCTATTGGCTGGGACGCCCGATCGCCCCGATCGTCGCACGCGCCAACATCTTGCTGTTCTTCGGCGCGTCCGATTTCTTCTCGATGGTCAGCTATGCGACCACGGGGCTGATCAGCCGCGAATCTCTGGTGCTCTCGCTGATCGTGGGGCCGGTCTATGCGGTTGGCGTTGCTTTCGGCGCCTCGCTGTTCGGCCGTGCGAGCGAAAAGATGTTTCGCGGCATCTGCTACGCGCTGATCGCGATGGCGGTGGTTTTCGGACTGCCGGCGCTGGACGGGATCTTGCGGTAGCCCCTGCCGTCGTCCCTGCGAACGCGGGGACTCATTACCCCGGTCAGCTCTTTTAGTGCGAGCTGGTCACCGCGAGTCTTCGTCAAACTACTCCCTGTGGTTATGGATCCCGGATCGGCGCGCGCCTTGAGGCGCGCTTGTCCGGGACGACAGCGGAGTGTTTTGCAGCAGATTGCCCTAATGCGGCCTCGGCACGCGCCGCTTCTTCGTCGACTGCGTCGGCACGTCGGCGGGCTCGTCCTTCAGTGCACCGATCTTGCGCAAGGCGGCGTCCGCGGCGCGCTCGCCGCTTTCCCAGGCGCCATCGACGGTGCCCCACAGCGTCTCGTGGGTGGCCTCGCCTGCGAGGAACACGTTGCCGATCGGCTCTGTCAGGATTCTTCGTGACAATTGACCGCCCGGGGAGGCCGCCGACATCGCGCCCATCACGTAAGGCGACGCATTCCATCGCGTCGCGCTGGTCTTCTGCACGGCGGACGCGGCTTCGCTGCCGAACAGCTTTGTGATCCATTCCTGCGCGAAGGCGGCCATCGCCTTCTCGCCCTGCTCGGAAAGGTCGCGGCCGAACGCGCCGCCGACATCGATGGAGCAGAGCGAGGAGCCACCGATATTGGCAAACATCATGCCGGTGCGCGTCGAGTTGCTCTGCTCGATGAGGACATCGTCGCGCGACAGGCCGAGCGGATTACCCGGCAGCTGCAGCACGATGCGATCGTAGCTGCCGAGGCCGAGTTTCGACGCCGCGTCCAACGTGCGTTTGGGAATATCGGGCGTGAACTTGATCATGCCCGATGTCAGCACGTTGGTTGAGACCGTGACGATGACGGCGCGCGCGGCGATCTTGCCGGCTTGCGTCTCGACGCTGACGTCGCGGTTGCTCCAGGCGATCCGGCTCGCCGGCGTCGACAGCGCCACCGGCGCCTGCTCGCCGAGCTTCGTGATCAGCGTGCCCAGACCTTGACGACACGCAATCGCCGCGTTGCGATCCTGCGCACGCCCCTTGTCGATTGCGGACAGCTCCTTCAGGTCCTTGCCGGCAAAGCCCGCGCCCAGCATGAATTCGGCCGCGCCCGCCCAGTCGCCGAGATCCTTGGGCAGGACTGAGGCGCAGGAGGTGTCCAGCTTGGCCCGCGAGGCCTCGTCGATGGCGCGGTTGGCGCGCACCAGCGCGGCCAGGAACTGCTCGGTTTCGCCTGCGCGCGCGTTGCGACGGCCGATGCGCATCTTCTGGCCCGTGGGAGCCGGCAACACATCCAGCCCGACATTGCGCGCAAGCCGGATCATCGGATTGGTGTCGGGATTGTGCATCCAGCGCGCGCCACGCTCGAACGGCACCTCGAAGGTCGTGCTGTCGGTGATACAGCGTCCACCGATCTGGGCTCCCGCTTCCAGCACGATGACCTTGCGGCCCGTTGCCATGATGCGCCGCGCTGCGGCGATTCCGGCAGCCCCCGCGCCGATCACGACGATGTCGGCCTCGCGCGGCAGGGGCGCGGCACTTGCGCGCAGGATCGGCATCGCAGCAACGGCCGCCGACGCGACAAGGAAACCGCGGCGCGTGATTGTCATGTCATGGTTTCCGAGGACTTGCGGCTGACGGGAACACTCAGCGAACCTTGCCGCATCTGATGTTGCACGGCAACCATCATGGTGAATCAATCGTGCTTGACCTCACGGACTGATGAACCGAATTGCAAGACGTTTCGACCATGATAGAGAAGGGAAAAAGACGGTCGGAAAAGGCCGTGGGGGGAGTTTGAAATGGGGACGGTCCTAGATTCAGTCGGCAAGCTGATTGCCGCGTACCTCTCCAAGGAGGTGCCCGGCTACGAGCCGTTCACGCCGAGCGACCCTGAGCACCTGCGCGGCGTCATCGAACCCGGCGACGTGCTGCTGGTCGAGGGCAACAACCGCATCTCCGGCATCATCAAATATCTGACGCAGTCGACCTGGTCGCATGCCGCGCTCTATGTCGGCCCGGTCGAAGGCGCCGAGGAACCCGACGGCGAGCCGCACGTGCTGATCGAGGCCAATATCGGCGAAGGCGTCACCTCGGCACCGCTGTCGAAATATTTCCCCTATCACACCCGCGTCTGCCGACCGGTCGGGCTGTCCTATGAGGACCGCACCACGGTCTGCCGTTATGCGATCAACCGCATCGGCTTCGGCTACGACACCAAGAACATCGTCGACCTCATGCGATTCCTGTTTCCGCTGCCGGTGCCGCAGCGCTGGCGGCGACGCATGATCGCGATCGGCTCGGGCGATCCGACCAAGATCATCTGCTCGGCGCTGATCGCGCAGGCGTTCGATGCGGTGCGCTATCCGATCCTGCCGAAGATCACCAAGGCCGGCAGCCGCGCCGCCCGTCGCGAGATCCTGCACATCCGCGATTCCTCGCTCTACATGCCCCGCGACTTCGACATCTCGCCCTATTTCGAAGTCGTCAAACCCACCATCGTGCACGGATTCGACTACACCGCGCTGCACTGGGCCGACAAGCAGAAGCCGCTCGAGGAGGTAGCGGGCACATTCAGTGTGTTTCCAGAAACGATCAGTGCGCCGCCGCTCGTTCCTGAAGCGATTGACCAAGAAGCGCCGGATGAGATTCCGGCTGAGCAAGTGATGCGCGAGGCGGCGGCCGAGATGGAAGCCGCGTTCTCCGAGCATTTTGTGCTACTCAACGAACTCGCGACGTACCGCGCGCGGCATCGCGGAGATATTTGCGAGATTGCGGCGTAAATCTCGCTGTCGTCCCTGCGAACGCAGGGACCCATACCGCGCGATCTATCGATTGCCTGCGGTAGAAGTACCGCACGACTAGCCGTAGCCCAACATCTGCCTGTGACTATGGGTCCCTGCGTTCGCAGGGACGACGGCCTTGCGCCACGACAGCCGGGAAGAGCGCGAACTACCGCTCCGCCCGTCCGATCACCGCCATCAGCTCCGCGATCTTCGAACGTTGGTCGGCCTTGTCGCCGCTCGCGATCGCGTGCTCGACACAATGGGCGACGTGGTCCTTCAGGATCTCTTCCTCGACCCGGCGCAGCGCGGCACGCACCGCCGAGATCTGCGTCACGATGTCGATGCAGTAGCGGTCTTCCTCTACCATTTTCGAGAGGCCGCGAACCTGACCCTCGATCCGGCCGAGGCGTTTTCCGACAGATGCCTTGATGTCCTTGCGCATGGGGTCTATATACCCCTACCGGGTATTGGTTGCAAGAGTCTAGGCAGGACCCGGATACAGCCGGAGCAGGGCAATGAACGACGCGAAACACGGGCATGATCACGACGCAGACGCTCACGCCGGATGCGGTTGTTCGAGCAAGGCGGCGCCGCCGGCCGCCAAGCCTGCAGCTTCCTCGTGCTGCGGCGGACACGGCGATCATTCCGGCCATGCCCATCACGCGCATGATCACGGCGACACCGCGACCAAGGTCAAAGACCCTGTCTGCGGCATGAGCGTCGATCCCGCGACCTCGAAGCACCACTTCGACCATCAGGGCAAGACCTTCCATTTCTGCTCGGCGGGCTGCCGCACCAAGTTCGCGGCCGATCCCGCCAAATATCTCGCCAAGGAGAAGGCACCCGAGCCCGAGATGCCCGCGGGCACGATCTACACCTGCCCGATGCATCCGGAGATCCGCCAGGTCGGACCCGGCAGTTGCCCGATCTGCGGCATGGCGCTGGAGCCGGAGGTCGCGAGCCTGGAGACCGGTCCCAATCCGGAGCTCGCCGACATGACGCGGCGGTTCTGGATCGGCGGCGCGCTGGCGCTGCCGGCGGTGGTGCTGGAGATGGGCGGCCACCTCGCCGGCCCGCACAACTGGATCGACCCGACGCTGTCGAACTGGATCCAGCTCGTGTTCGCGACGCCCGTGGTGCTGTGGGCCGGCTGGCCATTCTTCGTGCGCGGCTGGCAGTCGCTGCTGACGCGCAATCTCAACATGTTCACGCTGATCGCGATGGGCACCGGGGTTGCCTATGTCTACAGCCTCGCCGGCACGCTCGTGCCGCAGGCCTTCCCCGATACGTTTCGCGGCCATGAAGGCGCGGTCGCGGTCTATTTCGAGGCGGCGGCCGTCATCACCGTGCTGGTGCTGCTCGGCCAGGTGCTGGAGCTGCGTGCGCGCGACGCGACCTCCGGGGCGATCAAGGCGCTGCTGCAGCTCGCCCCGAAGACCGCGCGCCGCGTTGACGATACCGGCAGCGAGCATGAAGTCGAGATCGACACGCTTCATGCCGGCGATCGCTTGCGCGTTCGCCCCGGCGAGAAGGTGCCGGTCGACGGTGTCATCCTGGAAGGGCGCTCTTCGCTCGACGAATCCCTCGTCACGGGCGAATCCATGCCGGTCACCAAGGAAACTGGCGCAAAGGTCATCGCGGGTACGCTGAATCAGTCGGGCAGCTTCATCATGCGTGCCGACAAGGTCGGACGCGAGACGCTGCTGTCGCAGATCGTGCAGATGGTCGCGGATGCACAGCGCTCGCGCGCGCCGATCCAGCGTCTGGCCGACCAAGTTGCCGGTTGGTTCGTGCCGACCGTCATCGCTGTCGCCCTTGTCGCGTTTGCAGCCTGGGCCTGGTTCGGACCGGAGCCCCGGCTGGCCTTCGGTCTCGTCGCCGCCGTCAGCGTGCTGATCATCGCCTGCCCCTGCGCGCTGGGACTGGCGACCCCGATGTCGATCATGGTCGGCGTCGGCCGCGGCGCGCAAGGTGGCGTGCTGATCAAGAACGCCGAGGCGCTGGAGCGGATGGAAAAGATCGACACGCTGGTGGTCGACAAGACGGGAACACTGACCGAAGGCAAGCCCAAGGTGGTCGCGCTTGTGCCCGCGTCCGGTTTTGCGGAGGACGACATCCTCCGGCTTGCAGCCAGCGTCGAGCGCGCCAGCGAGCATCCCCTGGCCGACGCCATCGTGCGCGCGGCCAAAGAGAAGCAGCTTGCCCTCGGCCAGGTCGAGCACTTCGACTCGCCGACCGGCAAGGGCGCCACCGGCAAGGTCGACGGCAAGACCATCGCGCTCGGTAACGCAAAATATCTGACGTCGATTGGCGTCGACACCGGGGCGCTCGACACCGGGGCGCTCGACACCGAAGCCGAACGGCTGCGCGGCGACGGCGCGACGGTGATCAACATGGCCGTCGATGGCCGGCTGGCCGGCCTGTTCGCGATCGCCGATCCGGTCAAGCCCTCGACCCCGGAGGCGCTGAAGACGCTCGCTGCCGAGGGTATCAAGGTCATCATGCTGACCGGCGACAACCGCACCACGGCGGAAGCGGTGGCGCGCCGGCTCGGCATCGCCGAGGTCGAAGCCGAGGTGCTGCCGGATCAGAAGAGCGCGGTGGTCACAAGACTGCAGAAGGCCGGCCGCGTCGTTGCGATGGCCGGCGACGGCGTCAACGATGCGCCGGCGCTGGCGGCCGCCGAAGTCGGCATCGCCATGGGCACCGGCACGGACGTCGCCATGGAGAGCGCTGGCGTGACCCTGCTCAAGGGCGATCTCATCGGCATCGTCCGCGCGCGAAAACTGTCGCAGGCGACCATGAGCAACATCCGCCAGAACCTGTTCTTCGCCTTCATCTACAACGCCGCCGGAATTCCGATCGCAGCCGGCATCCTCTATCCCACATTCGGCGTGCTTCTCTCGCCAATCATCGCGGCGGCGGCGATGGCGCTGTCCTCGGTGAGCGTGGTCGGGAATGCGCTGCGCCTGCGTGCGACGCAGCTGTGAGAGTGACCAAATCCGTGTAAAACAGCCATTCGGCGGTATGCGCGGAGAGGACCCGATGCAGCGAATTACGATCACGATCGAGGACGATCTGTTGGCGGAGATCGACGCGGCGGCGGAAGCACGCGGCTACCAGAACCGCTCCGAGATCATCCGCGATCTCGCCCGCGCCGGCCTGCAACAGAGCACCGAGGACACCGCGCAGACCGGTCCATGCGTTGCCGGCCTCGTCTATGTCTACGACCACGCCGCCCGCGATCTGTCGAAGCGACTGGTGCAGGAATTCCACGGCCACCACGACCTCGCGCTGGCGACGCTGCACGTCCATCTCGACGACGACAATTGCATGGAGATGACGGCGCTGCGCGGCTCGGCCGATGAGGTCAAGCATTTCGCCGACCACATCATCGCCGAACGCGGCGTGCGCTACGGCCGCGTGGTGATGATCCCGACCGGCGAGGGCAAGCCGGGGAAGTCGCGCAAGCACGGGCACCGGCACGGGTAGGCCGAATCTTACCCTCCCCTGGAGGGCAGGGCTATCGCATGTGGAAATCCCGAGTCTCTTCCG
>NZ_CAKZJO010000103.1 GCF_936943645.1 uncultured Bradyrhizobium sp. | reverse complement strand
CAGTCGCCGTCGGAGCGGTCGCCCCCGGCGCGGGCTTGCCGCCCGGCAGGGTCCCTGCCCCCGCCGGTGGCGTCGGCGGTCCACCATGGGCACCGGGGACCGGCAAGGTATTGGCCTGCGGCAGCTTGGTCTGTGGCGCGACCGGCGGCGCTGCGGTCGGCGCGACGGCTGCCGACGTTGTCGGCGGGGGGCCGGGCTTGGCCAACGGCTGGATCGTCCCCGGGAGCGTGCCGGGCTTCGCCGTCGGTTGGATCGTCGCGCTCGGCGGCATCGGCGCCTTGCCCTGCTGGATCAGCGCGGCGCGCTGCGCGACCGCCTGCGGCACGGCCGGGCCTGCCGGGTTGGCACGGCCGGCAACAGCCGGCGCCAGATTGACCTGACCAGGTCCCGGCCCCGCGGCGGGTGCAGGCGCAGGCGCCGGCGGACGGTTGATCACCGTGTTGATGACCGTCGTGTTGTGGATGTTCTGGTAGATGATGTTGTTTGGCGGCGGCGCGACATAGACCGGCGGCCTGACGAACACGGGGATCGGCACGAACACCGGCTGCGGCAGCACGAACAGGCCGATGACAGGCATCGGCGGCGGCAGCACGACGAAATCCGGCGGCGGCGGCGGCAGATAATAGACCGGCGGCGGCGGTGGCGGCGCGAAGCCGAAATCGGGATCGCTGAAATACAGCACCGGACGATCGACATAGACCACCTCCTGGGGCGGCGGCGGCGGCACGTCGTAGTCGATCATCGCAAAACTAGGCGGCGGCTCCGGCGGCGCGGTGAGGATCGCAAGACGCCGGCGCGCGTCGCCAGCGTGCGGCCCGCGCGGATAGCGGCGCAGATACGACCAATACGCTTCCGGCGTGTCGGTGCGATAGGTCCGCCGCCAGGTGATGGCCTCGCGGCGCGCCGCCACGATCGCCATCACGCGCTTGGCCAGGGGATCGCCAGGATAGGCAGCGAGAAACTCCTCATAGGCCGGCAGCGTGTCGCGCTCGAGCGCGGCAGCATAGGCATCCTGCACGCCGAGATCGCGGATCGGCTTGTTGCGGAGCGCGGCGACCTGGTCGGGCGCGGCCTCCGGTGGTGGCGCGTCAGGTCCGCGCTCGAAGAACGAGAACGGTGCCGAGATTTTCTGCTCGTTCCAGGGCACCTGCGCGCCCTTGCTGGCCTCGTTGACGCGCAGGCGGACGCGATCGAACACCTCGGGCAACGGCAGGCCGCCGGTGCGGATCATCTCCGCCAGCGACTGCGCATAGATGCCGTACGGCCCCGGCTCTTCCGGCGCGACCGTGCCGGGCGCAGCGTTGAAGGCGACCAGCATGTTCGGCTCGGGCTCGACCAGGGCGAGGCCGCTCGCGATCGGCTGGCCGCCCTCGATGAAGGGCTGCGCGCGCGCCGCGTCGAGCACGACGATGTTGGCCTTGAGCGGAATCGACGCGAGCTGGCGGGCGTAGTCGCTGAGCCGCAGGGCCTCGGTCGGAATGTCGGTGTCGCGGGTGATGTTGGAATCGACCGGGATGAAATAGTTCTCGCCCGCCAGCTGGACGCCGTAGCCGGCCAGATAGATCATCGCGACGGTGCCGGGGCCCGAGGCCTGGGCCTTCTGGATGAAGTCGCGAAAGCTCTTGCGCAGCGTGTCGCCGTCGAGATCACGCGCGCCGACGACGTCGAAGCCGGCCGCCTGCAGCGTCTGCGCGATCAGTCCGGCATCGTTCGCGGTGGTTGCCAGCGGCGACTTGGCATAGGCGCCGTTGCCGACCACGAGGGCGATGCGCTTCTCCTGCTGCTGCGCGCGCGCTCCGCTCGGCGCGCCGGCGGTAAGGGCCACGATCGGCAGGATTAGGCAAATGAAGAGTCTGAACGTCCCACGCATGGCTTGCTTGCCCGCTATTGTAGTTGAGGAGCCACCACGCATGAGGCGCGCAGCCAGCTGAACGGCGATTGAACGAAAGGCTCGGATTGAGGCGGTGGCGTGGCCACGCCGCTGCCGGCGTCAGCTCCAACTCAGCCTGACGTCAACCGCGGCGCAGCCTAAGAACTGCGCGAGGCTCGTTCAAGTCCCCGCCTGGCGGCCGCCCTCCAACGGGCAGAGGCCGGCCGCCTGGCTCTGGTGCTCCCGAAACCGGGCTCAGCCCTGCGCAAGCAACTCGACGGTCCCCGTGCTCAGCCGATAGATGCCGCCGACCACCTTGAGCTTGCCCTGCTCGACTGCCGCGTTGAGGAGCGGCGCCGCCGCTTTCAGCTTGGCCACGTTGTCGATGACGTTCTGGCGAATGGCGTTGTCGAGCGCGTTGCCGCTCTGCCCGGCCGCCGTCTTCACCGAAGGCGCAATCGCGGCGACCAGCGAGGGGATGTGTCCCGGCAGCGGCTTGTCGTCCTTCAGCGACTTGATCGTGGCGTCGACGGCGCCGCAATTGTCGTGGCCGAGCACGAGGATCAGGGGCGTGCCGAGCACCGCGACGGTGTACTCCATGCTCGCAATGGTCTCTTCGCCGGCAAAATTTCCGGCGACGCGGCACACGAACAGATCGCCGCGTCCGCTGTCGAAGGCATATTCGGGTGCGATGCGGGAATCGGCGCAGCTTAAAACAGCCGCGTACGGATTCTGACCGCCGACCAATGCCTCGCGCTCATGCGTGAAGTCGTGACGGCGCGACACGCCCGACACGTAACGTGAATTGCCCTCCATCAGCCGCTTGAGCGCCGCATCGGGCGACAGCACGTTCTGGGGTTTCGGCGGTGCCTTGGCTTCCTTCGCCGATGCGGCCCCGCCGAACGCTGCCGCCCCGAGCGCGGAGGCGGCAAGAAGCATCATCGAGCGGCGGGAGGGAGCAAGCGGTTGATGCGGATTTTCAGAGCATTTGTCACACATGGTTGGTCTTCCTTCGTTGCGCGCCGGGCAACAACTGATAGCTGTGCCCGGCAGACTTCGAAACCATGCGTGAGTTGATTAGTTAAGCTTTGGTTTGCGGCAGTGCGCGCAAGCGTCAGAGTTGCTGCACGTCCACCACGCCCGCGACCGCCTTGATCGCGCCGGCGATCTGCGGCGAGACCTTGAAGCGGCCGGGCAGCTTCATCTCGACCTCGGTCTCGAGGTCGAGCATCATCACCAGCGAGACCTCGCCGTCGCCGCTCCCGCGCGGCGCGATACCGGGACTGCCGACTTTTGGCGCGGCGCCGTTCGACGCCGCCATGTCGGGCCCGGCCAAACGCTTGGCGATCGAGTCCAGCGGCTTGGTGTCGCGCACGAAGATGCGCAGCCCCTTCTGCGTCTTGGCGGCGGCATCGTCGAGCGGCTCGGCATGCAGCACGCGGGCGCGGACGTCCTCGCCCTGCAGCTCAGCGCCCAATTGCAGCAGCACGGCCGCGCCCGGCTCGAGCACGTCGCGATATTGCGCAAGGCCCTCGGAGAACAGCACCGCCTCGAAATGGCCGGTGGGATCGGAGAGCCCCATGATGCCCATCTTGTTGCCGGTCTTGGTGCGCCGCTCCATGCGCGAGACCACGGTGGCCGCGACCTTGCCGGCGGTTGCGCCGGTCTTCACCGCACGCGAGAATTCCGCCCAGCTCTGCACCCGCAGCCGCTTCAGCACGGTGGCGTAGTCGTCGAGCGGATGGCCCGACAGGAAGAAGCCGACGGCGTCGTATTCGCGGCGGAGCTTTTCGGCCGGCAGCCACGGCTCGATCTGCGGCAGCATGATGGTCGGTGCGTCCGCCGACATGCCGAACATGTCGTTCTGGCCGATAGTCTCGGCCTGATGCGCGCGCTGGCAGGCGGCGAGGATCGAATCCGCGCCGGCGAAGACGCGGGCGCGGTTCGGCTCCAGCGTGTCGAAGGCGCCGGCAGCGGCGAGACTTTCGATGATGCGCTTGTTGATCGCGCGCGGATTGACCCGCGCGGCGAAGTCGGCGAGCGAGGTGAACAATCCGCGCTTGGTACGCTCCTCGATGATCTGCTCGATCGCCTGGATGCCGACACCCTTGAGCGCTGCGAGCGCGTAGTAGATCGTCCTTTCGCCGACTTCGAAGGTCGCGCCGGAACGGTTGATGTTCGGCGGCTCGACCTTGATGCCGAGGCGCTGCGCCTCGGAGCGGAATTCGGAGAGCTTGTCGGTGTTGTTCAGATCGAGCGTCATCGACGCCGCGATGAACTCCACCGGATAATGCGCCTTCATGTAGGCGGTGTGATAGGACACCAGCGCATAGGCCGCCGCGTGGCTCTTGTTGAAGCCGTAGTCGGCGAACTTCGCCAGCAATTCGAAGATGGTCTCGGCCTGTCCCTTCGGCACGCCGTTCTTCACCGCGCCTGCGACGAAGATGTCGCGCTGCTTGTCCATCTCGGCGCGGATCTTCTTGCCCATGGCGCGACGCAAGAGGTCGGCGTCGCCGAGCGAATAGCCCGACATCACCTGCGCGATCTGCATCACCTGTTCCTGGTAGATGATGACGCCGAAGGTCTCCTTCAGGATCGGCTCCAGCACGGGATGCAGATATTCCGGCTCCTCGTCGCCGTGCTTGCGCGCGCAATAGGTCGGGATGTTCGCCATCGGGCCCGGGCGATACAACGCCACCAGCGCGATGATGTCCTCGAACCGGTCGGGGCGCATGTCGACCAGCGCGCGCCGCATGCCCTGGCTTTCAACCTGGAACACGCCGACCACCTCGCCGCGCGCCAGCATCTGGTAGCTCTCGGCATCGTCGATCGGCAGCGTGGCGAGATCGACGTCGATGTTGCGCGGCTTGAGCAGCTTGCAGGCAACGTCGAGCACGGTCAGCGTCTTCAGGCCGAGGAAGTCGAACTTCACGAGGCCGGCCGGCTCGACCCATTTCATGTTGAACTGGGTCACCGGCATGTCCGACTTCGGATCGCGGTAGAGCGGCACGAGCTCGCTTAAGGGACGATCGCCGATCACGATGCCGGCCGCATGGGTCGAGGCGTGCCGCGTCAGGCCTTCGAGACGCTGGGCGATGTCGAAGGCGCGCGCCACGATCGGATCTTCGTCGCGGAATGCCTGGAGCTTTGGCTCGCTCTCGATCGCGGCGGCGAGCGTGACGGGTGCGGCCGGATTCTGCGGCACGAGCTTGGTCAGCTTGTCGACCTGGCCGTAGGGCATCTGCAGCACGCGGCCGACGTCGCGCAGCACGCCGCGCGCCTGCAGCGTACCGAAGGTGATGATCTGCGCGACCTGGTCGCGGCCGTAACGCTCCTGCACGTACCTGATCACCTCGCCGCGGCGGTCCTGGCAGAAGTCGATGTCGAAGTCCGGCATCGAGACGCGCTCGGGGTTGAGGAAGCGCTCGAACAGCAGGCCGAACTTGATCGGATCGAGGTCGGTGATGGTCAGCGCCCAGGCGACCAGCGAACCTGCACCGGAGCCGCGGCCCGGCCCGACCGGAATACCCTGGCTCTTCGCCCATTTGATGAAGTCGGACACGATCAGGAAGTAGCCCGCGTATTTCATGCGCATGATGACGTCGAGCTCGAACGCCAGGCGCTTGTCGTAGTCCTCCTCGGTGGTGCCCTGCGACAGGCCGTGGACGCGCAGGCGGTTGGCGAGCCCCTCCTCCGCCTGGCGCTTCAGCTCGGCGGCCTCGACCGAGGCGGCGTCCGAGCTCTGCGCGGCGCCGACCGTGAAGAACGGCAGGATCGGCTTGCGCGTCATCGGCCGGAACGAGCAGCGCTCGGCGATCTCGACCGTGGAGGCCAGCGCCTCCGGAATGTCGGCGAACAGCAGTGCCATCTCGGCGCGCGTCTTGAAACGATGATCGGGCGTGAGCTGCTCGCGCTCGGTCTCCGCGATCAGTCGCCCGCCGGCGATGCACAGCAGCGCATCATGCGCTTCGTAATCGTCGGTCGCGGCGAAATACGGCTCGTTGGTCGCAACCAGCGGCAGGCCCTTGGCGTAGGCGATATCGATCAGGCCGCTTTCGACGCGCCGCTCCTTGTCGATATTGTGGCGCTGCAATTCAACGTAGAGGCGATCGCCGAACAAGGCGGCGAGACGCTCGCATCGCACGCCGGCGAGTTCCGTCATGCCGCCGGCCAGCGCCAGCGAGATCGGCCCGTCCGGTCCGCCCGTCAGCGCGATCAGTCCCTCGCTCTGGCCCTCGAGCCAGTCGAACTTGATGAACGGGGAATGGCTATCGGGCGATTCGAGGAACGCGCGCGAGTTCAGCCGCATCAGGCTGCGATAGCCGCGCTCCTGCGCGGCCAGCAGCACCACGCGCGAGGGCCCCATCGCGTTGCGCGCATTCGGGTCCTGGTCGCCGAAATCGATCGCCAGCTCGCAGCCGACGATCGGCTGGATGCCGGAACCAGCCATCTTGTCGGAGAATTCCAGCGCACCGAACAGATTGTCGGTGTCGGTCAGCGCCAGTGCCGGCTGATGGTCCTTCTTCGCAAGCTCGGCAAGCTTGGCGATCTTGATCGAGCCCTTGAGCAGCGAATAGGCCGAGTGAACGTGAAGGTGAACAAATCCGGCGCTCGGCATGGTCGCGTGACGGCCTCTTGCAGATGGGATGGAGCGGTCGCCGGCTCCTCAGGGCATCATGCACTCGCCATCTGCCCTCGTTTGCCGACTCGCCTCGCAATGGTGGGGCGTCGCAGCCAGAGAGTCCACGCCGGACCGGCCGATCCGCGGCGTCGTCCCGCTTTTCCCCAGCCCGGGCTGTCGCGGCCAGCAGGAATCAGAGCTGCGGTATGACCTGGGCCCAGATCGCGACCATCCCGACGAACAGCGCGATCGAGGCGAGTGCGGCGGCTTCTTCCACGAAAATCCTGAACATGGCTTGCTCCATCACTAGAACGTATGAAGAACATTGTTCTCATTTCGTTCTTCGGAGTCAAGCGATCTCGGCCGCTCGAAAATCAAATGGTTAACTTGCTGAATTCAAACAATAAAAAAAGCCCCGGCCTAAGCCGGGGCTTTTCGAGGACCGCTCCGAAGAGAGCGATCAGTCTCAGTAACGGCCGAGCATCGGGCCGCCGAACTTGTAGTTCAGGCGGACGAGACCCATGTCGACGTCCTGCTTGACGTTGACCGCCAGAACACCGGCGGGGCCGGTCAGGTTGCGGTCGTTGCCACCGAGGAAGATGTGGTTGTATTCGGCGCCAACCGACCAGTTCGGGGCGAAACCGAACTCGAGGCCCGCGCCGACGGTGCCACCCCAACGGGTGTCGTTGGCCGATGCCAGCGACACGCCGGCGAGCGAGGCATCGTACTTGGTGCCGACCACAGCCGCACCGCCCTTGACGTAGAGCAGCACGTTGTTCCAGGCGTAACCGACCTGGCCGGTGATCAGACCGAACGAATCGATCTTGGTGCTGTTGGTGAAGCCGGAGATCGCGCCGACATGGCTGCCCGAGAAGTCGGCCCAGTTGCCCTGGCCTTCCACGCCGAACACGAACTGACCGGACTGCCAGCGATAGCCGATCTGGCCACCGACCGTGCCGCCGGTTGCATCGTGGGAACCGTCACGGCCGAAGCCCACCAGATCCCACTTCGCGTGCGACGAACCGCCGCCGCCGTTGATACCGATGTAGAAGCCGCTCCAGTCGTAGATCGCGGCGACCATCGCGGGCGCCTTGGTGTAGGGCCGTGCTGCGAGGTCAGCAGCCAGCGCCGGCGCGGTCGCGCTGAGCGCGACGAGGCTCACAGCAGCAAGCAACAAATTCTTCTTCATTTGAGTCCCGTTCCAGTTTCGTCGTTAGGCCCCCTGGCCGTGCAGTGGTCATAACAGCGATCGACGGAATTGCTGTAACCACGGCGCAACAGTTGGCTCCAAAGGCCCACGCTTCATGAATGAAGATTTTTCAGCGTGCGCTGGAAACCCTTTGAAACAAGTGTTTTCTGTAGTTCCAATGTCGACTACAGGACATAAACTGCATGCGCGCGTAACAACGTCGCGCGCACATTCACGTGATTGGAGAATTGAAATGCGCGGTCGCGTTACTCGTCCCATTGTCGCCACACTTTCGCTCGCATTGATCACATTTGCACTCGCGTCAACTGCGAGCACGCCGGCGCGCGCATTCGGCAAGAGCCATCCCTTCTGCCTCACTGGCGATGAATGGCCGGGGCTGAGCAATTGCAGGTTCGACACCTACGCGCAGTGTCAGGCCAGCGCGTCCGGTCGCGCACTCACTTGCATCGCCAATCCCTATTTCGTCGGGCAGAGCGACGATCCCTACGCATATCAAAATCGTCCGCGCACGCTGGCGCCGGGCTACTACCTGCCGCGCTGAGATGCACAGCGCCCGCCTCGCACTCGTCGCGGCCGGCCTGCTCCTCGCGGGCGGCTCTGCGCGCGCGCAGACCTATGATCCGAGCTATCCCGTGTGCATGCAGATCTACGGCCCCGTCGGCTATTTCGACTGCCGCTACAGCTCGCTCGAGCAGTGCAGATATCTCGCCGTCGGACGCTCGGCGAGCTGCGTGGTGAACCCGTACTTCCCGCCCAAGAAGCCCGCTCGCCGTTCGAGGCCGGCCGACCGAGGGCCCGTACACGTGGGACGCTGATATGCAGCCGGCTCTTCGGCGGTGCTCGGGTGTTGACGCGGTCTGATCCAGGTTTAAGTACGACGGACAAAGCTTGCAGGGGTGGCGACGTTCGCTGGGTTGGTTCCGTCGACGCCACCAATGCAGGACTCATGACGACTTCGCCTCAAGCGACCTCGCGCCACGCGACATCGGCTTCCGCGCCCCCTCACCTCGCCATCGTTCTCGTCTCGCTCGCAATGGGCGGCTTTGCGATCGGAACCACCGAATTCGCATCGATGAGCTTGTTGCCGTTCTTCGCCGCCGATCTCGGCATCGACGAGCCGACCGCAGGCCACGCGATCAGCGCCTACGCGCTCGGCGTCGTGCTGGGCGCGCCGCTGATTGCCGTGCTTGGCGCGCGGTTCGCGCGGCGCACGCAGCTGTTGGCCTTGATGGCCGTGTTCGCGCTCGGCAATGCGCTGACCGCGCTCGCACCCGGCTATGGCGCGATGATCGCGGCCCGCTTTCTCTCCGGCCTGCCGCACGGCGCTTATTTCGGCATTGCCGCGCTCGTCGCAGCCTCGCTGGTTCCCCAGCATCGTCGTTCGCAGGCCGTCGGCCAGGTGATGCTCGGCCTGACCTCCGCCACCATCATCGGCGTGCCGCTCGCCAATCTGATCGGACAGGCCGTCGGCTGGCGCGCCAGCTTTGGCCTCGTCTCGGTGCTGGCGTTGCTCACGATCGTGCTCTGCGCGCTGTTCGCGCCGCGGGACCAGGCCGGCAGGTCCGATCCGCTGCGCGAGCTCGGCGCGCTCAGGAGCGGCCGCGTCTGGATCACGCTGGCGATCGGCGCCGTCGGCTTCGGCGGCATGTTCGCGGTCTATACCTATCTTGCGACGACCTTGATCGAGGTGACCAAGGTCAGCACCGCCGTCATCCCGTTCTTCCTGGCCGTATTCGGCATCGGCGCGACGCTCGGCAATCTGTTCGTGCCGCGCTTTGCCGACCGCGCCTTGATGCCGACGGCGGGCCTCATCCTGCTGTTCGCGGCCGTCGCACTGCTGCTGTTCCCGCTCGTCGCGGGCAATCCATGGCTGCTTGCGGCCGACGTCTTCGCCATCGGCGCCAGCGTCTCGCTCGGCGCCATCCTGCAGACTCGGCTGATGGACGTTGCGGGAGAGGCACAGGCGCTCGCGGCCGCGCTGAACCATTCGGCCTTCAACACCGCCAATGCGCTCGGACCGTTCCTCGGCGGCCTCGCCATCCGCGAAGGGCTGGGCTGGACCTCCACCGGTCCCGTCGGCGCCGCGCTGGCGCTGCTCGGATTCCTGATCTGGATCGTTGCCTGGCGCGACAGCCGGTCCGCACCGATCGCGCACGCTTCGCGCAGCGATGCTGCCTCGCTGGCGCAAGCGCCGCCGCTGGCACCGGATCATCGCCGCGCGAATTCCGCCAGGGATCGCGTGGCATGACGATCTGCGCCGGACGCCGTCGTTTCAGCTTTGCCAGGGCGTGTTGCGGATGCGCGTGCACGCATTCGGCTTGCGGAAGCCGGGATCGTGATCCTCGATGTAGTCGAAATTCACCGTCCCGAACGTCGTCTGCGGCTTCTTCAGCGCCGAACAGGTCTGCACCTTCAGGAACTCGTTCTTGAAATCACCGCGCGGAAACGCCGAGATCACCTGATCGCGCTGTTCCGGGGTATAGTCGTCGAACCCGACGCCCACAACGTCCACCAGGACGCCCGCATTGGTGAGCGCGATTTCCGGCCGCATGAATTGCGGAATGCCGGGCGTGGTGTGTAGTGCGATCGCTTCCCACACCAGATCGGCTTGCGGCTCGGCGATGCCGCGCGCCCGCAAGAAGTCACGCGCAGCGTCGGCGCCGTCGACCTCAAACCGCTTCGTCTGCGAATGGAAATGATCGACCAGACCGAGATCGTGGAACAACGCCGCGACATAGAGCAGCTCGGCATCGAATTTCAGCTTCTGGCGCAGCCCCTTGATCGCGCCGAACACGTAGACGCGGACGGAATGATTGAACAGCATCTCGTCTTCGTAGCTGCGCACCAGCTCGGCCGCCTCGCGCGCCAGCTGGCTGTCGGGAATTCTGACACCGGAAATCACGCTCGTCATCGTCAAGCTCCTGCCCTGCGTCCAGTTGATGCCGCGTGAGCCATCAGGCGGCCTTCTCGAGCGCCGCGTGAGGCGTATTTCGGAAGCTGATCGACATGCGATTATACGCATTCATCAGGCTGATTGCGATTGTGAGATCGACGAGTTCGCGCTCGCTGAAGACGTTGCGGGCGGCTTGATAGGCTTCATCCGGAACGTTGGTCTCGGCAACACGGGTGACCGTCTCGGCCCATGCAAGGGCTGCGCGCTCGCGTTCGTCGAAGAGATTGCCGGCCTCGTCCCATGCCTGCAACAGCGCGAGCTTTTCGACCTTAACGCCGCTCTTCAGCAGATCGCGCGTATGCAGGTCGAGGCAATAGGCACAGTTGTTGATCTGCGAAATGCGCAGGTAAACGAGCGTGACCAGCGTTCCAGGCAACCCACTCTGCGTGACATAGCCGTAGACTCCGCCGAGCGCCTTCGCGCCGGCCGGTGCGATGTGGTTGTAGTTG
The DNA here is from genome assembly GCF_936943645.1 of uncultured Bradyrhizobium sp. Classification (GTDB taxonomy): domain Bacteria; phylum Pseudomonadota; class Alphaproteobacteria; order Rhizobiales; family Xanthobacteraceae; genus Bradyrhizobium. The sequence goes on along the minus strand of NZ_CAKZJO010000103.1, from coordinate 93,412 downwards.
AGACGTTCACTCATCCGACGACTCCCTGATGATCGGGGCGATCAAAGCCCTCCTACTCCCTCAGATGCTCCTCGCCTGGTTCACAAAAAAGTACCAAAAACGCACAAAAATCTTGTACCATCGGGAATGACGAAGCCGCTGCGCCTGGAGCTCGATCGGTCTGCCAAGACGCCGCTTGCGGAGCAGATCCATAGAGGGATCAGGGCCGCCATCGAGAGCGGCGTGCTCGCCCCGGGCGCACGCCTGCCCTCATGGCAGGATCTGGCGGCTCAGCTTGGCGTCGCGCGCGGCACCGTGCGCTCAGCCTATGAGAAGCTCTCATCCGACCAAATGATCGTCGCGGCCCGTGCGACCGGCACGCATGTCGCCGACCGGCGGTCCTTCCCGGTGCGGCCGGACAAGGCACCCGACCCCGGCTCGTTCATGGAGATGTACCAGGAGTTCACGGCCGGACCGGCGATCTTCCAGATGGGCGTGCCGTCGCAGGAAACTTTTCCTGCGAAATTGCTGGCGCGAATGCGGGTAAGAGCGGTTCGCGCCGAAACGAGCGCACCCGCGATCTACCCGGATCCGCGCGGCGAGCTGGACCTGCGACGTGAGATCGCGGCCTACCTTGCGCTGGCCCGAGGAATAGAATGCGCACCGTCCCAAATCATCATCACCAACGGCTTTAGTGGCGGCCTCGGCCTCGCGCTCCGTGTCCTCTGCCTCGGGCTGAAGAAGAAAGTCTGGATGGAGAACCCCGGCTTTCCTTTCACCCGGCACGGTCTCGAACTCGCGGGATTGTCCATCGTACCGATTGCGGTCGATGCCGACGGCATCGACGTCGATTTCGGCGTGAAACATGCCCCCGACGCCGCGCTGGTTGTCGTGACGCCGGGGCAACAGGCGCCGCTCGGATCCACGCTGTCACTGGCACGCCGCTCACGGCTGCTCGAATGGGCGACCCAGAACAAGGCATGGGTGATCGAGGATGACTATCTCAGCGAACTGCAGCTCAAGGGCCGCGCCACGCCGGCGCTCGCCTCGCTCGACCGCACCGGCCGCGTCATCCACATCGGCTCCTTCAGCAAGACCATAAGCCCGGCCTTGCGGCTGGGCTTCGTCGTTGCACCGGCGGCTCTTGCGTCGCGATTTGCAGAGACTGCGGCTTGCCTCGCGCCGGCACCGGGACCCGCGGTGCAGCTGGCTACGGCCGACTTCATGCGCGACGGCCACTATCTTCGGCATCTGCGGCGCACGAAACGCGCCTACACCGCGCAAGGCGATGCGTTGCTGAAACAGCTCCGCACGCGCCCTGCGAAGGTTGCGATTGCCGGTCTGGCCGCGGTGTTGCGATTGCCGGACGGAGCACCCGACCTCGCTATCGCCCGGGACGCAGCGTCGTTCGGACTGGCGCCGACGCCGCTATCGCTTTGGTACGCTCCGACCGCTTCGGCGTGCCCAGGACTGTTGCTGGGCATCGCGACGTCTCCGCTCAAGAAGATCGAGGCGTCCTGCGAGCGGCTCCTTGGGATCATCGACCGCTTGACGTGACCCTTACCCGGCCCTACCCGGCCAACGTCACGATCAAAGGTCCGTTGCGCGTGGCGATCACGGTGTGTTCGTACTGCACGGTCGGCGCCTCGGGACTGCTGTAGAGCGTCCACGCATCATCGCCATTCTCCGCCCACTCCGCGCCCATGGAGAGGAACGGCTCGACGGTGAAGACCAGGCCATCTGTCATGATGCGGCGCTCGGAGCGATCGGGCCAGGTTGCGATCTCCGTCGGCTCCTCATGGAGCGACAGGCCGACGCCGTGGCTGGCGAGATTCCTGACCAGGCTGTAGCCGTTCTTCCGCGCGAAGGTCCCGATCGCCTGGCCGATCCCGGCAATCGGCTTGCCGGCGCCGACCTGCTTCAGGCCGGTCCACATCGCCCGCCGGCCGTCACGGCAGAGACGTTCGATGGCCCGGGCAACGGGCGGAACGGCAAACGAGGCGCCGGTATCGGCGAAGAAGCCGTTCTTCTCGGCGGACACGTCGATGTTGACGAGGTCGCCGCGCGCGATCCGCCGCTCGCCGGGGATGCCGTGAGCGATCTCCTCGTTCACGCTGATGCAGGTCGCGCCGGGAAAATCGTAAGCCAGCTCCGGGGCCGAACGCGCCCCGGCGGCCTCCAGGAGCTTTCGCCCGATCTGGTCGAGCTCGGAGGTGGTCATGCCCGGCTCGAGCGCCTTCCCCATCGCCTCCAGCGCATTGGCGACGATGCGCCCGACCTCTTTCAGGCGCGTCAGGTCGTTGTCGTCGGAAATCGTCATATCGGGGCTCTCTACGAAAGCCGGGGCATAGCGCTTGTGGAGCCCGCGTGCAAACCGCAAAGATCTCGGCGCCCGATACGTTTCAACCCTCGTCGAGCAGATTGCGAACCTTGGCGGCCAGATCCTCGATCGCAAAGGGCTTGGAGAGCAGATGCTTGCCGGCGTCGAGCATGCCGTTGTGGACGATGGCGTTGCGCGTATAGCCGGTGGTGAACAGCACCTTCAGCTCCGGGTATCGTTTCGACAGCACGGCTGCAAGCTCGGCGCCGGTCATGTCGGGCATGACGACGTCGGTAAACAGCAAATCCGGCACGAGACCATCCTCGATCGTCCGGATCGCCTCCCTGGCGCTCGCGGCTTCGATCACGGTATAGCCGAGCTCGCGCAGGCTTTCGGAAGAGATGCTGCGGACCCTCTCGTCGTCCTCGACGACGAGGATGGTCTCGCTCTGAAGACTCGCACCGGGATGTGTCATGCCCTGCGGCGAAGCCGAAGCTAGCTCCTCGCCCGCGAAACGCGGAAGATAGATTTTCACCGTCGTGCCGACGTCGATCTCCGAGTAGATCTTGACGTGGCCCCCCGACTGCCGGACGAAGCCGTAGACTTGGCTGAGGCCGAGGCCGGTGCCCTTGCCCACGACCTTGGTCGTGAAGAACGGATCGAACACTTTTCCCAGCACGTCGGCCGGAATTCCGGTGCCGTTGTCCGTCACGGCGACGAGAACATATTGTCCGGGCGACAATGCGTATTCGCGCGCATATTTCTGGTCGATCGAGGCGTTGCTGCTCTCGATCGTCAGCCGGCCCCCTTTCGGCATCGCATCGCGGGCGTTGACCGCAAGGTTGATCACCGCGCTTTCCAGCTGGGCCGGGTCTGCCTTGACGCGCCAAAGGCCGGCCGCCAGGACCGTCTCGAGGCGGACCAGCTCGCCGAGCGACCGCTCCAGCAGCTCGCTCATGCCCCTGACCATCTTGTTGATGTCCACGACCTCAGGCGCCAAAGGCTGCTGGCGCGAGAACGCGAGCAGCCTCTGCGTCAAGGTGGCGGCGCGATTTGCGCCATCGATCGCGCCCTCGATGAAGCGGTCGATGTTGACCTCGCCCTTGCCGAGCCGTCGCTTGGCGAGATTCAGGCTGCCGAGGATCACGGCCAGCATATTGTTGAAGTCGTGGGCGATACCTCCGGTCAACTGACCCACGGCTTCCATCTTCTGGGATTGCCGCAGTTGCTCTTCGGCCTTCATGCGCTCGGCGATTTCGTCAGCGACGCGTTGCTCCAACTCGGCATTGAGCGCCTCGAGCCGGGTCAGGAGGCGGCCATTATCGATTGCGCTGGCGGCGTGGCCGGCGATCCCGAGCAATGCCGTCTCGTGCTCGACCTGGAATTTGCCCGTCTCCGCATGGCCGAAGAAGAGCCCGCCGAGAACTTCCCCGGTTCGCGAGATGACGGGGACCGCGAGGTAGGATCGGACCGGAAGATGTCCCTCCGGCATGCCTTTGCGCGGGGTGTTCTTGCCATAACGCGGGTCCTGCAGGATGTCGTCGGACCTCACCACGCCTGTGCCCTTGAACGTCGGCTCGAACACCGCGGTATTGCGCGGCATGGGGAAATTCTCGAAGGCGGATCGCGGCACGCCCGACAGCGAATAGAGCATGTAGCTGCCGCCGTCCGCGGCCAGAACGTTGTAGAAGAACGCTCCGAACTGGGCGCCCGTCAGCTCGACGCCTGCATCCGTCACGATCTGCACGATCGTCTCGAGGTCGCGCTGGCGAGCGACCGACGCGCCGGTATCGTTCAATATCCTGAGTTGCCGCTCGGTCTTCTTCTGCGCCGAAATATCCAGCACCGTCCCGATGAAGCGAACAGCTTCTCCATCCGAAAAGATGGCCTCGCCCGTCGCCGCAACCCAGCGTTCGATACCATCCTCGATGCCGATGGTTCGGTATTCGATGTTGTAGCTTTGCGGAGAGTCCGGCCTCAGGGCCGCGGACACGACCTCGTGGGCGCGCTGCCTGTCGTCCGGATGGATGCCCTTCAGGAACGACCCTTCGTAGCTCACTGCCGCGTCCGGCGACAAGCCGAACACCTCCTTGCAGCGGTTGTCCCAACCGAGAACGTCGTTGACCGGGTCGTAATCCCAGGTGCCGATGCCGGCCGCCTTGTTCGCAAGACTCAGGCGCTCGGCAGCGTTGCGTGCGGCCTGCTCGGATCGAACGCGCTCGATATGGGCCCACGATCTCTCCGTGACCTCCGTGAGCAACGCCAGTTCGCGCGGCGTCCACCGGTGCGGGCTGCGGTGATGAATGGCCATCAAGGCCGTGAGCTGCCCTTCCTTGACGAGGGGCATGCAAATCGTCGCCCCTATTCCGATGCTCTGAAAGGCGGCAGCCTCCTGTGGCGCGATCTCCTTCAGATTGTCGTTGATGACGAGAGGCCTGCCGGCGCCAAGCTCTCGCACCGCCTTCTCGCCGAAATCCGCCAGGCTGTAATGGCCGAGGATATGCATCGCCCCCGGGGCCGCCCAATCTCCGCGGATCGTGAAGCCGTCCTGATCGGGATCCATGTCGGCATAGGCGCAGTTGGAGACGCCGAGATGCTCGCCGACCATCCTCGTCGTCACCGCCATCACGCCGTCGGCATCGCGGGTCCTGGCCGTCTCCTTGCTGAGCGCATCCAGGAAAAGCAGACGGCTCTCGTTCTCCCGCACGGCCGCCTCGGCACGTCGGCGCTCGACGGCGGTGCGCGTGCGCTCGGCAACGTCGTGGATGAGCTCGAGCTCCTCGGTGCTCCATGCGCGCGGCGTTGCGTTGTTGAGGTAGAGCAGCGCGACGACGCCGTCGGGCTCGGAGATCGGCATGTTGACGAGCGCACGCGCGGAAATCGCTTCGAGCGCGGAGGCGCGGTCGCCGACGCGGGGATCCTTCTCCGCATCGGCGCAAATGACGGTCTCGCCGCGCTTCAGATCTTCGATGTAGTCGCCATAGTCACGAAAGTGCAGGACGCCAGCCAGGCTCAAAATGCCCGGCGCATTCCAGTCACGAGCGATGGTGATGGTCTCGGCGGATGTATCGACGGTGCCGTAGCCGGCGCGGCTGACCTTCAGACTACGGCCGAGCAGCTCTGCCGCGGCGTAAGCGAGGTCGTCAGGATTGGCGATCTCCCGGATGTAGTCGCCAAGTGCAGCCAGGACGGCATTGCGATCGGTCGAGTTCGCCCCGGCCGTCGTTGTCATCTGACTTCCCCCGACAAATTGCTCGTTTCACCAAATTTCGCTTCAGGCAATCTCCCGGCATCAGCTCGCGCCAACGACGATGACAGCGAGAGATTGCGCCCCGCGTCCCGATAACTTCATGAAGCCATTAAGGTTCCGGTCAGGCTGTGCTCGGAGCGCAGCCCTGCTCCCGGCCGCCGGCCTCTCCCGGAAATCGGGATTGCTGATCCTGACGCCGGCAAAATAAACGGGCGCTGACGCGCCACCGAAAGTTGTGAACGCGGTGACCGTCGTGTAGCGTCATCGCGATATTCACCTCGTGGTCTCACGCTTGATGCTCGTCCGAGTCCTGCTTCTCTTTTCCTGCTTCTTGATTTCCACCGCATCGCGGGCCGAAGAAACGCCGGCCGCGAAAGCCGGCTTTGCCTCCCGCCTGACGATCTATCTCGCCAAGGGCGCCCCCGACGCGTGCGGGCCTGGCTGCGACCGCTGGATCGCGATCGAGGGCGAGATCGATCAAGGCGCCGCCCCGCGCATTCGCCGCTTCCTCGCCGGGGTCAAGGACACGCAGCGCCCGATCTACCTCCATTCGCCCGGCGGGAATGTGGAGCAGTCCTACGTCATCGCCCGGCTGCTCCGCAGCCGCAAGGCCATCGCCCGGGTTGGGCGGACGATCGTGACGGCGTGCGCGGCGGGCACGCAGGTGGACGCTGCATGCCAGAAGATCAAGAGCGCGGCCGGCGAGGTCGAGGCCGAGCTCACCACCTATCATGCGATGTGCAACTCGGCCTGCGGCTACCTGTTTCTCGGCGCGACCTCTCGCGAGGTCGCCCCCGACGCCGCGCTGGCGGTGCATAATTCCAGGCTGATCCTGAAGTTTAGCGGCAATCCGCCTCCGGAGGTGGTCGCCGAAGCACGGAGCCGCCGGATCGCCGGCGCCGACCGCGACCGCGCCGCGTTCATTGCGGCGATGGGAATCAGCCGCGAGCTCGACGCGCTGATCCGCACCGTGAAGTTCGAGAACCTGCATGTGCTGACGCGGCCCGAGCTCTACCGGTTCGGGATCGACACCCGGCCGCTCGCCGAGACGATGTGGCGGCTGGAAAAGGGTACGCGGCCGTTCATCAGCAAGATCGCCGCGGTGAGGAAGGACAGCGACGCCTCGTTCCGGACCATGGAATGGCGGCTGTATTGCGAGAACAAGAAGCGCGTGCCGCTGATGATCGCGGGCGAGATCGACGCGGCCGCGACGGCCAAGAAATCAATCCTGATAGCGGCCAGCGCCGACCTCAGCAGGGAAGCCGGCGGGCCTCCGGTGCGGTTCGGAAAGTACGAGGTCTGGAGCGGTGCCGTCGATCCCGACATGGTCAAGGCGGTGCTGGCCTCGCCCTCTCTGCAGGTCCGGGAGACCACGCCGGAGCCGGAGGGAAAGTCTGACACCACGAGCTTCAACATCGACACGACCGGTCTGACGTCGGTGTGGACCCAGCTCGGGACGTCATGCACGGCAGCCGCAGCGGGCCCGGCAAAATCCTGGCCGGCGAATGCCCTGCAGCCGACGCCCTGGACGGACAGTCCCTGGAAGGCAACTGGTGCCCTGCCGAACATCAAGGCAACACCTGTCGCCACGCCCGCACCGTAAGCGCCCGGGAAGCCTTCCCCCTCAGCTAGCCCCGACCGGCGTGTAGATCACCAGCTTCAGCGCGGGATCGTCGTTGGCCTGAAAGCTCGTGTGCTCGAAATGCAGCACGCCCTTGGTGGGATGGGTCATGGTCTTGCGGCCCGACAAGGTGCCGTGCACCTCGTGCGCGCCCCACCATTTGACGAATTCGGGACTGCCTTCGCGCAAGCGTGTCAGCAATTCCGCAAAGGCGGGATCGCCGGCCCAGACGTCATGGGTGGCGCGAAACATCGCGACCATGCGCTTGGCGACGTCAGCCCAGCCCGCCCCGTAGGATTTTCGCGTGCGCTTGTTGGTCATCATCAGGAGCAGCGTGTTGCGGTCCTGCTCCGGCAGCCGACCAAACGCGAACACCTCCTCGGCCGCCGCGTTCCAGGCCAGCACGTCCCAGCGCCGCCCGGTGATGTAGGCCGGATGCGGCAGGCTCTCGACCAGCCGCAGGATCGGCGGCGGCACGATCTCGCGCGTGAATGGGCTCCTCGCGCCGTCGCGTGCGAGTGCCTTCAGATGCGCATGCTCGGTCTTGCTGAGCCGCAGCGCGCGGGCCAGCGCATCGACTGTCGTGACCGAGGGACTGACGGTGCGGCCCTGCTCGAGGCGGATGTACCAGTCGACACCGATGCCGGCGAGCTGGGCGACCTCCTCGCGGCGCAGCCCCGCGGTGCGACGCCGGCTCCCCGCAGGCAACCCGACCGTTTTCGGCGCCAGCTTTTCGCGGCGGGACCGCAGGAAATCGCCGAATTCGACGCGGCGTGGATCGGCCATGATGTCGCTTCCGCATGGAGGGCTTCTGGAATACTAGGATAATACCAGGCCTTCATGCCCTCGCCAAGGCGGCTCATATCGGCCTCACCCGACTTTGAGGTGAATACATGAAAGCTGCCGTACTGAAATCCTTTGGATCGAAGCTGGTCATCGAGGACGCGCCCGAGCCGACCCTCGGCACCGGCGAGGTGATCGTCGACGTCGTCGCCACGCGCGTCCTGTCCTACATGAACGAGGTGTTCGACGGGACGCGCAATTACGCGCTCGACCTGCCTGTTATCCCCGGCCCCGGCGGCATCGGCCGAGTGCGCGCGGTCGGTCCTGACGCCACCAAGCTCGGCGTCGGCGACTGGGTGTTCTGCGACCCCACGGTGCGCTCGCGCGACGATGTCGTGGCGCCCGATATCGCCCTCCAGGGGCTCACCGCCGCCGGCCCCGGCGGCATGAAGCTGCAAAAGCATTTCCGCCACGGCTCCTATGCCGAGCAGATGCGCGTGCCCACCGAAAATGTGAAACGGCTCGGCCAGATCGCCTCCGAAGAGGCCTCGCGATGGTGCGCGCTGGGGACGGCGCTGGTGCCCTATGGCGGCTTCCTCGCCGCGAACCTGCAGCCGGGCGAGACCGTGCTGGTCAGCGGCGCCACCGGCAATTTCGGCAGCGCCGCCGTGTCCGTTGCGCTGGCAATGGGCGCAGCCTGCGTGGTGACGCCCGGCCGCAACGAGGCGATCTTGTCCGATCTCGTCCGCCGCTTCGGCGCCCGGGTGCAGCCGGTCAGGCTCACCGGCAACGAGGACGACGATCGCGAGGCGATGAAGCGCGCGGCGCCTTCGCCGATCGATTGCGTGCTCGACATCATGCCGCCCTCGGTGAGCCCGACCGTCGTCCGCGCGGCGGTCATGACGGTGCGCCCTTACGGCCGCGTCGTGCTGATGGGCGGTGTCGGCATGGCCGGCGGCCCGGGCCTCGAGCTGCCCTACCCCTGGCTGATGCGCAATTGCATCTCGATCCATGGCGTCTGGATGTATCCGCCGGACGCGGCGAGCCGTCTGATCGCGCTGGTGCGCGCTGGACTGCTGAGGCTGGAGGAGTATGAGACGACGGCCTTCGACCTTGATCACGCCAACGAGGCGGTAGCGCACGCCGCGGCCAATGGCGGACCGTTCAAACTGACGGTGATCAGGCCCTGAGAGCTTCAGGCGACGGCGCGCCCGTCGTCGCCTGATTTTTCGTCAGTCGGCCCAAGCACTTGGCTACTGTGCATGGGGTTGTTTTCGCAAATTTTGACTATTCGAGCTCGACCACCTGGCCATTCGCCAGCGACACGCGCCGGTCCATGCGGCCGGCGAGCTCCATGTTGTGGGTCGCAATCAGCATCGAAACCTTGGTTGCCTTGACCAGCTGCATCAGCGCCTGGAACACGTGATCCGCCGTGTGCGGATCGAGATTGCCGGTCGGCTCGTCCGCGAACAGCACGCGCGGCGCGTTGGCCACAGCACGCGCGATCGCGACGCGCTGCTGCTCGCCGCCCGACAGCTCGGCGGGGCGATGGGTGATGCGATCGCCGAGACCGAGATAGCCAAGTATCTCCTTGGCACGCTTGACGCTCTCGGACTTCTTCAGGCCGCGGATCATCTGCGGCATCATCACGTTCTCCAGCGCCGAGAATTCCGGCAGCAGCCGGTGCGACTGGTAGACGAAGCCGATATCGGTGCGGCGCAGCTGGGTGCGCTCGATGTCGGGCAGCTGCGAGGTCGGCGCGCCGTTGACATAGACCTCGCCGGAATCCGGTGCTTCGAGCAGGCCCGCAATGTGCAGCAGCGTCGACTTGCCCGAGCCCGACGGCGCGACCAGCGCGACCGACTGGCCGGCCCACAGCGCCAGCTTGGCGCCGTCGAGGATCGTCAGCGGCACCTCGCCCTGCAAGTACTGGCGCTTTATCTCGTGGAGATAAATGACCGGTACATCCTCAGCCCCCTGCTGCTGCTCCATCAGGTCCTCACTCGTACCGGAGCGCTTCGACGGGATCGAGGCGCGCGGCGCGCCACGACGGATACAGCGTCGCCAGGAACGACAATGTCAGCGCCATGATGACGACCGCCGTGGTCTCGCCGATGTCGATCTCGGCGGGCAGCTTCGACAGGAAGTAGAGCTCCGGCGAGAACAGCTCGGTCGAGGTCAGCCAGGACAGGAACTGCCGGATGGATTCGATGTTGAGGCAGATCACGAGGCCGACCACGAAGCCGACCAGCGTGCCGACCACGCCGATCGAGGCGCCCGTGATCAGGAAGATGCGCATGATCGAGCCTTGCGAGGCGCCCATGGTGCGCAGGATCGCGATGTCGCTGCCCTTGTCCTTCACCAGCATGATCAGGCCGGAGACGATGTTGAGCGCCGCCACCAGCACGATCATGGTGAGGATCAGGAACATCACGTTGCGCTCGACCTGGAGCGCGTTGAAGAAGGTCGAGTTGCGCTGCCGCCAGTCGACCAGGAACACCGGCCGGCCCGCAGCCTCCGTCACGGCCTGGCGGAAGGCGACGATCTGGTCGGGATTGGTGGTGAACACCTCGATCGAGGTGACGTCGTTGCTGCGGTTGAAATAGGCCTGCGCCTCCGCGAGCGGCATGAACACGAAGCCGAGATCGTATTCGGACATGCCGATCTCGAACACGGCGACGATCTTGTAAGGCTTGATGCGCGGCGTCGTGCCCATCGGCGTCACCGCGCCCTTCGGCGCCACCAGCGTGATGCTGTCGCCGGCATGCAGCGAGAGCTGGTCGGCGAGACGCCGGCCGATCGCTACGCCCTGCCCTTCGTCAAAGCCCTCGAGCGAGCCCTGCTTGATGTTCTTGGCAATCGAGGTGAGGTTGTTGAGGTCGTCGGAGCGGATGCCGCGCACCAGCACGCCCGAGGCGTTCCACGGCGAGGACGCCAGCGCCTGGCCGTCCACCACGGGCGCGGCCAGCCGGATCCCCTTCACCTGGCTGAGGCGGTCGGCGACGTCCTTCCAGTCGGTCAGCGGGGATTCCAGCGGCTGCACCAGGATATGGCCGTTCAGCCCCAGGATCTTGTCGAGCAACTCTTTGCGGAAGCCGTTCATCACGGCCATGACAATGATCAGCGTCGCCACGCCCAGCATGATGCCGAGGAAGGAGAACCCGGCGATGACCGAGATGAATCCCTCCTTGCGGCGCGCCCGCAAATAGCGCGCCGACAGCATCCACTCGAAGGGCGCGAAAGGCGCGGTTTGCACGGTTTCAGTCATGGTTTCATCCATCGCTCGATAATCCCATGATTCGGGGTCAATTGTGGCCGGATTGGCGGCCGCGATATCGGGCGATGAACAATATTCAGCCGACCAGGCGGGCCACGGCGTCCGCAGGCGACATGGTCTCGCGGGAGCCGTCACTACGCCGCTTGATCTCGACCTTGCCGTCGGCGAGGCCCTTCGGCCCGATCATGATCTGCCAGGGGATACCGATCAGGTCGGCGGCGGCGAATTTGGCGCCGGCGCGCTGGTCGGTGTCGTCATAGAGCACGTCGACACCCTTGGCGGTCAGCTCGGCATAGAGCTTCTCGCAGGCCGCATCGACCGCCGCATCGCCCTGCTTGAGGTTGAGGATCGACACGCGGAACGGCGCCACCGCTTCCGGCCATTTGATGCCGGCATCGTCGTGGCATGCCTCGATGATGGCGCCGAGCAGGCGCGAGACGCCGACGCCGTAGGAACCGCCGTGGATCGGCACGTCGACGCCGTCGGGGCCCGCCACCATCGCCTTCATCGGCTCGGAATATTTGGTGCCGAAATAGAAGATCTGGCCGACCTCGATGCCGCGGGTGTTGAGCCGCTTCTCCGCAGGCACTTCCTGCTCGAAGCGCGCGGCGTCGTGGACGTCTTCCGTCGCTGCGTAGACCGAGGTCCACTGCTTGATGATCGGCGTCAGGTCGCTGTCGTAGTCGACGTCCTCGCCGGGTACCGGCAGGTCCAGCACGTCGCGATTGATGAACACGCCGGATTCGCCGGTCTCAGCGAGCACGATGAATTCGTGGCTGAGATCGCCGCCGATCGGACCCGTCTCGGCGCGCATCGGGATCGCCTTCAGCCCCATCCGGGCGAAGGTGCGCAAATACGCCACGAACATCTTGTTGTAGGCGACGCGCGCAGCGGCCTCGTTGAGGTCGAAGGAATAGGCGTCCTTCATCAGGAACTCGCGGCCGCGCATCACGCCGAAACGCGGACGCTGCTCGTCGCGGAATTTCCATTGGATATGATAGAGATTCAGCGGCAGGTTCTTGTAGGACTTCACGTACGCGCGAAAAATCTCGGTGATCATTTCCTCGTTGGTCGGCCCGTACAGCAGCTCGCGCTTGTGGCGGTCGGCGATGCGCAGCATCTCCGGGCCATAGGCGTCGTAGCGGCCGCTCTCGCGCCAGAGGTCGGCGAGCTGCAAGGTCGGCATCAACAGTTCCAGCGCGCCGGAGCGGTCCTGCTCCTCGCGCACGATCTGCTCGATCTTCTTCAACACCCGGAAACCGAGCGGCAGCCAGGCGTAGATGCCGGCCGCCTCCTGCCGGATCATGCCGGCGCGCAGCATCAGCCGATGCGAGACGATCTCCGCCTCTTTCGGATTTTCCTTCAGGATGGGCAGAAAGAAGCGCGACAACCGCATGGCAATACTCGTGGAATCAGTGGTGGCCTGCAGTGAAACCGGATTGCGAGCGAAAACACAAGACCGGGAATGAGGAAAAGCCGCTAACGCATCGGAATTCCTGTCATTTTTCCGTCGGACTTCATGTTCAGCGCGAGCCGCATCTTAGGGCGGCGTAACATCGAGTTCATCCTCGAGCGTGATTTGCTCGAAGTCGCTCACCAGCGCGTCGATCCGCACGTGCCAGCGGCCCGCGAAGGGAAGCTCGGCCTTGCGCACATGCCAGTAGCCGTCGGGCCCCAGCGAAGCCTTCCGCTCCATCGGCTCGATGCCGCGCTCGGGCAGGCTCAGCGTCAATGTCGCCTCCTTGGCCGCCAGCGGCGTGCCCTCGCCGGTCATGAGCTGGAGCATGAAATCATCGACGCCGGGCCTGCCGGGCGACACCAGGACCTGGAACATCGCCTTGTCGCTGTGGATGTGGATCGCCAGCGGTGCTTCGGGAACGATGGTGCGCGGCGGCGGCGTGAAGCGCCAGCCGGCGACTACGGCGAGGATGGCCAGCGCAATGGCGCATTTGATCAGGATCGAGCGCTTCAGCGCGGGCGCCGCCGCCCCGTTCCGGGCCAGAGCCGGAGTCAGGCGGAACCGGTTGAGCGCAGCCAGCGCCAGCAGCCCCGTAACCAGGACGAGCTTGGTCGAGAGGATCAGCCCGTAACGGGTCGCAACCAGCGCGCCCGGCTTTTCGAGCTGCACGATCGCGAGGGCGAGGCCGGTCAAGGCCAGCACGCCGACCGCGAGCGCAGCAATGCGGGAAAAGCGGTTCACGATCGGGAGCGTCGCCGTCGTCGGCCGCGACACCAGCGCGACCAGCGGCGCGAGAGCGCCGATCCAGATGGTAACACCGAGCCCGTGGAGGAAGATCGCCGGGCGCGTGAGCGCTTCGGGCGGCGCGGTTGCGGCGTGCCCGGTCATGGCGAGCGACAGACCGGCACCGATCAATGCGATGACAGCGAGAGCGCGCGCGTACCACGCGCTGCGCAGCGCCACTAACGCGAACAGCATCGCAGCCACGGCAACCAGCAGCGCAGGACCAGCGCTGGTCGCGAGCGCGACCTTCCAGGGACCGGCGGTCGCAAGAGCCGGCAGCGGCAGGCCGAGCAGGTCGAGGCCCAACGTGCCGAGAGAGGCCGCAGCGCTCGGAATTCCGATGGCGAGCGCCACGCGTGGCACGGTCATGCCGGTTGTCGACCAAGCGATCCAGCGCGCGAAGAACACGCCGCCGACGCCAACGAACAGCCCGAGATAAAGACCGACCCGCGCCAGCCAGATCACCACGTTCAAGCGGCCGTCCACGTTTGCAGGAGGCTTGGTCGCCGTCGGCGTGCCGATCGAGAAGATCACCGATCCGGTGACGGGATGACCGTCCTGCGAGATCACGCGATAGCTGACGACCGCGGTCCCCTCGGGCAGATCCGCCGGCATAGCGACCGAAACGGTGTCGCCGGATGCGCTGACACGCGCATCGTCGCGCGCCCTGCCGGCGCCGTCGATCAGCCGGATTGCGCCCGGCGTCACCGCTTCGTTGAAGCGCAGCTCCACCGCCTTCGGTGCGGCTGCGAGCATGCTCCCGCTCGGCGGATCGACCGAGATCAGGGCCGCATGTGCCCACGCCGCGCTCGCAAATCCGGCAGCAAGAAGCAGCGTCGCGAGCGCGGCGAAGAGGCGCATCAGGGTTTCGGCAGCAGCTTCACGCCCGGCGCCGGCGATTTGCCCTCGGACTTGCTGTCATGCGAGTGCCCTGCCCCCTCGGCCGGGATCTCGATCCAGCGGCTGACGCCGGTCTCGCATTCCTGAACGACGGGGAAGTACAGAGTCGTGTTCGTCTTGAGGCTGTTGGTAAGGAACGCACTGAAAACGAACTCGTCATAATGCTTGTCCGGCAGCTTGCCGCCGGACCACGCCACCTCCTTGACGCCGGAGGAGAGCTTGTTGCCGTGATAGTCGTATTCTCCGGCATATTTGCCTTCGACGACATCGACATTCCAGCCCGCCTTCGGCATCGGCTTCACCGCGATCACCCCTTCCGGAACCTGCACCCGGACCTTCACCGTCGGCGAGCCCGCGCAACCGTGGGGAATGACAAACACGGCCTTGTAGGACGTGCCGACCACGGCTTGCTTGGTCTCGAGCGACACGTGCGCCGCCGCCGGCGAGGCGGCGAGCGCGGCAACCAGGAACAGGCAGGATCGCATCATGTTGGCCCTTTCGAGAGTCCAGATCAGGCTCATTTCATTTTCATTCCCGAATGGTCAGGCATCTTTTTCATGTCCATGTGACCGGAATGCCCGGCATCACCGGGGGCCTGCGCGCCGACGCCCTGGACATCGAGGGAGACGGCGACCTTGCCGGCCTTCTCGAATTGCAGCGTCACGGGCACCTTGTCACCCTGCTTGAACGGGCCCTTCAGCTCCTGCAGCATCAGATGATAGCCGCCGGGCGCGAGCTTGACCGTCTTGCCGGGATCGACCACCAGCCCCGCATCGAGCGGACGCATCTTCATCACGCCATTGTCCATCGCCATCTCGTGGATCTCGACCTTCCCCGCGATATCGGCGGACACGCTGACGAGCTTGTCCGGCGCCGTGCCTTTGTTCTCGATGACGAGATAGCCGCCCGCGACCTTGGCGCCGCCTGGTGTCGCACGGCTCCACGCCTGCGAGATGACGAGATCACCGGCCTTGACGTCGTCGGCGAGCGCCGGTGCCGCGGAGAGCGTAAGAGCGAACGCGGCGAGCAGCACGTTTTTCGAGATGGTCTTCATGTCGGTCTTCCCTTTGCAGACTTGAACTTCAGTGTTTGGCGAGTTGTTGCGCCGACCATTTTTCGAGATCGGCCATTTCAGCCGAGCCTTCGATCGTCGTGACGGTCCCTTCCCGGGAGATCAGCATGGTCCTGGGAATGTCGCCCTGCCAGGCCGGGTCGATCTCGAACCGCAGGCGCTCGACGAAGCCGTCATTGAAGATGAAGTTCTCGGTCGACGACAGACCAGCCTTGTCGAGCATCGACTGCGTTGCCCCCGGCAGGTTCGGCACGAGATCGGCGCTGACGGTGACGACGTCGATGTCAGGGTGATCCTTGGCAAACTGCCCAAGCAAGGGCAGCTCGACCTTGCAGGGGCCGCAGGTTACGCCCCAGAAATGCACGAGCACCGGGCGGCCGGCATGTCCCTTCAGGACGCTTTGCCAGGTGCCGCGTTCAAAAGGCTTCAGGGATGGAGATGCGGCGAGCGCAGCGACTGAAGCGATCAGAACGACCAGGCCGGCAAGGCCTGCAACTCGAAATCTCATGGCTGGTCCTCGATGGCTGTCAACCGATATCCATCCGCCTTCGTCATCCACGACAGATAGGTCTGCTTGCCGTTGGAGATCAGCAAGGGGTGATCGGAGGTGTCGCTCGTGCTCGAGATCGTCTTCGGCGGCGACCACGTCTCGCCGTCGTCGCGAGAGATCGTCATCTGGACCGAGGTCTTCTCGCCGTCGAACTCCTTCCAGACCATCACCGTTCCCGCAGGGCC
Source organism: uncultured Bradyrhizobium sp. (assembly GCF_936943645.1). Classification (GTDB taxonomy): domain Bacteria; phylum Pseudomonadota; class Alphaproteobacteria; order Rhizobiales; family Xanthobacteraceae; genus Bradyrhizobium. The sequence continues at coordinate 77,233 of NZ_CAKZJO010000103.1, read as the reverse complement.
GGCGAGCACGTAGGGACGCGTCGGATTGCGCCCTGGCTGCCCCAGCGCCATGGGCGCAGAGAAGCTGCGGCCTTCGTCGCGGGAGTGCGCATAGAACAATCCCTTTCGCGCCTTGCCGTTCGTGTACCAGGCGACGTGATAGGTCCCGTTCGGCGCGACGGTGAGGCTCGGCCCATGATGCGGGCAGGCATTGATCTGCCAGTCGTCATTGCTGACCCGGCGGACTTCACCTGGCGTCGCGACGTCCGCGAAGGTCATGACCGCATGATCGCGCACACCGCCCTCAAAGATGTTCCTGAAGATCACGACCGGCCGCCCGGGCGCGGCAAATGCCAGCCCCAAGCGGCAGCATTCGCAGGTGCCCTCGCGGGCGAGAGCGGCCTCCGCGTAGGTTGCGCCACCGTCGCGCGAGGAGGCAAAGAACAGCGCCGCGCCCTCGTACTTCCGTCCCGCCTCTTTCGCAGCAACACGGTTGCGCTTGTCGAGCCAGGCCGCAAACACCGTTCCATCCTGATCCAGCGCCAGCGCCTCGAACCGCTGGCTCTCGTTGCTGGCGGTGATCGGCTTCAGCTCGGCAAAGCTCTTCCCGCCATCGGCCGAGCGTGTAGTGAGAACCTCTCCGTTGAAGGCCTCATCCCTGAAGGTCGAGAAGGCCAGCGCGATGCCGCCCTTGCGGTCGACCACGATCTTCGGCCGCGCATCCGGACCCCAATCGAGATTCAGCCGCCTGGTCGTGACCTGGGTGGGCGCCGAAAAACTGCGGCCCTCATCCTGCGAACTTGCGACCGAGACCTGCCCTCCCGCCATCCAGACCAGCCACAGTGTCCCGTCAGGACCGAAGGCGGGCGTCGCCTTGGTCGCACAGCGCAGCGTCGGCTCCTCGCACGCAGCTTCCGATGCAGGCGGGGCCCGCATCTGTGCGAGCGCCGCACTTTGCGCGACGACGAGAGCAAGGATCGCGAGCATGCCAGCTCGGATCATGGCCCGCCTCCATTCGAGAGTCCGGATCATTTGAATGCCACCTTCATACCCGCAACGAATGTGCGCGGCGAGCCCGCATAGATCGATCCGGTCGTGTTTGCGAGCACGCTCGCAGGATTTTGAAGGCCGGCCCCCGTAACCGTATTGGAGATGTTGTTGGCAGAGGCGACGTAGGTACGGTCGAACACGTTCCTGACTTCGAGAAACAGGTTCAGAGATCTGAACGTGTCGGACGCGAGGTCGGTCTTGTAGTGCACGTTGACATTGACCAGTTCATAGCCCGGCGCCTTCAAGAGATTGGCGTTGTCCATGTAGAAGGCATCCTTCCATTGGACCTCGACGAAGCCCCCGAGACCGGCCAGCGGCCCGGCGAACTCGTCGTAGCCAATCCGGGCCGTCAGCTCGTTGGGCGAGATACCGGGGATCTTGTTGCCGGCCCGGTTGAAGCTGAACACGGCGCCATTGGTGATGTTCTCGACATATTCGGTATAGACCTCGTCGAGATAGGTGTACGCCGCCATGAACCGCCAGCCCGGATAGAACTTCCAGTCGGCGGCCAACTCGATGCCACGATGTTCGGAGCGCGGTGCGTTGAACATGTAGGTCGCGTTGCTCGCGCTGGGATTGCTGGCGGCCTGAGGGACAAGCTCGTTCCGGAAGAACTCGTAGAATGCCGTGGCGCTTAGCTTGACGGCATTGCTTGGTGTCCAATCAAAGCCGAGATCATAGCCGACATTGGTTTGCGTCTGGAGCTGGGTGTTGTTGCCGAAATCGCCATTCGGAAGAACGAACAGATTCGACACCTGCGGCGTCCCGTACCCGGTCGCCACCCGCCCGCGAAACTGCCATTCCTGATTAAGCCTGTAGAGCAGCGCAAATTCGGGAGCGGTGTTCTCGATCTTGCGATTGACGGTGGTGGGCGTGGGTATCGTCGCCGTGGGAACGTTGACCGTATTGTACTTGTACAGCGTATTGACGCCTTTCAGGACGGTTGTCTCCCATCCTATTCCGGCGACCGCGGTGAGCGCGGGAGTGAGCTTCAGTTCCTCCCTCGCCCGTATCCCGTAGTTGGATGTATCGCTGTAGGTGTTGGCCGAGATCAAGCCCAGCGTGGCGTTGCCGCCCGGCATGACGTTACGTGTATCGCTCGACGCCACGAGCGTGTTGTACCAGGCGCCGACAAACGTGGTTGACTCCATCCCGAAGATTTCGCCGCGCTTGGTGAGATCACTCATGTAGTTGTACGAGGGAAAGTCGCCGATCGCGCTGGTCGTGCCGGTAGGCTGGCTAATGTTTCGGTCGTCGAAGACGAACTGGTTCCGCCACGTCAGCGTGTTGTCGAAGTCGTGCTCCCATCGTCCTCCGACAATGGTGCGACGATCGTTTCGTCCGAGACCCGCTTGGGTAGCTGTCTCGGTGTCCTTGCCACCGTTGAAGCCATTCTTGAAAAGAGACACGGTGGGACATCCGGCGGCCAAGGCGGAGCCCGTCGTACAGCCCTGCTGGAAAGGATTGGTGTAGAACTGATTCAGTGACTGCCGGAGCGGCAGCCGCGTGCTGAGGTCGTTGTTGATGATCTTGACCGTGAAGCGGTCGTCCGGCGTCGCCTTGAGCGTGCCGAGGAAGTTGACGGTCTGCGTGTTGAACCAGCTATTGCCGATATAGCCGTCGCCCCGTGTGTCGCTCGCGAACAGCGAGCCCTCGAAATTCCCGACCTTCTTGCCGGCCGCCAGGTAATTGTTGAGATAGCCGTAGCTGCCGCCGTCGACGCCGTATTCGACGCCGTCGATCGTGCCGCCCGGCCGCGTTCGAAAATTGAGCGCGCCGCCGGTCGCGTAATTGCCGTAGAGCGCCGACGAGGGGCCGCGGATCACGTCGATCGCGCCATAGGCGTGGGGATCGATCAGGTCGCTGCGCGACAGGCCGTCCGGCTGCGTCACCGGAAAGCCGTCCTCGAAGATCACGAGATTGCGGATGGCGAAACCGTTGCGGGCGTTGGAGCCCCGAATCGAGATGCCGAAGTCCCGGGGGCCGTTGCCCTGCTTGATCGAAATGCCCGGACTGTCCCGCAAGACGTCGCTGACCGAAAACGACGGGCGATTGTCGAACTGGCTGCGATCGACGGTGGTCGAGGTCTGTCCGGCCGGCGACTGGTTGAGGCCGGCCCGCGCTTCGCCGGCGCTCGTTGCGTTGTTTTGCCTCTCGGCGCCATCGGTCGCGTTCCGTGCCACCGGTCGCGCTGCGCGGGCCGTCGAAGCGGAGCGCAGCCGCGAGGGCCGGGTGACGGGCTTGGGACGGGACCTCTCGAGCGCTTCAACCGTCACAGCTGGGATCGCCTCCGAGGTCGCCTGGGCGAGCGCGTCTGAACCGACCGGGGACAGCAGTCCGACAAGCACGGGCAAGCCCGCGCGTCCGATCGCACGTATGCGTAACATCACTTGAATTCCTGACATCCGGCACGTCGGCCGGTCCATTGAGCACGCCGTCGGCACAGCAACGGTGCGCGCCAACGGTTCGGTTTGTCGCTAGGTCAGGAAAATCGAGGTGGGGCGCGCGCCTGGGCGATCGAGCGCTCGGGCGCGGCGATGGCGGACGCCTGGGCCGAATGCCACACCACGCGCGCGGCATGGCGGACGGGAATCGGGAGTGTCGTGTGCGTCGGCGAATCGAGCGAGGCGTTGGCCTGGGCCAGGCAACATAAGGCGCACGCGCCGGCATGCGCAGTCGGCCCGCCGGTCTGGTCGCTCAGGCCGCCCTGCTCGCTCGCGCTGTGGCAGATGACGCCGGCAGCCAGCGGATCGGCAACGGCAATGCCCGTCGCCCAGCAGGCGGCAATCGGCGCCAGCACCTGCATCGCCAGGGCGAGCAGGACCAGGGGCAGGAATTTTTGTAGCCGAGCGCGCATCCGCCGAACCGTTTCGTTCGTCCACTAACTAAACACCGTGCCGCCCCCAAGTCGAGGTCAGTTCCGCCGCCTTCTTGGCCCAGCGCAAATTTGGCGAAAACCGTGGCCGCGGTACCCCAGCACGGCCCCAGGGTTGGGCATTTGAGGCATGTCAAACGCTCCCGCCATCCACAGATTTCGTATATTTGTCATATACTTGCGGGATCGAGCGCCCGATCATTTCGTCTACTGATCGAATTTTGAACATTCGTTGCCGAAAATGATGACAAGTGAGAAAAGTTGATCTAGCATCCCTCTCGCTCAGGCTGGCCGCGAGGTCCAAGTCTGGTGGTCCAAGTCTCGGGAGGAGCCCCTGGCGCGCAAAATGCAGCGTCGCCCCGTCAATCAAGATCAAATCTTAAGATCGGGGATAATAGGGTCGACACAATTTTTGAGCGGGGCCAGGGCCCCGCTCTTTTTTTGTCCGCAAGTCTTGTTGGCAAGAGACTGAAGCGCCCATGAATGCTTCCTCCAAGGATGCTTCGCCCAATCCGATCGAAATCAGCTTCGAACTCGCGGCCTCGCGCTCCGCGGATCTCACGCCCCTCGTCTATCAGCGCCTGTTTGACGAGCATCCTGAAACGCAGGCGATGTTCCGCTCGCAAGGCAGCGAGTTGGTGCAGGGATCGATGCTCGCGCTGACGATCGAGGCGATTCTCGATTTCGCCGGCGAGCGCCGCGGACATTTCCGGCTGATCGCTTGCGAAGTCGCCTCGCACGATGGCTATGGCACGCCGCGCGAGCTGTTCATCGCGTTCTTCGCCGTGATCAGGGATACGCTTCGCGATCTGCTCGCCGATGAATGGTCGATCGAGATCGCGCGAGCCTGGGATCAGTTGCTCGTCGACATCGACGCATTCGCCGGTGCGACGGCCTGACGCTTTGCGCTGCACCAACACAGCTTGCTGCAATGAGTGATTGCAGATTGAGTGGCGCCAACTCTTGTGAGACACTTTCGGACATCGGTCGCGCAATCAATGACGCGCCGACGAAAATATATATATGGGAGCGAGCGATGTCCGGGACGAAAGATTTCTCGACGACGAGGCGCGATCTTCTTCAGGCGGCCGCGACCGCCGGCGCCGGAGCTGCCCTTCTCGGCAGCATGGGCATAAACCCCGCACTGGCAGCCGAGGTCGGACGCAGCGAGAAGCCGCTGAAAGCGGCGTTCTCCAATGCAGGCCTTCAAGCGACATGGTGCGCGCAAGGCAAGCAGGCCGCCGAATTCTGGGGCAAGCTGTTCAACGTCGAGGTCACCTGGTTCGACGGCCAACTCGACGCCGTGAAGCAGCGCGCGGCGATCGACAACATGGCCTCGCAGAAATGGGACTTCGTCGCCATCCAGGCCTTCGGGATCGGTACCCTCACCCAGCCCGTGCAGAAGATGATCGACGCCGGCACGCCCGTGATCGACATGGACACGCTGATCGCGCCGCTCGACCAGATCAACGTGCACTCCTTCCTCGCCCCCGACAACGAGTTCATGGGCGCCTCGGTGACCCAGGCGCTGTGCAACGCAATGGGCGGCAAGGGCAAGATCATCATGACGCAGGGCGCCCTCGGCCACACCGGCGCGCAAGGACGGGCCAAGGGCTTTACCAACGTCGTGAAGCAGTTCCCCGGCATCGAGGTGCTCGACACCCAGCCCGCCGACTGGGACGTGTCGAAAACCGCCCGCCTCTGGGAAACCTATCTCACCAAATATCCGCAGATCGACGCGGCGTTCTTCCACAATGACGACATGGCGCTGGCCGCGGCCAACATCATGAAGGCGCGCGGCCGCACCAATATCCTGATCGGCGGCGTCGATGCCATGCCGCCGGCGATTCAGGCGGTGAGCGAGGGGCGCATGTTCGCAACCGTCCGCAATCCCTCCTGCCGCATCCATGGCGGCGCCATCATCGCGGGTGTCTCGGCCGTGGTCGGCGGCGAGAAGAGCGGACAGGGCATCCCCAAGAACGTCGTCACCGACGGGCCGGTCGTGACCAAGGCCAACGCCGCCGGGATGCAGTGGATGCAGGATCACTTCCTGATCTGAACGTTCATGCCCGAGCTACGTTCGCCCATCCTTGAACTGCAGGGCATCACGAAGAGCTTCGGCGGCGTCGAAGCGCTTCGTGGTGTCGACTTTGCGCTTTATCCCGGCGAGATCCACGGTCTCGTCGGCGAGAACGGCGCCGGCAAAAGCACGCTGATGAAGATCATCGCCGGCGTGCACACCGAATTCTCCGGCCGCTTCCTGATCGACGGCGCGGAGACGCATTTCCGCTCGGCGCGCGATGCGCACGCCGCCGGCATCGCCATGGTGCATCAGGAGCTCTCCGTCGCGCCTGACCTCACGGTCGCCGAGAACGTCTTCCTCGGCAACCAGCCGACCAATGCCCTTGGCCTCGTGCAATGGCGGCGGATGGCGCGCGAGGCTGGCGAGCAGCTCGCCCGCTTCGGCATCGACGTCGATCCGATGTCGCGGCTCGGCGACCTGCCGATCGGGCTGCAGCAGCTGATCGAGATCGCACGCGTGCTGTTCTCGGGCGCCCGCATCGTCATCCTGGACGAGCCGACCTCCGCGCTCTCCCCGCCCGAGGTCGAGCGGCTCTTTGCCACCCTTCGACGATTGCGCGAGGAAGGCACCAGCATCGTCTTCATCTCGCATTTCATCGAGGACATCCTGCACGTGTCCGACACGGTGACCGTGTTCCGCAACGGGCGGAAGGTTGCCGAGGCCGCTTCATCCGCGACGACGAAGGGTGCGCTGATCGAGGCCATGATCGGCCGCGGCGGCGAGGCGCTCGAACACAGCTATACCGACGATCTGATGCTGCCGCAGCCGAGCGCCAGCCAGGTCGTTCTCAAGGTCGACCAGCTCTCGCTGTCCCGCAGCCTGAAGGACATCTCCTTCGAGGCGCGCGCCGGCGAAGTGCTGGGCATCTACGGCTTCATGGGCTGCGGCCAGCAGGAGCTGTCGCGCATCCTGTTCGGCAAGCTGAAACCGGACGCCGGCACGCTCGCCGTTGAAGGCAAACCGAAAACCTTCGCCAGCACGGCGGCGGCGCGGCGCGCCGGGGTGGCGCTGGTGCCGGAGAGCCGGCGCGACATGCTGTTCCACCAGGAGCCGGTCTACAAGAACATCTCGATCAGCATTCTCGATCGCATCTCCGCGCTGCTGCTCAAGCCGGCGCAGGAGCGCGATATCGCAAAGCGCCAGGTCGAGCAGTTGCAGATCCGGCCGCCGGTGGTCGGCCTCGACCTCGGCATGCTCTCCGGCGGCAACCAGCAGAAGGTGGCGCTGGCGAAATGGCTGACCTATCCGCCAAAGCTGCTGGTGCTGTGCGAGCCGACCCGCGGCATGGATGTCGGCGCCAAGAACGACGTCATCAACATCGTCCGCGACCTCCGCGCCAAGGGGCTCGCGATCATCGTGCTGTCGACCGAGCCGGAAACGGTGCTGTCGCTGGCCGACCGCATCCTCGTGCTCAAGCGCGGCGCCATGGTGCGGGAATTCAAGAACGAGCCGGTCAGCAAGGACCGCCTGCTGGAAGCGGCGTGACGGAGAAGCACATGAGCAGCGAGACGGCTTTGGCGGGGCAGCGGACACGAGGGCTGGCGCCCTTCCTGCGCTCGCAGATGCGCAACATCGCCCCGTTCCTGACCCTGATCTTCCTGTCCGCCTTCTTCGCCTTTGCCAGCCCCTCCTTCGCGACGCTCGACAATCTCGGCAACATCCTGACCCAGGTGTCGGTGACGGGCATCATCGCGGTCGGCCTCACCTTCGTGATCCTCTGCGCGGAGATCGACCTCTCCATCGCCAGCATCGCCAACGTCACCGGCATCGCGGTCGCCTACTTCACGCTGCAGGAATCCTACGTCAACATCGCCAACATCCCGCTGCCCGGCGCGGTCGCGATCATCCTGTCGATCCTGCTCTGCGCCCTGCTCGGCCTCGTCAACGCGCTGGGCCTGACCGTGATCGGCATCCCCTCCTTCATCATGACGCTGGCGATGATGCAGATCGCTGCCGGCATCTCCGCACTGCTGGTGCGCGGCCAGATCGCCTACAAGGTCCCTAGCCTGATCACGACGCTCGGCTCCGGCTCGGTCAGTGGCATTCCCTGGATCGTCATCGTCGCCGCCATCATGCTGCTCGGCGGGCACCTCGTGCTGACCTACACGCGCTTCGGCCGCTACGTCTACATGGTCGGGGGCAATCGCGAGGCGGCCGACTATGCCGGCCTCAACGTCAAGCTGATCCTCGGCGCTGTCATGGTGATCTCGGCGGTGTGCTCCGGCATCGGCGGCATGCTCGGCGTCGCCCATTTCGGCAGCGCGCAGCAGAACGAGTTCGACACCTATCTGCTCGACTCCATCGCCGCCGTCGTCGTCGGCGGCACCAGCCTGTTCGGCGGCCGCGGCGGCATCGGCAACACCATCGTTGGCCTGTTCGTGCTCGGCGTCCTCAACAACGGCCTCGACCACGTCAACATCGACAGCTTCCTGAAGATCCTGATCCGCGGCCTGATCCTCCTGGCAGCGTTGGTCATCAACGTCTATGCGCAGCGGCTGCGGGAAAAGACGGCGGAGTAGACCGGCCGCCAAAGCAAAATTTGCGAAAACAACCCCATGCACAGTAGAAACTGCGAGGAATTTCAGGACCTTGCCAAACGCGTAATGGCGTGAGTGCTGCCGGCGGCAAAGTTTGAACTGTCGGGCAAAACAGGAGCAGGATGGCATTGTGGCGATCGGCGTGTCCCGGCAGCTCTTCCCAAGATCGTTGAACAATGATCCGTCATCCTGAGGCGCGAAGCATGCGATGCGAACGCATCGCATGCGGAGCCTCGAAGGATGCATGGCCGAGCTGACAGTCGGGCCGTCGCCCTTCGAGGGCCGCTGAAGGAGCGGCCACCTCAGGGTGACGGAGAAATAGCGAGGTTCGCCGCATCGATCTCCTCGCTCCGCCAGCACCGCACCGCATGCCCGTCCGGCCGCGTCTCCAGCACCGGGCCCGGTTCGCGACGGCACACCGCTTCCGCGTAACGGCAGCGCGGGCTGAAGGCGCAGCCGTTGGGCGGATTGAGCGGGTTGGGAAGGTCGCCGCCCGTGGTCGCAAGCGGGGCGCGGTGCAAGGGATCGGGGATGGCGGCAATCAGGGCCCGTGTATAGGGATGCGCGGGCCGCTCGAAAATCTCGCGCCAGTTGCCGTTCTCGACGATGCGGCCGAGATACATCACGGCGACGCGGTCGCTCATGTGCTCGACGACGCCGAGATCGTGGCTGATCATGATGTAGGACAGGCCGAGCGTGTCCTTCAGCTCCAGCAGCAGGTTGATGATCTGGGCGCGGATCGAGACGTCGAGCGCCGACACCGGCTCGTCGCAGATGACGATCTTGGGATTGAGGATCAGTGCCCGGGCGATGCCGATGCGCTGGCGCTGGCCGCCGGAGAATTCGTGCGGATAGCGGTCGGCCTGCTCCGGGCGCAGGCCCACATGCCTCAGCATCACCGCGACGCGGTCCGTGATCTCACTTTTCGCGGTGACACCGTGCACGCGCAGCGGATCCTCCAGCGTTCGGCGAACGGTCTGGCGCGGGTTGAGCGAGGCATAGGGATCCTGAAACACGATCTGCACGGTGCGGGCGAGCGCCTTGCGATCGCCGGATTGGCGGCTCGTCACCACCTGCCCGTCCACTGTGATCCGACCGCGTGTCGGCGCCAGCAGGCCAAGGATCGACAAGGCGACCGTCGACTTGCCGGAGCCGGACTCGCCGACGAGACCGAGACATTCGCCGCGCCTCAAGCTGAGATCGACGCCGTCGACGGCCCGCAGCACCCGCTTGCCGCCCCCCAGCAGACCGCCGCCAAGCGGAAAATGAACCGCGAGATCCCTGACGCTGAGGATGAGATCCTCGTCCGGCCTTGCCTCATCCGGCATCTCGTGCGGCTCATGCATGGTGATGGCACCTCACGAGTCCGCCCGCCTCCAGCAGATCCACATCCGGCGCCACGGTGCGGCAGATCTCGGTCGCCCGCACGCAGCGCGGATTGAACCGGCAGCCATCGGGGAAATGGGTGATGGCGGGAACGACGCCCGCGATTTCCTGCAGCCTGGCGCGGCCGAGCGCTGCGCGGCTGCCGAGCCGCGGCAGCGAGGCGACCAGGCCTTGCGTATAGGGATGCGAGGGCGCGCGGAAGATGTCAGCCGAGCCACGCTCCTCGACGATGCGGCCGGCATACATCACGGCGACGCGGCGGCAGACATTGGCGACGAGGCCGAGATCGTGGCTGATCATCAGGATTGCCGTGCCCCGCTCCGCGCACAGATTGCGCATCAGCTCGATGATCTCGGCCTGCACGGTGACGTCGAGCGCGGTGGTCGGCTCGTCGGCGATCAACAGGTCCGGACCGCAGGCGAGCGCGATGGCGATCATCACGCGCTGGCGCATGCCGCCCGAGAGCTGATGCGGGTAGTCCTTCACGCGCCGCTCGGGCGCAGGCACGCGGACATTCGCCAGCGCCTCGACCGCGAGCCGGTTGGCCTCGCGCCAGCTCTTGCCCTTGTGCAGCACGAACATCTCGGCGATCTGCCGGCCCACGGGCGACACCGGATTCAGAGCCGTCATCGGCTCCTGGAAGATCATGGCGATCCGGTTGCCGCGCAAATCCCGCTGCCCGGCGGCGGACAGATGCTGGATCTCCTTGCCGTCGAACCGGATGACGCCGCCGCCGATCGACAGGGGGTGACGCAGCAGGCCGATCAGGGCCAGCGCGGTGATGCTCTTGCCGCAGCCGGATTCACCGACGAGGCCGAAGGTCTCGCCGCGATCGATGCGGAACGAAACGCCCTCGGCCGCCGCAACGCGTCCCGATCCGATATCGAGATCGAGCCTGAGGTCCTCGACCTCGAGCAGCGGCGTGCCGGTCATGTCCGCCGGCTCCGCGATTGAGGATCGAGGATGTCGCGCAGGCCGTCGCCCAGCAGATTGAGGCCGAGCACCGTCAGGAAGATGGCAAGGCCCGGAAACACCGACAGCCACGGTGCCGTCGTGATCTGCTCGCGGGCTTCCGAGAGCATGCTGCCCCAGCTTGGAAACGGCGGACGGACGCCGAGGCCGAGGAACGACAAGGCGGCCTCCGACAACACCGCGCTGCCCATGCCGAGCGTACCGATGACGATGAGCGGTCCGAGCATGTTCGGCAGCAGCTGCGTGATCATGATACGCAGATCGCCGTAGCCGAGCACGGTTGCCGCCTGGACATAGCCCTGGCTCCGCAGCGACAGCGCCGAGGCCCGCGCGATCCGGCAGGTGAAGGACCAGTTGGTCAGACCGAGCGCGATCAACAGGCTGGTCAGGCCGGGGCCGAGCACCGCCATGATCGCCAGCGCAAAGATCAGCGACGGGATCGCGAGCATGAGATTGGTCAAGGCGTTGACGACATCATCCCACCAGCCGCCGAAATGGCCGGCGCTCAGGCCGAGGGCCACGCCGATCACGCTGTTGATGAGCTGCGAGACGATGCCGACGGTCAGCGAGACCTGCGCGCCGTACACGACGCGGGAATAGATGTCGCGGCCCTGGTCGTCCGTGCCGAACCACCAGGTCCAGCTCGGCGGCTCCTCCGCGTTCATGAGATTGGCATCCATGACGGGATCGGTGTGCGCGAGCCAGGGCGCGAGCACGCCGACCAGGATTGCCACCGCGAACAGCGAGCCACCGATGACGAGATTGGCGCGGAGCTTCATCGCGAGTGCACCATTACGGCAGGGGTATTCGTGCGTGGCTTCAGCGAAAACTCGCTGCGGGCGCGCTTCGCCTCTCCCGCTTGCGGGGGAGGCCGACGCGCTCGAAGAGCGCGGCGGGAGGGGGCTCGCGCCACACAGGGAACCCCGATGCGGAGACACCCCCACCCCAGCCCTCCCCCGCAAGCGGGAGAGGGAGCGCAGTGCCGATGCCGCCACAACGCGCGCCTCATAGGCGACTGCAAGCCCGCGCTCATGCGTATCTGATCCTGGGATCGATCACGCCGTAGAGCACGTCGATCAAGAGATTGATCGCGAGGAACGCCAGCACCACCACGAGAATGGAGCCCTGGACGGCCGGAATGTCGCGCTGCAGGACGCTGTCGACCAGCAGCGAGCCGATGCCCGGCCAGGAGAACAGCTTCTCGACCACGACCGCCTGCCCCATCAAGGCTCCGAATTGCAGGCCCACGGTCGTGAGGATGATGACGAGCGCGTTGCGCATGACATGCCACTTCACCACCCGCGTCTCGCTCATGCCCTTGGACCGAGCGGTGCGGACGAAATCGGCCGTCATGATCTCGAGGACCGCGGCCCGGGTCGTTCGGGCGAACAGCGCCATCGGCGAGACCCCGAGCGTCACGGCCGGCAACAGCAGATACTTCAATCCGCCGTCGCCATAGCCGAAACTGGGCAGCCAGCCGAGTTTCAACGCGAACAGATACATCAGAACGAGCCCGAGCCAGAATTTGGCGATGGACAGGCCCGACACCGCCACCATCATGGCGAGCGTATCGACGATGCCTCCGGGTTTCAGCGCGGCGATGAAGCCGAGCGGCACGCCGATGACGACGGCAAAGGCCATGGCGGCGAAGACGAGCTGCAGCGTAGGCCAGGCCCGCTTGGCGATCATGGTCGTCACGGGCTCGCGCGTGCGGAACGACGTGCCGAGATCACCGGTCGACAGCTTTGCGATGTACTTGCCGAAGCGCACATAGACGGGATCGTCGAGGCCGAGCTGCTTCTTCATGCGCTCCTCGACCTGCGGGTCGCTGTCGTCGCTCATGGAGGAGACGATGCTGCCGGGAACGACGCTGAACAGCACGAAGACCAGCAGCACGACCGCGAGCACGGTCGGAACGGTTTGCAGCAGGCGACGGAACAGAAACGAGAGCATCGGCACTTTCCTCTCCCCCTCCATCGTTCGCTACGATGGAGGAAGCGCGAGAGCGTCTGTCACTTCGCCGGAGAGGTCTCGTCGACCCAGAGGTCTTCGACATTCTGGTGGGTCAGCTCCGTGGCATTGAGCTGAACGCCCTTGAGCCACGGCTGCACCGCCATGACCGCCTTGTTGTAGTTGAAGAACCAGACCGGTGCCTCCTCGTAGAGCAGCGCATTGGCCTTTTGCAGCAATTCGATGCGCTTGGCGGGATCGTCGGCCTGCCCTGCCGCATCGACGATCTTGTCGAAATCGGCATTCTTGTAGGTCATGTAATTGCAGGCCGGCTGCGGCGTCGCCGAGTGGAAGCATTTGAGGGCGGCCAGCGGATCCGGGCCGCTGGCCTGCGAATAGATGAAGGCCTGATAGTCGCCGCTGCGCACCACCTCCGCCAGCACCGCCGTCTCGACCTGCTTGACCTTGGCCTTGATGCCGACCTTGTCCAGCATCGGGATCACCGCCGAGACGATCGGCAGACCCCAGCTTTCATTCTGGCTGGTGGTCCATTCGAACTCGAAACCGGAGGGATAGCCGGCCTCGGCAAGCAGCTGCTTGGCCTTGGCGGGATCGTAGGGATAAGGTTTCATCGCCTTGTCGTAGGCGGGCGAAGTCAGCGGCAGCCAGCTGGTGGCGCGGTAGGCCTTGCCCTTGACCAGCTTGTTGATGATCAGATCGGTGTCGATCGCATAGTTGATCGCCTGCCTCACGCGCTTGTCGGCGAACGGCTTGAACGAGGGATTCATGCCCATGTAGCGCGTGAAGACCTCGGCGACCTCGACGATGGTGCCCTTGAGCGCGGCGTCGGACTGATAGGCGACGTATTGGGCGGGCCCCAGCACCGAGGTGTCGATCTCCTTGTTGCGGAAGGCGACGTCGCGCGCCGCGGCCTCGCCCATGATCGACACGACGATCTTGTCGGCATAAGGCTTGCCGGGCTTGTAGAACCGGTCCCATCGCTCCAGCACGATGCGCGATCCCGGCACGTGCTCGACGAACTTGAACGGCCCGAGGCCGATCGGATGCTGGATGAAGCTGTCCTTGGCGCCTTCGTCGGCCGGATAGATCGAGGTCAGCGCGGTGAAGAAGTAGAAGCCCGGATCGACCTTCTCGGTCAGCTTCATCTCGATGGTGAAATCGTCGATCTTCTTCAGGCCGGAGATTTCCTTGGCCTGGCCCTTCTCGACCGCGGCCGCGCCCTCGATGACGCGGACAAAGCGCGCCCCGGGAAAGGCCTTGGTGCCGTCCATGATGCGGTTGTAGGACCAGATGACGTCGTCGGCGGTCATCTTGCGGCCGTTGTGGAAATAGGCGTCATCGCGCAGCTTGAAGGTGTGAACCAGGCCCCCGCCCGAGACCACATCCTCCTTGGCGAGCTCCAGAACCGGCTTTCCTTCCGCCGAATTCCAGATGTAGAGCGAGCGATGCAGGGCCTTGGCATAGATCTCATCCTGGGCGCGCTGCGTGGTGTGAATGTCGAGGCTCGTGAAGCTCGAACCATAGGGCGCGGTCATGCGGATGGTTCCGCCCTTGCGCGGCGTCTGGGCCTCCGCCGATCCGGCGAGCGCCAGCCCTACCCCCGCGACGATCGCAATCATCCTGAACATCATGTGTCCCCCAACAACGCAGGTGCATGCCGATCAGGGATTTGATCATTCGTCACCCGTCGAACGCAAGCTTCGTTTTTGATGGAGACCAATGTCAGTTCCGATGGCAGCGCTGCGACGACGATCTCGGGAGGCGGGTTGCATGCGCCCTTCGCTGCAAGCGGGATTGACGCGGTGCGTCATCGGACAGCCCAGGGACAGTGAACATTTTTCGTGACCAACGCGACCAAGCTCAGGATCGTTATCCGAACCCCAGGGATCGCGAAAAAAGAGGATCGCGCAAAGAATGGCCCGCCGAACGCTAGGTATCCTGCTGGCCGGAAGTCTGGTTGCCGCAACGGCGGCGATGGCGATCCCCGTCACGCCGGACCCCGCCCGCGACGGCCTGACGAAGAGCATCCAGATCAATTGGTCCCACACCAAGCGGTCAAACGGGTTTGTCGACGATACATGGTGGGCCGTCAGGGGCCGTTGCGTTCCGGATTATCTGGGCGAGCGCCTGCTCTGCGACACGATCGGGCTTCTGGCACAAGCCGCGAGCCGGACATTCGAAACCAAGATGTCCGACGACATGGGCCTGCCGCTCGTTGACCTCTGGGGCCTGATGACCGCGAAGAATTCCCCCTTCGTCAGGTCGGTTCACGTCGAGACGCCGCTTGGTCTCGAGGCCGTGCTCGACTTCTATCGCGCTGCACTCGACAAGCGCGGATGGACCGAAACCGACGGTGCGGTCGTCGAGCCCGGCAGGGCCGCTGTCGCCTACACGACGTCAGACGGGCCGGCGCTGCTCCGGCTCGTCCGCCAGGGCAACATGACGATCGCCGACCTGTCGCTGCGCAAGCCATTGGCCGCCACCGCCCGCATCCAGCCTGCACCGGGACAAGCGAGGTTGTTGCTCGGCAACAAGACAGATGAAGCGGCCGACATCACCGTCAACGAGCGAACCATCCACCTGACGGCTCGCGCCGGAGAAGGACTGATCGATTTCGACGACGCCGCGGACGAGTTGCCTGATCGTCAGAAGATTGAGCTGCCGCCGGGCAAGTACAAGGTCACCCTCAAGCTCAGGGGAAGCGCAGCCCAGAAGCGCGAGTTCGAGGTTGCGGCCAACGAGACCTGGGGTCTGCTGGTCGGCCCCGAGGGTGCTCCGCTGCCGGTGCGGATGTATTAGCGTTCCGCGACAATCCCTCCCCGTCATTGCGAGCCACCGGGTCCGCGCGAAGCGCGGCCCGATAACAGGCTCCGCGAAGCAATCCAGAGTGTCCCCGCGTCGGCAGTCTGGATTGCTTCGTCGCAAGGGCTCCTCGCAATGACGGAGTGCGCGGAGCCGTCTTGCGCTACACCTTCAGCCCGACAATTCCGGCATCCAGTCCCGGAGCTTCCGCGCAGCACCCGTGACATCGCCGATGGTCCGAAACGTCCTCGTTTCCACCATCATCGCCCGCGCCAGCCGCACCGCGCGCGCCTCGCTGATGGCGCGGGTCTTCGCATCGTCGATCAGCTCGAAGTCGATGTTATGGGCAAGACCGAAGATGCGGCGGATGGTCTTTGCGGCGGCGAAACCGACGGCCTCAGTGAACAGGCGCTGCATGTAGGTCTGCCGCTCCGCCTCCAGACGCGCGGCGCCCTGCTGGCCGGCGAAGAGCGAGACCGGATAGGCATCGCCGGTGCCCCCTGCGCGCCAGAGTTCGAGGAATTTCCCGGCGAACCCGTTCCAGACCTGTTCGACCGTCTCCAGCACCCAGGCCTCGAATGCGGCCCGCTCACCCGGCGCGCGCTCGTGGCCGGCGGAGGCGAAATAAGCCATCAGGAGGTTGGCGAGCACGGCGCCGACGTCGAACCCCATCGGGCCATAGAACGCGAATTCGGGATCGATCACCCGTGTCTGGCTATCGGTGACCATGATCGATCCGGTGTGGAGGTCGCCATGCAGCAGCGCCTCGGGACTTGCCATGAACTTCAGCTTCAGCCGGGAGATCGCGACGTGCAGCTCCATGTCGTCGCGCAGGTTTGCTGCCAGCCCATCGAGCCAGGGTGCGGTCCAGCGGTTCTGCTCGGCGATGCGGTAGGGATCGGTGAAGATCAGATCCTCGGTGATCTTGCAGAGCGCGTGGTTGCCGGCGAAAGCCGCCAAGCCCTGCTTCTTCTCGGCCGCGGACAGCGCAAGGTCGGAGGTGAAGAACAGGGTGCGCGCCATGAAGGTGGTGATGTCGTCCACGAAGCGCGGATAGCGCGTTCCCGCAACCAGCCCCTTGCGCATGATGATGTGGGGCTCGAGCAGCTCCATCACCGTCAGCGCCAGTGTCTCGTTGTGATGCAGCAGTGCCGGTACCAGCCCAGGTGCGAGCTCGGCCTGGCGGGACAGCGCGAGATATTCGTAATGGGCCCGCGACAGCGGCAGCGGCCAGCTCTCGCCGACGAGGCGGACATAAGGCAGCGCCTGCTTCACGGCGACGCCGCCGCTCGTGCCCTTGACGATGAAGACGAGGTTGAGATTGCCGTCGCCGACCTCGGTGATCTCCCAGGATGCGGGATCGCCGCCAAGGCGCGCCGCGATATCCGACAGGCCTGCGAGATGATCCCGCAAATCAGCCTCATGCAGAATCCGGTAGTCTCCCTGCCCCTGCGCCATGACGATCCCATCCCATGCTTGGCATGGCCGGATCGTTACTCCCGCTCCAGGAAGCTCGAGCCGATCTCGGCCTTTCTTTTGATCGGATCGTAATCACAATAAACGAGGTCCGCCACCAGCGTGTAGCTGGCGCTGACGTTGTATTTGTCCAGCTTGACCGAGTTCAGGCCGATCACTGAGGTGCTCTTGCCGCCGTTCCATTTGAACGGCGTCGAGCTCTTGGCCTGCTCGCAGGCCATCACGGCCTCGTTGAAGACGTAGCCCTCGACGAACGCCTTCAGCGTTCGCACCTGCGCCGCCATCTTCCACTCGACGTAACCGACGGCGCCGAGGCCTGCGGCGATCAGCACCAGAAGCGCGATGACGATCCTCTGAAAAGTCATTCGTCCCCCCAAAGCAGCATCAAAAAAGTCTAAAACGGCATGCCCATCAATTTCGACAGGCGCTCGATCGAGAGATAGCCGGCGTGATAGGCGGCAAGCCCCGCGCCGTAGATGATCGCCGAGATGATGGTGGTCCAGATCAGCTTGCGGCCCATCCGGGTCAGGATCGGTGCACCGGGGTCGGTGCCGGGCGCACCGACGCCGTCCTCGTGCTGGCTGCGCACGCCGAACGGCAGCGTCAGGAACAGCGCGATCCACCAGATGACGAAGTAGATCGCAATCGCGGTCGAGATCTGGATGGCCATGGGGCGGCCTTATGCCTGCTCGATTTCAACCAGCGCGCCGGAAAAGTCCTTCGGGTGCAGGAACAGCACCGGCTTGCCATGGGCGCCGATCTTCGGCACGCCGTCGCCGAGCACCCGGGCGCCTTCCTTCACCAGCGTGTCGCGCGAGGCGATGATGTCGACGACCTCGTAGCAGACATGGTGGATCCCGCCGTCGGGATTGCGCTCGACGAACTTTGCGATCGGCGAAGCCTCGCCGAGCGGCTCGATGAACTCGATCTTGGTGTTGGGGAGCGTGGCGAACACGGTGATGACGCCGTGCTCGGGCAGCGGCACGGCTTCCGAGATTTGGGCGCCGAACGCCGTGCCGTAGATCTTCGCGGCCTTGACGGCATCCTTGGTCGCGATCGCGACATGGTTGAGGCGACCCAGCATGTTTGTTCTCCCTCAGCGCATGATCCGAAGATCATGCCGACACAGTTACACCGTCAGGACATGTACCAGACAGGGGGGTTTCTTGCCCCAATGTTCGTTGATCACGGCCCGGACCACGCGTCGCACCGACTCGCCCAAGGCGTCGGGGTCGCGGCGGCGGGCCTTCGGCAGGCCCTCGATCGTCGACATCACGGCGTCGAAGACGATGTCGTCGAACGGCTCGCCTGCCCTGTTCTTCTCGGGGATGCCGACCAGATCGACCTCGGGATCGTCGGCCAGCTCGCCCTGCTCGGTCATGGCGATGGCGACGAAGGCGCAGCCGGAGAACGCCATGCGGCGGCGTTCGACCACGGCGCGGGACTTGGAATCCTCCAGGATCGTGCCGTCCTTGTAGAGACGGCCCGAAGGCACCTCGCCGACGATGCCGGGATCGCCGGGGCCGAGCTTGACGAGATCGCCGTTACGGCAGACCAGCACGCGCGGCACGCCGGCGGCGCGCGCCAGCTTGGCGTGCTCGTGCAGGTGCAGGGCCTCGCCATGGACGGGGATCAGGAGCTGCGGCCTGGTCCAGGCGATCATGTCGCGCAATTCGTCGCGTCGGGGATGGCCGGAAACGTGGACCAGAGCGTCGCGGTCGGTGATGATCTCGACGCCCTGCAGCACCAGATTGTTGACGATCGAGCCGACCGCCTTCTCGTTGCCCGGGATGGTGCGCGAGGAGAAGATGACGCTGTCGCCGCGGTTGAGCGTGATCTCGGGGTGGTCGTCATTGGCGATGCGTGCCAGCGCGGCGCGCGACTCGCCCTGGCTGCCGGTGCACAGCGCCAGCACCTTGTCCTGCGGCAGATGGCCGTAGACCTCGGGCGAGCGGAAGTTCTGCACGCCGTCGAGATAGCCGCATTCGCGCGCGACCTGCACCACGCGTTCCATGGCGCGGCCGACCACGACGACCTCGCGGTCGGCGGCCCTCGCGGCGGCGGCGACGGCCTTGATGCGGGCGACGTTGGAGGCGAAGGTCGTGACGGCGACGCGGCCCTTGGCGGATTTCACGAGATCGATGATGGTCCGCGCGACCTCGGCTTCCGAGGGCGAGCGGCCGTCGCGCACCGCGTTGGTGGAATCGCCGATCAGGGCGAGCAGGCCCTCCTCGCCGAGCTCGCGCAGCCGCTTCTCGTCGGTCGGCCGCCCCAGCGTCGGGGTCGGGTCGATCTTCCAGTCGCCGGTGTGCAGCACCGTGCCGGCCGAGGTGTGGATCGCCAGCGCGTGCGCTTCGGGGATCGAATGCGCGACGGGGATGAACTCGACGTTGAACGGGCCGACATCGACGCGACCGCCGGACGGCACCACGGTCACCGGGATCTTCGGCGCGTTGCGCTCGGCGGCGCATTTGGCCTCGAACAGCGCGGCGCTGAACTGGGTCGCATAGATCGGGCATTTCAGCTTGGGCCAGAGATCGATGATGGCGCCGAAATGGTCCTCATGGGCGTGGGTCAGCACGAGGCCCATCAGGTTCTTGCGCTCCTTCTCCAGGAAGCTGATGTCGGGCATGATCAGGTCGATGCCCGGCAAATGCTCCTCGTCGCCGAAGGAGACGCCGAGATCGACCGCGAGCCAGGCGCGCTGCTGGCGGTTGCCGAGGCCGTAGATCGACAGGTTCATGCCGATCTCGCCGACGCCGCCGAGCGGCGCAAACACCAGTTCTTCGGGCTTCGCCATCACGCAGCTCCCACGGAGCGGACCGGGCCGAAGAACACCTCGCCCGCAGCCACCGGGACGCGGCGGCCCTCGGCGGTGCGGACGATAAGGCAGCCGGTGTCGTCGATGGTGTCAAAAATGCCTTCCAGCGTCGTGGTTCCCGTGTGGATTGCGACCGGCTCGCCGAGGCCGGCGGCTCGCTCCAGCCAGAGTTTACGGATATCGGCGAAGCCGCGGCCATTGTCCCAAAGGCCGCGGAATTCGACCCAGGCGTCGGACAGAGCCGAGAACAGCTCCTCGGCGCTGATCTGGACCCCGAGCGCGGCCAGCGAGATAGCAGGCGTCGGCGTCCCCTCGGGCGCGCCGACGACATTGGTGCCGATGCCCACGACGATGGCGAGGCGATCGCCAACGGCCTCCGCCTCGAGGCCGATGCCCACGAGCTTCTTGCCGTTGGCCAGCACGTCGTTCGGCCATTTCAGGGCGTAGCGGGGACGGCCCTCGCCGAGGCGCATGGCGGCCTCGAGGCTGACCTTTTCCAGCGCGGCCTCCTCGGCGAGCCCGGCGGCAAAGCCGATGGTGGCGGCAACCGCAGGCGCAACGTCGAGGATTTCGAGGACGCTGGCGGCGAGATTGCCCTTCGGTGCGATCCAGGCGCGCTGACGGCGGCCGCGGCCGGCGGTCTGCTCGGAGGTGACGAACCACATCGGGCCGCGCTCGCCAGCTCTTGCGCGTTCGATCGCCTCGGTGTTGGTCGAGCCGGTCCGTTCGAACGCCGCGAGCCCAAAGCCCGCGGCCTGTGCGCGAGGACCGAGCGCGAACCCCATCCTAGAACAGCGACTTTGCCGCGGCGGAGGCGACGCTCACGACGGGCCCCGCGAACAGCGCGAACAGGATGGTGAACAGGCCCGAAACCGCCAGCACCGTCTTCACCTCGACGCGCATCGGATCGACCTGACCGGCCGGCTCGTCGAAATACATCGTCTTGACGATGGCGAGATAGTAGTAGGCGCCGACCACGCTGGAGAGCACGCCGATGACGGCGAGCGTGAACAAATTCGCCTTGATGGCCGCGACGAACACGTACCATTTGGCGAAGAAGCCGGCGAGCGGCGGAATGCCGGCGAGCGAGAACAGCAGCATCGCGAACATGAAGGCGAGCAGCGGGTTGGTCCGCGACAGACCGGCGAAATCGCTGATCTTCTCCACGGCCTGGCCGTTGCGCTTCATGGCGAGGATGACCGAGAACGAGCCGAGCGTCATCGCGACATAGATCACGATATACATCAGCACGCCCTGCGCGCCCTCGACCGTGCCGGAGGCAAGGCCGACCAGGGCGAAGCCCATATGGCCGATCGAGGAATATGCCATCAGGCGCTTGATGTTGGTCTGGCCGATCGCCGCGAAGGAGCCGAGCGCCATCGAGGCGATCGACACGAACACCAGGATCTGCTGCCACTGCGAGACGATGCCCGGGAAAGCGGTGAGCGTGACGCGGGTGAACACGGCGAGCGCGGCCACTTTCGGTGCGGAAGCAAAGAAGGCGGTCACCGGGGTCGGCGCGCCCTCATACACATCAGGCGTCCACATGTGGAACGGCACGGCCGAGACCTTGAAGCAGAGGCCGGCGAGCAGGAAGACCAGGCCGAACACCAGGCCGACGTTGGAGATGGTCGCAGCCGCCGCGATGCCGGTGAAGCTGACGGTGCCGGTGAAGCCATAGACCAGCGAGGAGCCGTAGAGCAGCATGCCCGAGGACAGCGCGCCGAGCACGAAGTACTTCAGGCCGGCTTCGGTCGACTTGGCGTTGTCGCGGTTCGAGGCTGCGACGACATAGAGCGCGAGCGACATCAGTTCGAGGCCGAGATAGAGCGAGATCAAATCGCCGGCCGAGATCAGCACCATCATGCCGAGCGTCGAGAGCAGCACCAGGATGGCGTATTCGAAGATGCGCCGCGAGGGATCGGACAGGAACTCGGTCGACAGCACCAGCGTCACCGCCGAGCCGATCAGGGCCAGGATCTTCATGAAGCGGGCGAAATCGTCGACGATGAAGCTGCCGCCGAAGGTGACATGCTTGCCCGCGGGCAGCATGTATTCGAGCACGCCGACCACGACCAGCAACACCACCGCCAGCGAGGTGACCGCGCCGGTCGTCCCCTGCCCGCGATAGGCGCCGAGCATCAGAAGCGCCATCGCGCCGATCGCGAGCACGATCTCGGGCAGCACCGGCGCCAGTTGATAACCTGCAGTCTCAAAGCTCATGGCGATATCCTGACCTGCCCGATCACTGGAGCAGTGCGGCGGCCTTCACGGCCGTCACAGCGGTGTTGTAGTTGTTGACGAGTTGCTGGACCGAGGCGGCCGACATGTCGAGCACCGGCTTGGGCCAGACGCCGAACAGGATCGTCAGCGCGATCATCGGGAACAGCGTCAGGCACTCACGGAAGGTGAGATCCTTCATGCTCGCCAGCGACGGCTTGACCAGCGCCCCGAACACGACCTTGCGGTAGAGCCACAGCGCATAGCCGGCCGACAGGATCACGCCGAAGGTGGCGAAGAACGCGGTCGGGATCGAGACCTTGAAGGTGCCGAGCAGCGTCATGAACTCACCGACGAAGCCGCTGGTGCCGGGCAGACCGACATTGGCCATGGTGAAGACCATGAAGGTCATCGCGTAGAGCGGCATCCGGTTCACGAGGCCGCCATACGCGGCGATCTCGCGGGTGTGCAGGCGGTCGTAGACGACGCCGACGCAGAGGAACAGCGCGCCCGAGACGATGCCGTGCGAGATCATCTGGAACATGCCGCCGGCGACGCCCTGCATGGTGCCGGCGAAGATGCCCATGGTGACGAAGCCCATATGCGCGACGGACGAGTACGCGATCAGCTTCTTCATGTCCTCCTGCATCAACGCCACCAGCGAGGTGTAGATGATGGCGATGGCCGAGAGGGTGAACACGAACGGCGCGAAGTCGTGCGAGGCCAGCGGGAACATCGGCAGCGAGAAGCGCAGGAAGCCATAGCCGCCCATCTTCAGCAGGATCGCGGCGAGGACCACCGAGCCGGCCGTGGGCGCCTCGACGTGCGCGTCGGGGAGCCAGGTGTGCACGGGCCACATCGGCATCTTCACCGCGAACGAGGCGAAGAAGGCCAGCCACGCCCAGGTCTGCAAGGACCGCGGCACGGCGGTGTGCATCAGGGTCGGGATGTCGGTGGTGCCGCCGTTCCAGTACAGCGCCATGATGGCGAGCAGCATCAGGACTGAGCCGAGCAGCGTGTAGAGGAAGAACTTGAACGACGCATAGACCCGGCGCGGACCGCCCCAGACGCCGATGATCAGGAACATCGGGATCAGGCCGCCCTCGAAGAACAGGTAGAACAGCACGAGATCGAGCGCCGAGAAGGTGCCGATCATCAGCGTTTCCAGGATCAGGAACGCCATCATGTATTCGCGGACGCGGTTGGTAATCGCCTTCCAGCTTGCGATGATGCAGAACGGCATGACCGCGGTGGTGAGGATCACCAGC
The DNA here is from genome assembly GCF_936943645.1 of uncultured Bradyrhizobium sp. Lineage (GTDB taxonomy): Bacteria > Pseudomonadota > Alphaproteobacteria > Rhizobiales > Xanthobacteraceae > Bradyrhizobium. The sequence goes on along the minus strand of NZ_CAKZJO010000103.1, from coordinate 53,793 downwards.
GGCAGCGAAATGCCGTCGACACCCATGTGGTAGGTGATGCCGGTGGCGAGCCAGTTCGCCTTCTCGACGAACTGGAAGTCCGGATTGGTCGGGTCGAAGCGCATGACCAGGATCACCGACACCGCGAAGGTGATCAGCGTGGTCCAAAGCGCGATCCAGCGCGAATTGCGCTTGGCCGCCTCGTCGTCGCCGCGGCTGAGATAGACGATCAGCGCGCCGACCAGCGGCAGGAACGTCGTGACCGAGAGAATGGGCCAGGTTGTCATTTACTGGCCTCCAAAGCCGAACATGAACCAGGTGATCAGGCCGGCGGCACCGATCAGCATGGCGAATGCGTAGTGATAGAGATAGCCGGTCTGGATCTTCACGACGTTGCGGGTGACGTCCAGCACGCGGGCGGAGACGCCGTCGGGGCCGAAGCCGTCGATGATGAAGCCGTCGCCCTTCTTCCAGAGCTGGTAGCCGATCCACTTCGCCGGACGGACGAAGATGATGTCGTAGAGCTCGTCGAAGTACCATTTGTTGAGCAGGAACTGGTACAGCATCGGCTGCGTGTTCGCGAGCTCGACCGGCAGATAGGGCCGGCGGATGTAGAACAGGTACGAGACGAGGAAGCCCAGCACCATCATCACCGTCGGCAGGAAGGCGATGGTCTCGGGGATGTGGTGCATCTCCTCGATGATGTGCGGGTTCATCTTCACGGACTCGCGGAAGAACTCCTCGACGCCGTGACCGGCGAACAGCTCCTTGAACGGCAAGCCGGCAACGAACGAGCCGACTGCGAGCACGCCGATCGGGATCAGGATCCAGAGCGGAGCCTCATGCGCGGCCTCGTAGTGATGCTCGTCATGCGGCTCGCCGTGGAAGGTCTTGAAGATCAGGCGCCAGGAGTAGAACGAGGTCAGGCCTGCTGCGACGATCGTCATCAGGAAGCCGTACACCGCAAACGGATTGTGCGAGGCGTAGGCCGCTTCGATGATCGCGTCCTTGGAGAAGTAGCCGGCCGTGAGCGGGAAGCCGGTCAGGGCCAGCGTGCCGACCACCATCACCGCATAGGTGTACGGGATCTTCTTCCAGAGCCCGCCCATGTTGCGGATGTCCTGCTCGTGGTGCATCGCGTAGATCACCGAGCCGGAGCCCAGGAACAGCAGGGCCTTGAAGAAGGCGTGCGTGAACAGGTGGAACATGCCGACCGAATAGGCCCCTGCCCCCATCGCCACGAACATGTAGCCGAGCTGCGAACAGGTCGAGTAGGCGACGATGCGCTTGATGTCGTTCTGGACGAGGCCGATCGTGGCCGCGAAGAACGCCGTGGTCGCGCCGAAGAACATCACGACGGCCTGCGCGTTCGGGGCGAGCTCGAACAGCGGCGACAGGCGCGCCACCATGAAGACGCCCGCGGTGACCATGGTCGCGGCGTGGATCAGCGCCGACACCGGGGTCGGGCCTTCCATCGCGTCCGGCAACCAGGTGTGCAGCAGGAACTGCGCCGACTTGCCCATCGCGCCCATGAACAGCAGGAGGCAGGTCAGGGTCAGTGCATCGGCATGCCACCCGAGGAAGTTGATGGTCTTGCCGGTCAGGCCGGGCGCCGCGTGGAAGATCGTCTCGAAATCGGTCGAGCTGGTCAGCAGGAAGATCGCGAAAATGCCGAGCGCGAAGCCGAAGTCGCCGACGCGGTTGACGACGAAGGCCTTGATGGCGGCGGCGTTCGCCGACGGCTTCTGGTACCAGAAGCCGATCAAGAGATAGCTGGCAAGACCCACGCCTTCCCAGCCGAAGAACAGCTGCACGAGGTTGTCCGCCGTCACCAGCATCAGCATGGCGAAGGTGAACAGCGAGAGATAGCCGAAGAAGCGCGGCCGGTTCGGGTCCTCATCCATGTAGCCGATGGAATAGAGGTGCACGAGCGAGGACACGGTCGTCACCACCACCAGCATCACGGCGGTGAGCGTGTCGACGCGCAGCGTCCACCAGACCTGTAGGTCGCCGGAGAAGATGAAAGGCAGCAGCTGGATCCGGGTGTCGTGGTGCATGAAGCCGACATCGACCAGCGTCATCCAGGACAGCGCGGCCGAGACGAACAGCAGTCCCGTCGTGATCAGCTCGGCAGCACGTGAGCCGGCCGCGGGGGGCTCGGTCGGCCCGTGGCCGTGATCGTCGTGACCGTGGTCGTCATGTCCATGCGCATCATGTCCATGGGCGTCGTGGGCCACTGAGGCGTGCGCGTCGCCATGGCCGTGGTCGCCGTGATGATCGAGCTCGTCGCCCGAGGGGTTGCGGGCATGTGCACCGGCGAGGGCAATGAGCCCGGCCAGAATGGCGCCCAGCAGAGGCAGGAAAACGATTGCCTGAACCATGACCGAGCTCAGCCCTTCATCAGATTGACGTCCTCAACCGCGATCGAGCCGCGGTTGCGGAAATAGACCACCAGGATGGCGAGACCGATCGCGGCTTCCGCAGCCGCAACCGTCAGCACCAGCAGCGCGAAGACCTGGCCGACGATATCGCCGAGGAAGGTCGAGAACGCCACGAGGTTGATATTGACCGAGAGCAGGATCAGCTCGATCGACATCAGGATGACGATGATGTTCTTGCGGTTCAGGAAGATGCCGAGGATCCCGAGCGTGAACAGGATCGCGCCGACCGCCAGGTAATGTCCGAGCCCGATCGTCATTTCACCCACTCCGCCGCATCGGCATCCGAGAGCCCCTGCCCCGGCGCCACCTTGCGCATCGCCATCGCCATGTCGGGCGTGCGCGCGTTCTGAACGTTGATGTCCTGCCGCTTCACGCTCGCCTTGTGGCGCAGCGTCAGCACGATGGCGCCGATCATGGCGACCAGAAGCACCATGCCCGAGAGCTGGAAGTAGTGGATGTACTTCGTATAGAGCACGAGGCCGAGCGCCTCGGTGTTGCTGACATTGGTCGGGATCGCCGCCGTGATCGTCTTGGAGACGCCGGGGTTGATGACCCAGAAGCCGACGGTGAGCAGCAGCTCGAACAGGAAGATGCCGCCGATCACCAGGCCGACCGGCAGGTACTCGATGAAGCCTTCGCGCAGCTCGAGGAAGTCGACGTCGAGCATCATGATCACGAACAGGAACAGCACCGCGACCGCGCCGACATAGACGACAATCAGCATCATGCCGAGGAACTCGGCGCCCATCAGCACGAACAGGCCCGAAGCGTTAACGAAGGCCAGGATCAGGTACAGCACGGAGTGCACGGGATTGCGCGAGACAATCACCATCACGGCCGAGGCGACGCAGACGCCGGCGAAGAGATAGAAGAACAGCGCGGGAAGGATCATGCCCTCACCTCACCGGTACGGCGCGTCGAGCTCGATCGCTTTCGCGATCTCGCGTTCCCAGCGGTCGCCATTGGCGAGCAGCTTGGCCTTGTCATAGAACAGTTCCTCGCGGGTCTCGGTCGCGAACTCGAAATTCGGACCTTCGACGATGGCGTCGACAGGACAGGCCTCCTGGCAGAGGCCGCAATAGATGCACTTCACCATGTCGATGTCGTAGCGCACGGTGCGGCGGGTGCCGTCGTTGCGGCGCGGGCCGGCCTCGATGGTGATGGCCTGCGCCGGGCAGACCGCCTCGCACAGCTTGCAGGCGATGCAGCGCTCCTCGCCGTTCGGATAACGGCGCAGCGCATGCTCGCCGCGGAAGCGCGGCGAGATCGGGCCCTTCTCGAACGGATAGTTCAGCGTCGGCTTCGGCTGGAAGAAATAACGCATGGCGAGGAAGAACGCCGAGACGAATTCCGACAACAAAAGCGAGCGTGCAGTGGCGTTGACGTTGATACCCATGACAGCCCTCACTTCGGCGCGATGCCGGCGAACTGCAGCACGCCGGCCACCACGATCACCATCGCCAGCGACAGCGGCAGGAACACCTTCCAGCCGAGGCGCATCAGTTGGTCGTAGCGGTAGCGCGGCACGATCGCCTTTGCCATCGCGAACAGGAAGAACATGAAGAACAGCTTCAGCGAGAACCAGATGATCCCCGGCACCCAGTTGAAGGGCGGCAGGTCCACCGGCGGCAGCCAGCCCCCGAGGAACAGGATCGTGGCCATCGCGCACATCGTGACGATCGCGACGTACTCGCCGAGCATGAACAGGAGATACGGCGTCGAGCCATACTCGACCATGAAGCCGGCGACGAGCTCGGACTCGGCTTCGACGAGGTCGAAGGGCGGACGGTTGGTTTCCGCCAGCGCCGAGACGTAGAACACCACGAACATCGGGAACAGCGGCCAGACGTACCAATTCAGGATCGTGAGCTGCGGCAGCCCGATCAGGCTGGCGAGGCCCCGCACATGCTGGGCCTCGACCACGGCCGAGAGGTTCAGCGTGCCGGCGCAGAGCAGCACCGTAATGATGACGAAGCCGATCGAGACTTCATAGGACACCATCTGCGCCGCCGAGCGCAGCGCCGCCAGGAACGGGTACTTCGAGTTCGATGACCAGCCGGCCATGATGATGCCGTAGATCGACAGCGACGAGATCGCGAAGATGAAGAGGATGCCGACATTGATGTCGGCGATCACCCAGCCGAGATTGGTCGGGATCACCGCCCAGGCCGCGAGCGCGAGCACGCAGGACACCAGCGGCGCCAGCAGAAAGACGCCCTTGTTGGCGCCGGCCGGAATGATCGGCTCCTTCAGCACGAACTTCAGCAAGTCCGCGAAGGATTGCAGCAGGCCCCACGGCCCGACCACGTTCGGGCCGCGACGGATCTGCACCGCCGCCCAGATCTTGCGGTCGGCGAGCAGGATGTAAGCGATCGCCACCAGCAGGACGACGAGCACCAGCACGCTCTCCGCGATCATGATGATCAGCGGCCAGAGGAAGCCGGTCCAGAATGCGCTTTCGAAAAATTCCATCAGCTCACTCCGCTGCGGTCAGCATCTGCCCGGAGGCAAGCCGCGAGCACTCCGCCATCACGGCGGACGCACGCGCGATTGGGTTGGTCAAATAGAAGTCCTCGACCAGCGGCTTGAACGGCGCCTTCTCGGGCGAGCCGCCCTTCCCCGCCAGCTTCTTGACCTGGTCGGCGGAGCCGGCCTCGATCTGGTCGAGACGGATGAGATGCGGCACGGCCTTGAAGATCGCCTGGCGCAGCGAAGCCAGCGAGTCGTAGCCGAGCTTCTTGCCGAGCGCTTCCGACAGTGCGCGGACGATCGCCCAATCCTCGCGGGCTTCGCCCGGCGGGAATGCGGCACGGCCCGTCATCTGCACGCGGCCTTCGGTGTTGACGTAGATCGCGGACTTTTCGGTGTAGGCGGCCGCCGGCAGGATCACGTCGGCGCGATGCGCGCCGCGGTCGCCATGGGTGCCGATATAGACGACGAAGGTGCCGTCGGGCGCGTTGATCTCGTCGGCGCCAAGCAGGAACAGAAGGTCCAGCGTGCCGAACGTCGTCATCTGCGCGGCATTCAGCCCGCCGCCGGTTGCGGAGAAGCCGATGTCGAGCGCACCGACGCGCGAGGCGCTCTCGTGCAACACGCCAAAGCCGGTCCAGCCGTCCTTGAGCGCGCCGACATCGAGCGCCAGCTTGGCGGCGGCCGCGAGGATGGCCGCGCCATCGTGGCGCGAGGCCGCGCCCGCGCCGACCAGGATGATCGGATTCTTGGCGTTCTTTAGCACGTCCATGAAGGAGTGCTTGCCGGCCGCGAGCTCACCGAGCGTCTCGGTGCCCGCGCCGAGGTGGTCGTAATCGTAGGTCAGATCGGCCTTGGCGCCGATCACGCCGACCTTGAAGCCACCGGCGCGCCAGCGCTTGCGGATGCGGGCGTTGAACACGGCCGCTTCCTTGCGCGGATTGGCGCCGATGATCAGCAGCGCATCGGCCTGCTCGACGCCTGCCAGCGTCGGATTGAAGATGTAGGAGCCGCGGCCGAGCGCTGGATCGAAGGCGTCGCCGCCCTGCACCGCCAGATTGCCCGAGCCGAACTTGGCGAGCAGGTCCTTCAGCGCGAACATCTCCTCGACACCGGCAAGGTCGCCGGCGATCGCGCCGATGCGCTTGCCGTCGGTGCGCGCCGCTTTCGCGGCGATCGCGGCAAAGGCTTCCTGCCAGCTCGCCGCACGCAGCTTGCCGGCCTCGCGGATATAGGGCCGGTCGAGGCGCTGGGTGCGCAGGCCGTCGACGATGTGGCGGGTCTTGTCGGAGATCCACTCCTCGTTCACGGCCTCGTTGATGCGCGGCAGCACGCGCATCACCTCGCGGCCGCGGGTGTCGACGCGGATCGCCGATCCCACGCCGTCCATGACGTCGATCGACTGGGTCTTGCCGAGCTCCCACGGACGCGCCGCGAAGGCATAAGGCTTCGAGGTCAGCGCGCCGACCGGGCAGATGTCGACGAGATTGCCCTGCAGTTCCGAGGTCAGGGCGTGCTGGAGATAGGTCGTGATCTCCATGTCCTCGCCGCGGCCCGTGGCGCCCATTTCGGGCGCGCCGGCGACTTCCGCCGAGAAGCGGACGCAGCGCGTGCACTGGATGCAGCGGTTCATCGAGGTCTTGACCAGCGCGCCGAGGTACTTGTCCTCGACCGCGCGCTTGTTCTCGGCGAAGCGGCTGGTGTCGACGCCATAGCCCATCGCCTGGTCCTGCAGGTCGCACTCGCCGCCCTGGTCGCAGATCGGGCAGTCCAAGGGATGGTTGATCAGAAGGAATTCCATCACGCCTTCGCGTGCCTTCTTCACCATCGGCGACCGCGTGGAGATTTCCGGCGGCTCGCCCTTCGGGCCCGGACGGCAGTCGCGCACGCCCCAGGCGCAGCTCGCGACCGGCTTCGGGCCGCCCTTCACCTCGACGAGACACATGCGGCAATTGCCGGCGATCGACAGCCGCTCGTGGTAGCAGAAGCGCGGAATCTCGGCGCCGGCCGCCTCGCACGCCTGAAGCAGCGTGTATTCGGCGGGCACATCGATCTCTTTGCCGTCGATGATGAGCTTGGTCATGTCTCTTACTCCGCCGCGACCATGTTCACGGGATCGCGGACGCCGGCATCGTCGATGTCGGCCTTGTGCGAATATTCGTCGATGCGCGCTTCGATCTCGTGACGGAAATGCGCGATCAGGCCCTGGATCGGCCATGCCGCCGCGTCGCCGAGCGCGCAGATGGTGTGGCCTTCGACCTGCTTCGTCACTTCGAGCAGCATGTCGATCTCGCGCTTGTGGGCGCGGCCTTCGGCCATGCGGGTGAGCACCCGCCACATCCAGCCGGTGCCCTCGCGGCACGGCGTGCACTGGCCGCAGCTCTCATGCTTGTAGAAATAGGAGATGCGGGCGATGGCGCGGATCAGGTCGGTGGACTTGTCCATCACGATCACGGCCGCGGTGCCGAGGCCCGAGCGCAGCTTGCTCAAGCTGTCGAAATCCATGGGCGTGTCGATGATCTGCTCGGCCGGCACCATGCGCACCGACGAGCCGCCGGGGATCACGGCCTTGAGGTTGTCCCAGCCGCCGCGGATGCCGCCGCAATGCTTGTCGATCAGCTCACGGAACGGAATGCCCATGGCCTCTTCGACGTTGCAGGGCCGCTCGACATGGCCGGAGATGCAGAACAGCTTGGTGCCGACATTGTTCGGACGGCCGATACCGGCGAACCACGCCGCGCCGCGGCGCAGGATATCAGGCGCAACCGCGATCGACTCGACGTTGTTCACGGTGGTCGGGCAGCCGAACAGGCCGACATTGGCCGGGAACGGCGGCTTCAGGCGCGGCTGGCCTTTCTTGCCTTCGAGGCTTTCGAGCAGCGCGGTTTCCTCGCCGCAGATATAGGCGCCGGCGCCGTGCGCGACGTAGATGTCGAACGGCCAGCCGTTGACGTTGTCCTTGCCGACCAGCTTGGCCTCGTAGGCCTGGTCGATCGCGGCCTGCAGATGCTCGCGCTCCCTGATGAACTCGCCGCGGACATAGATGTAGCAGGCATGCGCGTTCATCGCGCAGCTCGCGATCAGGCAGCCCTCGATCAGGAGATGCGGATCGTGCCGCATGATCTCGCGATCCTTGCAGGTGCCGGGCTCGGATTCGTCGGCGTTGACGACCAGATAGCTCGGCCGCCCGTCGGTCGATTCCTTCGGCATGAAGGACCATTTCAGACCGGTCGGGAAGCCGGCGCCGCCGCGGCCGCGCAGGCCCGACGCCTTCATCTCGTTGATGATCCAGTCGCGGCCCTTGTCGATGATGTTCTTGGTGCCGTCCCAGGCGCCGCGACGCCGCGCACCCTCGAGCCCCCAGTCGTGGAGGCCGTAGAGGTTCTTGAAGATGCGGTCCTTGTCCTCGAGCATATCAGTGCTTTCCGATCAACGAATGGTCTGCTTGTAGGCAAGTCCGGCGGCGCAGACGGCGAAGGTCAGCGCCCAGAGCAGACTGGATTCCAGCGAGGCGCTCAGGCCGAAGCGCTGCAGCAGGAAGATGAAGGCGGCCGCCACGGCGGCATGCATCGCGATGAAGCCCCACTTCTTCATGGCACCACTCCCCTGCGCCGAGGGCTGCGAGAGTTCACGCATCAGGTGATCTCCTTCAGCGTGGTCGGCCCCGTTATCGGCGCCGAGAACTGGCGGCCGTTCTGCGGACCGGGCTTGGGCGGATTGCCCGAAGCGAAGCCGTCGAGCACCTTGCCGAAGCTCTCCTTGGTCAGGTCCTCATAGGTGTCCTTGCCGATCAGCACCATCGGCGCGTTCACGCAGGCCCCGAGGCACTCGACCTCCTCCCAGCTGAAATTGCCGTCCTTGGAGAGATGGAAGGGCTCGTGATGGATGCGGTGCTCGCAGACGTGGATCAGATCCTCGGCGCCGCGCAGCCGGCACGGCGTGGTGCCGCAAACCTGGACGTGGGCCTTCTTGCCGACGGGAGCGAGCTGGAACATCGTGTAGAAGGTCGCGACTTCCAGCACGCGGATATAGGGCATGTCGAGCATGTCGGCGATGACGCGGATCGCGGCTTCCGAGACCCAGCCGTCGTGCTGCTCCTGCGCGCGCCAGAGAATGGCGATCACCGCCGAGGCCTGACGTCCTGCCGGATATTTCGCGATCTGCTGCTTCGCGAACGCGAGGTTCTCGTCCGTGAACGCAAAGCTCGCGGGCTGGACTTCCTTCGGTGCTAATCGGCGAACGGACATCTGTTATCTCTCACTGCATGCGGCGCGCGGTTTTCGCATTCAGGGCTTCAATCCTGTCCTGCCAGAATGCGCTTGCGGTGCCGAAAACGTTGTAGCCGACATGGGTCGAGACCTTGATGCGGTCGAGGATCGACAGCTCGGTCACGGTCTCCATCCGGTTGCTGCGCGGATCGAACACGATCAGCTTCAGCGGGGTCTGCTCGAGGATGTAGCGCGACACCGCATGCGAGCGGTCGCTGCCGTGCTCCTCGCACATGATGACGCTGTCGGCCTGGAGCAGCCGGGCCCCACCCTTGATCGCCTCGATCTCGACGCCCTCGACGTCGAGCTTGATCAGGTACTTGCCGCTGGCTGCCACCTTGCCGTCGTCGATGAGATTGTCGAGCGAGATCACCGGCACCTCCTCGCCGCCCGCCGAGGGATCGCCGGCGATGCTGAAGGCTTCGTGCTTGGTGCCCGACAGACGCGCGGTGCCGCGAGTGGCGCCGATCGCGCACTTCATGGTGTCGAAGCGATTGCCGTTGACGCGGGCATTGTTGGCGAGCTTCGGATAGTTCTGGCCCGACGGCTCGATCGCGATCGCCTTGTGCGAGCCGAACGGCTTGCTCGACACCAGCACCGACCAGTAGCCGTAATTCGCACCGCAATCGAGCAGCGTGTAGTCGACGTCGATGCTATCGGCGAACAGCAGCTCGAGCTCGTCTTCGTAATTGTAGGAGCGGTTGAGCAGCTTGCTCCAATAGCCGTCGCCATAGGGAAATTCGAACACCGCGTCGGCATTGAGCTTGATCGCGATGTTGCGCCTGGGCAGCGTCTTCGCCAGCAAATTCGCACAGGCGATGTAGCCCATATGCGAGAAGTGCGAGGAGATCTTCGATCCCGTCACCAGCGCCAAGGCAGCCGTCCGCTCCCACAGGTTGGCCCCTTCAAGGGCCCCCGAGGCGCGGTCGAACTGGATTGGCGCCTGCTGCCCCATCACCGATCGACCTCTCCGAACACGATGTCGAGCGAGCCGAGGATGGCGGAGACGTCGGCGAGCAGATGGCCGCGGCAGATGTGGTCCATCGCCTGCAGATGCGCAAAGCCCGGCGCACGGATCTTGCACTTGTAGGGCTTGTTGGTGCCGTCGGAGATCAGATAGACGCCGAACTCGCCCTTGGGCGCCTCGACCGCGGCGTAGACCTCACCGGCCGGCACGTGAACGCCTTCGGTGTAGAGCTTGAAGTGATGGATGAGGGCTTCCATCGAGCGCTTCATCTCGCCACGGCGCGGCGGCGCGACCTTGTTGTCTTCGACGACGACCGGGCCCTTGCCGTCGGGCGCGTTCAGCTTCTGGATGCACTGCTTCATGATGCGCACGGATTGGCGCATCTCTTCCATGCGGATCAGATAGCGGTCGTAGCAGTCGCCGTTCTTGCCGATCGGAATGTCGAAATCCATCTCGGCGTAGCACTCGTAGGGCTGCGATTTGCGCAGGTCCCAGGCCGCGCCCGAGCCGCGCACCATCACGCCGGAGAAGCCCCACTCCCAGGCTTCCTTCAGCGGCACCACGCCGATGTCGACGTTGCGCTGCTTGAAAATGCGGTTGGCGGTGAGCAGCCGGTCGAGGTCGTCGACGACCTTCAGGAACGGATCGCACCAGGCCTCGATGTCGTCGACCAGCTTCTGCGGCAGGTCCTGATGCACGCCGCCGACGCGGAAGAAGGCTGCGTGCATACGGCTGCCCGAGGCGCGCTCGTAGAACACCATCAGCTTCTCGCGCTCTTCGAAGCCCCACAGCGGCGGGGTCAGCGCGCCGACGTCCATCGCCTGCGTGGTGACGTTCAGAAGATGCGACAGGATGCGACCGATCTCGCAATAGAGCACGCGGATCAGCTGGCCGCGGCGCGGCACCTCGATGCCGAGCAGCTTCTCGGCGGCGAGGCAGAAGGCATGCTCCTGGTTCATCGGCGCGACATAGTCGAGCCGATCGAAATACGGGATCGCCTGCAGATACGTCTTCTGCTCGATCAGCTTCTCGGTGCCGCGATGCAAGAGACCAATATGCGGATCGACGCGCGCGACGACCTCACCGTCCAATTCGAGCACGAGGCGCAGAACGCCGTGCGCCGCCGGATGTTGCGGTCCGAAGTTGATCGTAAAATTGCGAAGCTGTTCGGGTTGCTCGTTCATGATCAGACCTTCGGCCCCGCTTTTTCATCCCCCGGGAGGACCGGATAGTCCGCGCCTTCCCATGGCGAGAGGAAATCGAACTTGCGGAATTCCTGGTTGAGCCTGACGGGCTCGTACACCACCCGCTTCTCCTGGTCGTCGTAGCGGACCTCGACGAAACCGGTGGTCGGGAAATCCTTGCGCAGCGGATGGCCCTCGAAGCCGTAGTCGGTGAGGATGCGGCGCATGTCGGGATGGCCGACGAAGAACACGCCGTAGAGGTCGTAGGCCTCGCGCTCGAACCAGTCGGCGCCGGGGAACACCTCGATCAGCGACGGCACCTGCGTGGTCTCGTCGGCCTGGGCCTTGAGCCGGATGCGCGTGTTCAGGGTCGGTGACAGGAAGTGATAGATCACGTCGAAGCGCTTTTCGCGCGACGGATAGTCCGCGGCCGTGATGTCGGTGAAGTTGATGAAGCGGCAGTTCGGATCGTCGCGGAGGTACTTGACCACCTCGACAATCTTGCTGGCCTCGACATCAACCGTCAGCTGGTTGAAGGCCACCGAATGACCGGTGGCGGCGCCCGGAAGCGCGCTAACGATCGTCTGCCCCAGGGCGTCGAGCTTGGCGTCGTCCATGACGTAAAACCTTAGCGTTCGATGGTGCCGGTGCGCCGGATCTTCTTCTGCAGCAGCAGCACGCCGTAGAGCAGCGCTTCCGCCGTGGGCGGGCAGCCCGGCACGTAGATGTCGATCGGCACGATGCGGTCGCAGCCGCGCACGACCGAGTAGGAATAGTGATAGTAGCCGCCGCCATTGGCGCAGGAGCCCATCGAGATGACGTAGCGCGGCTCCGGCATCTGGTCGTAGACCTTGCGCAGCGCGGGCGCCATCTTGTTGGTCAGCGTTCCGGCGACGATCATCACGTCGGACTGGCGCGGCGAGGCGCGCGGCGCGAAGCCGAAGCGCTCGACGTCGTAGCGCGGCATCGACACCTGCATCATCTCGACCGCGCAGCAGGCGAGACCGAAGGTCATCCACATCAACGAGCCGGTGCGGGCCCAGGTGATGAGATCGTCGGTCGCGGCCACGAAGAAGCCCTTGTCGGACAGCTCGGAATTGACCTCGAGGAAGAACGGATCATTGGCCCCGACCGGCTTGCCGGTCGAGGGGTCGAGGATGCCCCTGGCGGCCGGCGCAACAACCGGACCGGCGGACGGTGCAGGGTTCAATCCCATTCGAGTGCTCCCTTCTTCCATTCATAGGCAAACCCGACCGTCAGCACGGCGAGGAACACCACCATGGACCAGAAGCCGGTCGCGCCAAGCTTGCCGAACGCCACCGCCCAGGGAAACAGGAACGCCACCTCGAGGTCGAAGATGATGAAGAGGATGGCGACCAGGTAGAAGCGGACGTCGAACTTCATGCGCGCGTCGTCGAAGGCGTTGAAACCGCACTCATACGCCGACAGCTTTTCCGGATCCGGCTGCTGGAACGCCACGATGAAGGGCGCGATCAGCAGCACGAGGCCGATGAGGCCCGCTACCGCTATAAAGACGACAAGTGGAAGATAGTTCTGCAGAATGCCGCTCATTGGCGAGCCCTTTTTCCCGCAGCCTCGGGACAGCCACGGATTCGTCCGATTTGGAATTGTTCTGAGCCTTAGCGCAGTGCACCAATGGGCGCAAGACACGCTCGTTTTAGGCCCTTTTGCCGCCCCCGGAGCGGTGAAAATCCCGGAATCACCCCGCGCTGGTATGGAGCAGATCGCAGGGCCCAGCAAGGGCAGCCACCGGCTTTGCAGGGCAGCTGCTCGGAGATTGCGGCGCACAGGCCGGGCCGCAATTGCCCACGCTTGGCCTGTGAAAAACGCATGATTTTCGGCTGCGGCGGCGCACCCAAACCGGGCCATGGCGCCGGTCAGGAGCACTGGGCTGTCACGCCGGCGCCATATTGCCGAAGGCCGCCCCCGGCAGCACCGCCAAACCGCCCTTGATGGTCGCGGTCGTGAGGCGGGAGGCGTTGCTGCAAAGACACCTATCCACAGGCGCAAGGCAATCAGACGAGCCATGCATCGCAGCCGGACCCGCCCGCCGCCTGCGAGAGCGGCGTCATCCTGTGATATATTGCAGTCCGGCCGATCGCGAGCGCGGCGGCGGCGACGTCCAAGCCCGTCGCGCGCGCCGCGCTCGGATGAGCTTCAGGCCGGGGGGCATAGCCGGGAGCTCATCTATCTCCTGAAGGAAGATCTGCGGCACCCAGCTGCCGCCCTCCTCCCCGTCCTCACCATTTGTAGGAGACGCTGGCGGTGACGCGCCGGCGGTCGCCGTAGAAGCAGGAGGTGGCCGACGCGCAGCTTGCGACATAGATCTTGTCGGTCACGTTGATGACGTTGAGGGCCGTCCGCCAGTTCTGCCACTCGTAATGGAGCGCGAGGTCGCCGAGCACCACCGATGGAACTTCGAGGGTGTTGGCGGTGTCGGCCCAGGACGAGCCGATGTAACGCACGCCGCCGCCGAAACCGAAGCCCTCGAGCGGGCCGTCCTTGAACGTGTAGTCCGCCCATCCCGACACCAGCATCTCGGGCGTGTTGGTCGGTGTCTTGCCGACGAGGGCCGGGTCGAGATCCCGGCTGTTGAACAGGTGATAGGCCGTGAAGGCGCCGATCAGCTTCAACTCCTTGGTGGCGTTCGCCACCGCCTCCAGTTCGATGCCGCGTGACGTTACTTCACCCGTCTGGTTTTGCAGCACCGGAACGCTGCCCGGCAATGTCGTCGCGACGTTCTGACGGACCAGGTCGAAGGCCGAAACCGTGAAATAGCCGTCGAACCCCTTCGGCGCGACCTTGACGCCGATTTCAGCCTGCTTGCCGGTTTCCGGCAGGAACAGCTTGTTCTGCGCGTTGAGGCCGATGATCGGGTTATAGCTCGTCGAGTAGGAGACGTAAGGAGCGATGCCATTGTCAAAATTATAGATCAGTCCGGCGCGGCCGCTGAACCTGCTGTCGTTGCGGCTGTCGACACTTGCGCCGGTGTCGCGAGCGTCTTGCGTCGTCTCGACCCAATCATTGCGCCCGCTCAGGACCAGCGTGAAATTGCCGAGCTTCATCTGGTCCTGGAGATAGGTCCCCGCCTGTTTCTGCGTAATCAGGAAGTTGCGGAACGGCGCGCTCGGCAGCGGAGTTTCGGCTGCACCGTAGACGGGGTTGAAGATGCTGATTGAAGGTACCCCGAACCCGAAGGCCTGGTAGTCGTCGATCTGATAACCCTTCAGGTCGACGCCGAACAGCATGGTGTGCCGGACCGGGCCGGTGTTGAAGCGATATTCCAGCTGGTTGTCGAGATCGGCCTGATTGGCCGTGTTCTTTGCATACCAATTGTAGCGATTGAGCGTGGCGGTCGCCTGATTGGCATCGTTGCCGACATAGCCGCGATAGGTCAGGTCGACATGCGCAAACCGCGCGTTCTGCCGGAACGTGAGGTCGTCGGCGAGATGGCGCTCGAACTGGTAGCCGAGCATCTCCTGCTCGCGCGTGAACTTGTCCACGCTGGGATCGCCGCCGAAGAAACTGGTCGGAATCTTGCCGTACGAGGCATTCGTCACCGTGCCGACGTAGGGCAGGAAGTTGATGCCGCGGGTGTCCTGCTTCGAGGCCGACGCCAGCACCGTGAACGTGGTGTCGGCGTCCGGCTTCCAGGTGAAGGACGGTGCGATGAAGTAGTTGTTGTCGGGCGTGAAGTTGACCTGCGTCGGGCCGTTCTGGACCTGGCCGACGACGCGGTAGAACAGCTTGCCGTCCTGCGGCTGCGTCGCAACCGGCCCGCCGAAATCGAAGCCGACATAGGCATTGCCGAAATTGTTGACGCCGGTCTCGACATAGCGGATCGGCTCGGCCGGCGGCATCTTGCTGATGACGTTGACGATGCCGCTCGGGCTCGATCCGCCATAGAGCACCGCGGATGGTCCGCGCAGCACCTCGACGCGCTCCATGTTGGGCGTCTGGAGCTTCCAGCTCGCATAGGAGGTATAGAACAGCTGCATGCCGTCGAGGAACAGTCCGATGTCGTCGGACTTGAAGCCGCGGATCAGCCACCAGTCGTTGCGCGTGTCGGCGCCGAAGGTCCCTGCCCGCACGCCGGCGGTATAGCGCAGCACCTCGTCGAGCTTGTTCGGCTTCTGGTCGCGGATCTGCTCGGCGCCGATGACGGACACCGATTGCGGTGTCTCGATGATCGGCGTGTTGGTCTTGGTGCCGGACGAGCTGCGGCTGGCGACATAGCCGTTCACGGGGCCAAGCGGCGTCTCGACAAAGCCGGCATTGCGCTGCGGCTGAGGCTTATTCCTGCTCGCGGTCTGCACCGACGCTCGCAGCGCACGGCGCTGCGGCGTCGTCGCCGCGCGTCGGCGCGCTTCCGGCGCGGTGACGGTCACCGACGGCAGGTTTTGCGCACCACTTTGCGCGGATGATTGTGCGAGCGATGCCTGCGGCACCAAGACCAAAGCGGATGCGGTCGCCAACACGGCCGACCGCAGCATTCCAAGACTGTTCAACGCGCCACCCCAAGCTGCAAGTTCGATGCGACATGCCGCCTGTCCCCCGGACGGCCTGCGCTCAAGGGCGACGCTTAGGTGAGGGCGCGAGAATTCCCTAATTGAATAGATCTTAGAAGGACTCTTAGAAGCGATCCAGCATGTGAAGCGATCCAACGTGTCGAGAGAGCGGCGCGAGGTCAGCGCGCGTTCTTCTCGCTCTCGAGCATCTCGGCGGCGATCGCAGTGAGCCGATCGACCTGACCCAGCAGCGTGAAGAACTCGGCTTCGCTGAGATCTTCCAAAAGGCGCCGGTTGCGCTCCTGCGCGCCGTCGACGATCGCATCATGCGCGGCAAGGCCCGCGGTCGTCAGCGAGATCAGCACCTCGCGGCTGTCCTTCGGATTCGCCGTCTTCGCGATCAGCTTGCGCGAGACCAGATTGGCCAGCGCGCGACTGATCTGGCCCTTGTCCTGGCCCACGGCCTCGGCAAGCCGCGCCACGCTCATCGGCGGCCTGCGGCCGAGCGAGGCGACGAGACCGAACTCGACCGAGGACAATCCGGTGAGGCGCTTGTAGCGCAGGATCGCGCCGCGCTTGAGCAGATTGGCGAGCACCATCAGTCGCGACGACAGCATCACGGTGATCGGGGCCGACGGCTCGCTGTCCTCAGCTGCGGGCGACGTCGCCCCGCCCCTGCTCTCGGTCTGGCTCATGATCCACCTCTGCCAAGAAAGCCCAAGCCTGCCAAGCCCAAGCCTGCCAAGTCCAAGCCTGCCAAGTCCAAGCCTGCCAAGTGCAAGCCTGCCAAGTGCAAGCCTGCCAAGTGCAAGCCTGCCAAGTCCACGTCCCCGAAGTCCAAGCCTGCCAAAGCCCGCGGGCGGTTCCATCAAATGCATCTAAGAGGCATTTGGAAGATCGTTGACATTGTCATCGAATTATTTTTCACTATGGGCAAGACGCAAGAAGCGGCGCGCCCACGGGCTAGCAGCGGGAGGACAAGCATGACCATCACCCAGCGGGATCGCGATCTCGGCACGGCCTATGCGATGAAGCCGGCACACACGCGCACCGAGCTGACCTCGGTCGTGCGCGGCACACCGATGGGCGAGCTGCTGCGCCGCTACTGGCACCCGGTCGGGTTGACCAGCGACGCCACCGACACACCGAAAAAGGTACGCGCGCTCGGCGAGGATCTGGTGCTGTTCCGCGACAAGCACGGCCGCGCCGGCCTGTTGCACGCCCGCTGCTGCCACCGCGGCACGACGCTCTACTACGGCAAGGTCGAGGAAGACGGCATCCGCTGCTGCTATCACGGCTGGAAGTTCGACACCGAGGGCCATTGCCTGGAGCAGCCCTGCGAGCCCGATGGCGGTCAGTTCAAGGACAAGGTGCGCCAGCCCTGGTATCCGGTCGAGGAGCGCTACGGCTTGATCTTCGCCTATATGGGTTCGGCCGAGAAACGCCCCGTGTTGCCGGCTTACGAGTGCCTGGAAAAGATGGACGACGGCGAGCAGGTCGAGGCCGACGATTCCTCGATCGGCGGCGGCGGCCCCGCCATCATCCCCTGCAACTGGCTGCAGCATTTCGAGAACGTGGTCGATCCCTATCACGTGCCGGTGCTGCACGGTTCGTTCTCGGGGCCGCAATTCACCAACATGATGGCCTCGATCCCCGAGGTGAAATTCGAGAAATCGCCGCGCGGCGTCCTTGTCCGCTCCGAGCGCAAGCAGGACGACGGCAAGGTGTTTTATCGCGTCAGCGAGGCCGCGCTGCCAACCTTGCGCGTGGTACCGAACCCGCGCGTTGCGCAGTTCGCCCGCGTCGAGTCGATCGGCTGGGTGCTTCCGATCGACGACGGCTCGTTCCGCATCTATGTCGCCGGCCGCGTCAAGAACTCCGGCGACATCAGCCGCATGCGCTCGAAGTTCAACGGCAAGTTCTGGTGGGACATGACCGAGGAAGAGCACCAGCAATTCCCGGGTGACTACGAGGCCCAGGTCGGCCAGGGCGAGGTCACCGTTCATTCCGAAGAGCACTTTGGCCAGAGCGACCGCGGCATCCTCCTGATCCGGCGGATGCTGAGCGACCAGCTCGACGCGCTCGCCGCAGGCCGCGACCCGATCGGCGTCTCGTTCGATGCGAGCGCGCCGCCGGTGGAATTCGAAGCGGGGAACTACATCCGCGAAGGCTGATCTACCAGCCTCTGCTTCAAGGCTGGACCGACAACGATAACAAAGACAAATTGGGGGAAGGCATGGTCGATGTGACGTCACAGATGTCGGTGCAAACGGCTGCCGCGGCAAAACCCTCGGCGCGGCGCTATTACGTGCTGGGTCTGCTCACCATCATCTACGCGCTGAACTTCCTCGACCGCACGATCTTCAACGTGCTGATCGAGCCGATCAAGAAGGAGTTCCAGCTCAGCGACACCATGATGGGACTGCTCGCCGGTTTCGGCTTTGCGCTGTTCTATTCCCTGCTCGGCATCCCCATCGCGCGCGTCGCCGATCGCCTCAACCGCCGCAACATCGTGGCCCTGGCATTTGCGTTCTGGAGTGCGATGACGGCGCTGTGCGGCGCGGCCACCAGCCTGACCTCATTGGCACTTGCCAGAATTGGCGTCGGCATCGGCGAATCCGCGGGCTCTCCGGCCTCGCAATCCATCGTCGCCGATCTCTTCGCCAAGAACGAGCGCCCGCGCGCGCTCGGGATCTACGCCATCGGCACCTATCTCGGCGTCTTCCTCGGCTATTTCGTCGGCGGCTACGTCAACCAGCACTATGGCTGGCGGATGGCCTTCTACGTCGCCGGCCTGCCCGGCATCCTGCTCGCCGTCGTGCTGTGGCTGACGATCTCCGAGCCGAAGCGCGGCGCGATGCAGGAGAGCTTCGTGCCCGAGCCGCTCGGCCCGACGCTGCGCTTTCTCGCTTCGCAGCGAAGCTTCATCATCGTCCTGATCGGCTTCTGCCTCACGACTTACACGAACTACGCCACCGCGGCCTGGATCCCGCCGTTCCTGGCGCGCGTGCATCATCTCTCCAGCGCCGAGATCGGCACCTATGCCGGCACCTTCAAGGGCCTCGCCGGCATGGCCGGCACTCTGCTCGGCGGCTTCGCGGTGGCGCAGGTCAGCCGCCGCGACGACCGCTGGAAGCTGTGGGCGCCCGCAATCACCTCCGGCCTTGCGGGCCCGGTGTTCGCACTGTGCATGCTGACGCAGGACTTCAAGATGATGGTCGCCATGCTGGCGCTGACCTCGTTCCTGGTCGGCTTCCATCTCGGCCCGATCTTCGCGATCGCGCAGACGGTGGCCAAGCCCAGCATGCGGGCGCTCGCCTCCGCGCTGATCGCGCTCACCGCGACCTGCTTCGGCCAGGGCGTCGGACCGCTGGCGGTCGGCATGGTCAACGACGCGCTGAAGGGTAGCTACGGCACTGAAGCCGTGCGCTATTCCCTGCTCTCGGCAGCGGTCACGACCACCGTCGGCGCCCTGCTCTTCATCTGGGCGGCACGGAGCATCCGCGCCGACATCGACCGGGCGGGCTGACCTCAGGCGCCCATGAACGCGCACATATCCGCGAGCAGGCGCTCACCATGCGTGAGCGGCAGCGGATGCGGCGCACCCTCATAGACCGTCAGCTTGCTGCCCTTGATGAGCCCAGCGGTCTTGGCGCCGGTCAGCGGCAGCGGCGCGCTGGCATCCTTGTCGCCCTGAACGATCAATGTCGGGCGATCGATCCCGGCGGCCGCCTTGCGCAGATCGGCGAATGCGATGGTCTTGCGGCAGGCGAGCGCGACCGGCACCGGCACGCTCAGCATCATCTCGCGAATCCAGGTCCGCGTGATCTCGGGCGTCCCGGCGGTGAAGAACGGTGCTTCGTTCGCGGCGATCCACCCGGCGAAGTCGCAGGCGATGGCCGCGTTGTCGGCCTCGATCATCGCTTTCGGAATCGCGTCCGCATTGTCCTCGGTCCGGACGAGGTATGGCGTGGTCGGCGCGACCAGCACCAGCCTTGCAATCCGCTCCGATCCGTGACGCGCGAGAAAGTTGACCGCTTCGGTCGTCCCCATCGAGAAGCCGACCAGTGTGACGTCGCGCAGGTCGCGCTGCTCGATCACGGCGGCGACGTCGTCGGTCAGGGTGTCCAGATCGTAGCCGGCAGACGGCATCTCGGAGCGGCCGTGCCCCCGCCTGTCAGGCGCGACGCAGCGGAAGCCGCTCGCAGTCAGCGCGGCGATATGGCTGCCCTAGATACTGGCGTCGAACGTCCAGGCCGACAGCAGAAGCACGGCGCGGCCACGTCCCCAATCCTGCACGAAGAGCCTGGTGCCATCCCTGGCGGTCACATAGGGCGATCGCGTCCCCTGCTGTTCCGCCGCCGGCGCGCCGGCTATCGACGCCGCCGCAAAAGCGGTCCCAAGCAAGGTGGTTTCGAGGACGGCGCGGCGGTTCATCGTATCTCTCCCTTGCAGATCGGCCACCCGGCATTCGCGGGCGATGGAGACGATCATGGCCAAGTCAGGCCGCCGGCGCGATTACGCGGCAGGTAAGAGACGGAAAGCGCGCCAGCCCACAGGCCCCCCCTGACGTTGCTGTTGCCCTGATTTTCCGTCCCTCGGCCGGGCCCGGGCGTCCCTGGGCCGCGCCGCCCGCAAGCCCGGCGAAACCAAGCGGGCGTAAACATGAAACCATTTTGCGGAACCCGCGAAACCATCCGGAAACAGATGGTCCCTAAAAGATGAGCCCATAGACGGCGGCAAAGTCCGTCGGGAGGCTCAGATGAACCACTCCATTCACTCTGCTGATCGTGCGACCCACCTGAAGATCGTGGTGATGGCGCTGGTGGCCGGCATCATGGTGGCCGGCTTCGGGATCGCAGCCCGCACCAATGCCGATTACAGCCAGACCGCCCAGTCCACCCACGTGATCAAGGCCGGCAAGCCGGTCGTGGTGACAAGCGCCGGGACCTCGGAGATTCGCTGAAGCGTCCCCTTCCGGGCTTGCTGATGGCCGCCTCCGGGCGGCCTTTTTCGTTTTCCAGAGCAATGCTTAGCGGAGATTCACCGAGGTAGCGCAACGTCCTTGACTTCACTCAGCCCCGCCTTTAAGTCCCCCCTCGTTCCGCGCGCTTTCAGCGAACCACGCGGGAGTAGCTCAGTTGGTTAGAGCGCCGGCCTGTCACGCCGGAGGTCGCGGGTTCGAGCCCCGTCTCTCGCGCCATTTAATGGCGGAATATCATACACTTAATCATGACAGTCTGGGGAGCCTCGACAGCGGAGTGTCGGGAAGGCCGCCGCCGTGAGATTTTCGGTCACTTGGGTTGTGCGCCGATGATCGCTGCAGCCGCATCAAGGCTCCACCGGCCGAGGTCGATCCCTGGCGACGGACCTCGGGCTGTCGGGCCGGAACCTGGCTTCATCTGCAAGCAAGTGGCAGCCCCGACATCCGGTCCCATTCCAGCCGCCACCGAAAGCCACGTTGCGCGGGCAAGTTGTGCTGGATAGGTTGCGCCGATGACGCCTCTCCTTGTTTTCGTGCCGCTCGGCCTGATGTTGTTTTGGATCACCGTGCGGCGCTCGACTCCCCTGTCGATTACCGCCGGCGAGACGCTGCTTTTGGTCACACCAATCTGGACAGGGCTCGGCGCCCTGATACTGGTCATGTGGCTCAGGAGCCCGTAGTCATATGAATCTTCTACGAAAGCATGGCGCCATGGCCGGCCGGAGGATGCATCGCATCCCCTGCCACCGAGTCGTCAGGAACCGGATGGAGCATTTGCCGCCTGACTGGTCCGGCCTGAAAAAATGGCCGCGCTGATGGCTTTGAGTTTGCCGGCAGACCAGCCTCACCCCTACGCGATCGATCGTCGAGTCACAGCGATCATGTGGGCCGGCACAGCCATTCTGCTGGCTGGACTGCTTTTGGTCATGACACGCGAGCCATTCGAATACGTCGACGACCTGGCTTGGCTTCACAGGCTCGGCAATCAACGGCTCGCCGAGATCCCTTTCAGCCCAGCTTGGATGGATGGCAGCCCGTTCTATCGGCCGGGCGCAGAGATCATGCTGAAGCTGTTTCATTCGGCTTTTGGCTGGCACTTGTTGCCTTATCGAATTGCCCAGTTCGGTGTGTTCCTCCTGCTGATCTGGACGTCATCGGTCGCCGCGAAGCGCTTGGGATTGCCGAATTCAACGCTTCCGCTGCTCACCGTCTTCCTGATCGGGTCTCCCTTCATATCCGGATCGGTCGTGTGGCTGAGCGAATTGCCTCACATCGTGGTGCTGATCTGCTTTGCGGCGGGGCTCGCCGTCATATTTTCCGATCGGGGCGACACCGCGAAGCTGGCATTGTGCTCCGGCCTGTTCGTCGCAGCCCTCTCGATGAAAGAGAACGGGCTGGCTCTGCTCGTCTTCTACCCCTTCCTCGCGTCTTCCGCACCGATCAGAGCAACTCTGATCTTTGCTGCGATTACCCTCGGATATTTCGTCCTCAGGGCCGCGACGATTGGCTCCGGCATGGGTCTTGCCAATGCGAGTCCGGTCGACATTCACGCTTACGTCGTCAACATCGCCTCGCAGATCGTCGCGCTTTGGACGCGCCTCGCCAAATGGGGTGAACCAATTCATGAACTTCGCTACGAGACGCCGCTGATCTTGGCATCGAGCGCCTTGATGGCGTTTCTGCTGAGGAAACAGCGGACTCGACCTGTCGTCATGCTTCTCATCGTAGCCTTTGGCTGCGCACTATTCTCCTACGCCTACGCACGGGATCGTCATCTCGCGCTGCCTGCCTTCGCCTATGGCCTTTTGCTTGTCATCGCAGTGTCCAGCCGCGATTTGCGCTGGCTGGTCGTCGTCGTTTGGATCGCATGGTCGGCGCAGGCAGCGCTTACGGTCAGGGACGTTCACCGCGCATCGGTCGACCTGATAGAGCGCGTCTATCGGCCGAACGTCTCTCCAATAACATCTGTTCCCAAGCAGGTCTGGGAGACAGCCCGGTCCACAGCGCTTGCCATCAGGGATTAGAGCGGCGGCGGCGCGAAAAGCAGTCGACACGTGGTGACGACCATGCCGCTTTCTCCGGACGCCGTTTTTCGGCCCGCCGCCCCCGAGGCCGCGCGCCCCCATCCCTCAGGCCATTTGGCAATCGCCTCATAGCCTTAGCCCGAATTCCTCGACGTCTTTCGCGGCTCTGCGGGCCGTTGCAGGTGTCCAGCGGGAACTCGCGGCATAGTCAGCCCGCGCCCGAATCGTCTACGCCTGGAACGACTTAGAGGGATCCCACGCGTTCTCGGCTTTTCCAGGGATTCCCTGTCATTGGACCATCGAGGAGGCCAGTCATGGCTAAAAAGGATTTGGCTAAAAAGGATTCGGCTAAGAAGGATTCGGCCAAGAAGGCAGCCGGCCCCGCCACCATCACGCTCAAGCACCTCGCCGCCGACATCGCCGAAAGCCAGGATCTGTCGAAAAAGCACGCCGAGGCCGTCCTGACCGACATGGTCGATTTGATCGCCAAGCACCTGAAGAAGGGCGATCGGGTCCGCATCGTCGGGCTCGGCATCCTCCAGGTGCGCAAGCGCGCCGCCCGCACCGGCCGCAATCCCGCCACCGGCGAGGCCATTCACATCAAGGCCAGCAAGAAGGTCACGTTCCGCCCCGTGAAGGAACTGAAAGAGGCGATATAGATTCTCGTTTTGACGCGTTTCCTTCACGCGAACCGGAATCCACTTCGCTTGAAAACGCTATGAGTCAAGCTTTCGTTAAGCCTGATCTCATCTCGTTCCGGCCGCAACGCGGCCCGCTTTCTGCTATACCGCCTGTCTTCCCCTGACCCGGCGGTTTGACCAGCAATGTCCTCCCTCACCTTTTCGCACACCGTGACCGAGCGCTTCCTGCGCTACGTCACCATCGACACCCAGTCCGATCCGGATTCGCCTCGCTCGCCCTCGACCGAGAAGCAGAAGGATCTCGGCCGCGTGCTGGCCGCTGAGCTGAAGGCCATGGGCGTCGCCGACGCGCATCTCGACGATTACGGCTATGTCTACGGCACCATCCCGGCCAACACCGACAAGAAGGTGCCGGTGATCTGCTTCTGCTCGCACATGGACACCTCGCCCGACGTGACCGGCAAGGACGTCAAGCCGCAACTGGTGAAGAACTATCGCGGCGGCGACCTCACGCTGCCGGGCGACACCAGCCAGGTGATCCGCTTCAACGAGCATCCGGCGCTGAAGAACCAGATCGGCAACGACATCATCACCACCGACGGCACCACGCTGCTCGGCGCCGACAACAAGGCCGGCGTCGCCGAGATCATGGATGCCGCGCATTTCTTCATCAACAATCCCGACGTGAAGCACGGCACCATCAAGATCCTGTTCACGCCGGACGAGGAGATCGGCCGCGGCGTCGACAATGTCGATCTGAAGAAGCTGGGTGCCGATTTCGGCTACACCATGGACGGCGAGAGTGCCGGCTGCGTCGAGGACGAGACCTTCTCGGCCGACGGCGCCACCATCACCATATCAGGTGTCAGCGCCCATCCCGGCTACGCCAAGGGCAAGATGGAGCACGCGATCAAGATCGCTTCCGCCATCGTCGAGCGCCTCCCGAAGGAAGGCTGCTCTCCGGAGACCACCTCGGGCAAGCAAGGCTTCCTGCATCCGATCGGCATCGAGGGCGCGCTGGAGCAGGCGACGCTCTCCTTCATCGTCCGCGACTTCACCGAGGAGGGGCTGAAGGAGAAGGAAGCCCTGCTCGAGGGCATCGTCAAGGACGTCATGAAGGACTATCCGCGCTCGACCTACAAATTCGAGGTGAAGGAGCAGTACCGCAACATGAAGCAGGTGATCGACCGTCACCCGCACGTGCTGGAATACGCCATCGAGGCGATCCGCCGCGCCGGTCTGCGCCCGATGCGCACCGCGATCCGCGGCGGCACCGACGGCTCGCGCCTGTCCTTCATGGGACTGCCCTGCCCCAACATCTTCGCCGGCGAGCACGCCTTCCACTCGCGGCTCGAATGGGTCAGCCGGCAGGACATGGAAAAGGCGGTAGAGACCATCGTGCACCTTGCGATGATCTGGGAAGAGAAGGCCTGAAGCGTCTTGCAGGCATTCGTAATGGCCGGGCTTGCGCCCGGCCATTTTGCTTTGGAACGCTGTTTCAGTTCTTACGGCACCGGCATCGCGCGCGGATTGCGATGGAAGCGGTTTGAGCTCGCCATCCAGTTCGGCAACGGCTCACCATCGCGATGGCGTCCGCCGGCCACGGCTGCCGCCCAGGCCACCGCGGCGCCGATCAGGGTCGCAGCCGCGATCGAGAACGCCACGATAATCGAGTTGCGCCGCGCCCGGTTGATCGCCGTCTTCGCGTCCACAATCAGCGCATCGACGCGCCGTTCGGCGTCGGGGGCCTGCAGCCCCGAAAGGCCGGCGACCTGCTGCACGAGGTAGGCCCGGTCGTCAGCGCTGACGCCGCTATGACTGGACGAGGTCAGCAGAATGCGCCCCGCTTCGGCACGAGCTTCCCGCAAATCGATGTTGGGCGCGCGACGCGGCGCGCGGAACAGCTTGTCGAGCTCGTAGCTGAGTAGAGGCTCGGCTGAGGACGTAGCGCCGGCCGAGCTGCGCATCGGTGACCGGTCAATCGCGGCGGCGCCGAGCAGCGCGAGCAGAGCTGCGCCGGCCAGCACGGCGAGGGCCCAGGCCGTCAGCCCGTGCAGGCCGTCTCGCCGCTCGCCATCGTCTTCGATCGTCGCCAGCGTCGGCGCCGGGCGCGTGGTGCGGCCTGCGATATAGCCGCCAAAGCCGAAGCTGATGATCGCCTGGATGATCAGATAAAACCCTGAGAGCAGCGCCAGCGCTGCAGAGGCATCGCGCCATGTCGGCGACGCCGAGCTGACGCCGAGACCGACGGCGACGCCAAAGCCGACCAGGATGAAGGACATCGCGCCGGCGGCGAGAGCGCCTGCAAACACCGAGCTCCACTGGATGCTGCGGGGGGCTTCACCCTCCAGGCCGCCCTCGATGATTTCTTCCTGCATGAGAGTCTCGATGGTCATTGCGGCTCTCTCAACGCAGGCCGAAGAACGACAGGATCGCCATGATGACGACGATCAAGCCGATCAGATAAATCAGTCCGTCCATTGTCCATCCTCCTCCGTTTCTTCTGGTCGCTAATCGCGAGGCATGAGGAACGTTCCAAATTCGAGGGAGCAGTGGGAACGAACGGACGAGCTGCGAATTGATTGTGGGAGTCCCAAGGATGAAGATTGTGAGCACAAGGCCTCAGCCGGTCAGCCCGGCTGGGGCCTTTCCGTGTCTGCAATCGCCGCACCTGCTCCTGCCGTATGTTAACGACGCAGCCGGCGGGATCATCGAAGATGCGATCGGGGTGGACGTCCAGATTGGGGAGCGGCGCGTGGATCGATCGCCACGCCTTCGCTGCTGCGGCAATTGTTCCCGGGACGTAACAATGTTGCGGGTCGACACCGTTCCCGCCGCCATGCTAGGCCGGGCGCAGACCGCAATCAGAGTGACGTCGTGCTCGCGAACCGCCAGCCCCGAGGAACTTGCCGTCCGCGCAACTGGCGCGGGCTGCTCTCTTTGCTGATCGCGATCGTGTATCTGTTCGCGGGCGCGCTGCACGGCGCGCACGACATTGACGTCACCACGCCCGGCGGCGGCTCGGAGATCGCCACGGCCCTCGATGCCGCGACGGGCCACAGCGACCACAAGGCGATCGGCGGACATCATTGCCATGGCTGCTTCTCGCTGGCGGTGACACAGCCGGCGCCATCCACCATAGCGACGCCGCTTGTGTCGGCGACGAGCCCGCAACCTGCACCCCGGCTCGCCGGCATCATCCCCGATACCGACTCTCCCCCTCCCAAGCCTATTGCCTGAGCGGATTGGTCGGGCGTTCTGCGCCCATTAGGTTCATCCTCCACAGGTCGGTTTCATGTTTTGCAGGGGAAAGGCCGCGCGCCTCGTGTGCGCGGCGACGTGTCTGATTGTCGGATCGGCGCTTGCGCCGTCGCACGCCCAGACTTTGACGATGCGGAGCGCGCTCTCGCGCGCGCTGGCCGCGAGCCCGCGGCTGACGGCAGCCGAGCGCGACGTCGGCATCGCCACGGGTCAACGCATCCAGGCGGGCGCCCTGCTCAATCCGGAACTGTCCTATGAACAGGACAATTCGTTCGGCTCCGGCATCTATCGCGGAACCAAATCGGCCGAGACCACGCTCCAGATCAGCCAGGCCTTCGAGCTGTTCGGCAAGCGCGACGCGCGCATCGCAGCCGGCGCGGCCGGCGTCGAAGTCGCCGCGATCCAGCGCAAGGCCGCCAGGCTCGAGGTGCTGTCGGAAACCGCGATCGCGTTCCTCAGCGTGCTCGGTGCGCAGCGGCGGATCCAGATCCTCGACGAGCAGATCGCGGCGATCGACCGCCTGACGCCGCTGCTGCGCCGCCGCGTCGAGGCCGGGGCCTCCTCGCCGGCCGAGACCGGCCGCGCCGAAGTCGCCTCCGCCCTGGTGAAAGCCGACCGCGAGCGCTTCAAGGCGAGCCTGGCGAGCGCCCGGCGCGAGCTCGCGGTGCTGATGGGCGATCCCAACGCCAGATACGGCGAGGTCTCCGGCCGGCTCGACTTCATGGGCAGGCCGCCGACCTTCCAGTCGGTGGTCGCCGCCATCGACGCCAATCCTCAATTGGTGCGCTGGACCGCAGTCTATGCCCAGCGCAACGCCGAACTGCTGCTGGCGCGGCTCAAGCCCTACCCGGATGTGCGCATTGCTGCCGGCTGGCGCCATTTCAACGAGACCAATGACGATGCGGTGCGGCTGTCCTTGTCGGTGCCGATCCCGGTGTTCGACCAGAACCAGGGCAACATCCTCTCGGCGCAGGAAAGCCTCGCCAAGACCAAGGCCGAGCGCGAGGCCAACCGCAACACGCTGATCGTGATCGCCGGCCGCGCCTACGACTCGCTGCAGGGCTCGCTGCGCGAGCTGGCGGTGCTGCGCGAGACCGCCATTCCCAAGGCCGTCGAAGCCTCCGAGGCGATCTCGCAGGGCTACGGCCAGGGCCGCTTCACCCTGCTCGAGGTGCTCGATGCCCAGGCCAGCGTCACCCAGGCCCGGCTGCGCGAGCAGGAGGCGCTGCAGAATTTCCATGCCGGCGTTGCGACCATCGAAGGCCTCGTCGGCAACCCCTTCACGCTGGCGCGGGGGAGCGCACGATGAAGACGTCTTCCACCTTTCTCGTCGCCATCGTTGCCGCCGCGCTCGGCGCTTGCGCCTATTCCCTGCTCGCCCCCGCCAGGGTCGCGCCCACCGAGCACGCCGAGCATTCCGAACCGAAGAAGCCGAACGACCATGTCGAACAGGACGAGCACGGCGCCGACCGCATCCGCATCTCCGACGTCAAGCTGGCGGCTGCCGGCGTGGTGCTGGCGGAGGCTGCGAGCGCGACACTGAACGAGACGCTCGCCTTCAACGGCATCCTGCGCGCCAATCAGGAGGCCGTGGTCCAGGTGACGCCGCGCTTTCCGGGCCTTGCCAAATCGATCCAGAAGCGCATCGGCGACAAGGTCGGCAAGGACGATCTGCTCGCCGCGATCGAGAGCAACCAGAGCCTCACCGTCTACGAGCTGAAGGCGCCCATTGCCGGCACCATCATCGAGCGGCAGATCTCGCTCGGCGAATACGCCTCCGAGCAGAAGCCGGCTTTCGTGGTCGCCGACCTCTCCACCATCTGGGTCGATCTGTCGATCTATCGGCAGGATCTGCGGCGCGTCCGTCTCAACGACGAGGTGCTGATTGATCCCGACGACGGCCGCGGCGAGATCAAGGGCACGATCTCCTACATGGCACCGATCGGCTCGAGCGAGACCCAGACCGCATTGGCCCGCGTGGTGCTGCAAAATCCCGACGGACGGCTGCGCCCCGGCCTGTTCGTCACGGCAAGGCTGATCCTCGCGGCGCGCGATGTCGCGGTCGCCGTTCGCAAAAGCGCGATCCAGACACTGGAGAACAAGACCATCGTGTTCGTCCGCGAGGACGGCGACAAGATCGAAGCGCGGCCGGTGGAGCTCGGGGATTCCGATCCGCGCCACGTCGAGATCAAGGCGGGCCTCTCCGCCGGCGAGCACTACGTTGCGGAGAACAGTTTTGTCGTGAAGGCGGAGATGGGCAAGGGCGAGGCCGAACATGATTGAGCGCCTCATCGCCGTCTCGCTGCAGCAGCGCTGGCTGGTGCTGCTGATCGCGCTCGGTGCCGTCGCGTTCGGAGCCTGGAATTTCCAGCGCCTGCCGATCGACGCCGTGCCTGACATCACCAACGTCCAGGTTCAGATCAACACCCGCGCCCCCGGCTATTCGCCGCTGGAAACCGAGCAACGCATCACCTTCCCGGTCGAGACCGCGATGGGCGGCCTGCCCAAGCTCGACTACACCCGCTCGCTATCGCGCTACGGCCTCAGCCAGGTGACCATCGTCTTCAAGGACGGCACCGACATCTTCTTCGCTCGTCAGCTCGTCGGCGAGCGGATCCAGCAGGTGAAGGACCAGCTTCCGGCCGGCGTCGATGTCGCGATGGGGCCGGTCTCGACCGGGCTCGGCGAGATCTTCATGTACACCGTCGAGGCCAAGAGGGACGACAAGGCGGGCGCGAAGACGCAAGGCGGCCACGACTATTCCCTGACCGATTTGCGCACCGTGCAGGACTGGATCATCCGGCCGCAGCTTCGCAACGTGCCGGGGGTGATCGAGGTCAACACCATCGGCGGCTTCGAGCGCCAGTTCCACGTGCTGCCGGATCCCGGCAAGCTGATGGCCTATCGGCTCGGCTTCCGCGACGTCATGACGGCGCTCGCCGCCAACAATGCCAATGTCGGCGCCGGCTATATCGAACGCAACGGCGAACAATATCTGGTTCGCTCGCCGGGCCAGGTCGGCAATATCGGCGAGATCCAGGACATCGTGATCGGCTCGCGCGGCGGCAATCCGGTCAGGATCCGGGACGTCGCAACCGTCACGGAAGGCCGCGATCTGCGCACCGGCGCTGCGACCCGCAACGGCGAGGAGACCGTGCTCGGCACCGCCATGCTGCTGATCGGCGAGAACAGCCGCACGGTCGCGCGCCGCGTCGCGGCCCGCCTGGAAGAGATCGCCAAATCGCTGCCCGACGGCGTCGTGACGCGGACCGTCTACGACCGCACCGATCTGGTCGAAGCAACCATCCGCACCGTCAAGAACAATTTGCTGGAAGGCGCGGCGCTGGTGGTCGCCGTGCTGTTCCTGATCCTCGGCAACATCCGCGCCGCGCTGGTGACGGCCTGCGTCATTCCGCTGTCCATGGCCATGACCATCACCGGCATGGTCGAGACCAAGGTCAGCGCCAATCTGATGAGCCTGGGTGCGATCGACTTCGGCATCATCGTCGACGGTGCCGTGATCATCGTCGAGAATTGCCTGCGCATGCTGGCCGAGGCGCAGCGCGAGAAAGGCGGGCTGCTGACGGTCTCGGAGCGGCTGCGCGCGATCCTGCGCGGGTCGAGCGACGTCATCAAGCCGAGCCTGTTCGGGACGCTGATCATCGCGGTGGTCTATCTTCCGGTGCTGACGCTGACCGGCGTCGAGGGCAAGATGTTCACGCCGATGGCGCTGACCGTGCTGATGGCGCTCGGCGCCGCCGTGCTGTTCTCCATCACCTTCGTGCCGGCGGCCGTCGCCATCTTCGTCACCGGCAAGGTGTCCGAGCACGAAAACCTGTTCATGCGGGCAGCCAAGCGCGCCTATCTCCCCCTGCTCCGCCTTGCCATCGACAACCGGGGCGCGGTCGCGATCATGGCCGCGCTCATCGTGATCGGAAGCGGAATCGCCGCGTCGCGAATGGGCGGCGAGTTCATTCCGAGCCTGGACGAAGGCGACGTCGCGCTGGCCTCGATCCGGATTCCCGGCACCAGCCTCACCCAGTCGCTCGACCTGCAGAAGGCACTTGAAAAGCGCATCATGCAGATTCCGGAGGTGAAGGAGTTCTTCACCCGCATCGGCACCGCCGAGATTGCGACCGACCCGATGTCGCCGGCGCAGACCGACGGCTACATCATGCTGAAGCCGCGCGCCGAATGGCCCGACCCGGACAAGCCGAAGGCGGAGGTGATCGAGGCCATCGACCATGCCGCCGACGACATTCCCGGCAGCGCCTATGAGCTCTCCCAGCCGATCCAGTTCCGCGTCAACGAACTGATCTCGGGCGTGCGCAGCGACGTCGGCGTCAAGATCTTCGGCGACGACCTCGACATCCTGCAAGGCGCGGCAAAACAGGTGGAGGCCGCGATCCGCGGCATCCGCGGCGCCAGCGACGTCAAGATCGAGCAGGTCGCGGGCCTGCCGATCCTGACCGTCCGGCTCGATCGCCAGGCGCTCGCCCGTTACGGCCTCAGCATCAGTGAGGTGCAGGGCATCGTGGAGATCGCGGTCGGCGGCAAGTCGGCCGGCAAGCTGTTCGAGGGCGATCGACGCTTCGAGATCATGGTCCGCCTGCCGGAACATTTGCGCGGTAATCTCGAGGCGATCCGGGCCATCCCGATCCCGCTGCCGCCCGGCGAGGATGCCGGCTCCGGCACAGCCATTCGAACCGCGCTGGCCGCCTCGCCCCTCGCCCAGATGCGCTACGTGCCGCTGTCCTCGGTCGCGACCGTCGACGCGACGCCCGGCCCAAACCAGATCAGCCGCGAGAACGGCAAGCGGCGCATCGTCGTCACCGCCAATGTCCGCGCGCGCGATCTCGGCTCGTTCGTCGCGGAAGCCGAGGCTGCCGTGGCCGAAAAGGTCAAGCTGCCGCCGGGCTACTGGATCGGCTGGGGCGGTCAGTTCGAGCAGCTGGTCTCCGCCACCAAGCGGCTGACCATCGTGGTGCCGGTGGCGCTGCTGCTGGTGTTCCTGCTGCTGTTCATGGGCATGGGATCGGCAGCGGATGCGGCGCTGGTGTTCTCCGGCGTGCCGCTGGCGCTGACCGGCGGCGTCGCGGCGCTGCTGCTGCGCGGCATTCCCCTGTCCATCAGCGCGGGCGTCGGCTTCATCGCGCTCTCGGGCGTCGCCGTGCTCAACGGCCTCGTCATCATCGCCTTCATCGAGCGGCTGCGCAGCGAGGGGCGGCCCCTCGTGGAGGCCGTGCGCGAGGGCGCGCTGACGCGGCTGCGCCCGGTGCTGATGACGGCGCTGGTCGCCTCGCTCGGCTTCGTGCCGATGGCGCTCGCCACCGGCGCCGGCGCCGAGGTGCAGCGACCGCTGGCGACCGTGGTGATCGGCGGCATCATCTCCTCGACCGTGCTGACCTTGCTGGTGCTGCCGGCGCTCTACGTGCTGTTCCGGCGTGACGCGCCGAACCAAACGCCTACAATGGCGCCTGATTTGGCGGCTTCCGGGGAGCGCTAGACTTGGGCAGCCACGACCACCACGGTCACGACCATCATGACCATGCCAGCCATGCGCATGGCCATGGTCACGACCACAGCCATGATCATGGACTTGGCCACGCGCACGTCCATGCCCCCGCGAATTTCGGCAAGGCGTTCGCGATCGGCATTACGCTGAACACCGCGCTGGTGGTGGCTGAGGCGATCTATGGCTATATCGGCAACTCCACCGCCCTGCTCGCTGATGCCGGCCATAATCTGTCCGACGTGCTCGGCCTCGTCATCGCCTGGGGCGCATCGATCGCGGCCCGGCGCGCGCCGAGCGGCCGCTTCACCTACGGCTTTCGCGCCTCCACCATCCTGGCGGCGCTGGCGAACGCGGTGTTCCTGCTGGTCGCCACCGGCGCGATCGGCTGGGAGGCGATCCTGCGCCTGCGCGAGCCTGAGCCGATCGCAGGCGTCACCGTGATGGTGGTCGCCGGCATCGGCATCCTCATCAACGGCTTCGCCGCGATGCTGTTTGCGAGCGGGCGCAAGGACGACATCAACATCGAAGGCGCTTACCTGCACATGGCCGCCGACGCCGCGGTCTCGCTCGGCGTCGTGATCTCCGCGGCGCTGATCATCTGGACCGGCTGGCTCTGGCTCGATCCCATCACCAGCCTCGTCATCTGCGCCACCATCCTCTGGAGCACGACCAGCCTCTTGCGCGGCTCCATCGACATGTCGATGGCCGCGGCGCCCAAGGGCACCGACCTTGCCGCGATCAGGACGTTCTTGCTCGCGCGTCCCGGCGTTTCGGCGATTCACGACCTCCATGTCTGGCCGATCTCGACCACCGAGACGGCGCTGACCTGCCACCTCGTGATGCCCGCCAGCACGGACGACGCCTTTCTGATGCAGACCGCGCAGCTGTTGAAGACGACCTTCCGCATCGGCCACACCACGCTTCAGGTCGAGACGCATCCCGACAACGGCTGCGCGCTGGCGCCGGATGATGTGGTGTGAGGGGACACTCGCATCTACCCCCGCCATTGCGAGCGAAGCGAAGCAATCCAGACTCCCACCACGGAGGCAGTTCTGGATTGCTTGGTCGCAAGTGCTCCTCGCAATGACGCGGAGAGAACTCTGCGCCCTACCTCGCCTTCGCCGTCACGATCCAGATCGCGCCCTGAAGCGCCACGCTCTGCCCCTTCAGGAACGGCGCGAGCATCTCGCGGATCGACGCCTTGGCGGCGGCATAGGTCTCCGGCGGATGGCCCTGCAGCGCGCGGCTGGCGGGGCCGATCTGAAGGGCGCCGTCGACCGCCGCGTCGAGGCCGCCGCCGATCGCAACATCCATCGGCAGATTATGCGGCTCCATCGCCACGTCAACGAAGCCCGCGCCCTTGAGGATGCGCGTCACGCGCTCTTCCGAGGCGAAGGCGAACGGGCCTGGCTCCTCCGGCCCCACCGGCGGCATCTTGGGCACGTGCTTGTAGACCGCCATCAGCGGCGCCATCATCCACGGGTTTTCCTTCGGCTCGCGCCAGCAAGCGAAAGCGAGCCGCCCTGAGGGCTTCAGCGCGCGGCGAAGGTTGGCGAAGGATGCGATCGGATCGGCAAAGAACATCACGCCGAAACGCGAGGCGAGCAGGTCGAAGCTCCCTGGCTCGAATGGGTAGACGGTGGCATCCGCCAGCACGAAATCGAGCGGCAGCCCCTTGGGCGCAAACGTGCGTGCCTGCGACAGCATCGGCTCGGAGACGTCGAGGCCAAGCGCAAAACCGTCAGGCGCCACTGCCTTCGCAAACGCGAACGTCGTCGCGCCGGAGCCGCAGCCGACGTCGAGGATACGCTCGCCCGGCTTCGGCTTGGCGCGGTCGATCAGCACCTCGGCAATGGGGCCGAGCAAGCTCTCCTGCGCCGCATGGCGATAGGCCCAGCGCTGCCCGCTGGGGCCGTTCCAATAGGCGATCTGGTCGGCGTTCTCTGCGTGTCCGCTGGGCTGTTGCATTGGGCTCCTCAGTAACTTTGCCTTGCGGTCATATCACGTTGGAGACCAGCCAAGCGGTCAAATGAGCCGGATCTGCGCTGTTGCCGCCCCTTGCTCCTCCCCCCGCCGGAGGGCTAAAGAGAGCGCCGTGGGGCGGTTAGCTCAGCTGGTTAGAGCATCTCGTTTACACCGAGAGGGTCCGCGGTTCGAATCCGTGACCGCCCACCAGCCTTCGCTCGCTTCGCGAGCTACGGCCCGACAAGCCCGACCTCAGTCCTGTGGGCGCCCCGGCAGCAGCGGCACCGCGTCGATCCAAACCGCCGCGGACTGGCACCAGATCTGCCTGACGGGGCGCAATTTGTCGCGCTGGCGGATCGAGCCCCAGCGGATGCCCCAATCGTCGGCCTGGTCGCCCTCGCCGCTGGTGAACAGCGGGGAACCGCAATCGCCGCAGAAATGCTGGAAGCGCATCCGCCCGTTGTCGCCGCGCTTGCCATAGACCTTGGGCGTACCGCCGGTCAGGCGGACATCGGCCTTGGCGCAGATTGCCGTCACCCGGAACGGCGAGCCGGTCAGCGCCTGGCAGTCGGTGCAGTGGCACACCGAGACCGCCTCGGGATCGACCTCGGCCGCGAAGGTGATCTTGCCGCAATGGCATTGCCCGTCGATCTGCATCGCCCTCGTCTCCCTGCCCCAAAACAAAAACGGCGCCCGAAGGCGCCGTTTTATCATCTTTTGCTTGAGATCAGTGAGCGGTCAGGCCGCCGGCGGCTTCGTCACCGTCGGGCTTCACCGTCACCTTGGTGTCCTCTTCCCAGACGATCGGCGTCGGCTTCTTCACCAGCGCCTTGGCGATGACATCGTCGAGGCGGGAGACCGGGATGATCTCCATGCCGCCCTTGATCGCATCGGAAATCTCCGTGAGATCCTTGGCGTTGTCCTCGGGGATCAGCACCGTCTTGATGCCGCCGCGGGCCGCAGCCAGCAGCTTCTCCTTGAGGCCGCCGATCGGCAGCACGCGGCCGCGCAGCGTGATCTCGCCGGTCATCGCGACATCGTGGCGAACCGGGATGCCGGTCATGACCGAGATGATCGCGGTGGCCATGGCGACGCCCGCGGACGGGCCGTCCTTCGGGGTTGCGCCCTCAGGCACGTGGACGTGGATGTCGCGGCGGTCGAACATCGGCGGCTCGATGCCGTAGTTGATCGCGCGCGAGCGGACATAGGACGCCGCAGCCGAGATCGACTCCTTCATCACGTCACGCAGGTTGCCCGTGACCGTCATCTTGCCCTTGCCAGGCATCATGACGCCTTCGATGGTCAGCAGCTCGCCGCCGACATCGGTCCAGGCAAGGCCGGTGACGATGCCGACCTGCGGCTCGCTCTCGATCTCGCCGAAGCGGTACTTCGGCACGCCGAGCAGCTCTTCCAGAGTCTTCTCGGTGACCTTGACCGACTTCTTCTTGGAGATCATCAGCTCCTTCACCGCCTTGCGGGCGAGTGTGGAGAGCTCACGCTCCAGGTTACGCACGCCCGCTTCGCGGGTGTAGCGGCGGATCAGAAGCAGCAGCGCGTCGTCGTCGATCGAGAACTCCTTGGAGTCCAGGCCGTGCTTGGACACCGCGTTCGGGATCAGATGCTTGCGCGCGATCTCGACCTTCTCGTTCTCGGTGTAGCCCGCGATCCGGATGATCTCCATGCGGTCCATCAGCGGTCCGGGAATATTGAGCGTATTCGCGGTGGTGATGAACATCACGTTGGACAGATCGTAGTCGACCTCGAGATAGTGGTCGTTGAAGGTCCCGTTCTGCTCGGGATCGAGGACCTCGAGCAAAGCCGAGGACGGATCGCCGCGGAAGTCGGCGCCCATCTTGTCGATCTCGTCCAGCAGGAACAGCGGGTTGGACGACTTCGCCTTCCGCATCGACTGGATGATCTTGCCGGGCATCGAGCCGATATAGGTGCGGCGGTGACCGCGGATCTCGGCCTCGTCGCGCACGCCGCCGAGCGAGACGCGCACGAACTCGCGTCCCGTCGCCTTCGCGATCGACTTGCCGAGCGAGGTCTTGCCGACGCCGGGAGGCCCGACGAGGCACAGGATCGGGCCCGTCAGCTTGTTGGCGCGCGACTGCACCGCCAGGTACTCGACGATGCGTTCTTTGACCTTCTCCAGCCCGTAGTGATCGGAGTCCAGCACGGCCTGTGCGGCTTCCAGATCCTTCTTCACCTTGGACTTCTTGTTCCACGGAATCGACAGCAGCCAATCCAGATAGTTGCGCACGACGGTCGCCTCCGCGGACATCGGCGACATCTGGCGCAGCTTCTTCAATTCATGCTGCGCCTTTTCGCGCGCTTCCTTGGAGAGCTTGGTCTTGGAGATCTTCTCTTCGAGATCGGCGAGCTCGTCGCGACCGTCGTCGTCGCCGAGTTCCTTCTGGATCGCCTTCATCTGCTCGTTGAGATAATACTCGCGCTGGGTCTTCTCCATCTGGCGCTTGACACGCGAGCGGATGCGCTTCTCGACCTGCAGCACCGAGATCTCGCTCTCCATCAGGCCCAGCACCTTCTCCAGGCGCGTGGTGACGGACAGCGTCTCCAGGATGCCCTGACGATCGGCGATCTTGACCGCGAGATGCGAGGCGACGGTGTCGGCGAGCTTGGCGAAATCGGTGATCGCCTGCACGACGCCGACGACCTCGGCCGAGATCTTCTTGTTGAGCTTCACATAGCTCTCGAAGTCGGACACGACCGAGCGCGCCAGTGCTTCCGCCTCGACCGACTTGGCATCGGTGTCGGCGAGCGCAATTGCGGTGGCTTCGTAATAGTCGGCGCGATCGGTGTACTTCTGCACGCGCGCACGCTCGAGCCCCTCGACCAGCACCTTCACGGTGCCATCAGGGAGCTTCAAGAGCTGCAGCACGCTGGCAAGCGTACCGGTCTCGTAAATGGCATCGGGCGCCGGATCATCATCGGACGCGTTCTTCTGCGTCGCGAGCATGATCAGCGCGTCGTTCTTCATCACCTCTTCGAGCGCGCGAATGGACTTCTCGCGGCCGACGAAGAGCGGAACGATCATGTGCGGGAAGACGACGATGTCGCGCAGCGGCAGCACGGGATAGGCGTGCGTCTCGCCATGGACGATGGTTGGCCGCGGTTTTGGATTAGTCATGGCCTTTTCCTTTTGCTTTGCCCCCTTGCACGCAGTCCGCCGTCTTCATGCGCAACCGCCACAAGGTGCCGAGGTGATCCGAGAAACCGGCCTACCAGTCGAAGGTTGGACCGGCCTTGCCGGATCGGAACTGAGGCGAATCTTGAAGAGAATTCTTGCTCGCCGCCGACATTAGGTGGCTATCGACCCGGGGGGTGTCAAGTCATTGAAAAACGCGCGCCATCAGGCGCTTACGC
This sequence comes from uncultured Bradyrhizobium sp., assembly GCF_936943645.1. Lineage (GTDB taxonomy): Bacteria > Pseudomonadota > Alphaproteobacteria > Rhizobiales > Xanthobacteraceae > Bradyrhizobium. The sequence continues at coordinate 16,179 of NZ_CAKZJO010000103.1, read as the reverse complement.
AACGCGATAAGCGACGCAACACCGGCTGCGGAACAACATTTCCGCAGCCCCAACTCAAAGGTACGATTGGAGCGTTCCAGCGCCGGAAGGTCAGGCGCTGGCGTTCTCGACCGCGCGATCGGTCCGATCGGCGTAGATGTAGAGCGGACGGGCCGTGCCTTCCACGACTTCGCGGGAAATCACGACTTCTTCCACACCTTCCAGGCCCGGCAGGTCGAACATGGTCTCGAGCAGGATCGCTTCGAGGATCGAACGCAGGCCTCGCGCGCCGGTCTTGCGCTCGATCGCCTTGCGGGCAACCGCGCCAAGCGCCTCGTCGGCGAAAGTCAGCTCGATGTTCTCCATCTCGAACAGTCGCTGGTACTGTTTCACCAGCGCGTTCTTCGGCTCGGTCAGGATCTTCTTCAGCGAGGTCTCGTCCAGATCCTCGAGCGTCGCCACGACGGGCAGACGGCCGACGAATTCCGGGATGAGGCCGTACTTCAGGAGGTCCTCAGGCTCGACGTGACGGAATATCTCGCCGGTCCGGCGGTCTTCCGGCGCCATCACTTGGGCCGCGAAACCGATCGAGGTCGACCGTCCGCGCGCCGAGATGATCTTCTCGAGGCCGGCGAACGCACCGCCGCAGATGAACAGGATGTTGGTGGTGTCCACCTGCAGGAATTCCTGCTGCGGATGCTTGCGGCCGCCCTGCGGCGGGACCGAAGCCACCGTGCCTTCCATGATCTTCAGCAGCGCCTGCTGCACGCCCTCGCCCGACACGTCGCGCGTGATCGAGGGATTGTCGGACTTGCGGCTGATCTTGTCGATTTCGTCGATGTAGACAATGCCGCGCTGGGCGCGCTCGACGTTGTAGTCGGCGGCCTGGAGCAGCTTCAGGATGATGTTCTCGACGTCCTCGCCGACATAGCCGGCTTCGGTCAGCGTCGTCGCGTCCGCCATCGTGAACGGCACGTCCAGGATGCGGGCGAGCGTCTGCGCGAGCAGCGTCTTGCCCGAACCGGTCGGACCGATCAGCAGGATGTTCGACTTCGCGAGCTCAACGTCGTTGTGCTTGGTCTGATGGTTGAGGCGCTTGTAGTGGTTGTGCACCGCGACCGAGAGGACCTTCTTCGCATGGCTCTGGCCGATGACGTAATCGTCCAGGACCTTGCAGATTTCCTTCGGCGTCGGAATGCCGTCGCGCGACTTAACCAGCGAGGACTTGTTCTCCTCGCGGATGATGTCCATGCAGAGCTCGACGCACTCGTCGCAGATGAAGACCGTGGGACCCGCGATCAGTTTGCGGACTTCGTGCTGGCTCTTGCCGCAGAACGAGCAATATAGCGTGTTCTTGGAGTCGCTCGTGCCGACCTTACTCATTCATGTCTCCGTCCGCGGTTCGATCCCGTTCCGCTCGATCGCTCCATTCCGGCACGATGGCCAGCATGAAGCTTAAGTAGAGCAAATTCCGTACCAAAAAAGACCCTACGCATTACATCCCGTGCGAATCACGGTCGCTCGATTCTCCGCGATCATAGCCGATCATTCGTAGCCAACCATGCTGTCACCCGACTATCAAGAATTCGCTAATCGGGGGTCGCCGGCTACCCGTGACAATACCGTGATTTCCGGCCTTGGCACGGACGAAGTGACCGAAATCACCCCGGCGTTGCTGGATTGCCACGAAAAACAAGCACGAAAGCGGAACTTTCTGCCTGTCGCAGGGCGCAAAACTGCGTTTTGCAACGCGCACACGCGTCCATAGCGTGAACGCTTCCCTGATGGAGCAACAGGCGATCCCCAGGATTTGCCGAGGGATCGCCGTCGCACGCCCGTAGTGTTACGGGGCCTTCGCCGGCGTCGCTTCCTCAGCGCGCTTGTCGATGACCTTGTCGACCAGGCCAAACTCCTTGGCGTCGTTCGCGGTCAGGAACTTGTCGCGTTCCAGCGCGTCCTCGATCGACTTGTAGGTCTGGCCGGTGTGCTTCACGTAGATCTCGTTGAGCCGCTTCTTCAGGTTCAGGATTTCCTGGGCGTGCAGCATGATGTCGGTGGCCTGGCCCTGGAAGCCGCCGGAGGGCTGATGCACCATGATGCGCGCGTTCGGCAGCGAGAAGCGCATGTCCTTCTCGCCGGCGCAGAGCAGCAGCGAGCCCATCGAGGCGGCCTGCCCCGTGCACAGCGTCGACACCGGCGGGCGGATGAACTGCATGGTGTCGTAGATCGCAAGCCCCGAGGTCACCACGCCGCCCGGCGAGTTGATGTACATCGAGATTTCCTTCTTCGGATTTTCCGCCTCGAGGAACAACAGCTGCGCGACGATCAGCGTCGACATGCCGTCCTCGACCGGACCGGTCACGAAGATGATGCGCTCCTTCAGGAGGCGCGAGAAGATGTCGTAGGCGCGCTCGCCACGGTTGGTCTGCTCGACCACCATGGGCACGAGGTTCATGTAGGTTTCAACCGGATCGCGCATGAGTCACCTAGGGTTTTTGGACGTGGACATCGCCTGTCGTGGCTGCCAGCTGGGCTGGATCTGCCGGAAGGCCGACGGACGTCCCGTGATGCAGGACTTGTTGGTGTAGAGCACTTTTAGGCGGAAGAACTTTTAGGCGCAGACTTGGGTACAGGGCGTACCGACAGATATAGCCCAATTCGCTTCTGACAAGTGCGCAGCGAATTAAGGCTTAATCCGTCGGGCAGTTGAAGCTGATTCGCACAAAGAGGCCCAGCCGGCCATCTGGCTAGCTGGGCCTCTTCGCCGATCATCCTTAATAGATGCCTGCCTCAAACCCTTCAGGCAGCGGTCTTTTCCGCCTCGTCGTCCTTGTAGAGGTCCTCGCGCGAAACCTTCTTCTCGGTCACGTTGGCGAGCTCGAGGATGAAGTCGACGACCTTGTCCTCATAGATCGGTGCGCGAAGCTGGGCGAGCGCCTGGGCGTTGCTGCGGTAATAGTCCCAGACCTCCTTCTCGCGGCCGGGCATCGAGCGCGCGCGCTCGATCACGGCGAGACCGACCTCGTCCTCGGTCACGGTGATCTTGTTCTTCTCGCCGATCTCGGAGAGCACGAGGCCGAGCCGCACGCGGCGGTCGGCGATCTTGCGGTACTCTTCCTTGGCCTTGTCTTCGGTGGTGTCCTCGTCGGCGAAGGTCTTGCCGGCGGAGGCCATCTCCGCGTTGACCGAGTTCCACATCAGATTGAACTCTTCATCGACCAGCGAGGGCGGCGCCTCGAAGCGATGCGCCTCGTCGAGGCGGTCGAGCAGTGCGCGCTTGACGCGCTGGCGCGTCGCGCCGGCAAACTCGGCAACCAGACGCTCGCGCGCGGCTTCCTTCAGCTTGTCCAGCGATTCCAGGCCGAGCGTCTTGGCGAACTCGTCGTCGATCGCAACGTCCTGCGGCGCCTCGATCGTGGTCGCGGTGGTCTCGAACTCGGCCGGCTGACCGGCGAGCTTGTCGTTCATGTAGTTCTTCGGGAACGACACTTTCAGCGTGCGGGTCTCGCCGGCGCCGATGCCGATCAGCTGCTCCTCGAAGCCCGGGATGAAGGTGTTGGAGCCGATCACGACCTGGATGCCCTCACCGGTGCCGCCTTCGAAGACTTCGCCGTTGATGCTGCCCTTGAAGTTGATGGTGACGCGGTCGCCGGATTCGGCCTTGGCGCCCTCGGCCTTCGCGGCATAGCCGCGGTTGGTGTCGGCGATGCGCTTGATGGCCTCGTCGACGTCGGCCTCGCTGACGTCGGCGACGGGCTTCTCGACCTGGAAGGTCTTGAAGTCGGCGAGCGCGATCGCCGGCACCACCTCGATCGCGACCGTGTAGGTCAGGTCGGTCTTGCCGCTCAGCAGCTCCTCGACCTCGGCCTGCTCGCTCGGCATGGTGATCTTCGGCTCGGTCGCAAGGCGGAAGCCGCGCTCGGAGAACAGCTGCGTGTTGGTGTCGCGGATGGTCTGGTCGATGGTCTCGGCCATCACGGAGCGGCCGTAGACCTTCTTCAGGTGCGCGACCGGCACCTTGCCGGGACGGAAGCCGTTGATGCGGACCTTGTCCTTGAGGTCAACGAGCTTGGCACCGGCTTTGGCGTCGAGATCAGACGCGGGAACGCTGATCTTGAACTCGTGCTTCAAACCTTCCGAGAGGGTCTCTGTGACCTGCATGGCGTCCAATCTTCTTCTCGTTCGGCCCCGGCGCGCATGCGTCGGGACGCTGTCATTAATCGATCCGGCACGAGGCAAATGCCTCACTGCCGGTGCTTCATCGGACCGGCTCCCAGCGGACAGACATCCGCGCGGAAGCAGGTCTCGTAATCCGTGCAAACGCGATAAGCGCTTGGTGCGGGCGGAGGGACTCGAACCCCCACAACTTTCGTCACTGGAACCTAAATCCAGCGCGTCTACCAGTTCCGCCACGCCCGCGTGAATTTGCATCAAGACCGGCCGCGATGCCGCGGGCGGCCGGGCTTATAGCATGCGCCTGACTGTTCGCAGCAAAAAAATGGCCTGATGGAGGCAGGCTTCAAGTAGGCACGACCGCTGGACTTATCCAGCGCGGCGTGGTCCGGATCGGGACCATGAAACCGCGGATCTCAGACCCCGATCGGCGCGAGGTTTTGGCCGGGCTCGGCGCTTCCCTTGCTGCTTCCCTCGGCGCTTCCGCGGCCGGGCTGTTGGCGGGCGGCGCAACCCCGCCCGTGACCGCCCAGCTCGCCCTGCAGGCCAAGGCGTCCACCCTGGCTCTCAGGTCCGGGCAGCCAGCTACACCAATCTGGGAGCTGGCCGCTGTAAGTCGCCTCGGGGACGTCCGTCTCAAGCGCGGTGACCGCTGCCAGGTGGTGTTTCGCAACGACCTGCCTGTCCCGCTTGCACCAGTCTGGTACGGCCTGCACAGCGGGGCCGCGACGGATCCGCTACGGGGGCGAGCCCCCGCTCCGCCAAACGCGGTCGAAACATCAATTGTTTCAATATCTAATGCAGGAACCTTGCTGGCCGACTTTCGCCTGTTCGAAGACGGAATGAAGCACCCCACGCGCCCGCTTCCGATCATCGCAGCCGAGACCAGCCCTGAAGTCGTCGACCGTGACGAGGTGCTGCTGATCGAGGAATGGCGCCTGCGGCCGGACGGAACCGCGCTTCCCCCGGGGCAAGACCCGAAGGGCACGACACCGCTCTACACGATCAACGGGCAGACTTCATTCGAGCTCTCAGCCCTGCGCCATCAACGGCTGCGGCTGCGCTTCATCAACGGCTCCCAACGCTCTGTTCTCGCAATCAAATTGGAAGGTTACGACGTCCGTGTGATGGCCCTCGACGGCCAGCCAGCCGAGCCGTTCCCGGCGCGGAACGGCGCCCTGGTGCTGGCCCCAGGAGGACGCGCTGACGCGTTCGTCGATGCGGCCACATCGGCCCCATTGCTCCTCCACGACGGCAAGGAGGCGCGTCCGATCGGAAGCCTCAAGATCTCAGACCGGATGGAGCGGCGCACACCGCTGGCGCCGCCACAGCCTCTCCCGTCCAACGGCTTGCCCGAGACGCTCGACCTCCGCAGGGCCCTGCGGTTCGATGTCGCGCTCGGCGCGCCCGACGCCGGTTGGATCCGGCCGGCCGGCTTCTCCACGGCCTCCACCCCCGCCTTCCGCACCAAGGCCGGCCGCACCGTCGTACTGGCGCTGAAGAACCCTGCCCCCGTCACGACCGTCTTCCACCTGCACGGCCATCCCTTCCGCCTGCTCGACAGGCTCGACGACGGCTGGAAGCCCTACTGGCTCGACACGCTGGCGATCGAGCCCGGCCAGACCCAGCGCATCGCCTTCGCGGCGACTTCCCCCGGACGATGGCTGATCGAGGCGGTTGTCACGGACTGGGCCGCGCCGCGGCTGGTGCGCTGGTACGCGGTGGAGTGAGGCCGCGACTAGGCGTGCGGCTTGGCCGTGAGCTCTATTCCAAGCGCCTTCATCACCGCGATCGTCGTCTTGAGCGTGGGATTGCCATTGGCGCTGAACGAACGGTAGAGCTGCTCGCGAGACAGGCCGGTATCCTTGGCAATCTGTGTCATTCCTTTGGCACGTGCAACGACGCCAAGCGCATGTGCGATATAGGCTGCATTTTCCGTCTTGAACGCTTCTTCCATGAAGACGGCAATGGCCTCGTCGGATTGAAGATCCTCGGCAGGATCGTAGGTCGTCAGCTTCTCGCCCATGTCATTCGCTCCACATCTCGGCAAGGCGCTTGGCGGCCTTGATGTCTCTTGCCTGCGTACTCTTGTCGCCACCGCACAGCAAAACGATGATCGTGTTACCCCGCTTCTGGAAATAGATGCGGTAGCCGGGGCCGTAGTGGATACGCAGCTCGCTTACGCCATCGCCGACCGTCTCGACATCGCCTGTGTGCCCTTGAGCCAACCGGTCCAGGCGCGACGCAATCAGCGCTCTGGCCCGCTCGGAGACGCAATCGCCACTTCCGAAAAGTCTCAGTCTGCTTGAGCTCGACCACATGTAGTTTTTAGACTACAGTCGATCGGGAATCAAGTTCTCGACGCGTCCATAAGTACCGAGCATCGGGCTCCCTCTCCTCATTCCGCCCGCCGTCAGTCCGCTCGACGAGCCTGAACCCGCCCGCCTCGTAGAAACGTCGCGCCGGCGCGTTGCGCTGGAACGTCCAGAGCTCAAGTCGATCGCAAGCGGCTTTGGCGACGTCGAGGAGTTCGGTGCCGATGCCGCGGCCATGGGCTACGGGACGCACGTAGAGCTGATCGACCCAACCTGCGCGGAACGCGATGATCCCGATCAACTCGCCATCGTCGAAGCGTCCCCAGATGCGGCACGTCGGAAAGACACGCTCGCGGTAGAACCAGCGGTCCTCGTCCGGCGTATGCAGCCCGGCGAGCCAGGGCATCGCCTGGTCGAATGCGATCCGATGGACCCGCGCCGCTGCGTCCATGTCAGCGAGCGCGAGCCGCCTCAGCACTAGTACTCAACCCCGAGCGCGTCATAGATCCGCCGGTGCACGGCCGGCAGCGTCTCGGTGAGGTCCTCCGCGATCAGCCCCGGCCCCGCTTCGCTTGCCGCCTCGCCATGCATCCAGACGCCGATACTGGCCGCTTCGAACGCCGGCACGCCCTGCGCCAGGAGCCCTGCGATGATGCCGGAGAGCACGTCGCCGGCACCGGCGGTGGCGAGCCAGCGCGGCGCGTTGGCGGCGATGGTGGCGCGGCCGTCGGGAGCGGCGATGGTGGTGTCGGGTCCCTTCAGCAGCACGACGGCGCCGGAGCGCTCGGCCGCGGCGCGCACGCGCTCCAGCTTGGAACGCCCCGGAAATTTGTTGCTGAGGTCGGAGAACAGGCGCGGAAACTCGCCTTCATGCGGTGTCAGCACCACCGCATTGTCCTGCGACGACTTGATCTGTTCGAATAGCCGCTCGGGCTTTGCGGCAAAGCTCGTCAACGCATCGGCATCGAGCACCAGATGCCGCTGCGCGGTGAGCGCGGTGTGGACGAGATCGCAGGTGCGCTCACTGACGCCCGCGCCGGGGCCGATGATGCAGGTGTTGTAGCGCTTGTCGCCGAGCAGCTCGCCGAACTCGATCGCGGTATCGACGGGCCGAACCATCACCGCCGTGAGCGCGGCCGCGTTGATCGCGAGCGCATCGCGCGGGCTCGCCAGCGTGACGAGGCCCGCCCCTGCCCGCAGCGCGCCGCGCGCGGCGAGCCGCGCAGCGCCGGTCGCGGCCGCATCGCCCGAGACCGCCAGCACATGCCCGCGCGCGTATTTGTGGCCGTCGACGCCCGGCACCGGAAAGGCGGTGCCCCAGGCATCCGGATCGTTCTCGAAAGTCTGCGGCGCGATCTCGTCCAGCACCTGCGCCTCGATGCCGATGTCGGCAACACGCACCCGGCCGCAATGCATCCGGCCGGGCAGCAACAGATGTGCCGGCTTCTTGCGGAAGAAGGTCACGGTCTCGGTGGCGTTCACCGCCGCGCCCATCACCGCCGCGCTGGTGCCGTTGATGCCGCTCGGCAGGTCGACTGCGAGCACGGGAGCACCGTTGGCGTTGATCGCCTCGATCATCGCATGCGCCTCGCCGTCGACGGGGCGGCTGAGGCCGGCGCCGAACAGGGCATCGATGATCAGCGCGGGACGTCCGATCGCCTGCGGATTGAACGGGAGCAAGGGATGCTTCCAGCCGCGCGCGGCGGAGGCCGCATCGCCCTGGAGCTGATCGCGCTCGCACATCAGGATCACCGAGACCTCGCGCCCCTGCGCGGCGAGCTCGGCGGCTGCGACAAATCCGTCACCGCCATTGTTGCCGGGGCCGGCGACGATCAGGATCGGCCCCTCCTCCACCAGGGCCTGAGCGGCCTCGGCGACTGCCTGGCCCGCGCTCAGCATCAGCTTGAAGCCGGGCGTGCCGGCCGCAATGGCGAGCTGGTCCGCCCGCTGCATTTCGGCGTTGGTCAGAACTTCCATGCCACTTCCCTAGTACATTCGCCTTTTCAACAGGCATCTTCCGCGCCGACCGGCCATGGGGAACAACGATCTGCACACAAATTGAACCGTTTGCCTATTTCGTGGTCTTCGGTATTTTGTGCAAGTCGGCGCCACCACTCAGAGAGACCAGTTAAAAGGCTGATAACGCTCCAATAATCAGGGGCTTTGCAATTTGGCATAGACCCTGCTTTCGAGGAAGCCGCTTCGGTTCGTCGTGCTCACTGGCATTTTTCAGGGTGTCGCCGGCCGTTGTTGCCGGTCAGGTCAGGACTTCCGGCATAGCGAAGACAAGATCGTGCGTTAAGAAAAGCGCATCCTGACGAAGACGTTGCTATTTGATCGAAAGGCCGGGAGGCGCGCAGTGAAGAAAATCGAAGCCATCATCAAGCCATTCAAGCTCGACGAGGTGAAGGAAGCGCTTCAGGAAGTCGGCCTTCAGGGCATCACCGTCACCGAAGCCAAGGGCTTTGGCCGGCAGAAGGGCCACGCCGAGCTCTACCGCGGCGCAGAATACATCGTCGACTTCCTGCCGAAGGTGAAGATCGAGATCGTGATCGGCGACGATCTGGTTGAGCGCGCCATCGACGCGATCCGCCGCGCCGCGCAAACCGGGCGCATCGGCGACGGTAAGATTTTCGTCTCCAACATCGAAGAGGCGATCCGCATCCGAACCGGCGAATCCGGGCTGGACGCTATCTGAGCCGGGTGCTATCCCGAATTTTGCGACACTCCGACTAGAAAGAAGGCTGCTTCGGCGGCCTGATTTCGTTTGTGCGGTCGCGCAAAACTCGCCCGAGCGAGAATAATTTTGCTCATCTGGAAACCGACCCGCAGAGCCAAAAGGGGTATGCATGAAGACCGCCAAAGACGTCCTGAAATCGATCAAGGACAACGACGTCAAGTACGTCGACCTGCGCTTCACCGATCCGCGCGGCAAGTGGCAGCATGTGACGTTCGACGTCAGCATGATCGACGATGACATCTTCGCCGAAGGAACCATGTTCGACGGCTCCTCGATCGCCGGCTGGAAGGCGATCAACGAGTCCGACATGTGCCTGATGCCCGATCCGGTCACCGCGACGATCGACCCGTTCTTCGCCGAGACCACCATGGTCATCACCTGCGACGTGCTCGAGCCGACCACCGGCGAGCCCTACAACCGCGACCCCCGCGGCATCGCCAAGAAGGCGGAAGCCATGGTGAAGTCGATGGGCGTGGGCGACAGCGTGTTCGTCGGTCCCGAAGCCGAGTTCTTCGTGTTCGACGACGTGCGCTATTCGGCCGAGCCCTACAAGACCGGCTTCCGTCTCGACTCCTCGGAGCTGCCGACCAACTCCGACACCGAATATGAAGGCGGCAATCTCGGCCACCGCATCCGCACCAAGGGCGGGTACTTCCCGGTGCCGCCGCAGGATTCGGTGCAGGACATGCGCTCGGAAATGCTCGGCGCCATGGCCAAGATGGGCGTCAAGGTCGAGAAGCATCACCACGAAGTCGCTTCCGCCCAGCACGAGCTCGGCATGAAGTTCGACACGCTGACGCTGATGGCCGACCACATGCAGATCTACAAATACTGCATCCACCAGGTCGCGCACATCTACGGCAAGACCGCCACCTTCATGCCGAAGCCGATCTTCGGCGACAACGGCTCGGGCATGCACGTGCACCAGTCGATCTGGAAGGACGGCAAGCCGGTGTTCGCCGGCAACAAGTATGCCGACCTCTCGGAGACCTGCCTGCACTACATCGGCGGCATCATCAAGCACGCCAAGGCGATCAACGCCTTCACCAACCCCTCGACCAACTCCTACAAGCGTCTGGTCCCGGGCTATGAGGCGCCCGTGCTGCTCGCCTACTCCGCGCGCAACCGCTCGGCCTCCTGCCGCATCCCCTACACCGCTTCGCCGAAGGCCAAGCGCGTCGAGGTGCGCTTCCCCGATCCGATGGCCAACCCCTATCTCGGCTTCGCCGCGATGCTGATGGCCGGCCTCGACGGCATCAAGAACAAGATCGATCCGGGTCCGGCGATGGACAAGGACCTCTACGACCTGCCGAAGGAAGAGCTGAAGCAGATCCCGACCGTCTGCGGCTCGCTCCGCGAGGCGCTGGAGAACCTCGACAAGGACCGCGGCTTCCTCAAGGCCGGCGGCGTGTTCGACGACGACTTCATCGACGCTTACATCGAGCTGAAGATGACCGAAGTCGCCCGCTTCGAGATGACCCCGCACCCGGTCGAGTTCGAGATGTACTATTCGGGCTAAGCGGCCTGAACCTTATCCAACAGGCAAAAGGCGCTCCGCGAGGGGCGCCTTTTCGTTTTGGCGTCGTGGGATGGGTAGAGCTCTCGCGAAACCCATCATCTGGCCTGTTGCACGATGATGGGTTTCGCTGCGCTCTACTTAAGCCACGCCACGCTACGGCTTCGGCCGCGCAACCCGCAGCCCGTCCGCGCCGATCGCGCCGAACGTGCCGGCGATGATCTCGGCTGTCGGCTGCATGCCGCCGAGCGACCAGTGCGAGGGATCCTGCTCCTCGATCCGGACCCAGATGTTGCGGCGGAAATCCGCATTGCCCTGCCCTTCGACCTCGACCAGCAGGTCGGTGACGCGTTCGAGCAGCTGCTTCTTCTGCGCGACATCCAGGATGCCGCGGACGGTGGAAATGGTGACGTAAGGCATGTCTTTCTCCAATCATGTCGTGTGACGACAGCGAAAGATTGGACTGGACGAGCCCGCGACGGCAGTGGCGGATAAGACAGAGATCGGGCAATTTCCGCCAAGCGCCCGCCGGCCCGTTCGGTTAGGATCGCCGCACCCGCCTGGAGGTCCCATGAAGCTCGCAATTCTGGCCGTGGAAGGCTGCATGCATTCGGCGATATCAGGCGTCGCCGACATCCTGTCGCTTGCCAATCACGTCATGCAGCAGAGCGGCGCAAAGCCCCGCTTCAGCTGGCAGACGCTCTCGCTCGACGGCAAGCCGGTACGCGCCGGCGGCGGCCAGATGGTCGGGGTCGATGGCGCGGTCGGGCAACGCGCCCGCTTCGACGCCATCCTGGTCCCCGGTAACCTCGTCGATCACGTCACCGCCGAGCGCCTGCAACCGCAATATGCCCGCGCTGGCGCCTGGCTGCGGCAGCAGCACGCGAGCGGCCGGCTGATCGGGGCGTTCTGCAGCGGCGTGTTCCTGCTCGCAGGGGCCGGCCTGCTCGACCACCGCCGCGCCACCATCACCTGGTGGCTGCAGAGCGAGCTGCGGCAGCGCCATCCCACCATCGACCTCGCCGCCGACGCCGTCGTCACGGTTGCGGACCGCATCGTCTGCGCGGCCGGCCCGATGTCGTGGGTCGATCTCCTGCTCCGATTGATCGAGCTGGTCGAAAGCAAGGAGATCGCGAAACTATGCGCGGACTACGTCGTCATCGATACCGCGCAGCGCAGCCAGTCGATCTTCATGCCGGTCGGCTATCTGCTGTCGCAGGACCCGCTGCTGACCAGGGCCGACCTGCTGGTTCGCCGTACCGGCAAGGCCCCGATGACGGTCAAGCGCCTTGCCGGCGCGCTCGGCCTCAGCGAGCGTACGCTGAACCGGAAATTTCAGGAGCTCACGCACGAACCGCCGCAGGCCTTCATCATGCGCCGCCGCGTCGAGCACGCGCGCACGCTGCTGGAGACGACGACGCAGCCGATCAAGGCCATCGCGCGTACGACCGGCTATGAGGACGAGAGCAGCTTTCGCAAGGCGTTCCGGAAGCTCACCCTGATGTCACCGCAGGCCTATCGCGCGCGACGGATGGAGCGGACGATGTGAGACGAATCTTCGCAGATCACATCCGTCAGCTTTCGTTCTACATCTGACTCCACTTCGTTCTCAAAGAACAAATCAGATCCGCAAAAACCGCATCGAACCAATTCCTACCGATTGGTTTACGTAGGGCGGATTAGCCGAAGGCGTAATCCGCCGAAATCCTACTTGTCCGGAAAATTCACGCCGATCTCGGTCACGACGGGCGCATACTTCACCAGCGCCGCGTTGTCGGAGGCCACCTTCACGCCGTCGCCGGACAGCGATCTCGGCGCACCGGACTTGCCACTGAAACGGATCGTGACCCGACAGCCGCCCTGCAGCGGCCGGCCGAGCGTGCCGCCCTTCCAGTCGGTGACGAAGCCGCCATAGTCCCACTCGAAGCCGCTGACCCGGAACGGCTTGCCGTTGGCCTTCTGCACGTCGGCGAGGCTTGATCCGATCGTGACGCCGGCGACATTCCAGAGGCTGGTCTTGCCTGCGTCGCGCAAGGTCAGGCCGGAGGCGCGTCCGGCCTTGTCGTCGGTGAAGGCGATCTCGATGCGGCGGTCCCTCGCCTTCGGGAATAGTACGATGCCCTTGTAGGTCTCGCCTTCGGCGCCCGGCAGATTTTGCACCACGGCGTCCTTGCCGTAGCGCTGCTTCAGGCTCCGCTCGGTATCGTCAGGGGCCACCGGCGCCGCGCAGGTGATGGGCCCCTCCTGCGGCGGGGCGCTCTGGGCAGATGCGGAGGATGACAGCAGAAGGCTGGCGGCGATGATGATGCGCGTCATCGAGATACGATTCCGGATTGCGAAGACGAACGCGAAGGTAGCGCGCGTGGATCATCCGGCACAACTCGAAAGCAGCGGCCGCGCGGAGGCGTTCTCAATTCTTCGGCTGGCCGAAATCGAGCATCGGTGGTGGCAGCTCGACGTCGGGGATCTCGATCTTGATCTTGTCGAGGTCCACATTCCTGGGGGCATCCAGCAACGCGGTGACGGTGATCGGGAATGCGATGACGACCGCAACCATGATCGCCTGCAGGCCGATCCAGGGCATCGCGCCCCAATAGATGTCCGAGCTCTTGACCTCCTTCGGCGCCACGCCCCGCAGGTAGAACAGGGCAAAGCCGAACGGAGGATGCAGGAAGGAGGTCTGCATGTTGACGCAGAGCATGACCCCGAACCAGATCAAGGCAGCGTCCGCCCCGACGACGGGCGCGAGAAGCTTCTGCGCGATCGGCGCGATCATCGGAATGATGATGAAGGCGATCTCGAAGAAGTCGAGGAAGAACGCGATGAAGAAGATGAACAGGTTCATGAAGATCAGGAAGCCCCAGACGCCTCCCGGCAGCGATGTCAGCATGTGCTCCAGCCAGACACCGCCGTTGCACCCCAGAAAGACGATCGAGAAGCAGGTCGATCCGATCAGGATGAACGTCACCATGCAGGTGATGCGCATGGTGGTCTGGTAGCCTTGCTTGACCAGGTCGCGCAGGTCCGGAATCCTGACCGTCTCGAGGCAGACCCAGGCGACCGCGAGATAGGCGATCGCGAAGGCGATCTTGAACACCAGGTTCGGCGTGAAGTAGATGCCGATGATGGTGCCGACACCCGCCGCCGCCACGCCGACGAGCAGGATCTTGTGCCCGGCCGAGCTGAAATCCTTGTGGTGGACGACGGCAAGGACGATCGCGCCGACTGCGCCCATCGCGCCCGCTTCGGTCGGGGTGGCAAGGCCCAGCATCATCGTGCCGAGCACCACGAAGATCAGAACGGCGGACGGGATGATGCCCAGAAGGCACTTGCGCCAGAGCGCCCAGCCCGTGAGCGTCCTCGCTTCCTTCGGCACCGCCGGAACGTGGCCGGGCTTGATCACGCTCAGGAGAAACGTGTAGCCGGCGAACAGCGCGATCTGGAGGATCGACGGTCCCCAGGCGCCGAGATACATGTCGCCGACCGACTTGCCGAGCTGGTCCGCGAGCACGATCAGAACCAGCGAGGGCGGCACCAGCTGGGTAATGGTGCCGGACGCAGCGAGCACGCCGGTGATGTAGCGCATGTTGTAGCCGTAGCGGATCATCACCGGCATCGAGATCAGCGCCATCGCGATCACCTGCGCCGCCACCGTGCCCGTGATGGCGCCGAGAATGAAGCCGACGATGATCACGGAATAGCCGAGACCGCCGCGAACGGGGCCGAACAACTGCCCCATCGAGTCCAGCATGTCCTCTGCGAGGCCGCATCTCTCGAGGATCGCCCCCATGAACGTGAAGAACGGAATCGCCAGCAACAGCTCGTTCGCCAGCACGCTGCCGTAGATGCGCTCGGGGATCGCCTGCAGGAAGCTGAACCCGAAAAAGCCTTCGTGGATCGCGAGAAAGCCGAACGAAAGCCCGAGGGCGGCAAGCGTGAAGGCGACCGGATATCCGATCAGCATGGCAAGGACCAGCCCGCCGAACATCAGCGGCGGCATCATCTCGATCGTGATCATTGGGTCGGCCGCTCGTATTTCGCATCGATGGTGACTTCACCGCGCAAGGCTGCTGCGCGTTTGATTGCCTCCGAGAGGCCTTGCAGGGCCACCATGAAGAAGCCAGCCGTCAGGACGAACTTGATCGGCCACCGCACCAGACCGCCGGCATTGTTGGACATCTCGCCGACGATGAACGAGTTATAGAACATCCCCCACGAGAGATAACTGAGGAGCAGGCACGCCGGGACGAGGAAGACCAATGTCCCGATCAGGTCGAGCCAGAGCTGGCCGCGCTCGGACAGCATGAGGTAAAGGATTTCGACTCGGACATGCTCGTTGCGTTTGAAGGTGTAGGACGAGCCGAACATCACGATGACGGCGAACATGTACCACTGCGTCTCGAGCCAGCTGTTGGAGCTGTAGCTGAAGGCATACCGGATCATCGCATTCACGGCGCTGACCACGCAGGCCGCGAGAACCAGAACGTTGCAGACGTTGCCGACTTTTTCGTTCAGCCAGTCGATAGCCGTACTCACCGCCAACAATGGGCGCATCGATGCCTTTTCCCCCGCTCGCTGAGTGCTATTTCCCGAAGCGAGCAACACCATGGGGGCTGCATCGACAGCCTGCCATTCTCTGCGCGGGAGCTAGTCCACCCTCCTGATGCTTCCGCCCGTTCTTGTTGTCGGTTCTTGGCGAGACCTCTTCAGTCTCGCCCGCCGCGTGAAGCAAGGCACCTTTACTGTCAGTCTATTTGGGGTCAACTGGAAAATGGACGACCTGCTCCAGCAACGTCTGGAACATTGTCGCAGTGCGGGTCGGACTGCCAGGACTGGCGGCGGCGCGATGCGTGAACGGACTGCCCGCGACGGGATGCTTACCCCTCGACGTCGTACTGCTTGCAGAGATGATCGCCGATCTGCACCAGCATGGCGACGCATTCAGGGTAGCCCGGCCGGTCCGAGGTGGTCCGATCGGCGCTGGCGCGGAATTCCCACGAACGACCATCGCGCAGGACGGAAATGATCATTCCATCGGGACAGTCGGCGTGGACCTTCAATTCGGCCTTCGCCATGGCGATCAGTTCGCTCTCGGTCTTCGCAGGTCTTCTCATGAAAGTCATCCTCCGTTCGGGGCAGAATTTTTGGTGTATCTGCCAAGCCCACCCAACAAGTCTTCCCGAAAATGCGGCTCTCCGCATTGGGATAACGCAAACGGTCCCGATCCGGTCAGGGCTGCCAAAGCCATGATTAGCCTCCGGCGAGGCGTCGGGCAAAACACCGGGTCAAGTCCTTTCCGCAAAAATATTCTCCTTTACCGAATTTCGGATTTATGGCATACACCCGACATCCTGGCCTTGCCAAAGGGGCGCTTCGCGATCGTCACGAGATGCGGGCCGGAGTGCGGTGGACGCGGTAGCGCCGGCGCGACACGCATGATGACAGGGCGGGCAACC
>NZ_CAKZJO010000102.1 GCF_936943645.1 uncultured Bradyrhizobium sp. | reverse complement strand
GCCCCCACCCGGCGCTTCGCGCCGACCTCCCCCGCAAGCGGGAGAGGTGCAGCGAGCCCGCGGTGAGACCAACCTCAATTGGTGGCGGCTCTCTTACACATTGGACCCGTGGATCGCGTCGATCACGGCATCCGTCACGTCCTTCGTCGTCGCCTTGCCGCCGACGTCGGGCGTGAGAATGCCGGCCGCGCAGACTTTCTCGACCGCAATCATCAGTCGCGACGCTGCGTCCTTCTCGCCGAGATGCTCGAGCATCTGCGCGCCCGTCCAGAAGGTTGCAACGGGGTTGGCGATGCCCTTGCCGGTGATGTCGAAGGCCGAGCCGTGGATCGGCTCGAACATCGAGGGAAAGCGGCGCTGCGGATCGATGTTGCCGGTCGGCGCGACGCCGAGGCTGCCCGCCAGCGCGCCGGCGAGGTCCGAGAGGATATCGGCGTGCAAATTGGTCGCGACGATGGTGTCGAGGCTCTTGGGATGCAGCGTCATGCGCACCGTCATCGCGTCGACCAGCATCCTGTCCCAGGTAACGTCGGGAAATTCGGTCGCGACTTCCGCGGCGATCTCGTCCCACATCACCATGCCGTGGCGCTGTGCGTTCGACTTGGTCACCACGGTCAGGAATTTGCGTGGACGCGACTGCGCGAGCTGGAACGCATAGCGCATGATGCGGGTGACGCCGACGCGGGTGAAGACGGCGACTTCGGTGCCGACCTCTTCCGGCAGGCCCTTGTGGGCCCGGCCGCCCATGCCGGCATATTCGCCCTCCGAATTCTCGCGCACGATCACCCAGTCGAGATCGCCGACGCCGACATTGCGCAGCGGCGAAGCCACGCCCGGCAGGATTTTCGTGGGCCGCACATTGGCGTATTGGTCGAAACCCTGGCAGATCGGCAGGCGCAGGCCCCACAGCGTGATGTGGTCGGGCACGTCGGGGGCGCCGACCGCGCCGAAATAGATCGCGTCGAACTTCTTGAGCTCCGCGAGACCGTCGGCCGGCATCATCACGCCGTGCTTCTTGTAATAGTCCGAGCCCCAGTCGAACGTCTTGACGTTGAAGGCGATATCGCCGCTGCGCTTGGCCAGCGCCTCCAGCACGCGGACACCGGCCGAGATCACCTCGGGGCCGATGCCGTCGGCGGGAATGGCTGCGATCGAATGGGTGCGCATGGATGGGCTCCGTGTGAGAGATCAGTGGGATTGCGGGACAGGTTCGACCGGCGCGGTTTTCGCGCGCGACAATAGCAGGGTCAGGGCAGCGGAGAGAACCAGCAGGCCGCTGACGAAATAGAGACCGCCGACGAAGCTGCCGGTCTGGTCCTTGATCCAGCCGATCATGGCAGGACCGACGAAACCACCGAGATTGCCGATCGAGTTGATGGTGGCAATGCCGGCCGCGGCGGCGGGGCCGGACAGGAACAATGTGGGCATGCTCCACAGCGGCGGCTTTGCCGAGGAGATGCCGATGTTCACCAGCGTCAGCGCGGCCAGCACGGCGACGACGCCGGTCGCAAGGCCCGCATAGGCAAGGCCTGCGGCAGCGATCAGGCAGGCCCACACCACGTGCCAGGTGCGCTCGCCGGTGCGGTCCGAATGCCGCGCCCACAGGATCATGGCGACGACAGCCGCGGTCGCCGGCAGCGCGTTGAGGAAGCCGACCTGGAGCGAGGACAAGCCGAACTGCTTGATGATCTGCGGCGCCCAGACGCCGAGCGTGTAAAGGCCGGCAGAGGTGCCGAAATAGATCAGCGACAGCGCCAGCACGCGCGGATCGGCAAGCCCACGCCAGATGCTGTGGCTCGCGGTCGCGGCCTTGCGAGTGGTCTCCACGTTCATGGTTTCGACCAGCCAGCGCCGCTCGTCCTCGGCAAGCCACTTGGCCTTCTCCGGGCGGTCGGTCAGGAAACCCAGCACGACGAAGCCGAGCACCACGGCCGGCAGCGCTTCGAGCACGAACAGCCATTGCCAGCCCTTGAAGCCGAAGAGGCCGTCCATCTCCAGCAGCGCGCCGGAGATCGGCGAGCCCAGCACGGTGGAAAGCGGGGCAGCCGCCATGAACAAGGCGGTGACGGCGGCGCGCTGGCGCGCCGGGAACCAGTAGGAGAGATAAAGGATGATGCCGGGGAAGAAGCCGGCCTCGGCGACACCGAGCAGGAAGCGCAGCACGTAAAAACTGGTCGGCCCCTGCACGAACGCCATGGCGGCCGAGACGAGGCCCCAGGTGATCATCACCCGCGCGATCCAGATCCGCGCACCGATCTTGTGCAGGATGATGTTGGAGGGCACCTCGAACAGGAAGTAGCCCCAGAAGAAGATGCCGGCGCCGAAGCCGTAGACGGCCGGGGACAGGCCGATGTCCTTGTTCATGGTCAGCGACGCAAAACCGATATTGACGCGGTCGATGAAGGCCACGAAGTACAGCAGCATGATGAAGGGAACGATGCGCCAGGTGATCTTGCGCAGCACGCGCGTCTGAACCTCGCTCGTCATCCTCGCCTCCCTCAGGTTCCCGTTGTTGTGAGGTGGCAAGCCTAGGCGCCGGCAGGAGGCACATTCAATTGGCGCTGGTTTATACAAAAAAATGATATAATCCTTGCGGAGCGATCGCGTGGCAGGTGAGCGCTGGACGCCCTGAAGCCGCAGCGTCATGCCGGGGCTTGTCCCGGGCATCCACGTTCTCCGTGCCGTGAGGACAGGCGCGGATAGCCGGATAAGCCCGGCCATGGCGATCTTCCGCAACAGGATTGCCTGGGCGAGACGAGAGGACCCTCGATGGAATTGCATCAGCTCCGATGCTTCGTGGCGGCGGCCGAGCAGCTGCATTTCGGCCGCGCAGCGCAGCAGCTCCAGATGCTGCCTTCGGCGCTCGGCCGGCAGATCCGGCTGCTAGAAGAGGATCTCGGCACGCGCCTGTTCGCGCGGACGACGCGCGCGGTGTCGCTCACCGAGGATGGCACTAGTCTGTTGGGCGATGCCCGCGCCATCCTCGCCAAGGTCGAGGCCGTCGAGAGCAATCTGCGCAACCGCTCCCGCGCGAGAGCCGCGCGGCGGCTGCGGATCGGTGCCATCGACAGTGCGGCGGCCGGGCTGCTGCCGCCACTGCTGCGCGATTTCCGCAGCAAGCATCCCGAGATCGCGGTGCAGCTCCTCGAGGACAAGACGGTTCGGCTGCTGCCGAAGATCCTGACCGGCGCGCTCGATCTCGCCTTCGTCCGTCCGCCCGATCGCGCCGACAAGCGGCTCGAATTCCGCGACCTCCTGCAAGAGACGGCGATCGTGGCCTTTCCGCAGCGGCACGCGCTCGCAACAAGGAAGTCGATCACGTTGGCTGATATCGCCGACGAGTCGATGCTGGTGCCGGACCGCCGCTCGCGGCCGCACAGCCACGACCTCACCATCAAGCTGTTCGAGCAGGCGGGCCTCACGCCGCGCATCGTGCAGGTCGCCGACGAGAAGCAGACCATCATCAACCTCGTCGCCACGAAGCTTGGCGTCGCGATCGTGCCGCGCTGGACGACGCGCATGGCGGTGACAGGCGTGCGCTTCGTGCCGCTTCGGCCGAAACAGAATGGTCCCGTCGGCCGGCTACCGCTCGCCGCCGCCTGGCTGCGCGGCTCGCGCGATCCTGCCCGCGATGCCATGCTGGCCGTGCTGGAAGCGCGCCTGCGCAGCTATGCGCGGGAGGCGTGAGCAGCTATGACGAAGGACCGGAGAGGGTGTTGCCATGACTGAACCGAGCGCGTCGAGTGAATTGCGGGTCGCCATCGCAGGCTTGGGCTCGATCGGCACCAAGATCGCGACCGCGCTCGATCAGGGCATCGAGGGATTGACGCTGTCGGCCGTCGCGGTGCGCGATCCCGCCAAGCATCGGGCTTTCCTCAGCGGCCTGCGTCATCAGCCGGAAATCCTGCCGATCGACCAGCTCGGCGATGCCGCCGATATCGTCGTCGAGTGCGCGCCCAGTCATCATCTGCGCACGATCGTCGAGCCCACAGTGAGGCGCGGCAAGGCAGCGGTCGTGGTCAGCGTCGGCGGCCTGCTCGATAATTTCGACCTGGTCGATCTCGCCCGCGCCAATGGCGGCCGCATCATCGTGCCGACCGGCGCGCTGATCGGTCTCGACGCCGTCAACGCCGCCGCGATCGGCACCATTCATTCGGTGAAGATGGTGACGCGCAAGCCGATCGACGGGCTGAAGGGCGCGCCGTTCATCGTTCAGAACAAGATCGACATCGACAATCTGCGCGAGCCGCTGAAGCTGTTCGAGGGCAGCGCGCGCGAGGCGGCGAAGGGTTTCCCGGCCAACGTCAATGTCGCCGTCGCGCTGTCGCTGGCGGGCATCGGGCCCGATCGCACCCAGATCCAGGTCTGGGCCGATCCGACCGTGACGCGCAACGTTCACCGCATCGAGGTCGAAGCAGATTCGGCGCGCTTCTCGATGAGCATCGAGAACATCCCGTCCGAAAATCCCAAGACCGGATTGATCACCGCGCTGTCCGTGATCGCCCTGCTGCGCAAGCAGCGCGCCACGCTGTGCGTGGGGACGTAGCTCTTAAGCTCCCGTGACGCGCCAGATCACGTTGCCGACGTCGTCGGCCATCAGCAGCGACTTTCTGTCGGGGCCGATCACGACGCCGACCGGGCGGCCGTAGGATTCCTTCTCGTCCGGCGACAGGAAGCCCGACAGGATGTCGCGACCGGGGCCCGACGGCTTGCCGTTCTCGAACGGGATGAACACCAGCTTGTAGCCGGACAGCTTGCTGCGATTCCACGAGCCGTGCTGGCCGATCACCATGCCGTCGCCGAAGCCGGGCAGGGTGCCCGCCGGCATCCAGCACAGACCGAGCGAAGCGGTATGACCGCCGAGCGCGTAGTCCGGTTGCAGCGCCTTGGCGACCATCGCGGGATCCTGCGGCACGCGGTCGTCCACCGTCTTGCCCCAGTAGCAATAAGGCCAGCCGTAGAAGCCGCCGTCGCGCACCGAGGTGAGATAATCCGGCGGCGTCTCGTCGCCGAGCCCGTCGCGTTCGTTGACGACGGTCCAGAGCACGTTCGTCGTCGGCTCCCAGGCAAGGCCCACGGGATTGCGCAGGCCGGCGCCGAAGATGCGATGCGTGCCGGCGGCGAGGTCGAGCTCGTAGACCGCGGCGCGGCCCTCCTCGACCTCCATGCCCATCTCCGCGATGTTGCTGAGCGACCCGACGCCGGCATAAAGCTTCTTGCCGTCGGGGCTGGCGAGCAGGCTGCGCGTCCAGTGCCCGGCCGGCTTGAACGTGGTCAGCCGCTTGCCCGGCGCGGTGATGCGGTCGGCATTGGCGACGTAGGGGAAGGCGATCACGCCGTCGGTGTTGCCGACATAGAAGGTGTCGCCGACCAGCGCCATGCCGAACGGCTGGTTGAGGTTCTCCATGAAGGCGCCGCGCACCTCCGCGACGCCGTCACCGTCCTTGTCGCGCAGCAGCGTGATGCGGTTCGCAGAAACGCCGAGCGCCGCGGCACGACGCATCGTCGCCTGCATCGCATAGTGAAACACGCTGCGCGGTGCGCCTGCGATCTGCGTTGCCTCCGCGATCAGCACGTCGCCATTGGGCAGCACCTCGATCCAGCGCGGATGGTCGAGCCCGCTCGCGAACGCGTTCACCTTGAGGCCGGGCGCAACGGTCGGCTTCTCGCCCTCGCGCCAGCCGCGCGCGGTCGGCATCTTCAACGTCGGGATCGCGCCTTGCGGCTTCGCGTCGGGGATGGCGGGGGTCTGGCCCCAGGCCGGCGCGGGCTCGGTGCCCGTCATCTTGCGCCATTGCAGCGCGATGCCGCCGACGAATGCGACGAACTGCGCGAAGATGCTGGAAAAAGTCATGAAGGGCCCCTGTTTGCGCGCGCATCCAACTGGCTGACGGGGCTCGCGTCAACCGGTGCGGCGCCCCGGCGGGGGCTATTCCCGCGGAATGGCAGCCGATCGAATTTGCATGGGACGTACGCCGATGGGCCCAAGGGGGCCAAGTGATCAACGGCCGATCTGCCGTTCCAGCTGCCGCGCCGCGCGAAAATCGTCGAGGTGATGAACGTTCGGCGCGAGCGCGGCCTCTCGGGACATCAGATGATAGACCCGCGCCACCGTGCGCTGCTTCTGCTTCGTCCGCCCGGGCGGCAGCGCCCGCGCCTTGCGGACGGCGGCGATCGCGTGCTCGCGAAAATAATCGTAGGCGTCCGACATGGCTCGATGCTCTGCGGCTAATTGCATGCGTCGAATGGGTAACAAGCTGGCCGAGTGGCGGTTCCTGGGCGAATGTTCCGGGTGCGCCATTCCGTTCCCGTCATCCTGAGGTGCGAGCCATGGGGCGCAACGCGCCGCATGGGAAGCCTCGAAGGATGGAGGGCCCGGCTGCATCTCGGCCGTACATCCTTCGAGGCTCGGTTCGCAATGCATGAGCATCGCGAACCTCGCACCTCAGGATGACGGGACCAACAAGCGTTCTACGCTGAAAAAGCGGAAGTCCTTACCGCGGCGACGTGAACGGGATGATCATCGGCACGCGGCGGCAATAGGCGCCGTAGGCGTCCTCGCCGAGCTCCTTGGAGAGGAACACCTCTTCCATCCGGCCCTTCTGCCACATGCCGAGCGAGATCAGGATCGCGCCGAGGATCGTCGTCACCAGGCCGATCGCGACGCCGGTCACCAGCATGCCGAAGATCAGGCCGGTGTAGATCGGGTGACGCACGATGCCGTAGGGGCCGGTGTCGATGACCCGATGGTCTTCCTTGTGGGTGATGGTGTTGGACCAGAATTTTCCGAGATGCAGCCGGCCCCACCAGGCGAAGGCGATGCCGGCGATCGAAAGAATCGCGGCGATGGCGACGTCGGTGTTGCCGGGCACCCAGAGCGGCTTCCAGCCCAGAAGCTCCGCAACAAACGGCGTGTACAGGATGCCGCCGACCAGGATCGGCAGGCTATAGCGCTGCGACTCCAGCGTCATGACCTGCTTCTTGGTCCGGCCCTGCCAGAACGAGGCGCCAACCCAGCTGAGGAGGAAGGCGAGCCAGATCAGGGCCAGGAGCTCGGTCGGCCAGGCGGTGGTCCAGCCGCCCCAGGCGACGGAGAGAAGCTTGCTGAAATCGAAGGACATGAAGGTTCTTTGCGTTGGGCGGCGGCGTCAGCTGGCGCGCGAGGAGAGCGCGCGATGCTCGATGGCGCCGGAGGGCTGCTGGCCGTTGCGGGCGAGAAGATGGGTGATGGTTTCGCGCAAGACCGGCTCGATCGGACGCGGCGAATAGCCGAGCTCGGTGCGCGCCTTGCCGATCGAAAGGTCGCTCGCGGCGAGCGCAATGCGCACGCCCTCGGCGGTGCCGTTGGGCGGCCGGCGCGTGAACTGATCGGAGATGTATTCCAGCATGATCGCGGAGGCCTCGGCGATCTTGCCGGGCACGACGATCGGGTACTGCCGGCGGCCGCTCATCGCCGACATCATGCGCAGGATGTTGCCGAGCGGAACGCAGTCGCCGCCGAGGATGTAGCGCTGGCCAAGGCGGCCGCGCTCCATGGTCAGCACGAGGCCCATGGCAACGTCGCGGACGTCGACGAGATTGACCAGGAAGTTGAGATGTGGCTGCACTTTCTTCTGCAGGAAGTACCAGAGCATCGCGGTCGGCGGCGTCAGATTGTGGTCGGCCGCGCCGATCGGCATGGTCGGCGTGCCGATCACGAGCGGAAAGCCGCTCGCTGCCGCCTTCGCGGCATGATGCTCGGCGAGCGACTTCGAGCGCGTATAGGCGCCCGGCATCACCTCGGCCGGCTGCAGCGCCTCTTCGGCGGCAACGCCGTTGAGGTCGGAATAGGGGAACAGGATCGATTCCGTCGAACAATGCAGGAAGCGCGAGACGCCGCGCTTCATTGCGGCCGCAAGTACCACCTCGGTACCGCGGCAATTGACGTCGTGAAAATCCTGCTTGTTGGCCACCCACATGCCGGGCAGGCCGGCGAGGTGATAGACCTGATCGACCCCGGCGATCGCAGCATCGACCGCGGCAGCGTCCAGCACCGAACCCTGGACGTGATCAACCTCGGCGTTTGCTGCGGCCGGCGGCTGGACATCGAGCACGCGCACCCGCTGCCCACGGGCGCGGAGCGCTTCGACGAGATGATGTCCGATGAAGCCGCTGCCACCGGTAACCAGTACGAGAGTCATGCAGAAGGTTGCTGTTTCGCTTCTAGAACTATCGGGTTGAAAGGGAATTGGCCGGAAGAGGCGCCAGAATCGCGGCAAGGTCGCGACGGAAGCCCAGTGCAATGAATAATTTTGCCATCACGAACATCGGTCCAAGCAAAAGGTGCGACGGAAAAGTGAATAACGAGGCTTCGCGGCCCTCGAAAACCTTGTGTCCGATGGTCTGCGCGGCGAGGCCGAGCACCACCAAGGCGGCAAAGATCGCCCACATGGTCGCGACGCTGACCTGCGCCGCAATGCTCGTCGCAACCGAAAACAGCACGATGGAAACCGCCAGGATACCGATCCCGAGCGGCACGTCGAGCAGCAGCCAATAGATCAAAACCGGCAGGGCCAGGATCACCGCCAGGCTGACGTCGAAACCGAACAGCGGAAGCTTGACCAGCGTCAGCGGCAGCACCGCACCGGTGAACAGCAGGAGAATACCGACCACGTGCATCGCCGTGTTCCGGGGATCGCGATGGTACTCGACGTAAACGGCGAGTTGGCGCTGGAAAAAGCCACCCATTTTGGTCTCATGCAGCACGGGGTCGGGAAGGGCGAACAGTGGCTATAGCACTGGACCGGGCGGTGCACAAACCGGCGCATTTGTCGCGCAAAACCGTATTTGTGCGTCCCGGACAGGTTACAAAACGATCAGGACTTCAAAGGGTTCCGTTGGCTGCGACGCCGCCTTCGCTCAGCGCTTCCTGGCGGGCTTTTTCGCCGCAGGCGCAGGCGCCGCAGCCGGATGCGCAGGCGCCTCCTCAGGCACCTTGGCATAGGTCAGGATTTGCAACTGGCCGTTGACGGCCGACGTCGGCTTGGCCCGGTCGAGAAACTGCTCCTCGCCGAGGCCGATCGGATGCAGCCGCTTGGTCGAGATCTTGAACGTGTTCACCAGCACGTCGCGGATCGCGTCCGCGCGGCGCTGGCTCAGAATCGCGTTTGCTTCGCGCGTCTTCGAATTGGATTCGACGTGGCCGACGATCAGGAACGTGTAGGGCAGCAGCGAGGAATGAACCAGCGCATCCGCGATGCGGCCAACGGTCTGGTAGGAGGCCGGCTGGATGATCGGCGTGTCGGCGTCGAACTGGATCTGCGCATTGAAGGCCGGCAGCTTGGCGAGGTCAGGGGCGATCGGCGGCCGGTTCACCGGGCCCGGATCGTTCTTGATCCTGGCCTTGGCGCGCTCCATCACCTGCTGCTTCAGCGCGGGAAGATCGACCTCGGCGGGCTCTTCGAGATGGTTGAGCTTGCCGACAATGTCGTCGCGGGTCGGCGCCGCCGTCTGGGCGCCGGCTCTGCCCGCGAGCAGAGCGAGGCCGAGCGCGAGGACCGTTCCGGCCATGAAGAGCCTGTTGGCGCGCATCAGCGATACCCCGCATCGTCGACGGCCTTCAGGCAGTTGTTGCTGATGCCCTTCGGCGTCGAGACCAGGCAGGGGATCGACTTGCTGGTCTCCTTGGTCGAGCCGCCGCAGACCTTGACGATCTCGCGCTGGCAGGCGTTCGCCACCGTCACGCGCGCGGCGACGCGCTTCTGGATGGCGTCGAAGGCGCCGAGATAGTCGCTCGCGCATTGCGGCGACAGCACGTCGCGATTGCGCGACAGGCATTCCTTCAGGCGGGTCGAGTCCGGGTTGACGCCGCGGCAATTGGCAACGATTTCCGCGCCGCAGCTCTTGGCCAGCAACCCGATCGAATCGCCAAAGCTCATGGTTTCCGCCGCCGCAAGCGACGGCATCCCCAATGCAAGCACGATCAGTGTGATGGATCCCCGGACCATGATTGCATCTGATACGGGGAAGTTTGGGCTGGTCAAGGGCTGTTCGAAGGAGAACCGTCGAACGCCCGGGGAGTGCGGCGAACAGTCCTCACTCCGTGGTGTCGAGAGGCGGCCATTCGATCAGGGCGACGGTGTGGTTCTCGAGGTCGTCGGCCACGTCGGGGGCGGCCTTGAGCTCGTCCAACGTCCGCGGCGGGGGAAGCTGGCGGCCGTCCGCGGCCAGCTCCTGCGCATAGAACGCCAGCGCCTCGGGCGCATTCTCCAGGGCCTCGTCGACATCGTCGCCGCCGGAGATGCAACCGGGCAGATCGGGAAACCACAGGCTGACAGCGTCCGGATCTGTGTCTTCGATGATGGCGACGTACTGAGGCATGTCAGGCTCACGCCCGCTGCACGAAACTGTCCACGACCTTCTTCTCGCCGGCCTTGTCGAAGGCGATGGTGAGCTTGTTGCCGTCGATCTTGGTGACGCGTCCGTAGCCGAATTTCTGGTGGAAGACGCGGTCGGACAGCGAAAATTCGGACGTCGTGCCTGTGGATTTGGCCACCAGCTCGCCCTCGATGGTCAACGGCCCGCGCCGGCGCGAGGAGAAGCTGCCGAAATCCGGGCCTGAAGACGCGGAGGACGAGAACGTCGCGGCCTCTTCCTCGAAGCCGCCGCTTCGGCCGCCGCCATTGCGGCCCCCGCCGCGGTTGCGGTTGGCCTGAGCACGCTGCCAGCCCGGTGTCGAATAGGTGGACCCGAACGCCTCCATGTCGTCGAAGCGCGAGGCACCGTAGCCGCCGGTGCCGCCCCAGGCCGAGCCGCCCTTGGATTCGGTGATCTCCACATTGGCCGCCGGCAGTTCATCGAGGAAGCGCGACGGGATCGTGGTCGACCAGGTGCCATGGATGCGCCGGTTGGTCGCGAAATAGATCATGGCGCGGCGGCGGGCACGGGTCAGGCCGACATGGCCGAGCCGGCGCTCCTCTTCGAGGCCGGCGCGGCCCTGCTCATCCAGCGTCCGCTGGCTCGGGAACAGGCCTTCCTCCCAGCCGGGCAGGAACACGTTGTCGAATTCGAGGCCCTTGGCCGAATGCAGTGTCATCAGCGACACCGCGTCCTCCTCGGCGCCGCCCTCGCGGTCCATCACGAGAGAGATGTGCTCCAGGAACCCCTGCAGGTTCTCGAATTCCTCCATCGAGCGCACCAGCTCTTTCAGGTTCTCCAGCCGGCCGGCGGCATCCGCCGAACGGTCCTTCTGCCACATCTCGGTATAGCCGCTCTCGTCGAGCACGATCTGGGCGAGATCGGTGTGCGCGGTGACTTCGCGCTGGGCGCGCCAGCGGTCGAACTGCGCGACGAGATCGCGCAAGCTGCCGCGCGCCTTCGGCTTCAGCTCGTCGGTCTCGACCACGGCCCGCGCCGCCTCGAACAGCGGAATGCGGCGCTTGCGGGCATGGTCGTGCAGCATCTGCACGGTGGCATCGCCGAGGCCGCGCTTGGGCGTGTTGACGATGCGCTCGAAAGCGAGGTCGTCGGCCGGCGAATTGATGACGCGCAGATAGGCCAGCGCGTCGCGGATTTCGGCACGCTCGTAGAAGCGGGGGCCGCCGATCACGCGATAGGGCAGGCCAAGCGTGACGAAACGATCTTCGAACTCGCGCATCTGGTAGGAGGCGCGCACGAGAATGGCGATCTCGTTGAGCTTCTCGCCCTTGCGCTGGATCTGCTCGATCTCCTCGCCGATGCCGCGGGCTTCTTCTTCCGAATCCCAGGAGCCGGTGACCGTGACCTTCTCGCCGTCGTGGTCCTCGGTGCGCAGCGTCTTGCCGAGCCGGCCTTCATTGTGCGCGATCAGATGCGAGGCGGCCGCAAGGATGTGGCCGGTCGAGCGGTAGTTGCGCTCGAGGCGAATGACCTTGGCGCCGGGGAAATCGTGCTCGAAGCGCAGGATGTTGTCGACCTCGGCGCCGCGCCAGCCATAGATCGACTGGTCGTCGTCGCCGACGCAGCAGATGTTTTTGACGTGGGGTTTTTCATTCGCAGGAGTCAGCGCAACATCATCATTCTCGTCATCACCGGGCCGACGCGAAGCGTCGAGATCCGGCGATCCATCTTCTGAAGAAGCGATGGATTGCCGGGTCGAGCCCGGCAATGACGAGTTGGAAGACGGCGCCTGCGACAGCAGCCGCAGCCACAGATACTGCGCGACGTTGGTGTCCTGGTATTCGTCGACCAGGATGAATTTGAAGCGCTGCTGATACTGCCTGAGGATGTCAGGGTGCTCGCGGAAGATGCGGATGTTCTCCAGCAGCAGATCGCCGAAATCGGCGGCGTTCAGGATCTTCAGCCGCTCCTGATAGCTCGCATAGAGCTTGCCGCCCTTGCCGTTGGCGAACATCGCGGCTTCGCCTGACGGCACCTGCGACGGCATCAGGCCGCGGTTCTTCCAGCCGTCGATCAGACCGGCCAGCATGCGCGCCGGCCAGCGCTTGTCGTCGATGCTCTCGGCCTGCAGCAACTGCTTGAGCAGCCGCACCTGGTCGTCGACGTCGAGCACGGTGAAATTCGACTTCAGCTGCGCCAACTCGGCATGGAAGCGCAGGATGCGGCCGCCGATGGAGTGGAAGGTGCCGAGCCACGGCATGCCCTCGACGGCGTGGCCGAGCATCTGGCCGAGCCGGTGCTTCATCTCCCGCGCGGCCTTGTTGGTGAAGGTCACCGACAGGATCTCGGCGGGGCGGGCGCGGCCCTGGCTGAGGATGTGGGCAATACGCGTGGTCAGCACGCGCGTCTTGCCGGTGCCGGCCCCGGCCAGCACCAGGACCGGGCCGTCCAGCGTCTCTACCGCCTCGCGCTGCTCCGGATTGAGCCCGGACAGATATTTCGGACCCACCGAGGCGCGCGCACGCGCGGCAATGCCGCCGGCTGCGGGCTGGTGGTCGGGGACGGCTGTGATCTTGCTCGGCTCAGTCATGCGAATCATTGGCCCCACGATGGCACCGCAGGGAGCTGGAAGGGAGCCTTCTAACAGGGATTGGTGCCTATATGGGGCGGCGAAAGCAGGTTTTCCACGTGCGCGGCGGCCCGAATTTGTTCCTGTCGCCTGGGCGAATTTCGCCGCCATGCGTGCGGGAACCATCGTTCCCACGTCGAGATTGTCAGCGCAGGTGGCGCGGGGAGCCGCGCCAGAGGCAGACAGACATCAAGACGAGGGTTTGACCATGCTAGGCTGGGTTGTGACGTTTCTGGTTATCGCACTGATCGCCGGCATCCTGGGCTTCGGCGGCATCGCCGGCGCCTCGATCGAGATCGCCAAGATCATCTTCTTTATCGCCGTGGTTCTGTTCCTGGTCTCGGCCGTGGTCGGCTTGGCCCGCGGCCGCAACCGGGTCTAGCGCTTACCGCTTCGGGGGCATCGCCACATTCCGGCCGATGCCCTCGGGGCGTGCCACGGCGCTGTGGGCCTTGGTGACCGCAGCGATACGCTCGCGAATATCGGGCGGAAACGGCGCGACGCGCCGGGCCTTCATGTCCATGTGCAGCGACATGTTCTCCGACGTCGCCGACAGCCAGCCTTCCTCGGCGTGCCGCATCTCCTCGAACGTATGCAGCCGCTTGTCGTCGGCCTCCAGCAGCCAGACCAGGATCTGAACGGGATCGCCGAGATGGATCTCGCGCAAGTACCGCACATGGCACTCGGCGGTGAAGCTCGAACCGCCTCGCTCCTCCATGTAGGCCGGCCCCATCCCGAGCTGCAGCCACATCTGATCGATCGCGCGGTCGAACATCACGTTGTAATAGGCCATGTTGAGGTGGCCGTTATAGTCGATCCATTGCGGCTCGATCTGCATGATCGAGGCGCGGAACGGAGCGGCGTTCGGGGCGGTGGCGGCACTCTCCGGCATGCTTCATTCCCTAGCTATGCGTCCGGTCGCTTGACTTGACCGGCTTTATGTCCTTTGCCACGGTTCTTCTGTCGGGAGGAATTCCGTGGGTACGACCATCACCAATAATCCGCCGCGGCCGGAGCCGAAAGCCCTCGCAAGCGCGCTGGAGCAGCTTGCCGCACGCTTCGGCAACCGCCTCATCACCTCGCAGGCCGTGCGTGAGCAGCACGGCCATACCACCACCTGGATTCCCAACCAGCCGCCTGATGGCGTGGTGATGGCGCAGGAGACCGCCGACATCCAGGACGTGGTGCGGATCTGCGCCAAACATCGCGTCCCCGTCATTCCGTTCGGAACCGGCACCTCGCTCGAGGGCCAGGTCAACGCGCCCGCCGGCGGCATCTCGATCGACCTGCGCGACATGAACAAGGTGCTGGCGGTGCATGCCGAGGACCTCGACTGCGTGATCCAGCCCGGCGTCACCCGCAAGGCGCTGAACGAGCATTTGCGCGACCAGGGCCTGTTCTTCCCGATCGATCCCGGCGCCGACGCCTCGCTCGGCGGGATGGCCTCGACCCGCGCCTCCGGCACCAATGCCGTGCGTTACGGCACCATGCGCGACAGCGTGCTGGCGTTGAAGGTGGTGCGCGGCGATGGCGAGATCATCACCACAGGCACGCGCGCCAAGAAGTCGTCCGCCGGCTATGACCTGACGCATCTGTTCGTCGGCGCCGAAGGCACGCTGGGCATCATCTCGGAATTGACCATCCGCCTGCGCGGCATCCCCGAGACGATCGCGGCCGGCGCGGTGTCGTTCGAGACCGTGCACGGCGCCTGCCAGGCCGTCATCCTGGCGATCCAGACCGGCATTCCCGTGGCGCGCATCGAGCTGCTCAATGCCGCGCAGGTCAAGGCCTGCAACGCCTATTCGAAGCTGACGCTGCCGGAGACGCCGCTGCTGCTGATGGAATTCCACGGCAGCGAGATCGAGGTCGCCGAGCAGTCCAAGGCCTTCGGCGAGATCGCGAAGGACTGCGGCGGCGGCGATTTCTCCTGGACCACCAAGCCGGAAGACCGCACCAAGCTGTGGCAGGCCCGGCACGACGCCTATTGGTCCGTGAAGGCGCTGCGGCCCGGCGACAGCATCGGCGTGGTCGCAACCGACGTCTGCGTGCCGATCTCGCGGCTCGCCGATTGCGTCAGCGAGACCGAGGAAGATCTCAAGCGCCTTAATCTGCTGTCGCCGATCGTCGGCCATGTCGGCGACGGCAATTTCCACTGCTCGCTGGTCTGTGACACCAACGACGCCGCCGAGATGGCGCGCGGCGAGGAGTTCATGCATCGCCTGGTCGAGCGCGCGCAGTCGATGGACGGCACCTGCACCGGCGAGCACGGCATCGGCCAGGGCAAGCAGAAATATCTCAAGGCGGAACTCGGCCCCGAGGCGATCGAGGCCATGCGCGCGCTGAAGACGGCGCTCGATCCGCTCAACATCCTCAACCCCGGCAAGATCGTGCCGGAGGCGTAGCGCGCAGGCCGGGCGCCGTCTATGCTCGCTCCGTCAGCTACGGAGCGGGCAATGCGCTGGTTCGCGCAAAAGACGCGACAGGACATCTGGGACGAAGCGATCGAAGCACCGCTCGGCGACATCGAAGCGGCTGAGCGCATTCGCGCGATCTGCGATGCCGCCGCCGCGAGCGCGACGGGCCCGGCGCAGACCGGCGAGCGCGAGCGCTATGACCGTGCGGCCCGCGTCGCAATGGAAATCGCGATGAAGATCTCCGACGAGTTGATGCGCGACGATGCGGTGCGCCGCATCGTCGATCTCTGCATGAAGGCCAATGATCTCAAGACGGCGCAGATCCTGTTTCGCGCGATCCAGGCCGCCTGGGTCCGCGAGGCCGTCCAGCGCGACCATCCGGCGCTGCCGCAATAAGACTCAGGTCTGCCGCCTGTGTGCCAAAGGCACCGATAGTCTCCACAGCGTCATGGCCGGGCTTGTCCCGCCTGCGCGGCCGGAGCCGCTTCGGCGCGGCGAAGGCCCGGCCATCCACGCCTTGTCGCGCGGCGCAGAGAACGTGGATGCCCGGGACAAGCCCGGGCATGACGACCTCGTGTGATGATGCTCAGAAAGCGGCTCAGTACCTGCGGTTGTAGTCGCCGCGATAATGATCGCCGCCGCCGCGGCCCCCCATTCCCAGGCCGATGCCGATACCAATGCCGACGCCTTGCATGACGGCGCCGGGTGGCGGGCCGGGGGGCGGCGCGCGCTCGTAGGTCACTTCCTCGGGTGGCGGGCGGCGCTTCGGCGGCGTCTCGACCACTTTGCGCTTGGGTGGCGTGTCGTCGACGCGCTTCTTGATGATGGGCGCGACGCTTGGATTGATCGGCGTTGCCGGTGCCGCTGGTGTCGAGCACGGGCAGGTCGGGGCCATCGCGACCGCAACCGGGGTCGCTACAGCGGCAACAGGCACGCCATAATTGCGGTTCTGCACGCGCAATAGCAGCCGGCGCGCGGTCGCAGCGAGGTCGCTGTTGTCCCAATTGGCGAGATAGGCCTCGAACGAGGCGCGGGTGTTGATCGCGGTGGCGCGCTCCCAGGCCAGCATCTGGCGCCGCCGTTCCAGCACGGTGCGCACGCGCGGCGTGCGGGTGTCCTGCGCGTACAGCTCGATATAGGCCTGATACGCCTCGACGGTGTCGTCGGTGATCACGAGCTCATAAGCCGCCGTCGCGGGCTTGCCCTGCAAGGTCTTGCGCCAGTCCTCGACGCTTCGAGTTCCGCCGGCGAGCGCCATCGCGGCTGCGCCGGGAAGGGCGGGCGTGCTGCCGCTGCTCTCGCCGAAGAACTTGAAGTCGGTGGTCAGCGAGGAGCTTTCCCAGGGGATCTGCCGGCCGTCGGTCGATTGCGCGACGGCGACGCGGATGCGCTTGAACACCTCCTCGATCGGCAGATTGGGCTGCTTGGCGATGGTCAGCGCCGCCGTGGTGTAGGGGCTGTCGATGCCGGAACCGTCCTCGGCCTCGGCGCCGGGCGAGGTCGAATAGGAGATGAAGGAGCCGGGGGCGCCGGCCTTGGTGTCGACGATCGCAAGCCCGTGGCCGGCGCCGCTCAGCGCCGGGAAGGGATTGTTGCGGCAGGCATCGAGCATGAAGATGCGTGCCCGCGTCGGCAGTGCGCCGAGCGTGTTGAGCAGATCGTTCAGCCGCACGCCCTGGAGCGGGATGTCGGCCTCGCGCTTGGGATCGAGATCGACCGGAACGAGATAGTTCTCGCCGTCGATCTGCAGGCCATGGCCGGCATAGAACACCAGCGCGACGGTGTCGGCGCCGCTGGCGCTGACCTTGCCGGCGAAATCCGAGATCGCCGCGCGCATCTCGTTCTGCGCCAGATTGGCGGCCGTGGTGACGTTGAAGCCGGCATTGCCGAGCAACTCCGTCATGCCCTTGGCGTCGTTGGCGGCGTTGGGTAGCTCCGGCACGGTGCGATAGGCGGACTGGCCGATCACCAGCGCGAGCCGCGCTTCGGCCGCGGCCTCCGTCGGTGTCATCAGCTGCGTAAGGGCAAGTAGGCCGGAGGCAAGAAACAAACTGGAAAAGACTGGACGGCGCATGGTGTCACCTCCATCGGCAATGCGTGCGATGATGCCACTTTTTCTAGGGGGCCGCCATGAGTCTGTCTGTGCCCTAAATCACGGTTCGGCTGCGGCAAAATGGGGCAGGCTGTCTGCCGGAGCTGGATGACGTCGCTCTGCGCTCATCCATGTGAATTGCGCATTGATCCATGCGCCAATTGGATTGATGTCGCCTTTTGCGCGACTGCGCGCGCTCCGACGGATGTCGCCGCAGGTCGATCTTCATCGTAAATCCCCAGGGATTCATCGTCGTTCAGCCGTGCTCGCGGACTGGACCTTGCGCGCGGGGTGCCGCTCGGTGGCTGCCGGCTGCCGCGCTTGCCTGTGTCGTCGCTTTGGCCATAGAGTTCAGGCAACAGGCTGCGGCAACGACCGCGCCGTACAAAAAATAAAGTGGGAGAAGCCGCACCATGACCATCGTGCCCGTGAACCGTCGCGCGTTCATCAAGTCATCGGCGGCGGTCGGCGCCGGCCTCGTGCTCTCTCCCGCCATCATCGGCCGTGCCGAGGCAGCGACGCTGAAGCTGAAATGCTCCTCCTCGCTGCCGAACGATCCCAAATTCGCCAACGGCCGTGTCTACTACGACAACCTCGTCAAGAACCTGAAGGGCAACGGGCTCGGCGAGCAGGTCGAGGTCGCCTTCTTCCCCGACAATCAGCTCGGCCAGGAGATCGACGTCATCAACTCGGTGAAGCTCGGCGTCATCGACCTCATGGTGTCGGGTTCCTCGATCTCGGCGAATCTCGTGCCGCTCGTCGGCACCTATGATCTCGGCTTCCTGTTCTCGAGCTTCCCGCAGCAGACCAAGGCGTTCGATGCCGGCGCCGCCAAGCCGATCGAGGACGCGCTGCTCAAGGGCGGCAACATCCGCATCATCGCCTGGGCCTACAATTTCGGTTCGCGGAGCGTGCTGGCGAAGAAGCCGGTGAAGACGCCGGATGAACTCGCTGGCCTCAAGATCCGCACCCTGCCCAATCCCGTCATCACCGAATGCCTGCGTCTGATGGGCGCCGCAGCAACGCCGCTGGCGTTCGGCGAGATCTACACGGCCCTGCAGGCCGGCGTGCTCGACGGCCTCGAGCACGATCCGCCGACGATCCTGGCCAGCAAGTTCTTCGAAACCGCCAAATTCTATGCGCTGACGCAGCACAATTTCTCGCCGCTCGCGATCTATTTCAGCGACATGACCTACAACCGCATGGACCCGAAGCTGCGCGAGGGCTTCCTCGATGCCGCCAAGAAGGCCGCAGTCGACACCCGCGCCCACGGCCTTGCGGTCGAGAAGGAAGCGCTGGCCGCTCTGACCGAGAAGGGCGTGACGGTGGCCGAGTGCGACCGCGAGGCCTTCAAGAAGCGCGTGGCGCCGCAGATCGAGAACTTCATCAAGGCGCGGCCGGAATCCAAGGCCGTCATCGACATCATCCGCGCGACGCAAGCCTGAGATGACGATCACAGCCGCCGTGCCCGTCTCGGGCGGCCGCCATGGCAGCGTCGCCCTGCTGCTTCGCCTCAGCGACGCGATCGCGGCGCTTCTGCTTGCCGCCGATCTCGTGGTGGTCTGCGTTTCCGTGCTGCTGCGTTTCTTCTTCAACGCGCCGGTCGAATGGTCGGACGACGTCGCGCGCGGGCTGATGGTCGGCTCGGCCTTCTTCGGCGCCGCGAGCGCGCTCGCGCGGGGCGAGAATGTCGGCGTCTCCTTCTTCCGCGATCTGTTGCCCGTGCGGCTGCGCGCGCTGGTCGATTCCGCCAGCGCGTTGCTGATCGTGCTGATCTCCGGCTACGTCGCCTATAACGCCATCAAGCTGGGCTCGCTCACGTCAGGCCAGACCACCGGCTCCGGGCTGCCGCTGGAATTGACCTTCTACCCGATGGGCGTCGGCGCGCTGTTCATGACGGTGTTCGCGATCGACCATCTCTGCGCGCGCCCGTTTCCCGATATCGTCAGAGGCCTCGTTGCGGTCATCGTCGTCACCGGCCTTTATCTCGCCTGGGACTACCTGTCGCCGTCCTCGGTGCCATCGGCGGGCATGCTGATGCTGATCGGCTTCTTTGCGACGCTGTTCGGCGGCTTGCCGATCGGCTTTGCACTGGCGCTCGCCGCGCTCATCTTCATCTGGGTCGAGGGCGCGCTGCCCGGCGTCATCTTCGCCCAGCAGATGGCCCGCGGCATCGACAATTTCGTGCTGCTGGCGATCCCCTTCTTCATCCTGGTCGGCTACCTCATGGAAGCCAACGGCATGTCGGTGCGGCTGATCGAGCTGTTGCAGCGTGCGGTCGGGCGCATGCGTGGCGGGCTGAACGTCGTGATGGTCGCTTCCATGGTGCTGTTCTCCGGCATCTCCGGCTCCAAGATGGCGGACGTCGCCGCGGTCGGCTCGGTGCTGATCCCGGCCGCACGCCGCTCCAGGCAGAATCCGGGCGGCGCGGTGGCGCTGCTCGCGGCCTCCGCGGTGATGGCGGAGACCATTCCGCCCTGCATCAACCTGATCATTCTCGGCTTCGTCGCCAATCTGTCGATCGGCGGCCTGTTCGTTGCCGGGCTGTTGCCCTCGGCGCTGATGGCGGCGGTGCTGATCGCGGTCTCCATCATCTTCGGCAAGCGTCCTGATAGGGTCGAGGAGGTCGAGCCGCAGATGCCGGTGTCGGGCCTGTGGAGCGGCGCGATCGCATCCTTCGGCCTGATCTTCATGATCTTCTTCGGCTTCAAGAGCGGCTTTGCCACCGCGACGGAGATCTCGGCCTTCGCCGTGGCCTATGCCCTCGTCGTCGGCAGCGTGGTGTTTCGCGAGCTCAGCTTCAGATCGGCAGCGCACAGTTTCGTGCAGGCGGCGACGCGTGCGGGGCTCGTGCTGTTCATCGTCGCCGCCGCGCAATCGCTCGCGTTCACGCTGACCTTGCAGCAGGTGCCGCATGCGGTCGGCGATTTCATGCTCGGATTGTCGAAGACCTCAGGCGTCTGGCTCTTCATCCTGCTGGCAATCGCCGTGCTGATCGTGATGGGCTCGGTGCTGGAAGGTGCCGCTGCGCTGATCATCTTCGGGCCATTGCTGCTGCCGGTTGCGGTACAGCTCGGCGTCGATCCCCTGCATTTCGGCGTCGTGCTGGTCATCGCCATGGGCATCGGCCTGTTCGCGCCGCCGCTCGGGCTCGGGCTCTACGGCGCCTGCCTGATCGGCAACGTGCCGATCGAGCAGACGGTGAAGCCGATCATCGGCTATCTGGGCCTCTTGTTCCTCTGCCTGCTCGTCATCGCCTTCGTGCCATGGCTGTCGACTGCGCTGCCGCGGGCATTCGGCTACTGAAGGAGAGATGTCGTGAAGGTCCTGCTCGCGCACACCCCGGAGATGCGGCGCAACTATTACGGCGATCGCAGCCTCAACGGCCTGCGCGCGACTGCCGAGGTGATCCTGCACGAGGGCGACGATCCGCTCGATGCCGCCGGACTCGTGCGCGCCGCCAAGGACGCCGATATCATCGTCGCCGATCGCATGACGGAAGGGCGGGGCGAGATCTTCGCGCAGCTGCCGCGTCTGCGCGCCTTCGTCCGCTGCGCCGTCGACATCCGCAACGTCAATGTGGAGGAGGCCTCGAAGGCCGGCGTGCTCGTGACCCGCGCCGGGCCCGGCTTCGTTCAGGCGGTCGCCGAGCTCGCGCTCGGCTTCATGGTCGACCTCTCCCGCGGCGTCTCGCGGAACACGGCGGACTACCACGCCGGCCGCAAGCCGGAGGCGCGGATGGGCCGCCAGCTCGCGGGCAGCAGGATCGGCATCATCGGCTATGGCAGCATCGGGCGTTATCTCGCCGAGATCGCGAAGGTGCTGCGCATGGAGGTGCTGGTCGCCGATCCCTTCGCAGCTGTCGGCGATGCCGCGATCCGCCAGGTCAGCCTCGACGAGCTCCTTGCCGCATCGGACTACGTCGTCTGCCTCGCCATCGCCAACGAGCAGACCGAGAACCTGATCGGCGAGGCCGCATTGGCGCGCATGCAGAGGCATGCCGTCTTCGTCAATCTCTCGCGCGGCAATCTCGTCGACGAGGCCGCATTGGCGCGCGCGCTGCGCGAGAACCGCATTGCCGGGGCGGCAATGGACGTCGGCCGCGCGCCGGACCAGATGCCGACGCCAGAACTGGCGAAATTGCCGAACGTGATCGCCACGCCGCATGTCGGCGGCCTGACGCCGCAGGCGATCGAATATCAGTCGCTGGAAACCGTGCGTCAGGTCGAGGCGATCGTCAAAGGCGAGGTTCCGCCGGGCGCCGTCAACGCCGACCGCTGGACGCGGCGGCCGTAAA
Organism: uncultured Bradyrhizobium sp.; assembly: GCF_936943645.1. Lineage (GTDB taxonomy): Bacteria > Pseudomonadota > Alphaproteobacteria > Rhizobiales > Xanthobacteraceae > Bradyrhizobium. Next base: position 89,844 of record NZ_CAKZJO010000102.1, on the reverse strand, counting down.
GCGGCCCTACAGCCGGTCCACCGCCTTGAAAGTTCCGTCCTTCTGAATCACCGTCAAAAACACTTTTGGCGGCGTGTCGAACGTGCGCATGCCGACGGTGACGGTGCTGCCGCTGATGTCGAAGCGCCCGACGTCGTTGATGGCGCGGAGCAGGCTCGCGCGGGTCGGTTTCGGTCCGGCCATCTCCAGCGCCGCGGCCGCGAGCCGGCCGGAGAGATAGCCTTCCAGCGACACGAAGTCCGGCGTCAGCGTCGGGTCGAACGCCTTCTGCGCCGCCTGGTAGTCGGCGACGAGCCTGAGCGAGCGATCCCATGGAAACGGCACGACCTGGGAGACGATGACGCCTTCACCCTCGGGACCGAGCTCCTTGGCGAGCGCATTGGCGCCGACGAAGGAGACGTTGACGAAGGTCGGATAGAAGCCGCTGCGATGCGCCAGCTTGATGAACTCGGCGCTGGGCCCGTAAGTCCCGACCATCACGACGGCCTCGGGTTCGGCGCGCTTGATCATCCGCCAGGCGGCCTTGACCGCGCGGGTGTTGCGCTCGAACGTGCCTTCGGCAGCAAGCTCCAGGCCGCGCTTGGCGAGCGCGCGCTTGACGCCGACCAGACCGTCGCGGCCGAAGGAATCGTCCTGGTAGAAGATGGCGATGCGGGTGAAGTGGCGGTCCTCGGTGAGGTGCTTGATCCACGCTTCGGCCTCCGCGCCATAGCTCGCGCGGATGTTGATGACGTTCGCGAGCTCGAGGTCGCGCAGAAATTCGGCGCCGCTGAACGGACCGATGAAGGGAACGTTCCTGGCACTGGTGATCGGAATGGTCGCCATCGCGGTCGGCGTGCCCACCGCGCCGATCAGCGCAAACACCTTGTCGTTCTCGATGAGGTGCAGCGTCTGCGCCACCGAGCGGTCGGGATCGTAGCCGTCGTCACGGCTGATGAGCTGAAGCTTGCGGCCGTGAACGCCGCCCCTGGCATTGATCTCGGTGAATGCCGCGACGATGCCTTGCCGCATGCGCTGTCCGAGCGCGGAGGAGGGGCCTTCCAGCGCGGCAGCCTGGCCGAACAGGATCGCATCCTCGCTGACGCCGGCCTCGTCGCTCTTGGCCGGCAGCAGCGCTGCGGACAGCAATGCGATGGTCAAGGCGACATAAGTCGCTGATCGCGAGCGAGTCATGGAAATGGTTGCCGGATGCTGGATGCGGTTGCAGGAACGATAGGTCTGCGAGGCTGAACAGGACGCTAATTCCCTGCTGCAAACACGCCCCGTAAGACTTCGGGGAAAACCGGCAACTTATCTCCAGACTCCGGTAATTCGCAGGGCAATCGTTAACTAAGCCGAGCAATGCGGAGCCGCCGGGTTTCGAAATTGTGCAGTTCTTAACCGCGGTCTTGTTCCGATAGCCGCGCCGGTACCTCAACCAGAGGTTCGGTTCGTCGCGGATAGGGGACGGCGGCTTCAAGATGGGCGATCGCGATCAGAACGATCAGGATCGGAGGCGTATGACCGGATGGTGGCGTGTCGCGCCGCTGCTCGGACTCTATCGGCCTGCGCTCGTCGCGGTCGCCGTCGGTCTTCTGTTCTCGGTTGCGGGTGCGGCCGCCGTGGCGCGGTGGGAGGATCGCGTCAACAGGATCGAGTTCGAGAACGCGGCCGAGACCGAAGCGATCGTCATGCAGAACGGCATGGGCGAATACATTTCCAGGCTGGTCGCGCTGCGCACGCTGTTCGAATCGACCAACGACGAAGTCAGCCGCAACGAATTCGAGACCTTCAGTGCCCGCCTGTTCGAGCGCCATCCCGGCATGCTGCGCATTGCCTGGCTGCCGCGCGTCAACCGCAAGGAGCGCGCCGAATACGAGGCCGCGGCGATCACCGACGGCGTCTCCGGCTATCGCATCAAATCGCTGCAGGGCGAGCGCTTCGTGACCGCGCCGCAGGGCGATGAATATTTCCCGGTGTTCTACTCGACCCAGCCGAAGACTTCGCCGGTCTACGGCATGGACTATGCCACCGTTCCGGAGCGCCGCGCCGTGCTCGAGCGCGCGCGCGACAACGACCGGGTCGCAGCCATTCGCACGCGCCTGTTCGAGCCGAGGGAGGGCGGCCGGCTGCCCGATGTCCTCGTTGCCGTTCCCATCTACGCCAAGGGGACGTCGCGTGAAACGGTTGCGGATCGGCGCCGCAATCTCGCCGGCTTCGTGGTCGGCATCTTCGATCTGCCGTTGCTAATTCAGGGCATTCGCGTGACCACCGGTGCAAGCCCCGCGGTCAGCATGAACATCTACCCGCCGTTCACGGCGCAGATCGTCAGCCTGGAGCAGATGTTGCCGGATTACGCGTCGTCGGCCACGGCGCCGCAGTCGATGCGGGATGTCGCGCGGGCGCTGCATTGGTCGGGCAGCCTCAAGATCGGCGATACCGATTGGCAGGTGCGTGCGGTGCCGACCGCCGGTGGTCCGCTGGAGACGACGTACGATCGCGCCGTCGCGGTGCTGATCGTCGGCATGCTGCTGACGCTGTCGCTCGCGACCTATCTCATGCTCGCCAGCCGCAATTCGCGGCGCCTGTCGCTGGCCAATCGGCGCGTGCTCGAGCTTGCCCAGACCGACATCCTGACCGGATTGCCCAACCGCGCCTTCTTTCTCAGCCGGCTCGACGAGATGAACAGCCAGCTCGGCGTGCGCGGCCTGCCGTTCGCGATCCTGATGCTCGACCTCGATCGCTTCAAGAACGTCAACGACTCCCTGGGTCACGGCGCCGGTGATGCGCTGCTGCGCCAGGTGGCGCAGCGGCTGCGATCCGCAGTGCGCGCGCGCGACGTGCTGGCGCGGCTCGGCGGCGACGAGTTCGCCATCATCCAGGAAGCCGGCGACGATCAGCGCGCCTGCTCGACCGAGCTTGCGGCACGGATCGCAAAGCTCCTGACCGAGCCGTTCCTGCTGCCCGGTCACCGCGTCGAGATCGGCACCAGCATCGGCATCGCCATCGCGCCGGATCACGGCAGCGATCAGGAGCAGCTCCTGAAGAAGGCGGACCTTGCGCTCTATCGCTCGAAATCGGCGGGCCGCAACTGCTTCACCATCTACGACGAGGCGATGTCGGCCGAGCTGGAAGCCCGCAACACGCTGGAAGGGGATCTGCGCGACGCCATCGCACAGTGCCAGCTGGAGGTGCACTACCAGCCGTTCATCGACGCCCTCAGTGGCGCGCGACGCGGCTTCGAAGCCTTGGTGCGCTGGCGGCATCCGGTACGCGGCCTGATCCCGCCGGACCAGTTCATTTCGCTGGCGGAGGAAACCGGGCTGATCGTGCCGCTCGGCGAATTCGTGCTGCGGCGCGCCTGCGAGGATGCGGCCGGCTGGCCATCGGACCTCGCCGTCGCGGTCAACCTGTCGCCGATCCAGTTCAAGGAAGCCGAACTGTTCGACGTGATCTGCGCGGCGCTCACCGATTCCGGATTGTCGCCGCAACGGCTGGAGATCGAGATCACGGAATCCGTGCTGCTGGAGCGCGGCGTCGAAAACCTCGCCTTCATGCAGCGCCTGAAGCAGCTCGGCATCGAGCTCGCGCTCGACGATTTCGGCACCGGTTATTCGTCGCTGAGCTATCTGACGACGTTCCCGTTCGACAAGATCAAGATCGACAAATCCTTCATCCGCAACCTCACGCATCAGCCGCGCTCTTCCGCCATCATCTCCTCGATCGTGACCCTGGCGCGCGGGCTCGATATGTCGGTCACCGCCGAGGGCGTCGAGACCCGCGAGGAGTACGAGCGGCTGAAGGCGCTCGGTGTCAACTACGCGCAAGGCTATCTGTTCGGCCGCCCGCACCCGATCGAGCGGATATTGTTCGACGCTCCCGTCAAACGGTCGCGGCGCGACGCGGCCTGAGCGCGTCGCCTTCCTGATCCTTGAATTCTTGGTGCTTGAACAAAAGATCGTCATGCCCGGGCTTGTCCCGGGCATCCACGTTCTTGGTGCCAAGTGGCAATGACGTTGTGGAAGCGTCTGCATCCAGGTCATCGGTCACGTGCGAAAGCGCTTGACCCGATCATCCCAAGATGGTCGGTAGAACCATCTAGGGGTGAAACAATCACATCATGCGGCTTCCGTTTTTTTACGGCTGGGTCGTGGTCGCCGTGACCTTCGTCACCATGGCGATCGGCGTAAACGCGCGCACCGCCTTCTCGCTGTTCTTTCCGCCCATCATCTCCGAATTTGGCTGGGAGCGCGGCGTCACCGCGGGCGCCTTCTCCTTCGGCTTCGTCGTGTCGGGCGTGGTCAGCCCGTTGATCGGCCGCCTGATGGACCGCGCCGGTCCGCGCGCGGTGATGGAACTCGGTGTGCTGCTGATGGGCGGCGGGCTGCTGCTGGCGCCGCTCACCAGCGCGCCCTGGCATCTCTACGTCACCATCGGCGTCATGGTCGGTGCCGGCTCGGTGTGTCTCGGCTATTCCGGCCAGTCGCTGTTCCTGCCGAACTGGTTCATCCGCAAGCGCGGCTTCGCCATCGGCATCGCCTTTGCCGGCGTCGGCATCGGCTCGGTGACGCTGCTGCCATGGGTGCAGCACATGATCGAGCAGACCGGCTGGCGCACCGCCTGCACCGCGATGGGCCTGCTCATCCTGGTGGTGCTGGCGCCGGTCAATTTGCTGCTGCACAAGCGCCCGCAGGACATCGGCCTCGAACCGGACGGCGATGCCGCGCCGGCTGCGGGCGGGGCCCAGCCGGTCTCCAACATCGTCGATCCCGATTGGGTCAATACCGAATGGACGCTGAAACGCGCCGTCGGGACCGCGCGCTTCTGGTGGATCGCGGTCGGCTATTTCTCCGGCCTGTACATCTGGTACGCGGTGCAGGTGCATCAGACCAAATTCCTGCTCGACATCGGCTTCAGCTCTTCCGTCGCGGTGTGGGCGCTCGGCGTCGTCAGCCTGCTTGGCATTCCCGGCCAGATCGTGCTGGGCCATATCTCCGACCGCATCGGACGCGAATGGGTCTGGGCGATCAGTTGCGCGGGCTTCGTCATCTGCTTCGCCGCGCTGATCGCCTTGAAGTATCAACCGTCGCTCTGGCTCGTCTACGTCATGGTGTTCGCGCAAGGAGCGCTCGGCTACGGCCTCACCTCGATCATGGGCGCGGTGGTGTTCGAGATTTTCCAGGGCAAGCACCAGGGCAGCATCTTCGGCACGATCATGCTGGCGGCGCTGGCGGGCGGTGCGGCCGGACCGTGGGTGACCGGCCTGCTCTATGATCGCGCCGGCGACTACACGCTCGCGTTCGGCATCGCGATGGTCGTGAGCGGATTGTCGGCGCTCGCGATCTGGCAGGCATCGCCGGGGAAGGTGCGGGCCGTCGCGGGCCGGCTGCCCAAGCTCCAGTCGGGAACCGGCGGAACAACGCCGTAGAACGTCCTGCCAAATGCCGTAGCACTTCTTCGCGCAATCTTAAGCATCCCGCATCTTGGTAGGCGGCTACCGGAGGGCGCCAACCTCTTGGACACCACCGCAGCGTTAGGCTCGTGACATTGTCATATCGTTGAGATGTTCCTGGGTCGAATGATGTCCGCTCGCGATTGCCCTGCGATCGAAATGCCGGAAGTTCTGTTGGCTGCGCTCGATCGGGCGGACGACGGCGTCGTCATCGTCGGTGAGGACGGTCGCATCGTCCACTTCAATGCCGCGGCCGAGCGGATCTGGAAGCTTGCCCGCGCCGACGTGCTCGGCGCCGATGTCGGCATTCTCACGCTCAAATGCCTTCAGGCCGATCGGGCCTCGGAGTTCCGCGATGAGATCAGCCTCGTGCGGCACGACGGAAGTCGGGTCCGCGCGGCCATATCGCTGTCGTCCATCGTGCGTGAGGGCGCCACCTACCGCCTCGTATTCGCGCGCGACGTCACCGGCGAAGCCGAGCGCCGCGTCAGAATCGGGCTTCTTCATGCCGTCTCCGATCAGACCAACCGGGCGGTGATCATCACGGACACCGACCAGAACATCGTCTACGTCAACTCGGCCTTCACGACGCTGTTCGGCTACACCAGCACCGAGGCCGAGGGCCGCCGTGCAGGTGAGCTGATTGCCGGCTGCCACACCGACCGCAAGGCGGTCGCCAAGCTGGTCCAGCGCCTGTTGCATGGCGGTCGCCGCGGCGAAACTGAAGTGCTCGCCTACGACAAGGACGGCGAGGAGATCTGGGTCTGCGCCCGGATCGACGCCTTCCGCGACAAGAAGGGCCGGGTCAAGCACATCTTCGCGCTGCTCGAGGACATCACCGAGACCAAGCAGCTGCGCTCGTTGCAGCAGCTCATCATGAGCTCGCTCGCGGACGAAGTCCCGATCACCGACATCGCCGACAGGCTCTGCCGCCGCGTCGAGCAGATCGCTCCCGATGTCGTCTGCTCTCTGCTGCATGTCGATGCCGCGGGCCTGGTGCATCCGCTCGGCGGTCCCAGCCTGCCCGAGGACTATTCGCGCGCGCTGGATGGCATCGCGATCGGCCCCAATGTCGGCTCCTGCGGGACTGCGGCTTTCTACGGCGAGCCGGTGCTGGCGACGGACCTCGAGACCGATCCGCGCTGGCAGCCCTACAAGGCAATGCCGCTGGAAGTCGGCCTGCGCGCCTGCTGGTCGACGCCGATCAAGGCCAAGGACGGCCGGGTCATCGCGACCTTCGCCTTCTACTATCGGGAGTCCCGCGCGCCGAGCAAATGGCACCGGCGCATCGTCGATGCCTGCGTCAACCTCGGCGCCTTCGCGATCGAGCGCAAGGAAGCGCGCGCCGAGATCGCGCGGCTTGCCTATCACGACATCCTCACCGGCCTTCCGAACCGTGCCCAGCTGCGGCACCTGATCACCACGGCGATCGATGCCTGCCCGACCGGCAGCCACGTGGCGCTGGCCTTCCTCGACGTCGATCATTTCAAGGATGTCAACGACACGCTGGGTCATGCCGCCGGCGACGAGCTCCTGATCCAGCTCGCCCAGCGCCTGCGCGAGCAGATCGGCCCCGAGGACATGCTGGGGCGGCTCGGCGGCGACGAGTTCGTCATCCTGCTGCCGCAACGCAACGCCGAGAGCGCCGAGCGCGTCGCGGCCGGGATCACCGAGGCGCTGGCTGCGCCCTTGCGGCTCGGCTCGAAGCTGATGCCGATGTCGGCCAGCATCGGCATCAGCCTCTATCCCGATCATGCCACCGACATCGACACTCTGATGCAGCAGGCCGACGCCGCCATGTACATGGCCAAGCAGGCGGGACGCTCGACCCATCGCATGTACAGCGCCGAGATGAACGGCCTCACCGAGCAGCGTCTGGCGCTGATCGCCGCGCTTCGCCGCGCCATCGCGGAAGGCGCGCTGACCCTCAGCTACCAGCCGCAGATCCGCAGCTGCGACGGCGCGATCCACGGCGTCGAGGCACTGGCCCGCTGGCATGATGCCGTGCTCGGCGACGTCTCGCCGGCAAAGTTCATCCCGCTCGCCGAGGAGTGCGGCCTGATCGAGCAGATCGGCCTGTGGTCGGTGCGCGAGGCCTGCCGCCAGATGGCGAGCTGGCGCAGCGCCGGGCTCAATATTCCATCCGTGTCGGTGAACCTGTCGCCGATCAATTTCCGCAACGTCACGCTGGCCGCGCGGCTCAAGGACATCCTTGCCGAACACGATCTGCCGGCGGACGTCCTCATGCTCGAGATCACCGAAGGCGCGTTCATGCAGGACAGCGTCGCCGCGCTCGAGACGATGAACGCGATCCGCGAGCTCGGCGTCGGGCTTGCGGTCGACGATTTCGGCACCGGCTATTCAAGCCTCAGCCGGCTCGCGCACCTGCCGATCCGGGAGCTCAAGATCGACCGCAGCTTCATGCGCGACATCGAGCGTGACGCTGGCGCGCTCGCCATCGCCACCGCCGTGGTGCGCGTCGGCCAGGGCCTCGGCATGACCGTCGTCGCCGAAGGCGTCGAGACCGAGGGCCAGCGCAGGACGCTGGCCGAGCTTGGCTGCGACGTCGTGCAAGGCTTCCTCTACGCCCCCGCGCTCGCCCCCGTCGCCTTCGAGCGCTGGCTGATCGAGCATTGCGCCGAGCAGGCGAGGGCGATGCTGGGACGGCTGGACGTGGCGGCGGGACGCGCCACGGTGAAGCGGTCGGCATAGGCCCGGCACCTGCCGCTTCGAAAGCCGGCTTCGCCGGGCACGTTCTCAGATCGGATATTTCCTGCTAATGGGCGAGGGTATTCGACTGAGTGAGGCAAATGCCATTCAACCGACTTCACGTTCCGCAGGCTTTGGCAATTGAGACGTGCCACGCAATCAACGCGTGCCTCCATGCAAGCCTCGTGGCGACCTGCGGCGTCAACCCGGACGACGACTTTTGCCTGATCTCGCGGCATCCCCCGGGCGAGATGATCTGCCATCCGACGTTCTTGGGACGCCGCGATCCGGGCTCGACCGTCATCATCGAAATCACCTTGCTTGCGGGCCGCTCCGACGCGCAAAAGGAAGCCTTGTACAAGGATGTTCGCAGCCGGTTGGCCGAGATCGGCTTTGATCCGGCAAATTCAATTGTCTTCTTGACCGAGAACAAGCCCATCGACTGGTCGTTCAGCGAAGCCGGATCGGTCAAGTCGGTTCTCGGTCTATAGTCGGTGAGCTCTGCCGTTCTGCGATCGAGTTGGAATGCTGGGTGGTGAGGTCCTTCCTCAAGAATTCGGCTGCAGGAACGTGCCGTATCGCTTGCTCGTGACGACGCCGGCCGCGGCCTCCGCGATGACGCGCATCGCCGCGATCATCGGCCATGGCCCGAGGCTCACCCGCCGAACGCCGACGCGGGCGAGATCCGTGATTGAGGGAAGGCCTTGCGTCACCATGATGTTGACCGGCAGAGGCGTGAGCTGGACGAACCCCTCGATGAGCGCGAGGTCGGTGAGGCCCGGGACGAAGATTCCATCGGCGCCGGCCTCAGCGTAGATCTTCGCGCGCCGGGCCGCTTCGTTCAGGCATTGATCCGGCGATCCGAATTTCAGCAGGAACGGATCGGTTCTCGCGTTGATGAACAGATGAATTCCGCGGGCCTGCGCCGCCTCCCGCACGGCTTTGATCTTCGCAGCATGTTGTTCGGGACTGACAAGCTGCCGCTTTCCTCCGGATAGCCCGTCCTCGATATTGATGCCGACGGCGCCGGCTTGCAAAATCCCGATCGCCGCCTTCGCCACCGCATCCGGCGTGTCGCCATATCCTGCCTCCAGATCGATCGACACCGGCACCGCAACAGACGCGGTGATCCGCGACACCAGACCCGTCACCATATCGAGCGGGACATTTTCCCCATCGGCGTATCCGAGCGCGGCCGCCACCGCGCCGCTGCTGGTCGCGATGGCTGGTGAGGATTTCGCGATGGCTTTGGCGGTGGCGGCGTCCCAGGCATTGAACAGGACGAGTGGGTCCGCCTTTCTGTGAAGAGCGCGAAACGTATCCGCGTGCCGCTGCTGGGTCTTGGCGTCCATCGCGCGTACTCCGGTCAGAGAACTTTCTAGGGTGTCTTGGCCACGCCGTCAGTTGGGCGCGTGCGTCTTGAACCAGTCCATCAGACCGGTGACCTCGGCCTCGCGCTCGAGGTGCGGGAAGTGCCCGACGTCGGGCAGGACGATGCGCTTGTGCGGCCCCTTGAAGAAGGGCTCCTCCTTCACCGAATATCTCGCGGTCGGATCGTTGCCGCCATAGATCGTCAGCGTCGGGGTGTGCATCTCGTTCATGGGCAGCCGCCGGGCGAAGCCCGCATCGAACAGGCCACCGTAATATTTCAGGGCCGCCGTCATCGTGCCGGGAGAGCTGAGCGTTTCCTTGATCGAACGCAGATGCTCGTCGTTCCGATATGTCGGCGACCACAGCTTCCAGAGATAGTCGATGAAGGGGAGGCCCGCGATATTGACCGCGGTGTCGGCACTGGGAAGCTGGAAGAAATAGAAATGGAAGATCGATCGTACGGCGTCGGGATCTCTCCTGATGCTTGAAAACGTGATCGGGTGGGCGGTGTTCATCACGACGGCGGCCTTGATCGCCGACGGCGCCGTGGCCAGCGCCTGAAAGGTCGAGGTGCCGCCCCAATCCATGCCGACGACACGGGCCTGTCCGTCGTCGCTGAGGGCTGCAATGAGGGCTTCGAGATCCTTGCCGAGCGCGATGGGATCGAAGATCCCGTCGGCCGGAATCTCCGTCGGCGCATAGCCGCGCAGGAACGGCGAGACCGCGCGATATCCGGCTTCCGCGAAGACCTGCATCTGCTTTCGATAGGACCAGGCGTTGTCGGGAAAGCCGTGCATGAACATGACCAGGGGCCCGCTGCCCTGTTCGAGATAGGCAAACCGCACGCCGTTGGCCTGCACGTATTTCAGGACGGGTTCGTCGTTCGCGGCCCGTTGTGCCGTGCTCCGGATTGTCATCGCTGTTCCTCCTCTCATTCACCGTTTCCAAATATGTGCGCAGTGCACATATTTGGGCAAGTTGTTTTTTGTGCGCAACGCACATATTGTCGGGGGCATGGAGACTGGAATCGCGAATTTGCTGGGGGCGCTCTCGCTCGCCGTGATGGATCGGATCGAGCAGGGCGCGCGCGAGGTCATCGGCCGTGGCGGCGAGACGCCGGCCGCACTCGTCGTCATCGGATACAGTCAGGGCATGACCAACGACAAGCTCCGCCGAATCCTCGGCCTCTCGCATTCCGGAACAGTGCGACTGGTGGATCGTCTGGTTTCGGATCGGCTGGTCGAGCGCCGGCCGGGAAAGGACGGACGGGAGATTGCGTTGTATCTGACGACTGCCGGCGCCGCGATGCGGAACGATCTGATGACATCCCGGATCTCGGCCGTTGCGTCGCTTCTCGACGTGTTGTCGCCGGCAGAAACAAAGCGGCTCGAAACGTTGATCCACGAGCTCCTGGCCCGGCAGGACACGTCGGAGATGGACCGTTTCACGATCTGCCGGATGTGCGACGATAGCGTCTGCACGAATTGCCCGTTGCCCACGACGAAAGGCAAACGCGGTCGCTAGCGCTGGACCCCGATCACGGTCACTCCGACGCCAACCCCGTCCTCCGCCGCAAATCCGTGATCGCGCGCAGAAAGCTGTCGGCCGGCGTCGTCTCGGGATCGATCAGCCGGTGCAGGCGAAAGCCGTCCTCCAGTGCGAGCACCACGGAGGCCATCCAGGGCGGGTTCAGATTGGTGTTGCGTCCGTTGCTCTTCAGCGTCGCCTCGACGATGTCGGCGACCAGCTTGCGCCGCGCGCGCAGGCGCTTTGCGAGCTCGGGCCGGCGCTTCTCGGCGCGCGCGACGAACAGGATCATCTCCATGTGCAGCAGCGGCGAGCGGCCGAGCGGGTCCTGCCGCGTACGGTCCATCGACTTCAGCGCCGCGATGAAATCGTCGAGATTGTCGTGCTCGGCGAGGATGTCCATGTTGCGCCGGATCGATTGCTCGACATGGTCCTCGAGCATGGCGATGATCAATTCGTCCTTGCTCTTGAAGTTCGAGTAGAACGCGCCGCGGGTGAAGCCCGCCGCCGCCGCGATCGCCTCGATGCTGGCGCCGCCGATGCCGTCTTCCTCGAACACCCGCGCCGCCGCCTCGAACAATTTGTCGCGCGTATCGTCCCTGGTCGGCCTGGTTCTCACCCTTGACATCGGATCAGGGTAGGGCAGAATGCAACTCGATACAATAATGTATCGAGTTTAAGAATTTAGGGGATGGTTACGCCGGGCAGTGGGGCTGCGCTCGGCGTATTCGTGTCATGTGCCAATAGATTTGCGGCAACCGATTGAGGTCACCATGAACGAGCACGTGCAGGGCGCCGGCGGCGCACCGCTGTTCAATCCGCTCTCGCCGGATTTCATCCGCGATCCCTATCCGCATTACGACCGGCTGCGCACGATCGACCCGATCCACGTGACGCCGTTCGGCCAGTTCGTCGCCAGCCGCCATGCCGATGTCAGCCTGGTGATGCGCGACAAGCGCTTCGGCAAGGATTTCGTCGACCGCTCCAAGCGCCGCTACAGCGAAAAGATCATGGACGAGCCGGTGTTCCGCAGCATGAGCCACTGGATGCTGCAGGCCGATCCGCCCGACCACACCCGCCTGCGCGGCCTCGTCGTGAAAGCCTTCACCGCGCGCCGGGTCGAGGATATGCGGCCGCGCATCCAGGAGATCGTCGACCAGGCCATCGATGCCGTGATCGAACGCGGCCATATGGACCTGATCGAGGATTTCGCCTTCCGTCTGCCCGTCACCATCATCTGCGAGATGCTCGGTATCCCCGAGGATCATCGCGAGGTCTTCTACAAGAGCTCGCGCGACGGCGGCCGGCTGCTCGACCCAGTGCCCCTCACGCCCGAGGAGATCAAGAAGGGCAACGAGGGCAACCTCATGGCGCAGATGTATTTCCAGCAGCTGTTCGAGCTGCGTCGCAAGAACCCCGGCGATGATCTCACCACCCAGCTGGTGCAGGCCGAGGAGGACGGCAACAAGCTCACCAACGAGGAGCTGACCGCCAACATCATCCTGTTGTTCGGCGCCGGCCACGAGACCACCGTCAATCTGATCGGCAACGGTCTCCTGGCACTCCACCGCAACCCGGACCAGCTGGCGCTGCTCAAGGCGCGCCCCGAGCTGATGGAAGGGGCCATCGAGGAATTCCTGCGCTACGATTCCTCGGTGCAGATGACCGGCCGCGTCGCGCTGGACGATATCGACGATCTCGGCGGCAAGCGGATCCCCAAGGGCGAGACCGTGCTGTGCCTGCTCGGCTCGGCCAACCGCGATCCGGCGGTTTATCCCGACAGGCCGGACCGCCTCGACGTCACCCGCCAGAATGTAAAGCCGCTGTCGTTCGGCGGCGGCATCCATTTCTGCCTGGGTGCCCAATTGGCGCGCATCGAGGCCGAGATCGCCATCGCCACGCTGCTGCGGCGGTTGCCCGATTTGCGCATCGACGACGTCGAAAACCCGGAATGGCGGCCGACCTTCGTGCTGCGCGGCCTCAAGCGGCTGCCGGCGAGCTGGTGAGGCGGCCCCAGCGTTAACCTCCGCGCGCAACAGTCGCTGTGACTTCGCCACACTTCCCCCTATATAAGGGGCTGTTCCGGCACGCCTGAAGTCCACGAAGGCCAGGGTTTGGACCGGTGCCGGTTTGGCCGAGGGGAGACCCGTGCAGACGACGCTGCTCGGATTGGCGATTGCCTTCATCATTGCGCTGCTGGCCGCGCTGATCGGGCCTTACTATGTCGACTGGAACCAGTTCAGGCCCCAGTTCGAGGCAGAGGCTGGCAAGATCATCGGCGTACCGGTGCGGGTCGCGGGCGAGCTCGACGCGCGGCTGCTGCCGGCGCCGACCTTAAGGCTGCGGCAGGTCACCTTCGGAGGCAACAACGATCTCGGCCGCCTGCGCGCCGACAAGCTCGACGTCGAGTTCAGCCTCTCCTCCCTGATGCGCGGGGAATGGCGCGCCACCGAGCTTTCTGTGGGCGGCATGGCGGTCGATCTCGGCCTCGACGCGCGCGGGCGGGTCGATCTGCCCTCCACCGCGAGCGGCACCTTCAACCTGGCATCCCTTGCCATCGAGCGGCTCAATCTCACCGGCCGCATCGCGCTGCACGATGCCGCCAGCCGCTCGACGCTGGAGCTGAACGACATCGCCTTCTCCGGCGACGTCCGCTCGCTCGCGGGCTCGGTGCGCGGCGACGGCGGTTTCACCGCCAACGGGGTGCGCTATCCGTTCCGCGTCTCGTCCGGTCCGAGCGCCGACGGCAATGCCACCCGCCTTCACCTCAACGTCGATCCCGGCGAGCGCGCCATCCTCGCCGATCTCGAAGGCGTGCTCGCCTTCGACAACCGCCTGCCGAAATTCGACGGCGCGCTGACGCTGGCCGTTCCGGCGGTGAAGAAGGCCGGCGAGGCGGGGCCGATGCCCTGGAAGCTCACGGCCAAGCTCAGGGCGGACCCGGCCGGCGCCAAGTTCGAGCAGATCGATGCGAGCTTCGGTGCCGAGGACACCGCGCTGAAGCTCGGCGGAGTCGGCGACCTCAGGTTCGGCGCATCGCCGCTGCTGCGCGCCGTGCTCTCGGCGCGCCAGGTCGATGCCGACAGGCTGACGGCCAAGGACGATGCCGAGCCGCTCCGCATCCTGCCGGCGCTGCGGGCGGGGCTTGCCGCCATTCCGCAGGCGCCGATCCCGGCACAGATCGAGTTCAACTCCGACCAGATCATGCTCGGCGGCCGTCCGCTGCAGAACATCACGGCCGAGCTCCAGACCGACGGACGATCCTGGACCTTCCAGCGGCTCGAGCTGCGCGCGCCCGGCATGACGCAGCTCTCGCTCAACGGCGCGACGCCGGGCGCCGACAGTTTCAGCGGCCGTCTCAGTGTGGAATCGTCGGACCCGGACGCCCTGGTGGCTTGGCTGCAGGGCCGCAACGAGATCAACCGCCGCAGCACGCGGCCGCTGCGCCTCGCCGGCGACGTCACGATCGCCGCCAATCATCTGGCCGTCGACCGGCTGAAGGCCGACATCGAAGGCGGCACTGTCGAGGGCCGCATCGCCTTCGTGCAAACGGGCGCCAGCAAAGGCTCGCGGATCGACGCCGACCTCAAGGCCGACCGGCTCGACCTCGACGCCGCCGCAAGCTTCGTGCGCGCGCTCGCAGGGCCGCAAGGCGAATGGCCGGAAGAGGCGAAATTCTCGCTCGACATCGGCCGCGCCATCTCTGCCGGACAGGAATTGCGGCCGTTCGCGGCCAGGCTTGCTTACGGCCCTGCATCGCTGTCGCTGGAGCAACTGCGCTTCGGCCAGGCCGGCGGCGTCACCACCGAGGCGAGCGGCAGCTTCGATCGCGCCAAGGTCACCGGCAAGCTCGCGCTGAAATCCTCCGCCAATTCGCTGCGCGAGCTCACCGCGCTGCTCGAGCCGTTCGCGCCCGCGGTGCGCGCGCGGTTCGATGCCTTGCCGTCGCAGCCCGGCGCCACCCGCCTCAAGCTCGATCTCAGCCTCGACAAGAATGCCGAGCATGCCGATCGCAGCAATGCCCGCGCCGTGCTCGAACTCGACGCGCCGCAGCTCAAGGCCAGCGCGACGCTGGCCGCGCAGACCCCGGCCGCCGCCATCGGCGGCATCGACCTCGACCGCCTGCGCAGCAGCGATTTCACGCTGGAGTCGAAAGTCTCGACGCCGCAGGCCGGCGCGCTGCTGGCGCTGCTCGGGCTTGATCGCGTCATCGCCGCAGGCGAGGGCGCCTCGCGGTTCGAGGGCAAGCTGACCGGCACCTGGCGGCGGCCCTTGCAATTGAACGCAAAGCTCAGCGGCGGTGGGCTCGATGCCGATGCGCAGGGCAGCGTCGAATTGTCGGAGCCGAAAGGCAGCGTGAACCTGCGCGTGCGCAACGTCAATCTGGCGCCGCTGCTCGGCACCAGCCCGGCGGACAAAGCGGTGCAGAACGTCAGCCTGTCTTCCCGCGTCGGCCTCTCCGGCAACCGCCTGAGCTTCGACGATCTCGACGGCAATGCGGCCGGCTCGCATCTGCGCGGCCATCTGGCGGTGACGCTGGATCAGGACAGGAGCGTCGATGGCGAAATCGGTCTCGACACGCTCGATCTCGCGCCGGCGCTCGCGATGGCGATCGGCGCAGCCGGACATGATGCAAGCGAGCCGTTGAGTGCGGGACTCGTCACCGGCTGGCGCGGCCGGGTCGCGTTCCAGGCCTTGCGCGGGACGTTGCCCGGCGGCCTCGAGCTGCGCCAGTTCGGCGGCACGATCCGCGGCGACGGCCAGTCGCTTGCACTCGATGCGCTGAAGGGCGGCCTCGGCGGCGGCGAGATGTCCGCGAGCCTCGATGCGCGCAACGGCGCCAACGGACTGGCGTTGAATACCCGCATCGAGCTTGGCAACGTCGATGCGGCAACGCTGCGTTATCGCGACCTCGCGCTGCCCAAGGGCCGCGTCTCGGTGCAGATGGCGTTGACCAGCCAGGGCCGCAGCGTCGCGGCGCTCACCGGTGCGCTCGCCGGCAACGGCACGGTGACGCTGGACTCCGCGGAAATCAGCGGCCTCAATCCGCGCGCCTTCGAGATCGCGATCCGCGCCAGCGATGGCGGCCAGGTCAGCGACGACAACCGCTTGCGACAGCTGGTCGAGCCCGCGCTTGCCGCCGCGCCGATCGCGGTGGCCTCGGCGCAGATTCCGTTCACGATCCGCGACGGTCGCCTGCGTGTCGGCGCGACGCCGCTGGAAGCAAAGAACGCCCGCGCCATCGTCTCCGGCGGCTACGATATTCCCGCCGACCAGGCCGACATCCGCGCCAGCCTGACGCCGATCATGACCGGCCTCTCCGGCGCGCCGCCGGAGATCCAGCTGTTCGCGGCCGGCCCGCCCGACAAGCTCAATCGCACCATCGACCTCGCCCCGCTGTCGTCGTGGCTCGCGGTGCGCACGATCGACCGCGAGACGCGCCGGCTGGACGCGATCGAGCGCGGCGAGCCGCCGCCGGCGACCGCCGCGCTGCCGACGCTGGTGTCTCCGGAGGCCGCGCCCGAGCAGGCGCCTGCCAACGTGCCGCTGCCGGGCCACGATCCGCGCCGCATGCCGTCAAAGCCAAAGGCGCCGCCGACGCCAAAGGCTCCGCAGGCCGCGCCCGCCGCACCAAGCCCACCGCTGGCGAGCCAGCAGGTTGCGCCGCTGCCCCCGGCCATCGACGTGAGGCCTGCCCCGGGTCCACCGCCCGCAAAACCCAAGCCGAAGCCGCCGCTGGTGCTGACCCCGCAGAATCCGTGAGGGCTTTTTGGTTTTGCTCGGACCGAGCCGCAGGCTGGCTCACCTCTCCCGCTTGCGGGAGAGGTCGCGCCGAAGGCGCGGGTGAGGGTTTTCTCCTCTAGGGGAGTGTCCCATTGCGGAGACACCCTCTCCCCAGCCCTCTCCCGCAAGCGGGAGAGGGAGCGCGCCTCTCGCGCAGCACCTTTCTCACCCCTTAACCGGTTCTCTCCCATTTGAATGAATTTTGCCCGGCAAAACTGATTTGCCGATTTTACCGAATTCTCGCGTTTGATCTCTAGCTTCAGTTCCCAGAGGAATTCGCTGTCCCGCCACGAGCGGCAGGACGGCTCGCCAAAATGGCTCGCCAAGAACTGGGGTTGATCGAGATGAACGGGGCGAAATCGCTTCTGCAGGACCTGGACGACGCGATCGCGCGCGGCACCGACGAAAGCCGGGCGAAGGCGTTGTGGCATGCGACCGACATTCTGATCACCGGCCGCTACAGCGACGACGAGATCAGCATGTTCGGCGAGGTCATCGGCCGGCTCGCCGAGGAGATCGAGGTCGCTGCGCGGGCGCAGCTCTCGGACGTCATGTCGGCCTGCGATCATGCCCCGCTCAACGTCATTGAAAAGCTCGCGCTCGACGACGAGATCGAGGTCGCAGGTCCCGTGCTGCGCAACTCCAGCCGCATCGACGAGAAGATGCTGGTCGAAAGCGCCCTGACCAAGGGCCAGTCGCACCTGCTCGCGATCTCCCAGCGTTCGTCGATCGGCGAGGCCGTGACCGACGTGCTGGTCAAGCGCGGCAACCAGGAGGTCGTGACCTCGGTTGCGAAGAACGAGGGCGCCCGCTTCTCCGGCTCGGGTCTGCTGCACATGGTCCGCCGCGCCGAGGGCGATTCGATCCTCGCCGAGCAGCTTGGCCTGCGCAAGGACGTGCCGCGCCACATCTTCCAGCAGTTGATCTCGAAGGCTTCGGAAGATGTCCGCCGCCGGCTCGAGACCGAGCGTCCCGAGATGATGGCGCAGATCCAGAGCTCGGTGACCGAAGTCACCGGCGATCTCCAGTCCAAGTTCGGTCCGTCCTCGCGCAGCTATTTCGTCGCCAAGCGCGTGGTGACGACGCAGTACCGGCAGGGCAACCTCAATCAGGACTCGATTTCGAACTATGCGCGCCAGCACCGCTTCGACGAGGTGCAGATCGGCCTGTCGCTGCTGTCGTCGCTGCCGGTCGACGTGATCGAGCGCGCGCTGATGGACCGCAACCGCGAGATGATCCTCGTGCTGTGCAAGGCACTCGACTTCTCCTGGGATACGACGATGTCGCTGCTGTTCCTCGGTGCCAAGGATCACCTGATCACGGCGCGGGAGCTCCAGGACAACGAGCGCGAATATGGCCGGCTCAAGATCGAGACCTCGCGCAGCATCTTGAAGTTCTACCAGTCGCGCAAGACCGGCACCGGTGCCGATGCGGGCCGTCAGCCCGAGCTCCAAGTTCACTGACAGGTACACTAAGGACAGGGGAGTATCTGCAATGTTGCCTCAATTCGGCACTGCCGTTCGCAAGAAGAACCTCAACAGCACCGCCACCGCCGATCTCGGCGGCGGCGCGCCGGACAAGGCCTCGGTGGACGCGGCCTGGCTCGTGCTGGAAGCCGCAAACGATCTCGGCGACCACGCCGCGATCGAAGCCTGCCGCCGCGTCATCGACGCCGAGCTGACCGGCACGGTGGCCGGCAGCGCGGACGTCGATCTCGTGCTGGGATACTTCCGGTAAGGCTTACCGGCTTCTTCTTCGTCAGCCGCGATATTGTTCGTCGCTGACGTGCTCCAGCCAGTCGACGGTCTTGCCGTTCTGCTGCTCCTGCATGGCGATGTGCGTCATCGCCGTCGTGGCACCCGCCCCGTGCCAGTGCTTCTCGCCCGGCGCAAACCAGACCACATCGCCCGGCCGCAATTCCTCGACCGGTCCACCCCATGTCTGGGCGCGGCCTGAGCCCGCCGTCACGATCAGCGTCTGGCCCAGAGGATGGGTGTGCCACGCGGTCCGGGCGCCCGGTTCGAAGGTGACGCTGGCGGCTGCCGCGCGCGCCGGCTCGACCGCTGAATGCAGCGGATCGATGCGCACCTGTCCGGTGAACCACGCTTCCGGCCCTTTTTGGGATGGCTGATCCCCACCGCGTTTGATCTGCATCGACTGTCTCCCTTGCTTGGCCACACTGCTTGCGCCTGCTGTTGCCGGTCCGGATGCGGAGAGAGCGGCGAAGGAGCCTGCGCCTCCCATCAGGCGGCGGCGCGAGATCATGTCATCGTCCTCAGAGCATCAGCATCGTCTTGATCGCGCGCCGCTCGTCCATGGCGCGGTATCCTTCGGCGACGTCGGACAGCGGCAGCCTGAGATCGAACACCTTTCCCGGCTTGATCTTGCCGGCGAGCACGCGGTCGATCAGGTCCGGCAGGAAGCGCCGCACCGGCGCCGGTCCCCCGAGCATCCGCCGCTGTGCGAAAAACATCGCCTGGCCGTCGAAGGTCACGCCGTGCGGGACGCCGACATAGCCGATCGAGCCGCCGGGCCGCGAGCAGGCGATTGCCTGCGTCATCGATTCCTGCGTGCCGACGCACTCCAGGACGGACTCGGCGCCGATGCCGTCGGTGAGATCCTTGATGCGGGCGATGCCTTCGTCGCCACGCTCGGCGACGATGTCCGTGGCGCCGAATTCGATCGCGAGTTGTTGCCGCGTCTTGTGGCGGCTCATGGCGATGATCCGCTCGGCGCCCATCTCTTTGGCCGCCAGCACGCCCATCAGCCCGACGGCGCCGTCGCCAACCACGACTGCGGTCGATCCCTCGCGCACGTTGGCGGCATCGGCGGCATACCAGCCGGTGCCAAGAACGTCGGAGGTGGCGAGCAGGTCGGCAACGAGATCGGGTGAGGGAAGCTCCGCGGTGGCCACCAGCGTGCCGTCGGCCAGCGGAACGCGCGCGAAAGGAGCTTGCGCGCCGGACATGAATTCGCGCTGGACGCAGGAGGAGTGGAAGCCGAAGCGGCAATGCGGGCAGGTGTTGTCGGAGATGCAGAACGAGCCGACGACGAACTGCCCGGGCCGCACCGTCTTCACTGCGCTTCCGACCTCGACGACCACGCCGCAATATTCGTGGCCCATATGCTGTGCAGTGCCGGCGATCGGCTGCAGGCCGCGATAGGGCCAGAGGTCGGACCCGCAGATGCAGGTCGCCGACAGCTTGATGATGGCGTCGGTGGGCTTCAGAATCCTGGGATCGTCGACCGCTTCGCAGCGAATGTCGCCGGGGCCGTACATCAGTGTTGCGAGCATGGCTGAACCTTTCGCATGAGCGTCAGGAGATAGCCGATGCAGAGCTGCCGGATTAGACGCAATAATCTGCTTGCATTGATCGATCGGAGACATAAATCGAAAGCCTCCGCAGGCGGACAATCATGGCCAGGCAGGATTTCAACGATCTTCTCACCTTCCTCACCATCGCCAGGGAGCTCAGCTTCACCAAGGCGGCGGCCAAGCTCGGCATCGCCCAGTCGACGCTGAGCCACACCATCAAGCGTCTCGAGGAGCAGATGGGTATCCGGCTGCTGACGCGGACGACCCGCAGCGTCGGCCTGACGGAAGCCGGCGAGCGGCTGCGGCAATCCCTGGCGCCGCGCATCGCGGAGATCGAGGCGGACATCGCCGACCTCATGGCGTTCCGTGACAAGCCGTCCGGGCGGATCAGGATGACGCTCTCGAACCATGCCTTCGAAAGCGTGGTGTGGCCGAAGCTGGAGCGGGTTCTGAAGGACTATCCGGACATCAAGCTCGAAGTCAGCCTCGACAGCGGATTTCGCAATATCGTCGAGGAGGGATTTGATGCCGGCGTCCGTCTCGGCGAGAGCGTCGAAAAGGACATGGTCGCGGTGCGGATCGGACCGGATTGGCGTCTGGTGGCCGTGGCTTCACCCGGCTACTTCGCCGAGCATCGCGCGCCGAAGCATCCTCACGAACTCGTCGGGCACAGGTGCATCAACCTGCGAATGGAACGGGCAGGTGGGCTTTACGCATGGGAGTTCGCCAAGCGCGGCCAGGAGCTCCGCGTCCGCGTCGATGGACAATTGACGTTCAACAGCACCTACGCCCAGGTCGAGGCAGCCTTGAAGGGATACGGCATCGCCTATGTCCCCGAGAACATCGTGAAGGGCCATATCGTGTCGGGCGATCTCGTCATCGCGCTGGACGACTGGTCGCCGACCTTCGACGGCTACCACATCTACTATCCGAGCCGGCGCCAGAACGCGCCGGCCTTCAAGATCATCGTCGAGGCGCTGCGCCATCGCGGCAGGTGATGGCGCTCGACCCCGGATGCGGTAGATCACGACGTCCTCGCCGTGACGGTTCGTGCTCCGCTCGCGCAAATAGTTCGATTTTTCGAGCACACGGCGGGATGCAGCGTTTCCGACTTTCACGATGCCGATGAGGGATGGCAGCGCGAGCTGCGACAGCCCGATCTCCGTGATCGCGGCTGCGATCTCGCTGGCATAGCCCCGGCCCCAGATGCCGCGCACGAACGCATAGGCAATCTCGATCTCGTCGGTGTCGTCTACCTCGATGTGCCGGAACCCCGCACGTCCGGCGAACGCCCCGTCCTTGGTTCGCAGCGCCCACAGGCCGAAGCCGTGCCGGTCCCAATGGGCCATGTTGGTTGCCCGGTATTTCTCGGTGGTTTCCGCCGAGCGCACGCCGCCGATGTAGCGAGCGACATCGGAATCCAGATGCAGCGCGACGAGATCGGCGAGGTGATCTTCATTCAGCCTTTCGGCGGTCAATCTGTTGGTGCTGAAGTGATCCATGCCGCCTGCCGCTCATGCATTCCCGCGCGCCGCCCTGATACCGCATCTGCGCCGAGGTTTCGCATCCGTCGCCGCTAATGGCTTCTAACACAACCTAACAAGCAATTGTCGTGGTGGCTGGTAAACGTCACGACACGGGGAGCGCAGGGCCTTTTCAAAAAGGCACGATGATGAATCGGGAGATCGCATGACGTCCAAAATGCCGATTGAATCTTCGATCGATTTGTTGCCGCGCCCGGCGCACGTGTCGCGGCGCGGCTTCGTGGGTGGCCTCTCGGCAGGCATCCTTGGTGCGGTTGCGAGCGAAGCGGCAGGCGCCGAAACGCTTGCGGACGTTCCGGACCGCGGGCCCGGCGCCGATCTCGGCGCGCACAGCGAGCGCTCCCGTTTTGTCAAGCTCGACCGCATCCCCGAGGCCACCCCGGGCAAGCGCAACGTCGATCCGGGCGACGCCATCAATTCCAAGACCCCGCACCAGAAGCTCGTCGGCAATATCACGCCGACCGATCTGCACTACGAGCGCAGCCATTCCGGCGTGCCCGACATCGATCCGGCGCAACACCGGCTGCTGATCCATGGTCTGGTATCGAAGCCGCTGGTGTTCAGCGTCGAGGAC
The DNA here is from genome assembly GCF_936943645.1 of uncultured Bradyrhizobium sp. GTDB lineage: Bacteria > Pseudomonadota > Alphaproteobacteria > Rhizobiales > Xanthobacteraceae > Bradyrhizobium. Next base: position 67,588 of record NZ_CAKZJO010000102.1, on the reverse strand, counting down.
CTGAAGCGGATGCCGTCGGTGACGCGCGTCGTGTTCATCGAGTGCACCGGGAACGGCTGGGAGAACTGGAAGAAAGCCGACCCCGACGTCACGGTGCAGAACACGCATGGCCTCGTCAGCACCAATGAATGGACCGGCGTTCCGCTCAAATTCCTGATCGACCTCGTTGCGAGGGACAAGAGCGCGAACTGGATGCTGGCGGAAGGCGGCGACGGCGCAGGCGTCGATCGCAGCATTCCGCTGACCGACGAGATCATGAACGAAGCCTTCGTCGCCTACGGGCAGAACGGCGAGCCGCTGCGGCCCGCGCACGGCTTTCCGATCCGTCTGGTGATGCCGGGCTTCGAAGGCAACCTCAACATCAAATGGCTGCGTCGCCTCAAGTTCGGCAACGAGCCCTGGATGACGCGCTGGGAGACGGCGCGCTATACGCAATTGCTTGCAAGCGGCAAGGCGCGGCAATTCCAGCTGCGAATGGAAACCAACTCCGTCATCACGCAGCCCTCGGGCATGATGCAGATTCAGCCGGGCTATATCCGCATCTCGGGCCTCGCCTGGAGCGGCCATGGCAAGATCGCCAAGGTCGAGGTCTCGACCGACGGCGCGAAGACCTGGAAGCAGGCGCAACTGGCTCAGCCGGTCCTGTCCAGGGCGCAGGTGCGCTTCCAGATGGATTGGGTCTGGGATGGCAAACCGACCAAGATCGTGAGCCGCTCCATCGATGAGCAGGGCAACGTCCAGCCGGACCGGCAGGCCTTCATCGCGGCGATGGGGACCAATGCACTGTTTCACTACAACGCCCAGCAGACCTGGAGCATCGACGAGACCGGGAGGGTCCGCAATGTCCTCGCATGACAAGCTGCTTCTCGCCGGCATCCTCACGGTCGGCCTGCTCGCCGCCCCCGCGTTGGCATTCGACTTCGGCCGGCCAGCGACGCCGGCCGAGATCAAGCTGTGGGACATCGACGTCGGCCCGGACGGGAAAGGCCTGCCCGACGGCAGCGGAACGGCGGTGCTGGGCAAGCAAGTCTTCGCTGACAATTGCGCGGCTTGTCATGGCGACAACGGCCAGGGCGGCATCAAGGATCGTCTCGCCGGAGGGCAGGGCACACTCGCATCCAACACGCCCGTCAAGACCGTCGGCAGCTTCTGGCCCTATGCGACGACCTTGTACGACTACATCCATCGCGCGATGCCCTATCCGACGCCGGGTTCGCTCAGCACCGACGAGACCTATGCCGTCACCGCCTACATCCTGAGCCTCAACGGCATCATTCCCGCCGACGGCAAGGTCGACAAGGACAGTCTGCCGAGGATCAGGATGCCCAATCGCGACGGCTTCATTCCACAGCCGGAGTTCGATCCCGCCAAACTGTTCCGCAGGAAGTGAGCGGGCGATGAGGCTTTCGGCACTGTTCAGGATCCTCGTTCTGATCGCAGCGACATGTTCATGGGAGACCCAGGCAATGGCCGCAGACGGACTCATCACCATCAAGAGCAGTTTCGGACCCGACGACACCATGAAGCGGCTGGAGGCCGAGGTGAAAGCCAAGGGCCTCACCGTGTTCGCCCATGTCGATCACGCCGCCGGCGCCACCGCAGTCGGCTTGCCGCTGCGGCCGACCGATCTCCTCATCTTCGGTAACGCCAAGGGCGGGACCCCGTTGATGCAGCAGGTGCAGACGGTCGGCATCGACCTGCCGCTGAAGGCGCTGGTCTGGCAGGACGAGCAGGGCGCGACATGGCTGAGCTACAACGATCCCGCCTATCTCGCCGGGCGTCATGGCGTCGGCGAGCCGGCGAAGGCCGCCGTCACGGCGATGACGGGCGCTCTGCATGCGATCGCGACCAAGGCTACTGCACCTTAGGTCACGACGTCCTATCGAGGAGAAGCTCCATGAACGCCACTGACCAACAACCGGCGCCATCCGCCTCGTATGGGGGCAACCTCGCCAGATGGCTGGTCATCGCGGTGTTGTGCGCGATGCTCGTCGCCGCGAGCGTCCTCGGCTATCTCGGCTGGACCAGCACCAACACCAGCGTTCCTGCGTCGGGCTATGTCGCGCTGGTGCTGGGCGTCGTGTTCTCGCTGGTGGTCGGCGTCGGCCTGATGGCGCTGGTGTTCTACAGCAGCCGCAAAGGCTATGACGAGCCTGCCGTGCTGATCGAGGAGCCGGAGCGCGATCAGGACGACGGGCAAGCCCGCTCGCGCTGACGGGCCGGTTTTTGTCGCGGTGAGGCGGCGTGCACGCAGCTGTGATCGGCGCAGCCGCGGGTGCAGGTAACGAGGCGAGCTTTCCCCCCGTAATGCCTCGCAGCGAACGTTTCGTTCGCACGTGGACGCACGCGCAAGCCGGGAGAAATTGTCTCATGAAGGGGTTCAACGTGGCCGAGAGTGGCGACGGATCTTATCGTCTGCTCGCCATCCTCCGCTGGGTCATGGTCATCATCTTCGTGTCGTTCGGCATGCAGAAATTCACGCCGCAATCCGCACAAGGCATCGCTCAGTTCATCAGCAATAGTCCATTCATCTCCTGGCTGTCGGTATTCGGCCTGCGAGGAGAGGCGTATGTTCTCGGGGTCGCCGAATTCGTGATTGCGGCGCTGCTCGCGGCCGGTGCGTTCAACCCGGTCTTGTCCGCGCTCGGTTCCCTGATGGGCGTTGTCACCTTCGCGATCACGTGGTCGTTCTTTTTTACGACGCCCGGCGTCGTGAAATGGAGCCTGTCCTCTGATCCGATGGCGTGGAATCTCACCGGCGAGTTCCTGTTCAAGGATATCGTCCTGCTGGGTGTTTGCGTCGTGCTTCTGCTCGCCTCATTGCCGCAAACGATCGTTCGGCTTCGCATGCGCTGAGTGTCCTCGCGTGCCGGCGGCGCTTCCCTGGCGTGTCGCCGTTCACGCTGCTGACGCTGCCCGCGGCCCCTGTTTTGTCCGACGGGTCAACAGGGCGGAATGTGTTGCGCGGACGATTTTGGCCTGCGCGTAAGCCATTGATTTCACAAGCCCCGTCTACTGTGCATGGGGTTGTTTTCGCAATTTTGGTTTGAAGGGGCCTCAGCCAGCCCCGAGCGCCACCGCGACGTTGTACGTCACGAGGCTCGCCGCATAGGCCAGCACCAGCATGTAGGTGAAGGTCACGGCCATCCAGGCCCAGCTGCCGGTCTCGCGCCGGATCACGGCCAGCGTGGATGCGCATTGCGGGGCGAAGATGTACCAGGCCAGCATCGACAGGGCGGTGGCGAGCGACCATTTCGTCGCCAGCACCTGGCCGATCTGCTCGGCCGCTTCCTTGCCGCCTTCGATCGCATAGACGGTGCCGAGCGCTGCGACCGCGACCTCGCGCGCCGCCATGCCCGGGATCAGTGCGACCGCGATCTGCCAGTTGAAGCCGACGGGTGCGAGCAGCGGTTCGAGCGCCTTGCCGATGATCGCGGCGAGGCTGAAGTCGATGGCGGGCTCGGTCGCGCCTGCAGGCGGCTGCGGGAACGAGGCCAGGAACCAGATCAGCACCATCATCGAGAAGATCGTGGTGCCGGCGCGTACCAAAAACATCTTGGCGCGGGTGTAGATGCCGATCACGATCGATTTCAGCCTGGGCATCTTGTAGTCCGGCAGCTCCAGCATGAACGGCGCCGGCGCATAGTCGCGCAGCATGAAGAACTTGATCAGGAACGAGACGGCGAGCGCGCTGACGATGCCGGCGGCGTAGAGGCCGAACATCACGAGGCCCTGCAGGTTGATGAAGCCCCAGACGTCCCTGGCCGGAATGAAGGCGGAGATGATCAACGTGTAGACCGGAATGCGCGCCGAGCAGGTCATCAGCGGCGCGATCAGGATCGTGGTCAGCCGGTCGCGCTTGTTGTCGATGACGCGCGTCGCCATGATGCCGGGAATCGCGCAGGCAAAGCTCGACAGCAGCGGAATGAAGGCACGGCCGTGCAAGCCGGCGCCGCCCATGATGCGGTCCATCAGGAAGGCGGCGCGCGCCATGTAGCCGAAATCTTCCAAGAGCAGGATGAACAGGAAGATGAGGATGATCTGCGGCAGGAACACGATCACGCTGCCGACGCCCGCGATCACGCCGTTCTGCAGGAAGCTCTGCAACAGGCCGTCGGGCAGGGTGGCCTGCACGAACTCTCCCAGCATGTCGAAGCCGGACTTGAGCAGGTCCATCGCCGGCTGCGCCCAGGCGAACACGGCCTGAAACATCACGAACAGGATCAGCGCCAGCACGACGAGGCCGCCGACCGGATGCAGCACCACCGCGTCGATCCGCGCGGTCCAGGTGTCGGGCCTGGCAGGCAGGCTGACGCAGTCGGCGATGATGCGGTCGGCCTCGCGCTGGGTCGCGCGGAGCTCGGCGACGCTGAGCGCGCGCCAGCTATTGTCCTCGGCCTCGGCGGCGAGCTTGGCCGAGATCTCGTCGGTCAGCTTCAGGAGGTCGGCGGTGCCGCCCTTGCGCACCGCGATCGAGGTGACCACGGGCAGGCCGAGCTCCTTGGCGAGCCGCTCGACGTCGACCGTGATGCCGCGGCGGGCCGCGATGTCGAACATGTTGAGCACGAGGACCATCGGCCGTCCGGTGCGCTTGAGCTCGAGCAGCAGGCGGATGGTCAGCCGCAGATTGGTGGAATCGGCCACGCACAGCACCAGATCGGGCACGGTCTCGCCGGAGGCCTTGCCGAGCACGAAGTCGCGGGTGATCTCCTCGTCCGGGCTGCGGCCGCGCAACGAATAGGTGCCGGGCAGGTCGACCACCGAGACCTGGCGTCCCAGGGGTGTGACGAAGAAGCCTTCCTTGCGCTCGACGGTGACGCCGGGATAGTTCGCGACCTTCTGCCGGCTGCCGGTCAGGGCGTTGAACAGCGAGGTCTTGCCGCTGTTGGGCGTGCCGACCAGGGCGAGATGCAGCAGGGGTAATTCCATGGGATCAAGGGCCTGGGGCAGATATCCGGTCGCGGTCTCAAGCGACGATGATGGCCATGGCTTCGCGGCGGCGGACCGCGATCGTGATGCTGTCGACCCGCACGGCGATCGGGTCGCGCCCGACCAGCCCCTCATGCAGGACCTCGACCCGCGCGCCCTCGACGAAGCCGAGCTCGATCAGGCGGCTCTCGAGTTCGATGTCCGAGAGCGCCGAGCCCGCCTGGCGAGCCGAAAGTTGCTGGATGACGCCGGTATAGCCGCGCTGGGCCAGACCCAGCGGCATGTGCGGGCGCGTATCTTTGGTGTCGGTCATGCCCTGTATTTTCAACGCAAGGCAGTGAGGTCAAGCGCGCGCGCTTGCTGAAACCGCACCTTAGAGTGATTTTAAAGTGCGGATGGCGGAGCGCCCGTCAAAGGCGCCCCTCCGGGTTGGGTTGGCTACTGGGCCGGGACCTTGTCCGGCTGGGCCGCCATGGCCCGGCTCTTGAAGTAGTCCAGGACGAACAGGCGGATCGCCGACGACAGATTGCCCTGCTGGCGGTTGTTGTCGATCTCGCCGACCAGCTCGGACAACGTCATGTTGCGCAGGCCGGAAATCTCCTTCATGCCGTTCCAGAACGCCTCTTCCAGGCTGACGCTGGTCTTGTGCCCGGCGACGACGATCGACCGTTTCACGACGGGCGACTTCATGGCTGCTCCTCGCGATCGATCTGATGCTGATCCAGGTGCGCCTTCGCCTTGTCCGCGCGCGTCTCCTCCGCCGACCGTTCCGCCTTCGTGCGACCGAACTTCGTTCGGTTGACGTCCGCCTGTTTCGCCGAGGCTTCCCGCTCGGCGCGCTTCCTGAAACGATTCAGGTTGATGACGTTCCCCATGCCGCGTCTCCATCATCCGATCCTCTTCAGGTTGGATGAAACATTCAGAAACAGGGTGCCGCGTTGCGCCCCACAAGACTTGATCGCCATTCGCTCGTCCTCGTCAATCGGCCCCTCGGGCCATCAAACGATGAATTTGGCCCCCGTCGAGGGGCGGAATGGCTGCGTAGCACGCCGTCCCGCCGGAACATTGACGGTAATCAAATCCCGCACCCAAAGCCGCACATTTCTGGGCAGAGAGCGTCCGTATCATTACGGATGGCAATCGGAATTCGGAATTTTATCCCGGGCTGGTCATCTTCTCGGGGCGCACCAAGCGATCGAACTCGTCCGCCGAGACGAAGCCGAGCCGCAGCGCCTCCTCCTTCAGCGTGGTGCCGTTGGCATGGGCCGTCTTGGCCACCTTGGCGGCGTTGTCGTAGCCGATCTTCGGGGCGAGCGCCGTCACCAGCATCAGCGAGCGCTGCATCAGCTCGTTTATGCGCTTTTCGTCGGCACGGATGCCGCTGACGCAATGCTCGGTGAAGGATCGCGCGGCATCCGCCAGCAGGCGGATCGAGTGCAGCATGTTGTAGGCCAGCACGGGCTTGTAGACGTTGAGCTCGAAATGGCCCTGGCTGCCGGCGACCGTGATCGCGGTGTGATTGCCGAACACCTGGCAGCAAACCATGGTCATCGCCTCGCACTGCGTCGGATTGACCTTCCCCGGCATGATCGAGGAGCCCGGCTCGTTCTCGGGGAGGATCAGCTCGCCCAGTCCCGAGCGCGGGCCCGATCCCAAGAGGCGGATGTCGTTGGCGATCTTGAACAGGCCTGTCGCGACCGAATTGATGGCGCCGTGCGCCAGCACATAGGCATCGTTCGAGGCCAGCGCCTCGAATTTGTTGGCGGCGCTGGTGAAGGGCAGCTTCGTGATGGAGGCGACGTGCTTGGCGAACAGCTTGGCAAAGCGCGGCTTCGAGTTGAGGCCGGTGCCGACGGCGGTGCCGCCCTGCGCCAGCGGATGGAGGTCCTTCACCGCGATCTTGAGCCGGGCGATGCCGCTCTCGACCTGCGCCGCATAGCCGGAAAATTCCTGGCCGAGCGTCAGCGGCGTCGCATCCTGGGTATGGGTGCGGCCGATCTTGACGATTTTTGCGAACGCCTTCTCCTTCTTGCGCAGCGCGCGCAGCAGCTCGCCGAGGGCAGGGACGAGATCGGCAGTGATGCGGCTTGCGGCCGCGATATGCATTGCGGTCGGGAAGGAGTCGTTCGACGACTGGCTCATGTTGACGTGGTCGTTGGGATGCACCGGCTTCTTGGTGCCGAGCTCGCCGCCCAGGAGTTCGTTGGCGCGATTGGCGATCACCTCGTTGAGGTTCATGTTGCTCTGCGTGCCGGAGCCGGTCTGCCACACCACGAGCGGGAAATGATCGTCGAGCTTGCCCTCGATCACCTCGCGCGCGGCGCGGATGATGGCACCCGCACGGCGCTGGTCGAGCAGGCCGAGCTCGAGGTTGGACTGTGCGGCGGCGAGCTTGACGATGCCGAGCGCATGCACGAGCGAGATCGGCATGCGGTCGGTGCCGATGCGAAAATTCTGGCGCGAGCGTTCGGTCTGCGCACCCCAATAGCGGTCGGCGGGGACCTCGATGGGACCGAAACTGTCGGTCTCGGTGCGGGTCGCGGGACGGGCGGTCTTCGATCGGGAAGCTTTGGCCATGAGCACATCCATTCTGCCGCGCGAGGTGCCGCGCGGCCTTTTCATGTGCTCTTCTATATAGGCAGTTGGGCCGGGCGCGACGGCTTCGCGGCCAACCTAGATCATTTCTTGCGGAAACGATCGAGCCGCACCACTTCGGCGCCGCCCTTGGTCGGGGTCTCGGGCTCCTCGGTGCTTTCAGCCGATTCCGTGCCGGGCGTCTGCACGGCGACGGCCGACGGCGCGGGAGCCGCCGGCAAATTCTCCGGCGCGACCTCGGCGACATCGGACGTGTCGAACTGGAGGCCGAACTTCACGGACGGATCGAGGAAGCTCTTGATGGCGCTGAACGGCACCACCAGCCGTTCCGGAATGCCGCCGAAGGACAGGCCGACCTCGAAGCGGTCTTCGAGCACGGTCAGGTCCCAGAACTGGTGCTGCAGGATGATGGTCATCTCTTCCGGATATTGCGCCAGCAGCCGCGACGACAGCTTCACGCCCTCGGCCTTCGACACGAAGGTGATGAAGAAATGGTGCTCGCCCGGCAGGCCATGGGCCGCGGCATCGGTCAGCACCTTCCGCAGTACGCCGCGCAGCGCGTCGCGGGCCAGCACATCGTATCGGATATGATCGGTCGCCATGGTGGTCCTGTTGCATCCCCGAAGCCGAACCAGCCGGCTCGACTCGCCAAACCGCAATAATATCGCGCCTGACGGGCGAGCAGGAGTCCCCGCCGGGGAAGAAATAAAGGTAAGTGGAGGCTTCTGTTGCCAGGTGCCTCCGAACCCCGCCTAACGGAGCTTAACCCGTTAGGACTTTAAAGTGGTCTTTCAAACTGCGTTACGCAGCCTGAGCAACCGGAGCAAAGTTGTCGTTGGCAACTATTGCAGTAGCCCGATAACGGCGGAACAATACCGGGAAAAAGCACGCCCTTTACGCCCTCGTCGATCCTATTTCGCCCCCGCCAAAGCCCGCTTTGGATGAGCCCGCTGGTGGGCTTTGGTGGAGGCGCCGGGTACCGCCCCCGGGTCCGAATGGTTTATTGCGACGACCGTTTATTTCCATAGCCGGCGAACCGGCACCCCCAATATAGGGGGCAAAGGTTTCGAAAAACAGAGGTTTCGAACGGGCTGGGCGCGGTTCCCTTTGGATAGGTTCCGGACCGAGACGAGCCTGACCTTGGCCGCAGCGCGACCCTCGTTCTAAGCTCCTGACATGTCCCCGGATTCAGCACCGGCCGTCCAAGAGCCGGATCCCGTCCCCGCACCGCCGAGCCTGGCCGCGCTGTTCCTGGCCTTTGCCCGGATGTCGCTGGCGGGTTTCGGCGGAGTTTTGGTGTTTGCCCGGCGGGCCATCGTCGAGCAGCACCGCTGGATGACGGCGGACGAGTTCAACGAGACCTTCGCGCTCTGTCATTTCCTGCCCGGGCCCAACATCGTCAACCTGTCGATGGTGTTCGGGTCGAGGCTGCGCGGCATTGCCGGCGGGGTTGCCGCCTTTGCCGGCCTGCTGCTGCCGCCGACGCTGATCATGACGGTGCTCGCGATCGCCTACGCCCGTTTCGGCGATCTCGACGTGCTGCGCCGCAGCCTCGCCGGCATCTCCTGCGCGGCGGTGGGGCTGTTGATCGCGGTGGTCTTTCGCATGATGACGCCGCTGCTGAAGCGGGCGGATCCGCTCGCACTGATCCTGATGCTCGGCGTGTTCCTCGCCATCGGCGTGCTTCGCCTGCCGCTTCCGGCGGTGCTGCTGGTCGCGATTCCCGTCAGTATCGGCGCCACCTTTTTCCTGCGGCGGAAAGTAGCAGCATGAATGCCGAGAGCCCGATCTGGGCGCTGATCTCCACCTTTGGACTGATGTCGCTGTTCGCGGTCGGCGGCGCCGCGGCGGCGGTGCCCGAGATGCACCGCATCGCGGTCGAGGTCCATCACTGGATGACCGACAAGCAGTTCACCGATGCCTATGCGATCGCGCAGCTCTCGCCAGGTCCAAACGTGCTTATCGTGACGTTAATCGGCTATGCGGTCGCCGGCATTCCCGGCGCGCTGGCGGCAACGCTGGCGATGTGCCTGCCGACGGCGCTGCTTGCCTATTATGTCAGCCGATTGCTGAACAGGCCCAGCCAATCGCGCTGGCCCGGCCTGATTCAGGCTGCACTGGTTCCGCTCTCGATCGGATTGATGGCCGCGAGCGCCCTGATCCTGGCCCAGTCGACCGATCGCACGATTGCTGCACTGCTTCTGACCGCAATGGTTGCGGTGATCGCGTCGGTCTCGCGCATCAATCCACTCTGGCTCCTGCTCGCCGGGGGGCTGTTTGGTTTTGCTGGCATTGTCTGATGAAAATGGCTAGGCAGTGATCGGGCGGGGGATCCATTTCCAGCCGATTTAGAACAACAGTGCTCGTGACTTACAGGTCGCGGAGGAGACATGCATGGCCGATACGATGGGCCACTCGGCGACTGCCACCCGAAACACCTCGGTGGCGCTCGGCTTCTGTCTGCTGGCGATAGCGCCGCAGATTTTCGAATTCATCTGGTCGATCGGGACGATTTTCGGCTGGGGCGCGGGCCGCGGGCCGGCCGCGGTGGTGGTTGCCCATGCCACGGCGTTGTTCGCCGGTGCGCCCGGCGCGCTGATCGGAGCGGCCAGCGGTGACGCCAAGAAGGCGTCATCCGAGGTCCTGCTCGCGCTGATCTACTCCTATCCGCTCTTTGCGGTGGCGATCGTCACGCTGTTCATGACCATCAGGTCGGCCCAGGACTATGTCGGCGGCGTGATCCTGATGGCGCTGGCCCTGTTCGCGCTGTGGGCCTCGAGCGATCTGCAGGGCATGCGCGGCTTCTCGTTCGGCGCCGGCACCGCGCCGCGGATGTTCGGTGGACTGCTGGTCGCCTTGTCCGCCGGCATCGCCCTGACCGGTCTTCTGACCGACGGGCCGGGGATGTCCCATTATGCCTGGCGCGGGCCGCTGTTCGTGATGGCTGCGATCCTGTTCTTCGCGCTGTCGATCCGCTCCCTCGGCCTCGTGGTCACAGCCTTTGTGAGCTTCATGATCGCGGCGACAGGGTCGCACGAGACGCGCTGGCTGGAGGCTGCCATCGTCGGGGCCTGCCTGACGATCGGCTGTGCCATCCTGTTCCCCTACGTGCTCGGGTTGCCGATGCCGATGTTCCCGCGTTTCCTGGTCCAGTGAGGGTGTGATGGATATCTTTGCCAACCTCGCTCACGGTTTCGTCGTCGCGCTTTCGCCGATCAACCTCTTGATGTGCCTGATCGGCGCGCTGGTCGGCACGCTGGTCGGCGTGCTCCCGGGCATCGGCACCATCGCTACCGTCGCGATGCTGCTTCCGATCACCTTCGGACTGCCGCCGGTCGGCGCGCTGATCATGCTCGCCGGAATCTATTACGGCGCCCAGTATGGCGGCTCGACCACCTCGATCCTGGTCAATATTCCAGGTGAGGCGACATCGGTCGTCACCGCCATCGACGGTCACCAGATGGCCAAGCAGGGCCGCGCCGGCCCGGCGCTGGCGATTGCGGCGATCGGCTCGTTCTTCGCCGGCTGCGTCGCTACCGTCCTGATCGCCATCCTCGGCGCCCCGCTGACCAAGCTGGCGCTGGCGTTCGGCCCGGCCGAGTATTTCTCGCTGATGGTGCTCGGCCTGATCTTCGCGGTCGTGCTGGCCAAGGGCTCGGTGCTGAAGGCGATCGCAATGATCGTGTTGGGCCTGTTGCTCTCCATGGTCGGCTCGGACATCGAGACCGGCGCCTCGCGCATGGCGTTCAACATTCCGGAGCTTGCCGACGGTCTCGGCTTTGCGACCGTGGCGATGGGTGTGTTCGGCTTCGCCGAGATCATCCGCAATCTCGACGCCGGCGCCGAGATGAATCGCGACCTCGTGCAGCAGAAGATCACCGGCCTGATGCCGACGAAGAAGGATCTGATCGACTCGACGCCGCCGATCCTGCGCGGCACCGTGCTCGGCTCGATCCTCGGCATCCTGCCGGGCGGCGGTGCGGTCATCGCTTCGTTCGCAGCCTATACGCTCGAAAAGAAGCTCGCCAAGGATCCGAGGCGGTTCGGCCGCGGCGCGATCGAGGGTGTGGCGGCGCCGGAAAGCGCCAACAACGCTGCGGCGCAGACCTCCTTCATCCCGCTGCTGACGCTCGGCATCCCGCCGAACGCGGTGATGGCGCTGATGGTGGGCGCGATGACCATCCACGGCATCGTGCCGGGCCCGCAGGTGATGCAGAAGCAGCCCGACCTCGTCTGGGGCATGATCGCCTCGATGTGGATCGGCAACCTGATGCTGATCATCATCAACCTGCCGCTGGTGGGAATCTGGGTCCGCCTGCTCCGCGTGCCGTACCGGCTGATGTTCCCCTCGATCGTGATCTTCTGCGCGATCGGCATCTATTCGGTGAACAACGCACCGGTCGACGTCATCCTCGCCGGCGTGTTTGGTCTGGTCGGCTACTGGCTGATCAAGCACGATTTCGAGCCGGCGCCGCTGCTGCTCGGCATGGTGCTGGGACCGCTGATGGAAGAGAACCTGCGCCGTGCGCTGCTGATCTCGCGCGGCGACTGGAGCGTGTTCCTGACGCGTCCGCTGTCGGCGGTGCTGCTTGCGATCGCGGCGAGCCTCCTGCTGCTCACGGTGCTGCCTGTGCTGCGCTCGAAACGTGACGAGGTGTTCACCGAATCCGAGAACTGAGCGCCGCGCCCTGCGTCGTCGCCGCGCACCTGCGTCGGCGCGCCGCATCCTGAAGTCGGATCGACTCGTGTTACGGCTTCGTGAAATGGAAATGCCGGCCTTTGGGCCGGCATTTGTTTTTGTCCAAGGGGACCGACATGACCTTCCTTCGCGCGCTCACGGGCGCATGTGCGGCCGCGCTCGCATCGCTGGGCGTCCTCATTGCGCCGGCCGGGGCGCAGACCTATCCGACGCGCAGCATCACCATGATCGTGCCGTTCGCGGCCGGCGGCCCCACCGACGTCGTCGCGCGCATCGTCACGGCGCACATGGCGCAGACGCTCGGACAGAGCATCATCATCGAGAACGTGGTCGGCGCCGGCGGCACCACCGCGACCACGCGCGCCGCGCGCGCGACCAATGACGGCTACACGCTGATCACCGGTCACATGGGCACCCATGCCGCCTCGGTGCCCCTCTATCCCAAGCTCGCCTACCATCCTGAGAAGGATTTCGAGCCGATCGCGCTGCTCGCGGGCACGCCGATCCTGATCCTGGCGCGCAAGGATTTTCCGCCGAAGGACCTCAACGAGTTCGTGGCCTACGTGAAGGCGAACGCCGAGAAGGTGAACGCCGCGCATGCCGGCGTCGGCTCGGTCTCGCACGTCTCGTGCGAACTGCTGCACTCGATCCTCGACATCAAGCCGGTCGGCGTGCCCTTCAACGGCACGGGCCCCGCGATGAACGCGCTGGTGGCGGGGCAGGTCGATTACATGTGCGACCAGATCGTCAATGCCGTGCCGCAGATCAACGCCGGCACCATCAAGGCCTATGCGATCGCAACGCCGGAGCGCAATCCGTCGCTGCCGAACGTGCCGACCACGGCGGAGGCCGGCCTGCCGAAATTCCAGGCCCAGGCCTGGAATGCGATGTTCGCGCCGAAGGGAACTTCGCCTGCGATCATCGCCCGCCTGAACGCCGCCGCCAGCAAGGCGCTCGACGACGAGACGGTGAAGAAGCGCCTGCTTGAGCTCGGCAGCGTCATTCCGACCGCCGCTGAGCGGACGCCGGAGGCGCTGGCCACCCTCGTCAAGAACGAGATCGCGAAGTGGACCCCGGTGCTGAAACCGGCGACTTAAGCTGCACTTTCAAGCCGATAGGCGGGGGCGGAACGTCGAGTTCCGCCCCTTGTCGTTTGCGCGGAGATCACTCATTTTTCCGGGTATAATCGGTTCGGACAGCGAATCGCCGCTGTCGCAGCGCGGGGGTGGCCGCTAAGTTCGCCGCTTCCCCAAAGGCTCAAGTCGCACATGCACCAGTATCAGGACCTGCTCGAGCGGATTCTTTCAGACGGCGTCGAGAAGACCGACCGCACCGGCACCGGTACATTCTCGGTATTCGGCCATCAGATGCGCTTCAATCTGTCGGCCGGCTTCCCGATGCTGACCACCAAGCGGCTGCCGCTGAAGGCGATCGTGCATGAGCTGTTGTGGTTCCTGAAGGGCGACACCAACATCAAATATCTGAAGGACAACGGCGTCACCATCTGGGACGAGTGGGCGGACGCCAACGGCGATCTCGGCCCCGTGTACGGCCATCAATGGCGCTCCTGGCCAACGCCCGACGGCGGCAGCATCGATCAGATCGCGAAGGTCATCGACATGATCAAGCGTACCCCGGATTCGCGTCGGCTGATCGTGACGGCCTGGAATCCAGCGGACGTGGACAAGATGGCGCTGCCGCCGTGCCATCTGCTGTTCCAGTTCTACGTCGCCAACGGCAAGCTGTCGTGCCAGCTCTACCAGCGCTCGGCCGACGTCTTCCTCGGCGTGCCCTTCAACATCGCCTCCTACGCGCTGCTCACCATGATGGTGGCACAGGTCACGGGCCTGAAGCCCGGCGACTTCGTGCATTCGTTCGGCGACGCTCATCTCTATTCCAACCATATCGAGCAGGCGCGGCTGCAGCTCTCGCGCGCACCGCGGGCGCTGCCCGTGATGCGCATCAACCCCGACGTGAAGGACATCTTCTCCTTCCGCTTTGAGGATTTCGAGCTCGTCGGCTACGACCCGCATCCGCACATCAAGGCGGAAGTCGCGGTCTAGCGCATGATCCGGAAAAGTGCGCAGCGGTTTTCCGATAAGATCATGCGCAAAAAAGAATAGACCGATGTCGCTCAACATCCGCCGCGCGCAGCCCGGAGAAGCCGGGCTCGTTCTGTCCTTCATCCGCGAACTCGCCGACTACGAAAAGCTCTCGCATGAGGTGGAGGCGACCGAGGCTGACATCGCCGACGCACTGTTCGGCGAAAGGCCGCGGCTCTATTGCGCGATCGCCGAATGGAACGGGGAGGCCGCCGGCTTCGCGGTCTGGTTCGTGAATTTCTCCACCTTCAGCGGCCGTCACGGCATCTACCTCGAAGACCTCTATGTGCGGCCGTCGCATCGGGGCAGGGGCCTCGGCAAGGCGCTGCTGGTCTATCTCGCCAAGGAATGCGTCGACAACGGCTGGGCGCGCCTGCAATGGGCGGTGCTCGACTGGAACGCGCCGTCGATCGCCTTCTACAAATCGCTTGGTGCCGTCATGATGGACGACTGGACGCTGTGCCGCGTCACCGGCCCGGCGCTGACGCGGCTTGCGGGGAGCGCATCCTGATGGACATCGTTTTCGTCGTTGCGATCGCGGAGAACGGCGTCATCGGCGCCGGCAATGCCATGCCGTGGCGGTTGAAGGCCGACATGGCGCGCTTCAAGGCGCTGACCATCGGCAAGCCCGTGATCATGGGACGCAAAACCTTCGAATCCCTGCCGCGCCGGCCGCTGCCGAACCGCACCAACATCGTGATCACGCGTGATGCGGACTATCGCGCCAACGGCGCCATCGTCACGACGTCGGCGGCGGATGCGGAGGCGGTTGCGCGCGGCGATGCCCTGCGGCGTTCGGTCACTGAGATCGCGGTGATCGGCGGCGCCGAGATCTTCCGGCAATGGCTCGATCGCGCCGATCGCCTCGAGATCACCGAAGTGCATGCGCGGCCCGAAGGCGACACGCATTTCGACATCGACAGGGCGGCGTGGGACGAGGTTGAACGTATCCGCCATCCTGCCGGCCCCGACGACAGCGCCGACTACTCCTATGTGACATATCGTCGGCGGCGCGGCCATTAACCGCTTTCGCCAATGTTTACATTGACTTTTTCGTGCCCGAGCATAGCTCGGAAGACGGTGAAGGCCGCGTTGTAAGGGACCTGCCTGTCCCCTATAAAGCCGATCCGGACAAAGCGGGCGGGGGCAATTCCACCCTGCCGAGGAGAGCGTCGAATGCCGTGGAAGAATCAGGGCGGTGGCCCATGGGGCTCGGGTCCAAAGGGACCATGGGGCTCAGGCCCGCAACCGGTCGGGCCGAGGCCGCCGGATCTGGAAGACCTTCTGCGGCGTGGCCAGGATCGGCTCCAGCAGATCATGCCGGGCGGCTATTTCTCCGGCATCGGCATCACGCTGATCGTGCTGCTGATCGTCGCGTTCTGGCTGCTGTCGGGCTTCTTCCGCGTGCAGTCCGAAGAGCTCGGCGTCGTGCTGCGCTTCGGCAAGCATGTCCGCACCGTGCAGCCGGGCCTGAACTATCATCTGCCCTATCCGATCGAGACGGTGCTGCTGCCGAAGGCGCTGCGCGTCAACACCATCTCCATCGGCATGACGCTGATCGACGATCCGGCGCGCCGCGGCCGCTCCATTCGTGACGTGCCGGAAGAGAGCCTGATGCTGACCGGCGACGAGAACATTGTCGACGTCGATTTCACCGTGCTCTGGCGCATCAAGCCTGATGGCGTCGGCGACTTCCTCTTCAACATCCAGAACCCTGAGGGCACCGTGAAGGCGGTCGCCGAGAGCGCGATGCGCGAGGTGATCGGCCGTTCGCAGATTCAGCCGATCCTGACCGGTGCGCGCAACGTCACCGAGCAAGGCGTGCAGGAATTGATCCAGAAGACGCTGGACAGCTACGGCGCGGGCATCCAGATCACCCAGGTGCAGATGCAGAAGGTCGATCCGCCGGCGCAGGTGATCGACGCGTTCCGCGACGTCCAGGCGGCGCGCGCCAACCTCGAGCAGTTGCAGAACGAAGCGCAGACCTACGCCAACCAGGTGGTGCCGCAGGCACGCGGTCGCGCCGCCAAGATTCAGCAGGATGCGGAAGGCTACAAGGAGCAGGCGGTCGCCGAGGCCAAGGGCCAGAGCGCGCGCTTCCTCAAGGTCTACGAGGAATACAAGAAGGCGCCCGACGTGACGCGTGAACGGATCTATCTGGAGACGATGGAGCGCGTGCTCGGCGGCGCCGACAAGCTCGTCTATGACGGCGGCGCCTCGGGCCAGGGCATCGTGCCCTATCTGCCGCTGGGCGAATTGACCACCAA
This sequence comes from uncultured Bradyrhizobium sp., assembly GCF_936943645.1. Classification (GTDB taxonomy): domain Bacteria; phylum Pseudomonadota; class Alphaproteobacteria; order Rhizobiales; family Xanthobacteraceae; genus Bradyrhizobium. Next base: position 50,996 of record NZ_CAKZJO010000102.1, on the reverse strand, counting down.
GCGGCCGCCTACCACCGGGCAGCCCTCGAGCGGAGGCAACCGATGAGGTCTCCGGTCACAGGTATCGTCACGCTGATGGGCCTCCTGCTCGTCGTGGTCGTCGGCTACATGTCGCTGTTCACGGTTGCGCAGACCGAGCAGACCATCGTGCTGCAGTTCGGTCGTCCCGTCGACGTCGTCACCGCGCCCGGCCTGCACTTCAAGGCGCCGTGGAATTCGGTGATCAACATCGACAAGCGGATTCTCGACCTCGAGAACCCGTCGCAGGAAGCGATCGCCTCCGACCAGAAGCGGCTCGTGGTCGACGCCTTCGCGCGGTACCGCATCAAGGACGCGCTGCGCTTCTATCAGAGCGTCGGCTCGATCCAGGCTGCGAACATCCAGCTCACCACGCTCCTGAACGCGGCGCTGCGCCGTGTGCTCGGCGAGGTCACCTTCATCAACGTGGTGCGCGACGACCGCGAGAAGCTGATGCAGCGCATCCGCGACCAACTCGACCGCGAGGCCGACGGCTACGGTATCCAGGTCGTCGACGTCCGGATCCGCCGCGCCGACCTGCCGGAGCAGAACAGCCAGGCGGTTTACTTGCGCATGAAGACCGAGCGTGAACGCGAGGCGGCCGAGTTCCGCGCCCAGGGTGGTCAGAAGGCCCAGGAGATCCGCTCCAAGGCCGACCGCGAGGCGACCGTGATCATCGCGGAAGCCAACTCGCTGGCCGAGCAGACCCGCGGTGCGGGCGATGCCGAGCGCAACCGCCTGTTCGCGGAAGCCTACGGCAAGGACGCCGATTTCTTCGCGTTCTACCGGTCGATGACGGCCTACGAGAACGGGCTGAAGTCGAACGACACCCGCTTCCTGCTGCGGCCGGACTCGGATTTCTTCCGGTATTTCAGCAACCCGTCCGGCAAGCTGGCAACCGAGACGCCGGCAAAACCGTAAGCTAGACAGGGGGCGGCGAATCTCGCCGCCCCTTCGTCCAAACGAAAACAGCACCACGGGAGGTTCCCATCCGATGAGGTCCATTGCGTTCGCCGACTTCCTCATCGGCCTGGGCATCCTGTTCGTGCTGGAAGGCTTGATGTTCGCAGCCAGTCCGAACTGGATGCGCAAAGCCATGAAGAGTGCCATCGCCACGCCGGACAATATCCTGCGGGTGGTCGGGATCGGTTCAGCCGTCGCCGGCCTGATCCTGATCTGGGTGATGCGGCGCCCGGTTTAGCTCTTGCGCCAACGCCAAAGTGAAGGCGAAAGACCGGTTTTCGCCGTATTATCGGGGCCTTGAAGCCCGTTAAGCTCCGTGCTTGCGCCGTCCCCCCGTTCGAGCGCAGTCTGGACGTCGAATCCTTTCTCTGGAGAACCCAATGACCGCTGCCACCATTGCCCCGACCCGCTTGCGTTTAGGGCTGGCCGCGCTAGCCGTCAGTGCTTTCACTGCGTTCGGCACGCCGGCGGAAGCGCGCGGGCCGGAGGGCATCGCCGACGTCGCCGAGAAGGTGATCGACGCGGTCGTCAACATCTCGACCTCGCAGACCGTCGACGCCAAGGGCGGCGGCAGCAACACCATGCCGCAACTGCCGCCCGGCTCGCCCTTCGAGGAGTTCTTCGACGACTTCTTCAAGAACCGCAGGGGTCCCGGCGGTGGCAGCAAGGGCGGCGATGGCTCCGCCAACCCGCCGCGCAAGACCAATTCGCTCGGATCCGGTTTCATCATCGACACATCGGGCGTCGTCGTCACCAACAACCACGTCATCGCGGACGCCGACGAGATCAACGTCATCCTCAACGACGGCACCAAGATCAAGGCCGAGCTGGTCGGCGTCGACAAGAAGACCGACCTTGCCGTGCTGAAGTTCAAGCCGACCAAGCCGCTGGTCGCGGTGAAGTTCGGCGACAGCGACAAGCTGCGACTCGGCGACTGGGTGGTCGCGATCGGCAACCCGTTCAGCCTGGGCGGTACGGTGACGGCCGGCATCGTCTCGGCCAAGAACCGCGACATCTCCTCGGGTCCCTATGACAGCTACATCCAGACCGACGCCGCCATCAATCGCGGCAATTCCGGCGGCCCGCTGTTCAACCTCGAAGGCGACGTCATCGGCGTCAACACGCTGATCATCTCGCCCTCCGGCGGCTCGATCGGCATCGGCTTTGCCGTGCCGTCGAAGACGGTCGCGGGCGTCGTCGACCAGCTCCGTCAGTTCGGCGAGCTGCGCCGCGGCTGGCTCGGCGTGCGCATCCAGAGCGTGACCGACGAGATTGCCGAGAGCCTCAACATCAAGCCGCCGCGCGGCGCGCTGGTTGCCGGCGTCGACGACAAGGGGCCGGCCAAGCCGGCCGGCATCGAGCCCGGCGACGTCGTCGTCAAGTTCGACGGCAAGGACGTCAAGGATCCCAAGGATCTGTCCCGCGTCGTCGCCGACACCGCGGTCGGCAAGGAGGTCGACGTCGTCATCATCCGCAAGGGCCAGGAAGAGACCAAGAAGGTCACGCTCGGCCGCCTGCAGGATCCCGACAAGGTGCAGACCGCGGCGAAGACCGAGGGGCCGGCGCCGGAGAAGCCGGTGACGCAGAAGGCGCTCGGCCTCGATCTCGCCGCGCTGAACAAGGATCTGCGCACGCGCTACAAGATCAAGGAGAGCGTCAAGGGCGTGGTCGTCACCAATGTCGACGCCAATTCCGACGCCGCCGAGAAGCGGCTCTCCGCCGGCGACGTCATCGTCGAGGTTGCGCAGGAGGCGGTGTCGAGCGGCGCCGATATCCAGAAGCGGGTCGACCAGCTCAAGAAGGACGGCAAGAAGTCGGTGCTGCTGCTGGTCTCCAACGCCGACGGCGAGCTGCGGTTCGTCGCGCTGAGCGTGCAGTAGTCGCGCGATAGGTCCCGTAGGGTGGGCAAAGCGAAAGCGTGCCCACGCATTTTGGCTAATCGAGAGAGATGGTGGGCACGGCGCAAGTGCGCCTTTGCCCACCCTACGGCTGCGGAATGTGCAGCTTGAAACTACCCCTCCACGAACTCGTCCCGCCGATAGCCCTGCGCATAAAGCAGCGCGGTGAGATCGCCGTGGTCGATCCGTGCGGCCGCCGCCGCAGCCACTGCCGGCTTGGCATGATACGCCACACCCAGCCCCGCGGCCTGGATCATCGCGAGATCGTTGGCGCCGTCGCCGACCACGACCGAGTCGATGTCGTCGAGATCGAACGACTCCATCAGATCGACCAGCGTGGCAAGCTTCGCCGCCCGTCCCAGGATCGGCTCCTTCACCTCGCCGGTGAACTTGCCGTCGCGCACGACGAGCTCGTTGGCGCGGTTCTCCTGGAAGCCGATCTTGGCGGCGACCGCGCTGGTGAACAGCGTGAAGCCGCCGGAGACGAGGCAGGTATAGGCGCCGTGCTTGCGCATGGTCGCGACCAGTGTGCTGCCGCCCGGGGTCAGCGTGATGCGCTTGGCCAGGACCTCGTCGACCACGCTGGCGGGCAAATCCTTCAGCAGCGCGACGCGCTCGCGCAGCGCGGGCTCGAACTCGATCTCGCCGCGCATGGCGCGTTCGGTGATGCCTGCGACATGGGCCTTCATCCCGACCAGGTCGGCGAGCTCGTCGATGCATTCCTGGCCGATCATGGTCGAATCCATGTCGGCGAGAAAAAGCTTCTTGCGCCTGAAGCCGGCAGGCTGCACGACGATGTCGACGGGCAGGTCGCCGCGAAGCTCGCGCAGCCGCTGCTCGATGGCGTGACGGTCGGCTTCGAGGCTATTGTCGGCGCCGAAGGGGATATCGACCGCGACGCCGTCGAACAGCCAGTGCGCGGGCGCGGCCTGCGGCAGCACGGCGCGGGCGCCGTCGACGATGGTGGAGTCGAGCGCGGGATTGTCGGGGTTGCAGATCAGCGTGGCGACGAAGGACATTTGAGGTTTTCGTGAGCGAGAGGCAAGTCGGCAGAAGGCCTGTTGGCGAGGCCGTGCTTATCGCAGGCCCGACCGCCAGCGGCAAGTCGGCGCTGGCGCTCGAGCTGGCCCTCAGCGCGGGCGGCGTCGTCATCAATGCCGATTCCATGCAGGTCTACCGTGATCTGCGCATCATCACGGCACGGCCGACACATGACGAGGAAGCCCGCGCTCCGCACCGTCTCTACGGCCATGTCGATGCGGCCGTGAACTTCTCGGCCGGCGCCTGGGTGGCTGACGCGGCCAAGGCGCTCGACGAGGCCAAGGCGGAAGGCCGCCTGCCGATCTTCATCGGCGGCACCGGATTGTATTTCAAGGCGCTGACGGCGGGACTTTCCGTGGTGCCGCCGATTCCTGCCGAGGTGCGCGAGGACGTGCGTGCGCGGCTGGAACGGGACGGCCCGGAGGCGCTGCATGCGGAACTGGCACGTCGCGATTCCCGCGCCGCCGACCGACTGAACCTGCGTGACCGCACCCGGATCGCGCGTGCGCTCGAAGTGGTCGAGGCGACCGGCCGCTCGCTGCTCGACTGGCATCGGGAGGGTCAGCCGCCGCTGCTGCCCAAGGACAGCTTTCGCGCGGTGTTTCTCGCGCCCGACCGCGAGGAGCTTTATGCGCGGATCGATGCCCGTTTCGATGCCATGCTGGGCGCGGGTGCCTTGAGGGAGGTTGAGCGGCTGGCCGCCCGACAGCTCGATCCGCTGCTGCCGGCGATGAAGGCCCATGGCGTGCCGGCGCTGATCCGGCATCTGCGTGGGGAGCTGAGCCTGGACGAGGCCGCCGCCATCGGCCGCGCCGACACGCGCCACTACGCCAAGCGGCAATTTACCTGGTTCCGGCACCAGTTGCCTGAGTTCGAATGGGTGAAGCCGGAAGCGGCGAGGGGGTGGCTCGCGGCGGTCGTCAGCGCGGCGCGGGACCAGGGATGACAACGTCCGTCGTCATTCCGGGGCGCGCGTAGCGCGAGCCCGGAATCCATAACCCCGCGCGCCCGCGTGGCGACGGCTCTTGGCCATCAGCTCGGGAGCCAACGCGTCCTGTGGTTCTGGATACCGGGCTCGATGCTTCGCATCGCCCGGAATGACAGGCGGGCGGATCGGCGCGCTTTTCTGGCCGGGTTCCCCAATTTACCTCTCGCCGAACCCGGGGAACACCGCTACACTGCCAAAATCGCGCGGGAACGGCCGCATTGCCTTGACATCCGGGCTTTGGCCGCTATGTTTCGCGCAACCTTTGGGAAGCCGAGCGCCTGCCATGCGTAACATTATTACCAAACTCCTTATCGCCGTCGTACCCAGGCACACCGCCGGGGATGGCTAGCTGCCATCCACAAGACAGGCGGTGTGCATGGGCCCTCTTCGGGGCCTTTTTTATTTCCCGAACCCGACACGTACGAAGCCGCTGACAACAGCGCATCCGGAGCAAGCCAATGACCGACAAGAGCCACGATCCGAACCAGATGACCGGCGCCGCGATGATCGTCCGCGCGCTCATCGATCACGGCGTGACCGACATTTTCGGCTATCCCGGCGGCGCGGTGCTTCCGATCTATGACGAGATCTTCCAGCAGAGCGAGGTCCAGCACATCCTCGTCCGCCACGAGCAGGGCGCGGGCCATGCCGCCGAGGGCTATGCGCGCTCGACCGGCAAGCCGGGCGTCGCGCTGGTGACCTCCGGTCCCGGTGCCACCAACATGGTGACGCCGCTGACCGATGCGCTGATGGATTCGATCCCGCTCGTCTGCATCTCCGGTCAGGTGCCGACGCATCTGATCGGCAACGACGCGTTCCAGGAATGCGACACCGTCGGCATCACGCGTCCCTGCACCAAGCACAATTGGCTGGTGCGCGACGTCAACGATCTCGCGAAAGTGCTGCACGAGGCGTTCTACGTCGCGACCACGGGCCGTCCGGGCCCGGTGCTGGTCGACGTGCCCAAGGACGTGCAGTTCGCGACCGGCACCTATCACCCGCCGCGCAAATCCGACGTGCACCGCTCCTACGCGCCGCGCGTGAAGGGCGATGCGTCGCAGATCCGCAAGGCGGTCTCGCTGCTCGCGGGTGCCAAGCGCCCCGTGATCTACAGTGGCGGCGGCGTCATCAACTCCGGTCCTGAAGCCACCAGGCTGCTGCGCGAGCTGGTCGAGGTCACCGGCTTTCCGATCACCTCGACGCTGATGGGCCTCGGCGCCTATCCGGCGTCGGGCAAGAACTGGCTCGGCATGCTCGGCATGCACGGCACCTACGAAGCCAACATGACGATGCATGATTGCGACGTCATGCTGTGCGTCGGTGCGCGCTTCGACGACCGCATCACCGGCCGCGTCGATGCGTTCTCGCCGGGCTCGAAGAAGATCCACATCGACATCGACCCGTCCTCGATCAACAAGAACATCCGCGTCGACGTGCCGATCATCGGCGATTGCGCCAACATCCTCGGCGACATCCTCCAGGTGTTCAAGGCGGAGGCGAAGAAGCCCGATATCAAGTCGTGGTGGCAGCAGATCGCGCAGTGGCGCGCCCGCAACTCGCTCTATTACAAGAAGAGCAACGAAGTCATCCTGCCGCAGCACGCGATCCAGAGCCTGTTCGAGGCGACGCGTGGCAAGGACACCTACATCACGACCGAAGTCGGTCAGCACCAGATGTGGGCGGCGCAGTTCTACGGCTTCGACGAGCCGCACCGCTGGATGACCTCGGGCGGTCTCGGCACCATGGGCTACGGCCTGCCGGCCGCGGTCGGCGTGCAGGTGGCCCATCCGGACAGCCTCGTCATCGATATCGCGGGCGATGCCTCGGTGCAGATGACGATGCAGGAGATGTCGACGGCGGTTCAGTACGAGCTTCCGATCAAGATCTTCATCCTGAACAACCAGTACATGGGCATGGTGCGGCAGTGGCAACAGCTGCTGCACGGCAACCGTCTGTCGCATTCCTATTCGGAGGCGCTGCCGGATTTCGTCAAGCTCGCCGAAGCCTATGGCGCCGTCGGCCTGCAGGTGCACAAGCCCGGCGACCTCGACGGCGCCATCAAGGAGATGATCTCGGTCAAGCGCCCCGTGCTGTTCGACTGCCGCGTCGCGGCGCTCGAAAACTGCTTCCCGATGATTCCCTCCGGCAAGGCGCATAACGAGATGCTGCTGCCGGAGCAGGCGAATGACGAGGCGACCGCGAAGGCGTTCGCCGGCGGCAAGGCGCTGGTGTGACGAGAGAGATTTGAGGGGACGACAATGAACCAGCCCGCATCCGCCTACTTCATCGAAGAGCGCCACGATCCGAACGAGACGCACACGCTTGCCGTGCTCGTGCAGAACGAGCCCGGCGTGCTCGCGCGCGTCATCGGCCTGTTCTCGGGCCGCGGCTACAACATCGAAAGCCTCACGGTCTCCGAGACCGAGGCGCAGAAGCATCTGTCGCGCATCACCATCGTCACCACGGGGACGCCGATGGTGATCGCGCAGATCAAGAACCAGCTCGATCGCATGATCCCGGTCTACCAGGTCGTCGACATGACCCAGACCCGGCGCTCGATCGAGCGTGAGCTCGCGATGGTCAAGGTCCGCGGGCAGGGCGAGCACCGGGTCGAGGCGCTGCGGCTTGCGGATGCGTTCCGCGCCCGGGTGATCGACGCCACCACCGAGAGCTTTGTGTTCGAGATCACAGGCAACACCGACAAGATCAACCAGTTTATCGACCTGATGCGCCCGCTCGGCCTTGTCGAGGTGTCGCGCACCGGCGTTGCCGCGATCGGCCGCGGGCCTGAAGGGATGTGAACCATGCTGGCGCGCGACTGGTACTATAACGAGCGGAACCGGATGGGCATCGGGCCCGCTGTGGCGTCGATCTACGACGCCCACGACGATGCCGATCTGCGGGCGCGCGCCGCACTGAAAATGCTGGGAGTCCAGCGCGGCTGGCGCATCGCCGACATCGGCTGCGGCAACGGGGTGCTGGCGACCGAAGCCGCGCTGATGGGCGCCGAGGTCGATGCCATCGACATCTCACCGGCGATGCTGGCGCTTGCCGAGATCTACGCGCGCGATCGCAAGGCGCCCGTGCGCACCCAGTCCGCCGGTCTGCTCAGCTTCGCCTATCGGCCGGAATCCTACGATCTGATCGTCAGCGAATTCACGCTGCATCACCTGCCTGATTTCTGGAAGGCAGTGGCGATGTCGCGGATCTTTCGCGCGCTCAAGCCCGGGGCGACGTTCTACCTGCGCGACATCGTCTACGCTTCGATGCCGGATGCCATCGAGCGCGACGTCGAGCAATGGGCCGACTTCCAGATCAAGAACCACGATTTCGCCCGCGAAGGCGTGGTGACACATATGCGCGACGAATATTCCACCTTCGGCTGGGTGATGGAGCGGATGCTGACCGATGTCGGCTTCACGCTGGTCTCGGCCGACTACCACGCACCGATGCACGGCACGTATCTGCTGCGGAAACCAAGAGCCGGCGAGCAAGGCTAGACGAACAACAACAGGGCTGCACGACAGGGCAGAACCGAGAACAACAATGAAGCCGGCCGATATCCTCATCGCCATCGTGGTGGCGATCATCTGGGGACTTGCCTTCGTGGCGAGCCGGATCGCGCTCGACGAGTTTTCGCCGGAGCTGATGACGGCGATGCGCTTTGCGATTGCGGCGGTGCCGTGCCTCTTCGTTCCGAAGCCGAAGGTCGCCTGGTCGCTCCTGATCGCGATCAGCCTCACGCTGTTCCTCGGCCAGTTCCTGAGTCAGGCCTACGGCATTGCCCACGGCGTGCCGGTCGGGCTGACCAGCGTCGTGGTGCAGAGTCAGGCGCTGTTCACGATCGGATTCGCCGCGATCGCCTTTGGCGAACGGCCGACGCCGGTGCAGACGCTTGGTGTCGTCATTGCGGCCGCGGGCCTGCTCATGATCTGCGGCACGGTGGGTTACGATTTCAGCGTCGCCGCCTTTGCGGTGCTGATGATCGCCCCGATCTGCTTTGCCGTCGGCAATCTTCTGCTGCGCGGAGCCCGCGGCGCGCCGATGTTCGACCTGTTTGCCTGGCTCTGCCTCACGGCCGCGGTGCCGCTTTTTGCGCTCGCGCTGGTCGTCAACGGGCCGGTGCCGACCTTCCAGTCGCTGATCCACATGTCGCTTAAAGGTCTCATCTGCCTGCTGGTGATCGGTGCCATCTCCACCAGTATCGCCTATTGGCTCTGGGGCCGGTTGTTGCGCGACTATCCCGCCGCGCAAGTGGTGCCGTTCGCGCTGCTGGTCCCGTTCATCGGTTCGGCGGCCTCCAGCATCGTGTTCGGCGAGCGGTTCGGACCCTTGCGGCTCGCCGGCATGCTGACCGTGATCGGTGGTATCGCGGTGATGGTGCTGGCGCGGCGCCCGCAAGTCCTGCCCAAGGCAGCGGGAAAGGCAGCGTGAGGTGAACATGTCCCAGTCGCTGTTCTATGCCTTCCTCATCTTCATGGTCGTGATGTATTTCACGCCCGGGCCGAACAACATCATGCTGCTGTCCTCGGGCCTGACCTACGGCTTCCGGCGCACCATCCCGCACATCGTCGGCATCGTCCTCGGCTTCGCCTTCATGGTCGCCGCTGTCGGCCTCGGGCTCGGCTCGGTGTTCCTGGCCTATCCGATCCTGCAGACCATCCTGAAATATGCCGGTGCCGCCTACCTGATCTACCTGGCCGCCGCGATTGCCATGTCCGGCCCGACCAAGCCCGGGGAGGGGGATGGCCGCGGTCCGATGACCTTCTGGGGCGCGGCGATGTTCCAATGGATCAACGCCAAGGGCTGGGTGATCGTGATCGGCACCATCACCGCCTATGCCGCGATCGCCCAATTCCCGCTCAACATCGCGATCCAGACCCTGATCAGCCTGCTCGTCGGCACGGTCTCGACCGTGGTCTGGGCCCTGTTCGGCTCAGCGTTGCGGCCGGTCCTGACCTCGCAGCGGCTGGTCCGCGCCTTCAACATCCTGATGGCGCTCCTGCTGCTGGCCTCCCTCTACCCCGTTTTCATGGATGCATGATGTCGCGGATTTCCATGCAGAAACGGGTTTCCCTACGGGCTGAAAATGCTCTAGACAGCCCCCGAAATCCGCAAATTTCACCCTTCGGACACTGACCAATGGCCGATTTCGGCCCTGAACGAGGAAACGACCTATGCGTGTTTATTACGATCGCGACGCCGACCTGAACCTGATCAAGGGCAAGAAGGTCGCCATCGTCGGCTATGGCAGCCAGGGCCATGCCCATGCGCTCAATCTGAAGGATTCCGGCGTCAAGGACGTCGCCATTGCGCTGCGCAAGGACTCGGGCTCGGTGAAGAAGGCGGAAGCCGCAGGCTTCAAGGTGATGGAAGTCGCCGAAGCCGCCAAATGGGCCGACCTCGTCATGATGCTGACCCCGGACGAGCTTCAGGGCGACATCTATCGTGAGCACCTGCACGACAACATGAAGAAGGGCGCTGCCCTCGTGTTCGCGCACGGCCTCAACGTCCACTTCAACCTGCTCGATCCGCGCGCCGACCTTGACGTGCTCATGATCGCGCCGAAGGGCCCCGGCCACACCGTGCGCTCCGAGTACCAGCGCGGCGGCGGCGTGCCCTGCCTGATCGCGATCGCCAAGGACGTCTCGGGCAACGCCCATGACCTCGGCCTGTCCTACGCTTCGGCCGTCGGCGGCGGCCGCGCCGGCATCATCGAGACCACCTTCAAGGAAGAGTGCGAAACCGACCTGTTCGGCGAGCAGGTCGTGCTCTGCGGCGGCCTGGTCGAGCTGATCAAGGGCGGCTACGAGACCCTGGTCGAAGCCGGCTACGCCCCGGAAATGGCCTATTTCGAGTGCCTGCACGAAGTGAAGCTGATCGTCGACCTGATCTATGAAGGCGGCATCGCCAACATGAACTACTCGATCTCCAACACCGCCGAGTACGGCGAGTACGTCACCGGTCCCCGCATCGTCACTGCGGAGACCAAGGCCGAGATGAAGCGCGTCCTCGCCGACATCCAGGGCGGCAAGTTCGCCCGCGACTGGATGCTCGAGAACAAGGTCAACCAGACCTCGTTCAAGGCAACCCGCGCCAAGCTCGCTGCGCACCCGATCGAGGAAGTCGGCGCCAAGCTGCGCGACATGATGCCCTGGATCAAGAAGGGCGCGCTGGTCGACAAGTCGAAGAACTAAGGTTTGCGTTCTTCGGACGCAGCGCATCACGCAAAGTGGTGCGCTGCTGATCCGGGGTCCATGTGGTGAGATGGGTCCCGGCTCTGCGGCGCATCGCTTCCGCGCTGCACCGCGTCCGGGACAAGGAAGCGAAAGCACAAGCTTCGTGCGCCAAACCAAATCTTAAGCCTTCGCGACTATATTGGAGCGAGATCGCAGACAGCGGTCTCGCTCTTTTCATCTCGCGCCAAGCATTGCTGCTTCAATCAAATTCTTCGCGAGCTGACGTGCCCTCTGAGCACGAAGAACTGACGCTTAAACCACATTCTTGATCTCGCCTCGTTTGTCAGCGCTTTTTCAAAAGCTGCGACCGCGAAAAGCGCTGTGCTGTCAGAGTCTAGGATTCGGCTCTTCATCCGCGTTCTCATGATGCGGTCTATTGCGCCTTTTGACGTTCGCGCGCTGCTTCATCTTGAGAACCGACATCTGCGGCGGCTTCTTGCAGCCAGTCTATGGCTCGAAAAAGCATCATGGATGCGCGGCTTGAGAAGCTGACGGCGTTGCGTCGGCGCGGCCGTATCCTACATTGATCGCGGGGCACAACAGGGGGGAATTGACCATGCGATCCGTCGTCGTCACCGGTGCGTCCACAGGCATCGGCTGGGCTACTGCAAAGTTTCTGATCGGACGCGGCTATCGCGTGTTCGGCAGCGTTCGCAAGCAGGCCGATGCCATCAGGCTCAAGGGCGAGTTCGGCGCCAATTTCACCCCACTGCTGTTCGACGTCACCGACGAGGCCGCGGTCCTCGCGGCCGCGCGAGACGTACGGGAGGCGCTGAATGGCGAGACACTGGCGGGCCTCGTCAACAATGCCGGCATCGCCGTCGCGGGCCCCGTGCTCGAATTGTCGGCCGACGATTTCCGCCGCCAGATGGACATCAACGTCGTCGGCCCCGTGATCGCGACGCAGGCGTTCGGGCCGCTGCTCGGCGCCGATCCGTCGCTGAAGGGGCCGAAGGGGCGGATCGTGATGATCAGCTCGGTCGCGGGGAAGAACGGCAATCCGCTGTCGGCACCCTACTGCACCTCCAAGCACGCCATCGAGGGACTGTCCGAAAGCCTGCGCCGCGAGCTGATGCTGTTCGGCATCGACGTCATCATCGTCGCGCCTGGCGCGGTGAAGACGCCGATCTGGAGCAAGGCGGAGGAGATCGATCTGTCCGTCTACCAGAACTCGCCCTATCTGCCGGCGCTGAACAAGGTCATGGCCTTCATGATGGATCTCGGCGCCAAGGGCCTGCCGGCCGAGCGCATCGCCGAGATCGTGTTCGAGGCGCTCACCGCGGCGAGCCCGAAGGTGCGCTACCAGATCACGCCGGATCCGATGCGCCATCTGATCACGGCCGTGCTGCCGAAACGGACGCTCGACCGCATCATTGCCAAGCGACTCGGATTCCTGCCGCAATAAAGCATGATCCGGAAAAGTGCGAAGCGGTTTTCCGGAAAGATCATGCGTAAACAACGATCTAAAGTGCGATGACGATTCATCCAAATCTCATCGCGCTTTAGGCGGGCCGCTTCAGCCCGCCGCAACGGTCTGGCCGCGCGGATGGCGAGCCATCGCGATCATGCGCAGCGCCATCACGATCAACAGCGGAACGAGGAAGGCGGCATAGAGCGGCATCGCCGGCACGCGCTTGCCGAACGAGACCATGAACTGGAGCCAGAGATAATAGCCGCCGGCGAGATGCAGTGTCCGCCAGGCGCGCGGCCCGATCAGCGCGGCGGTGCGGTCGAACGAGGTCGCGCTCATGGCAATGATGACGGCATAGCCGATCCCGCCGAAGATGTAGGAGGCAGGCGAGGTGGCCTCCGCAAAACCGGCTGGATCCATCTTGGCGAAGGCGATGATCGCGACCGCGTGGATGGCGTGGGAGACCGCAAAGCTCAAGCCGAGATAGCGGCGGTTGCGATGCTGCCAGCGCGTCCAGCCATTGGGCCACAGCCGCGCCAGCGCCGCGCCGCTGAAGGCGAGGCAGAACAGCGTGAGCGAGCTGCGTGCCGTGAAGCGGATCACCATCCGTACGCCCTCGACCTCGAACTGCCGCATCGAGGCGATCCACAAGCTGAGAATGACCAGGCTGAGGGTGAGGGCGGCCAGCAGCCGCCAGCCTTCGAGCCAGCCTTGACGTTGCGACATGATGGTCTCCCTTCGTTATGTAATCATCGATTACATTTCGGCGCGCTTGCGCGGTCAACCGTGTAATCGCTGCTTACATTCACGTTCGGGTGATGCTAGGCTCGGTGCGTCCACGAGTTCGCTGCAACCTCTCCCGCTTGCGGGGGAGGTCGGCGCGGAGCGCCGGGTGGGGGCTTTCTCCGCTCAGGGATTCTTCGTTGTGGCACGACCCCCACCCCAGCCCTCCCCCGCAAGCGGGAGAGGGAGCACACCTCCGCCATGGCGCTTCTCATGCCCAAAGCCGCTCGCCAAGCACCCAAGCCGCGCACCCGCCGCCCGGCAGTCGAACCCCGGCCGTACCACCACGGCGATCTTCGCCGCGTCCTGATCGATGCTGCGCTGCAGCTCGCTGCGGAAGGAGCGGAAGTCTCGGTGCGTGAGGCCGCGCGCCGGGCTGCAGTATCGCCGGGCGCGCCGTTCCGGCACTTTCCGAACCGCGATGCCCTCATGGCGGCGGCGGCCGAGGAGGCGCAGCGGCGTTTCCGTGCCGAGATCGAGGCGGCGCTGAGCGAAGCTCTGGCCGCCGGCCCGCTCGCCCGTTTCCGCGCCTTTGGCCTTGCCTACCTGCGCTGGGCGATGCGCAATCCCGCGCATTTCGAAATCATCTCCACCGGGCGCTATTTCGCCCATGGCAGCTCCGCCGAGCTGACCCGCGACAACGCCGAACTGATCGCCCTGACCGAGGGAATCCTCGCTGAAGCGGCGGAGCAGGGTCTGCTGCGCTCCGCCGATCTCAAGCAGGTCCAGATCGCCGGCCGCGCGCTGGTCTACGGCTTCGCCCGGATGAATCTCGACGGCCACTTTCCGCGCTGGGGCGTCCAAGAGGGCGAGATCGAGCGGTTGGCGGAAGCAGTGATCGATCTGTTCATCGCAGGCATCGCCAAGGCCTAGAGCCTTGAGGCCTGTTTCTTCCGAATTTGGATTGGCAGGTTCCGCGACTTGCGAATACACTCGCGCACATATTTGAACTCGATATTTTGACAGTACGCGAAGATGGATCGACGCACATTTGTTCTCGCGGCCGGCGCCGCGCCGCTATGGCTTTCCCAGGCTGTTGCGCAAAACTCCCGTCCCGCGATCGGTTTGCTGGCCAGTGGCTCGCCTGAGACCTTCGCCACCGTCGTCACCGGATTTCGCGAGGGACTGGGCGCCGCCGGGCTGACGGAGGGGCGCAACGTCGCGATCGAGTATCGCTGGGCGCAGGGGCAGTTCGATCGGTTGCCCTCGCTTGCCGCCGAGCTCATCCGGCAGCAGGTCGGTGTCATCGTCACGATGGGCGGCAATGTTGCCGCGCTTGCGGCCAAGCGGGCAACGCCCGCCATCCCCATCGTATTCCTGACGGCCGATGATCCGGTGTCCTCGGGTCTGGTGGAAAGCTTGAGCAGGCCCGGCGCCAACGTCACCGGCGTGACCTGGCTTGCGGCCGAACTCGGCGCAAAGAACCTGGAGCTGGCGAGCGAATTGTTGCCGAATGCCGCGACCATCGGTGTCCTCGTCAACCCCAACCGTCCGACCGCAGAGGCCCAGCTCGAAAGTGCCAGGACCGCGGCAAAGGCCATCGGCAAGACCGTGCTCGCGTTCAAGGCGGGCAACCGGGACGATATCGACAAGGTGTTTGCGGATCTCGGGCCGGCGCGGGTCGATGCGCTGTTCGTCACGGTTGATCCGGTCTTCATCGTCAATCGCGTTCAGATCATCGAGTCCGCCGCAAAGCAGCGGGTGCCGACGCTGTATTTTCAGCGCGAGTTCGTGGATCTCGGCGGCCTGCTGAGCTACGGCGCCAGCGCGCAGGACGCCGCGCGCCTCGTCGGGGGCTATGCGGCCCGGATCATGAAAGGCGCCAAGCCCGCCGATCTTCCCGTTCAGCGCTCGACCAAGATCGAGACCATCGTCAATCTCAGGACGGCCAGGGCCCTCGGCATCACGATTCCACCGACCCTGCTGGCCCGTGCCGACGAAGTCGTCGACTAGGCGGCCGGCCTCGGCGCCGGTCCGGCAGACGCGGCAGATTGTCCCTGTTTATCCCTGGAGGTGATCGAAATGGCGGCCTACGTGATTTTCGACGTCGAGATCAGCGACCCCCAGCAGTATCAGAGCTTCATGTTGGGCGTGAAACCTGCACTGGAGGCGGCGGGAGCGCGATATCTGGCGCGCGGCGGGGCTCACAAGGTCTACGAGGGAGACTGGAATCCCCGCAGGATCGTCCTTTTGGAATTCCCGTCGGTTGCCGCCTGGGAAGAGTTCTATAACGGCGCCACCTATCAGGGCTTGAAGTCCGTCCGGGACGCCTGCAGCTCCGCCCGGCTGGTCGGCGTGGAAGGCCTCTAGCGGAGCGTCCGGGCGGGGCGGCGCGCCGGTCTGAGCGCCGACATCAAGCGAAGGTCGGATCACCGCGCACGTTGCCTGTACTTGACCGTTCCGTTACAGTTTTATGACACGGTGCAGGCTTCCGGCTGCGCCGGACGCCTAGCCGCCCTCTTTCCACCCTTGGGCCGGCCAGACGGCTAGGGCATTACATTGCGCCGGACCAGCTGTTGCGTGTCGTCGATGGCGTCCGCGCCTAATCCAGGTCCTTCTGCCACGACTGCGGTGCTGGCGAGCGTCGCCGCGCTCGGCATCTGGCGGTTGCTCGCCGTCGCCGCGCCGCATCTGGCCGCGCTCGCGCTGATGTACGAGACCGAGACCGATTTCGGCTCGCGGCTCTCCTTTGCGCTCGCCTGGGGCATCCTCAACTTCTTCTGGATCACGCTGCTGCGGCGGCCGGCGCTGTCGGGCGCGCTGTCGCTGACCATGGTCGTGGTGCTGGTGCTGCTGTCGCGGCTCAAGCACGACGTCGTCCAGATGACGGTCAACTTCATCGACCTGATGATGATCGACCGGGACACCGTCGCCTTCCTGTTCACGATCTTCCCGAACTTGCGCTGGTCGGTGATCCTGGCCGGTCTCGTCACGCTGCCGCTGATGTATGCGCTGTGGTGGCTCGATCCGTTCCGCATCCGCCGCCTGCCGGCGCTCGCCTGCAAACTGGCATGCCTTGCCGCGCTGGTCGGCTATTCGCTCTATCATCCGGACGAGGCCTGGCGCGGCTATTACGACGACGGCTATCTCTCGAAATTCTTCCGCTCCGGCGTCAGCTCGGTGTCCGACTTCGTGCAATACGGCTTCATGGAATCGGCCGCCGCGAGCAACGAGCGGCTGAACGTGCCGCTGGTCGATTCCTGCCACGCGGCAGGACGCCGGCCGAACATCATCATGATCCATGATGAATCGAGCTTCGACATTCGCGCCGCGCAAGGCATCAAAGTGCCGCAAGGCTATGGCAGCCATTTCAAGTCCTGGGACGGCAAGCAGCGCACCTTCCTCGCCGAGAGCAATGGCGGGCCGAGCTGGTTCACCGAGTACAACGTGCTCGCGGGGCTGTCCTCGCGCTCGTTTGGCCGCTTCGCCTATTTCGTGACGCGCATCGCCTCCAACCGCGTCGAGCGCGGGCTGCCGCTGGCGCTGCGCCGTTGCGGCTACGACACGATGTCGCTCTATCCCGCCTATGGCGGCTTCATGGCCGCCCGCAGTTTCCAGATAACGACGGGCATCGAACGCTTTTTCGACTCCAAGGATCTCCACGCCAAGGACGTCGAGCCCGACAGCTTTTTCTACAACAAGGCGCTGCAGCTGATGGGCCAGCAGCCGCCCAACAAGCCGCTGTTCACCTTCATCTATCTCGGTGCCAATCATTTCCCCTGGGAGACGCGCTTCCGTCCCGACTTGCTGCCGAACTGGCGCGCGCCGGGCAACGTGGCGTCCATCGACGAATATCTGCGCCGGCAGGCGATGAGCGCCGAGCAGTACAAGGCGTTCATCGCGGGCCTCAAGAAGACCTTTCCCGGCGAGCCCTTCCTGATCGTGCGCTATGGCGATCACCAGCCGGAATTTGCGCCTGCCATTCTCGAGCCCGGGCTGGACGAAGGCGCCATCGGCAAGAAGCTGGATGCCTACGATCCGCGCCTCTACGCAACCTATTACGCGATCGATGCCGTCAATTTCGAGCCGGTGAAGAGCGACACGGTGATGGACACGATCGACGGCCCCTATCTGCCGCTGGTGATCCAGGAGGCCGCCGGCATCCCGCTCGACCCCTCGTTTGCCGAGCAGAAGGAGATCATGCTCCGCTGCAAGGGCATCTTCTACGGCTGCAAGGACGGCGCCGAAGCGCGCCGGCTGAACCGCCTGCTGATCAACGCCGGGATGATCCGGGGGCTGTAGTCCACCCAGCGCCCCGACGTGACATCGCCTGTAATGACGCGAGCTTGGCAGGCGCGTAATACATCGCATTACGATATGTTCATCTTCGACGCGATCGAGGGGTTTTCGGACTAAAGTCTGACGCGCGATTGCCTGAAATCACCGACTTGTAATCGGCGGTGCGCTTCCCTTCCGCAACTTCGTCACGATTACTTCCATCATTCGTCACACCGCCAAAGCGTTCTTCCCGGCGGTGCGAAGCCAGTCCCTGGTCCACCTTTTCTTGCAGGAGTATCATCCATGCGAGCGCTTGATGCTGCGCGTCTTGCATTTGCCCTCGTGCTGCTCGTTCCGGCTGCCCACGCGACCGAAGCTGCGCACGACATCAAGGGCCTCTATCTCATGACCGACTATCCGGCCGTCACGGTGCGGCCGGGGACCACGACCAACATTTCGCTGCGGCTGCAGGACTACGGTCTTTCCCCGGAGCGCTATCAGCTTTCGGTCGCCGGCGTGCCGAACGGCTGGAACGCGACGTTGCTGGGCGGCGGTCAGCCGGTCGGCGCCGCGATGCCGGCGCCCGATGGCAGCGTCGCGCTTCAGCTCAGGCTCGACGTGCCCGCAGGCAACGATCTCGCGCCGCATACGCTCACGGTCAAGGCCGAAGGGCAGGGCACGACGGCCGAGCTCCCGATCGCGGTTTCGCTCGCCAAGGAGTTGCCGGCCAAGCTCGGTGTGAAATCCACCCTGCCGTCGCTGCGCGGCAGTCCGAAATCCAACTTCGATTACACGCTCTCGGTCAAGAACGATTCAGGCCGCAACCTCGTTGCCAGCTTTTCAGCGGAAGCTCCCGCCAATTTCGAGACCTCGTTCACCGAGGCCTATGGCACGCAGGAGCTCTCGTCGATCCCGATCGATGCCGGCCAGTCCAAGGACATCAAGCTGAAGGTGCGGCCGCCCACCACGATCGATGCCGGCCACTTCCCGGTCAAGGTGACGGTGAAGGCGGAGGACGCTTCCGCGTCGACCGAACTTGCACTCGACGTTGTCGGTGAGCCGCAGCTTCAGATCTCGGGTCGCGACGGTCTGTTGAGTGCGCGGGCGGTCGCCGGCAAGCAAAGCTCGATCCCGATCGTCGTGACCAATTCCGGTACGGCTCCGGCGGAGAACATCACGCTGGCGGGAACGGCGCCGAGCGGGTGGAAGGTGACGTTCGAGCCGGCGACCATCGAGCGCCTGGTGCCGGGCAAGGACAGCGAAGTGCAGGCGCTGCTCACGCCCAGCGACAAGTCGCTGGCCGGTGACTACCAGGCCACGATCCGCGCCGCGTCGCGCGGAGAGAGCGCTTCCAGCCAGTTCCGCATCACGGTCGGAACGTCGACCGTATGGGGCATGGCAGGTGCCGGCGTCATCGGCGTCGCGCTTTTGTTGATGCTGGGTGCAGTCGCGAGGTTCGGACGGCGATGACCGATCAATCCAGCGAGAGCCGAGGGACGGCACCAGATCCCGTCATTGCCGCGCGCGGGCTGACCCGGCGCTATGGCGCCACTGCCGTGGTGGATGCCATCGACTTCGACATTGCCCGCGGTGAGGTGTTCGGCCTGCTTGGTCCGAACGGCGCGGGCAAGACCACGACCATCCTGATGATGTTGGGCCTGACCGAGAATTCCTCGGGAGAGATCCGCGTGCTCGGCTTCGATCCGGCTCGCGAGCCGCTGAAGGTCAAGCGGCGCGTCGGCTATCTGCCCGACGCCGTCGGCTTCTACGACCAGCTCACCGCTACGGAGAACCTCGCCTACACGGCCAAGCTGATGGGGCTCGCGCGCGCCGAACGAGCGCGGTTGATCGAAGCCGCGTTGTTACGGGTCGGGTTGGCCGACGTCGCCTCGAAGCGTGTTGCGACCTTCTCGCGCGGCATGAGGCAACGACTGGGCCTCGCCGAAATCATCATGAAGCGGGCCGAGATCGCGATCCTGGACGAGCCGACCTCCGGGCTTGATCCGCAGGCGACCTTGGAGTTCCTCGGATTGATCGGAGAGCTGAAGGCCGAGGGCATTACCGTGCTGCTGTCGTCCCACATGCTCGACCAGGTGCAACGCATCTGCGATCGCGTCGCGCTGTTCAAGGCCGGTCGGATCGTGCTGATGGGCGCGGTACCTGATCTCGCGGTCAAGGTGCTCGGTGCGGGCTTCGTCGTGGAGGTCGAGGCCGAAGGGCCGGGCATCGCACGGCGGCTGGCGCTGATCCCGGGGGTGACTCAGGTGGAAACCCTCGCCGTCGATCGCTTTCGCATGACGGCCGAGCGCGACGTGCGGGCAGATGCCGCCCGCGCCGTGGTCGCGGTCGATGGAGCTTTGCGAAGATTGTCGGTCGACGAGCCGAGTCTTGAAGCGATCTATGCGCGCTACTTCCAGACCACGTCCACGGGAGACATCCGTCATGCGGCGTGAGGGATCACCGTTCCAGGGACTGTCGACCGTCTTCGTCAAGGAGCTCGCCGATCATATCTCCAGCATCCGCATGCTGATGCTGGAGTTTCTAGTGGTGTTCACGGCGTTGGCTGCCCTCTACGAAGCGATCAACAGTCTCCGGCAGACCACTGCCGAAGATCCGTTCCTGCTGTTGCGGCTCTTCACCATCGACCGGGCGCCGCTGCCCTCGTTCGTCGCCATCCTCGGTTTCCTCATTCCGCTGATGGCGATCGGTCTTGGCTTCGACGCAATCAACGGTGAGCACAACAGGCGGACGCTGTCTCGCATCCTGGCGCAGCCGATCTATCGCGATGCGCTGCTGCTGGGGAAATTCCTCGCGGCGCTTGCCACCATCGGCATCAGCCTCGCCGCCTTGTGGCTGCTGGTGATCGGGCTCGGCCTTATTTTCCTCGGCGTTCCGCCGGGCGGAGAGGAGATCGCGCGATCGCTGGTGTTCCTGGTCGTGGCGATCTGCTACGCCGGCGTCTGGCTGTCGCTGGCGATGCTGCTGTCCACCGTGTTCCGGTCAGCAGCCACCGCGGCGCTTGTCTCGCTGGGCGTCTGGCTGTTCCTGACGGTGCTGTGGCCGATGCTGGCTCCGGCCGTGGCGCAGGTGATCGCGCCTGCCGATCCGCGCTATGCGCTGCTCGGCCTCAATGATCCGGTTACCGCGGTCTGGACGCAGGAGCTGTTGCGGCTGTCGCCCAACGACCTGTTCGGAGAGGCGATGCTCGCGGTGCTGTCGCCGACGACGCGTACGCTCGGCCCGGTGTTTCTCGACCAGCTCCGAGGCGCCGTCATGGGCGCACCGCTTCCGTTCAGGGAGAGCGTCATGATCGCCTGGCCACAGACCGTCGGCCTGATTGCGGGCACCATCGTGCTGTTCGCCTTCGGCTACGTGCTGTTCCAGCGGCAGGAGGTGAGAGCCTGAGCCGAGACGGATTGGCATTGCCCTCTCTTCCTCCAGGAGATGGGCGAGAGGGGGTGGTCGGAGATTCGCCATTGCGGCCACCCCCTCGACTTGCTCTACCTGATCTTTTCCCACATCCACTTCGCGATCGCATCGGGCGACGAATTGGCGTCGTTGCCGCTGGCGCGCAGGTTCGCCTCGCGCATGGTGGCGATGTCGATCTTGCCGAGCAGCGGCTTGAGCGCCGCCTTCAGCCGCGCGTCGCCGGCGCGCTTCGGCGCCAGCAGCAGGATCGCGTCGTAGGGCGGGATCGCGTGCCTGGGATCGTCCAGCGCGACGAGATCGTATTTCGCGATCAACCCGTCGCTGGTGTAGCCGGCGATGACGTCGACCTCGCCGCTGGCGACCGCCGCATACATGAAATCCGGCTGCATCTGGCGCTGGGCGCGGAACTGAAGTCCATAGGCCTTTTGCAGCGCCGCCCATTCCGGCCTCGAGAAGAATTCGTAGTCGCCGGCAATCGACATCGTCGAGGCATGTGCGGCGAGATCGGCGATGGTGCGGATGCCGAGCGCCTCGGCCTTCTTCTTCGGCATCACCAGCGCATAGGCGTTCTCGAAGCCGAGCTCGCCGAGCAGCGTGATGTCGTCCTTGGCCAGCGCGGTCTTCAGCTCGGCGACCAGCTCGGCGCGCGGCTTGATGTCGGTGCGATGCAGCTGGTTGGCCCAGAGCGTGCCGGAATAATCGACATAGAGATCGATGTCGCCGGCCTTCAACGCCCCAAAGATCACGCTTGAGCCGAGGCCCGAGCGCGCCGTGGCGGACAGGCCCGCCGCCTGGAGGCGGTCCCTCATCAACGCCGACAGCACGTATTGCTCGGCAAACGTCTTGGCCCCGACGACATAGCCCTGCGACGAGCGCCCCATCGTCGGCACCAGTGTTGCGACGACCAGTGCCGCGATGCCGGCTGCGCCGAACCCGGTGCGCAAGCGGCTGCGCTGGCGCAGGCCGCTCTCGATCAGCCCGAGCAGCTGGTCGACGGCGAGCGCGAGCAAAGCCGAGGCAAAGCAGCCGAACAGCACGAATACCCAGTTCTGGGTCTGCAACCCCGCAAAGATGTAATTGCCGAGGCTGGTCTGTCCGATCGGTGTCGACAGCGTCGCGGTGCCGATCACCCACACCGCGGCGGTGCGGATGCCCGCCATCATCACCGGCAGCGCGAGCGGCAGCTCGACCAACACGAGCGACTGCCGCTGCGTCATGCCGACGCCTTTCGCGGCCTCGATCAGCGCGGGATCGATGCCGTTCAGCCCGGTGATGCCGTTGCGCAGCACGGGCAGCATCGAATAGAGCGCCAGTGCCAGCATCGCGGGCAGGAAGCCGAACGCCGAGAAGGAGACGCCGAACCAGGCCAGCGTCACGGATGCGGCCAGCAGTAGCAGCGGATAGAACAGCGCGAGCAGCGCCAGCCCCGGCACCGTCTGCACGATGCTGGCGAGCGCGAGCAGGATGGCGCGCGGCGCCGGACGGTTGCGCGTCAGGATCGCCAGCGGCAGGCTGACGGCGAGCCCGAGCGCGAGCGCGGCGAGGCTCACCCGCACATGATTGCCGAGATAATCGGGCAGATGCGTGAGCGCCTCGTTCCAGCGCGGATCGGTGAAGAAGCTCATGCCGCACCGCTTCGTGGCAACAGGGCGTTCAGCCGCTCGACCTGGCGCCGCGGCGTGCGCAACAGCTCGAGCACGTAGGCATCGCCGCTGTTCGACAACTCGGCAGGGGTGCCCTGCGCCAGCAGCTCTCCGCCGCGCATCACCGCAATGCGGTCGGCGAGCAGGATCGCCTCCGTCATGTCATGGGTGATCATCACGGTGGTCAGGCCGAGCTGGCGATGCAGCGAACGATAATCCTCGCCGAGCGCATCGCGGGTGAGGGGATCGAGCGCGCCGAACGGCTCGTCCATCAGCACGATGCGAGGCTTCGCCGCCAGCGCCCGCGCCACACCGACACGCTGGCGCTGGCCGCCGGAGAGCGCATCCGGCAGGCGGTCGCGATGTGATGCGCGGTCGAGCTGCACCAGCGCCAGCAATTCGTCGACACGCGCTGCGATATCCGCAGCCGGCGCGCCCAGCAGCCTTGGCGTGATCCCGATATTGTCGGCGACGCTTAAGTGCGGAAACAATCCGCCGCTCTGGAATACGTAGCCGATCCGCCGCCGCAGCGCGACCGGATCGACGTTCCGCACGTCCTCGCCCTCGACCGTGATGGTGCCGCCGTCAGCCTCGATCAGCCGGTTGGCGAGCCGCAGCAGCGTGGTCTTGCCGGAGCCCGAGCCGCCGACGACGGCCACGAATTCGCCCTCGGCGATGTCGAGCGACACGTCGTCCACGGCCTTGACCGCGCCGAAGCTCTTGGTGACGTGGACGTAGCTGATGGCTGGCTTCGAAGGCATCGCAGATAGGCTCTGTTCTCTTACCCTCCCCTGGAGGGGGAGGTCGATCGCGCGAAGCGCGAGCGGGGTGGGGTGATCTCTCAACACGGGCACTGTTGGAGGCGGAGAGACCGTCACCCCACCCCGTCTCACATTTCGCTGCGCTCAATGTGTGCCGACCCTCCCCCTCCAGGGGAGGGTAAGAGCGCGGCAAGTCCCCATGCCTAGCACGCTTGGCGCCTTGATTGAACTTGGCCGCGCGAGCGGCTAAGGCATCAAGTGAAATTCGGAGGAAGCAGATGTCGACGCCCACGGCAGTGGCGCTGGAGGATGCCAAGGTTGCGTTCCGGCTCGGGGACGGACGGGTCTATACGGCGGTGGAGAAGGCCCATCTTGCGGTCGCGCAGGGCGAGTTCGTCGCCATCGTCGGCCCCACCGGCTGCGGAAAATCCACGCTGCTCAACGTCGCGGCCGGGCTGCTGAAGCCGGCCGCCGGCAGCGTCAGCATTTTCGACCGGCCGCTTGCCGGGCTGAACCGGGAGGCCGGCTATTTGTTCCAGGCCGACGCGCTGTTCCCGTGGAAGACCGCGCTCGACAACGTCGCGATCGGGCTCGAGATCAAGGGCACGCCGCGCAGCGAAGCGCTGCCCCGGGCGCAGCAATGGTTGACCTCGGTCGGCCTCGGGGCCTTTGCCAATCGCTATCCGCACATGCTCTCCGGCGGCCAGCGCAAGCGCGTGGCGCTGGCGCAGGTGCTGATCCGCGATCCCAAAATCCTCCTGATGGACGAGCCGTTCGGGCCGCTCGATGCGCAGACGCGCCAGGTGATGGGCAATCTGCTGCTCGACCTCTGGAGCGCCGACCGCAAGGCGGTGCTGTTCGTGACCCATGACCTGGAAGAGGCGATCGCGCTCGCCGACCGTGTCGTGATCATGTCCGCGGGGCCGTCCTCGCGCATCATTGGCGACTGGAAGGTCACGCTGCCGCGCCCGCGCGACATCTTCGAGGTGCGGCTGGACAAGGAGTTCCACGCGCTCCATCGCGAGATCTGGAGCGTGCTCAAGGACGAGGTGATGAAGGGCTACGCGCAGTCAACCCAAGCGGCGGAGGCGGTCTGATGTCGCGCCCGACGCTGTTTGCGCTGCAAGTGCTGGTCGCGGTCGTCTGCATCGTGCTGTGGCAGGTGCTGTCGACCGTCCCGGTGTTCGGCAAGATCCTGCTGCCGCCGTTCTTCTTCTCCAACCCGCTCGACGTGTTCAGCCAGATCGTGAAGTGGTTCGTCTCCGGCGTGATCTGGAAGCATCTCGGCATCACGCTGGCGGAATCGATCCTGGCCTTCGTGATCGGATCGCTCGGCGGCGTTCTCGTCGGCTTCTGGTTCGCGCGCCAGCCGCTCGTCGCCGCGGTGTTCGACCCCTACGTCAAGATGGTCAACGCGCTGCCGCGCGTGGTGCTGGCGCCGATCTTCGCGCTGTGGCTCGGCCTCGGCATCTGGTCCAAGGTCGCGCTCGGCGTGACGCTGGTGTTCTTCATCGTGTTCTTCAACGTCTATCAGGGCGTCAAGGAGGTCAGCCGCACCGTGCTCGACAACGGCCGCATGCTCGGCATGAGCGAGCGGCAGCTGATGCAGCACGTCTATTGGCCGTCGGCGCTGTCGTGGATGTTCTCCTCGCTGCACACCTCGGTCGGCTTCGCCGTGGTCGGCGCCGTCGTCGGCGAATATCTGGGATCGGCGGCGGGGCTCGGCTATCTCATCCAGCAGGCCGAGGGCGTGTTCGACGTCGCCGGCGTATTCGCCGGCATGTTCGTGTTGTCCGCCTTCGTCATCCTGATCGACTATGGCGTGACGCTGGTCGAGCGGCGGCTGCTGGTGTGGCGGCCGACCGCGTCGGACGGGCGGGGGTAGGCTCGATCGTCCGCTGACTTTTATGTGATTGGCCGTTCGGAATAGAACGCGCGCCCGCGCGTCATACCCCCATGCAACCGCCTGCATGGGAGTTCAGGATGCACTCGTTACAGTTTCGCCGCGTCGTTACGACGCTCGTAAGCCGATGCCCCAGGCCCGGCCTCGGCACGGCATTCCTGGCCGCACGCATTCTGGTCGCGTTCGCGGTGCCTCCGCTTGCGTTCGCGCATGAATCCCATCCTGCCGCTCCGCCGGCTGCGGTGAGTACGGAAGAACGGGCGTTCCTGGAAGAAAACGAAGCCGCCATGACCAAGATGATGAACGACATGGCAGCCAAGCCGACCGGCGATGTCGATCGCGACTTCGTGGCAATGATGACCCCGCATCATCAGGGCGCGATCGACATGGCGGTGATCGAATTGCGCTACGGCAAGAACGAGCAACTGAGGCGTATCGCCCAGGAAATCATCGTCGACCAGATGCAGGAAATCGCGGCCATGAAGCTCGCCATCGGCGAGCCAGCGACGGATACGACGCCTGCTCCGACCCAGTCGCCATTCGCTCCCGCCGCAGCCGGTCCTCATCGTCCGGGCATGCAGATGGATATGTCCAATGGAATGAAGAAGTAGGAGCCGCAGATGACCACGTCACGAAGCAATATGATCAAGAGCATCTTCCTTGCAGCCACGATGCTGGCGACCGGATCCGCGGTATGGGCGGGGCAGGCACCGGGCGCGTTGTCCGCACCCGATATTCCGATCAGCCATCACGACCGCGTCTACGCCGCAGAACAGTTCTCGAATACGGTTTCGGTCACCGACCCCGTCGACAACAAGCTGCTCGGCGTGATCCGGCTAGGCGACCCGCAACCCGGCAGTTTCAGTCCGCTCTACAAGGGCCAGGTTCTCGTGCATGGCATGGGCTTCTCGCCTGATCACAGGACGCTTGCCGTGGTGTCGATCGGCTCGAATTCGGTGACGTTCATCGATACCGCGACCAATGCGGTCAAGCACACGACTTATGTCGGGCGCGCGCCGCACGAGGCATTCTACACCCCCGACGGCAAGGAGGTCTGGGTCACCGTTCGCGGTGAGAACTACATCTCGGTCATCGATGCGAAGAGCTTTGCGGAGAAGTCCCGCATCACGACCCCGAACGGGCCGGGCATGCAGATCTTCTCGCCCGACGGCAAGTATGGCTACATCTGTTCGTCGTTCAATCCCGAGATCGATGTGGTTGCGGTCGCCGAGCACAAGATCATCGCCACGGTGAAGCAGGAGAGCCCGTTCTGCCCGAACATCGCGGCGACGCCCGATGGAAACCAGGTCTGGTTCACGCTGAAGGATGTCGGCCGCACCCAAGTGTTCAACGCGAAGCCGCCGTTCAACCTGATCAAGACGATCGACACCGGACCGATCACCAATCACGTCAATTTCGCGCACACCGCCAAGGGCACATTCGCCTATGTCACCGTCGGTGGCCTGAACGAGGTGAAGGTGTTCCGCACCGACGACTTCTCGCAGGTCGCCATGATCCCGGTCGGTAGTTTGCCGCACGGCGTGTGGCCGTCCGGCGACGGCACCCGGATCTATGTCGGGCTGGAGAACGCCGACGCCCTTGCGGCCATCGATACGGCGACCAATAGGGTGATTGCCAACGTCCCGGTCGGCCAGGCACCGCAGGCGATCGCGTATGTTCCAAACGCCGCGCCGAACCCGGACGACCGCCAGAACCTGCAGGCGCTCGGCGTTGCCGGCCAAGTCGCTCATCTCTCGCTCACGTCGAAAGACGGTGCGAAGGACGGCAAGGCGCCGACAAGCGTGTCGCTGTTCGATCAGGGGCTGATCCAGATCTTGCAGGCCTCGGTAACCGGGCTTCAGCCCAAGCAGAAATACGTGCTTGCACTGGCGGAGCGCGGTGACGGGACGGGTCCCCTGCAGCCATTGGCAGCGTTCATGACCAATCCGGCCGGGTCGGCCATCGTCAACGCCGCCGGCCCGATCCGGCAGATCGTCGATCAATCGAGTGCGGCAGCAAAGCGCTATCTGGTGATTGCCGCCGGCGACGCCGCGGTGCCGGGCGAGGCGGTTCAAATCGAGGCGCAATGACCTTGGTCCGGACGACATCGGAAAGATGGCGGAGCGCTCTATGAAGGATATGCTGGTTCAGGTCGAACCACTGATCCCCGCGCTTCGCCGCTATGCGCGTGCACTCATGCGCGATCGCGCGGCAGCTGACGATTTGGTCCAGGACTGCCTGGAGCGCGCCGTCAGCCGCTGGCATGAGCGGCGTGACGGCAGCGTGCGCGCTTGGCTGTTCACCATCCTCCACAATCTGGCGATCACGCAATTCCGCCAGGCCACGGCGCGAGGCAGGCATATGCCGATTGACGATGCAGGCGAGCAGGAGCTTGCCAGTGCGGCAGACCAGGAACAGAGGTTGATCTATCAGGATGTCCTGCGCAAGCTTGCAAAACTCCCGGAAGAGCAACGGTCCGTGTTGTTGCTGATTGCAGTCGAGGATCTTTCCTACGCGGACGCTGCGGCGGTTCTCAACGTCCCGGTCGGCACGGTGATGTCACGCCTGTCACGGGCAAGGGAGCGGCTTCAGCAGGAGATGGATGGCGTCGCGCCAGGAAACGTCGTGGTAATGCGGAGCTTGAAATGAACCAGCGGCCGATCACAGAGGACGATCTTCACGCCTATGTGGACCAGGCGCTCGAGCCCGAACGTCGCGCGGCGGTCGCATCCTATCTGGACAATCATCCCGACGTGGCCACGCGCGTCGCGGCCTTCGCCACGCAGCGGGAGCAATTGCGCGGCGCACTGGCGTCAATCGCTGACGAGCCCTTACCGGCAGAATTGAACCTGTCGCATATCATCGAGGGCCGGAAACGGCGTCCGCGATGGGCCGGGGGAATGGTCGCAGCCATGCTGCTCATTGGCCTCGGCGGTCTCGGTGGCTGGACCATGCATGGTCTGTTGCAGGACGGTTCGAACGGACTGTCCTCGTTGGCGCAGGAGGCCGCTTACTCCTATAGCGTCTTTGCCCCGGACCACGTGCGGCCGGTCGAGATCAAGGCGTCCAACAGCGCCGAGTTCGCGCAATGGGCTACGACCCGACTGAAGCAGCCGGTGAAGGTGCCCGATCTCTCGGTCTCGGGCTATCGGCTGATGGGAGGCCGCCTGGTTCCAACGTCGCATGGCCCGGCAGCGATGTTCATGTACGACGATGATCGCGGCAACCGTCTCGTGGTGCTGACGCGCCCGATGAGCAACCGCGATCTGGCGACGCCGATGATGCCGCAATCGACCGGCGATGTCGCAGGCTTCGTGTGGGCGGAGGGCGGCATGGGTTACACGCTCGTCGGCCAGCTGCCGGGCGACACCCTCAAGCCGATCGCAAACGAGATCCGCAAGCAGGCGCGCCCGATCTAGCACCAGAATGGACGAAACGGGCTCGCACGGCCGTGCGAGCCCGGTCACTCGACCAGGCCTGGCTTTCGGCCTCAATCCAGCAGCTTGACGTCGTCGGGCGCCTGCGGCGGCGTCTTGATCGCGATCGCCTTGACCTGGCCCGAGATCGGCTTGGTGCCGCCATGCGGCGTGCCCTTCGGGATGATGACGAGGTCGCCCGGCTTCACGGTGACCTCCTTGTCGCCGAGCCAGATCGTGCCGGTGCCGTCCAGGATGTACTGGATCTCGTTGGTGTTGGGATGCAGGTGCTTGGGCACATTGCCGACCTGGATCGACACGGTGGCGCCGTCGGCGGTCATGAACGTCTTGGAGCGGTAGCCGACCTTGTTGGCGGGGCCCAGCGCGTCGCCTTCCATTTCACCGGTATGGATGATCTGTGCGGTGATGCTCTCGGCGGCGAGCGCCGGACCGAGCAGGTAGGTTGCGCCGCAGCCGGCGATGAAGGCGGCCGTAATCGACAGTCCGGCTGTAATACGATTCATGGATGATCCTCCCCATCGAGACTTGTTCTTGTCCGGACATGCTATTGCGCCGAAAGGCCGATGGCCAGTGCCTCTGGCAGCGCTTCTCAAGCCAGTCCTGCTGCTCTATGGTGCCGCCGGCCGAACGGAGGAAACCAATGAAGAACACAATTGCCAGGCTCGCCGGTGCGCTGCTCGCACTGACGCTCACCACCGGATTTGCCGCGGCGCAAAGCAAGGTCACCATCGCGGTCGGCGGCGGCTCCTGCCTATGCTATTTGCCGACGGTGCTGGCCAAGCAGCTCGGCGAATACGAGAAGGCGGGTCTCAATGTCGAGCTGGTCGACCTCAAGGGCGGCTCGGACGCGCTGAAAGCCGTGCTCGGCGGCAGTGCCGACGTCGTCTCCGGCTATTTCGACCATTGCGTCAACCTGGCCGCCAAGAAGCAGGAGCTGCAGGCCTTTGTGGTCTATGACCGCTATCCCGGCCTCGTGCTGGTGGTCGCGCCCTCGCGCACCAACGACATCAAGTCGGTCAAGGACCTCGCCGGCAAGAAGGTCGGCGTCAGCGCGCCCGGTTCCTCCACCGACTTCTTCCTGAAATACATGCTCAAGAAGAACGGGGTGGATCCCACCAGCGCCGCCGTGATCGGCGTCGGCTTAGGGGCCACCGCGGTCGCCGCGATGGAGCAGGGCCAGATCGACGCCGCCGTGATGCTCGATCCCTCCGTCACCGTGCTGCAGGGCAGCCACAAGGATCTGCGCATCCTCTCCGACACCCGGACGCAGAAGGACACGCTCGAGACCTTCGGCGGCGAATATCCCGGCGGCGCGCTGTACTCGACCGCGGCCTGGGTTGCCAAGCACGAGAAGGAGACGCAGGCGCTGACCAACGCGATCCTCGCCACGCTCAGCTGGATCCATTCGCACAGCCCCGAGGAGATCATGGCGAAGATGCCGGAGGAGACGGTCGGCAAGAACAAGGACCTCTATCTCGCCGCGCTGAAGAACACGATCCCGATGTACTCGGAGACCGGCAAGATGGACCCGAAGGGCGCGGACGCCGTGCTCGCGGTGTTCAGCGTCGGCTCGCCGGAGGTCGCCAACGCCAAGATCGACGTCAGCAAGACCTTCACCAACAAGTTCGTCGACCAGGCCAAGAAGACGACGGGGAATGCCAAATAGCTGACGCGAAGATGTGGTAATCGTCCGTCATGACGACACCCATCATTCACCGCGTCACGACGCTTGATCTTGCCGTGCGGCCGATCGACTGGCCGTTCGCCGAGGAGCGCCGCGACGAGATCGCGGCGCACTTCGCCGAGAAGCAGCGCGAGAGGCCGAAGATCTGGAACGGCCGCGTCCTGCTCGGGCGCGATCCCGTGTTCACAGGCGGCCGTTTCGCCTCGACCTATTTCGAGACCGATTTCGCAAGCTTCCTTGCCTGGCGCGACTGGGGCTTTCCCGGCCCCGCCGTGTTCAACGGTTTTGGCATGGGCGCGCTGCGCGCGTCTGACGGTGCCTTCGTGATGGGCGAGATGGCGGCGCACACCGCCAATGCGGGCCGCATCTATTTCCCCTCGGGCACGCCCGATCTCGACGACGTCAGGGATGGCACGCTGGACATTCCCGGCAGCGTCGTCCGCGAACTCGAGGAGGAGACCGGCCTGACCGCGGCGGACTTTCAGGCCGAGCCGGACTGGCATTGCATCGTCAGCGGCCCCACGATTGCGATGATGCAGGTGCTCAACCTGGATATGTCGGGCGAAGAGGCGCGCGCCCGGATCGAAGCCAACCTCGCCCGCGAGGATGAGCCCGAATTGTCGGCCATCCATCTCGTGCGCGGGATGAGTGATCTCAGGCCGACCATGCCGCGATTTGTCACGGCCTTCGTCGAGCAGCAGTTCGCCTCGCGCTGATGCGCAAGACTTGACATCCCTGCGCTCTGCCCATGTGATGGGGGCAAGCAAGATCAAGACGAATGCAATGCACAATCGTCCAGGGAGGTTTTGATGCGCGTGCGCATGGCTGCCCGTTTGCTAGGTGGGCTGTTGGTCGCGATATCGGCGACGGGCTTGGCGGTGTCCGCCAAAGCCCAGGACAGACCTCAGGACAAGAAGATCAAGATCGGTGTCGTCTTTGATTTGACCGGGCCTCTGGCCGGCGGCGGCTCCGAGCTCAACTATGTCGGCGCCAAGATCATCCTCGACCATTTCGCCAAGACCGGCGTCGAGGGTTACAAGATCGAGGCCGTCTATGCCGACGCGCAGAGCAAGCCCGACATCGCCATCAACGAATCCGTGCGCCTGCTGGAGCAGGAGAAGGTCGACATGGTGCTCGGCTTCTTCTCCTCGGCGCAATGCGTGCCGGTCGCCGCCCGCGTCGAGCAGCTCAAGAAGTTCATGTGGATGACGACCTGCATCTCGTCGGCCGTGTTCAACGAGAAGGGCTACAAATACGTCTTCCGCCCGCAGGCCAGCGGCGACCAGTTCGGCATGATGACGATGGATTTCATCGCGCAGAACGCCAAGGAGAAGTTCGGCAAGGAGCCGAAGGATCTGCGCGTCGCCATCATCCACGAGGACGGCGCCTACGGCGTCGACGTCTCCAAGGGCAACGAGGTCGGTGCCAAGAAGGCCGGCTTCAACGTCGTGCTCAAGGAGGGCTATTCGGCGACCGCGCCGGATCTCTCCGCGCTGGTGACCAAGCTCAAGCGTGCCAAGCCCGACGTCATCTTCCACACCGGCTACAATCCGGACATCACGCTGCTGCTGCGTCAGGCCCGCGAGCAGGGCCTGAAGTTCGGCGCGCTGATGGGGCATGGCGCAGGCTATGGCGTCTATGAAAAGCTGAAGGAAGGCATGGGGGCCGACGCTACCTATATCTTCAACACCGACCCGATCTCGATCTGGCTCGCCAACCAGAAGACCATGGATCCGAAGCTCCCGCCCGTCATCAAGATGGTCGGCGAGGAATTCGACAAGATCAAGCCCGGCGTTGCCATCCGCTCCGCCCATGTCGGCATCGGCGCGTCCAACACCTACGTGTTCATGGCGGATGTGCTGCCGCGGGCGATCAAGAAGTACGGCGGCGTCGATCCCGAGGCGCTGCGCAAGGCCGCGCTCGACACCGACATCCCTGAAGGCGGCACCATGCTCGGCTTCGGCGTGAAGTTCTACGGCGAGGGCACGCCCATGGCCGGGCAGAACGAGCGCTCGTTCCCCGTCGTGATCCAGTATCTCGAGGACAAGTCCCATGTGGTGTGGCCGAAGAGCCAGGCGCAGCGCGAGGCGGTGCTGCCGCTGCCGAAGGGCACCACCTACAGCAACCAGTAGCGGCGGAGGGCTTTGGTGCTGGAGGTCAGCGGGCTGGTGAAGCGGTTCGGCGGCTTCACCGCCGTCAACAACGTGTCGTTCCGGGTCGACCAGGGCGAGATCCTCGGCCTGATCGGCCCCAACGGCTCGGGCAAGAGCACGATCTTCAACATGCTCTCCGGCACGCTGGCGCCGACATCGGGCTCGATCCTGTTCGGCGGCTCCGAGATCGCGGGCCTTGCCCCGCACCGGATCATCAACAGCGGCATCGGGCGCACCTTCCAGATTCCACGCCCCTTCCGCCGGCTGACCATCTTCGAGAACGTCGCGCTGGCCGGCTTCTACGGCCAGGGTCGCCACAGCCGCGTCAAGGCCGAAGAGGCGGCCGAGCGCTCACTCGCAATGGTCGGCCTGCCGACCGATCGCCATGCCAGCGTCGATGGCCTCGGCGCGGCGGGACTGAAGAAGCTCGAACTCGCCAAGGCCCTCGCCACCGCGCCGAAGCTGCTGCTTGCGGACGAGAGCCTCGGCGGCCTCGACGAGGCCGAGATGGATCAGGCCGCCGACATGCTGCGCAACATCCGCGACGAGCTCGGCATCACCATCATCTGGGTCGAGCACATCATGGGCGTGTTGATGCGCGTCGTCGACCGCGTCATGGTGCTCGATCACGGCGAGAAGATCTCGGAAGGGCTGCCGAGCGCGGTGGCCGGCGATCCGCGCGTGATCGAGGTCTATCTCGGCACCGATGCCGAGACCACGCAGGCGGCGGCGGCCGAAGCGCGCCGCCGTGCAGGAGGGGTGTGATGCTGGAGCTGCGCGGCGTCAACGCCGGCTATGGTACCTTCCCGGCGCTGTTCGACGTCAATCTCGACGTCAAGGCCGGCGAAGCCGTCGGCGTCATCGGCCCCAATGGTGCCGGCAAGACCACCTTGATGCGCGTCATCTCCGGCCTGATCCGGCCCTCGCGCGGGTCGATCCGGATGGAGGGCACGGACGTCGTGGCAACGCCGTCGCACAAGATCGTCAGCCTCGGCATCGCGCATGTGCCGGAGAACCGGCGGCTGTTTCCGCAGCTCTCGGTCGACGACAATCTCAAGATGGGTGCTTTCATGAAGGAGGCGCGCGGCCATTATGCCGAGCGGCTCGAGGTCGTGTTCGACCTGTTTCCGCGCCTGAAGGAGCGCCGTCACCAGATGGCCGGCACCATGTCCGGCGGCGAGCAGCAGATGTGCGCGATCGGGCGCGCGCTGATGTCCAATCCAAAGCTGCTGCTGCTTGACGAACCCTCGGCCGGGCTTGCGCCGGTCGTGGTGCAGCAGGTGTTCGAGCTGGTGAAGCGGATCCGCGCCAGCGGGCTGACCGTGCTGATCGTCGAGCAGAACGTGCAGCAGGTGCTGAAAGTGGTCGACCGTGCCTATCTGATCGAGGCCGGCACCATCCGCGCGTCCGGCACCTCGGCCGAGATGCTGGCGAGCGACACGGTCAAGGAAGCTTATCTCGGGGTGTGATGTTCATGCAGGCGTTCCTGGATATTTTCGACATCTATTTGCTGGAGGCCGTGATCAACGGCATCCTGCTCGGCGGCGTGCTGGCGCTGCTCGCGCTCGGGCTCAACCTGATCTTCGGCGTCATCGACGTCACCTGGATCTGCTACGCCGAGCTGGTGATGATCGGCATGTATGCCATGTATTTCATGGTGCAGTATTACGGCCTCAGCTATTTCATTGCGGCGCCGCTCACCGTTCTGCTGGTCGCGCTGCTGGGTGCGGCGCTGCATTATCTCGTGATCGCGCCGCTCCTGACCGCGCCGCCGATCAACCAGCTGCTGGCGACCGGCGGGGTGCTGTTCGTGCTGCAGAGCTTTGCCACCGTCGCCTTCGGCATCGACTTCCGCAATCTCGGCATCCGCCTGCCGGTGCTGGCCTTCGGCGACATGAATTTCAGCTATGCGCGGCTGCTGTCGTTCCTGGCCGCGCTGGTCGGCATGGTCGCGGTCTACCTGTTCATGACGCGCACCTTCACTGGCACCGCGATCCGCGCCATCTCGCAGGACCGCCAGATCATGGCGCTGATGGGCGTGGATACGAAGCGGATCTATCTCATCACGTCAGCCATTGGCGGCGGGCTGGCCGGGCTCGCCGCGTGCTTGCTGGTCCTGCAATATGACGTGCACCCCTTCGTCGGTCTCTCCTTCGGGCCGATCACCTTCCTGATCTGCGTGCTCGGCGGCCTCGGCAATTTCATCGGTGGCTTCATCGCCGCCTTCGTCTTCGCCGAGATCATCTCGCTTGGCGGGCTGTTCTCCGACCTCGAATGGGGCTACGTGCTCGCCTTCGCCTTCTTCATCGTCATGATGTTCATCCGGCCCGCGGGCCTGCTCGCGAGGCGCCGATGATCGGGCAGGGAAGGCTTGCGGCTTGGGGAATCGGGCTGGCGGCGCTGGTCGCGTTGCCGTTTCTGTATCGCGATCCCTACCATCTCCACATCCTCGTGCTGATCCTGATCTGGTCGTTCGCCTACACGTCCTGGTCGATGATGGGACGGTTCGGCCTCGTCTCGCTCGGCCATGGCGGCTTCATGGGGATCGGCGCCTATGTCACCGCGCTGCTCTGGAATCATCTCGGCTGGTCGCCCTGGATCGGCATTCCCATCAGCATGGTCGCGGCAGGCGCGCTGGCGCTGATCGTCGGCTATCCCTGCTTCCGCTTCCGCATCACCGGGCATTATTTCGTGCTGGTGACGCTGGCGCTGTCGGGCATCGTGCTCCAGGTCATCACGGCGACGCGCGACTACACCGGCGGCTCGCTCGGCTACACGCCGAACCGGGCGTCCGGCAACAAGCTGCTGGCGCTGCAATTCGACGACAAGACGACGTGGTACCTGATCGCGCTCGGGGTCTGGCTGTTCGGCATCGTGGTCTGGCACTGGGTCGACCGCAGCATGGCCCGCTACGCGCTGGAGGCGATCTCGGAGGACGAGGACGCAGCGGCCGCCGCCGGCGTCGACGTCACCGCCGAGAAGCTGAAGATCACGCTGCTCAGCGCGCTGATGACGGCGCTCGCGGGCGCGATCTACTGCCAGTACCAGATGTTCATCACGCCCGACACGGTCAGCGGCATCGCCGTGTCGCTGCAGATGGTGTTCGCGGCCATCGTCGGCGGCCTGTTCGTCTCGCTGGGGCCGACCTTCGGCGCCATCATCACCATTCTCCTGGCCGAGACCTTGCGCATCGGCTTCGGCACCAAGGCGGTCGGCTGGGACAACCTCGTCTACGGCGTGCTGCTGGTGCTTTTCATCATATTCCTTCCCAAGGGCATCCTTGGTAGCTTGCTCGACCGATTGAAGCCGCAACGCAAGGTGCCCCGCGCTCATGAGCAAGAAGCCGTCCAAATCGCTCGCCCAGGAGCTTGATCGCTACATCACGCCGTTCCGCTATGACGGTTCGGGCAAGTTCCACCTCAAGGCGCACAAGACCAACGAGAAGGGCGATCTCGACAAGGAGAAGGCGCAGGAGCTGCTCGACGCCAACAAGAAGCGGCTGATCGAGTTTCAGGAGAAGCTCTACGCCCAGGACCGCTGGTCGCTGCTGATCGTGTTCCAGGCCATGGATGCCGGCGGCAAGGACAGCGCCATCAAGGCGATCTTCGAGGGCATCAACCCGCAGGGCTGCGAGGTCCATGCCTTCAAGGCGCCGAGCAGCAAGGAACTCGATCACGACTTCCTCTGGCGTCATATGATCGCGCTGCCCGAGCGCGGCCGCATCGGCATCTTCAACCGCTCGCATTACGAGGAATGTTTGGTGACGCGCGTGCATCCGGAGATCCTTGCCAAGGAGAAGCTGCCGCAGAAGCTCGTCACCAAGAGCATCTGGAAGGAGCGTTTCGAGGACATCTCGGCGTTCGAGCGCTACCTCTGCCGCAACGGTACCGTGGTGCTGAAATTCTTCCTCAACGTGTCCAAGGACGAGCAGCGCGAGCGCTTCCTCGACCGGCTGGAGGACCCGGCCAAGCAGTGGAAGTTCTCGATGGACGACATCAAGGAGCGCGCGCTGTGGCCGCGCTATCAGGCCGTCTACCAGGACATCGTCCGGCACACGGCGACCTCCCACGCGCCCTGGTATGTCGTGCCGGCCGACCACAAATGGTTCGCGCGCGTCGTGATCGGCTCGGTGATCAATGCTGCGCTCGAGAAGCTCGACCTCAAGTTTCCGCGCGCCGACAAGGCCTCGCTGCGGGAGTTCGACGAGGTGCGCAAGGCGCTGGAGCAGGAAGAAAAGAAGGGCAAGACGAAAAAATCGTGAAACAACCCCATGCACAGTAGCCGGCGACAGCAAAATCAACGGCTTGCTGATGGGGCGGGAAGGGCTTTCGACGTTGCGAAATCATCTTGTCGTGTCGGGCAAAACAGGGCGATGAAGTCATCGTTTTTCCCCCGCTGCATCCGCGCTGCGATGGTGGAACTGGTGCGTCCAATTGTGAT
Source organism: uncultured Bradyrhizobium sp. (assembly GCF_936943645.1). Lineage (GTDB taxonomy): Bacteria > Pseudomonadota > Alphaproteobacteria > Rhizobiales > Xanthobacteraceae > Bradyrhizobium. The sequence continues at coordinate 13,987 of NZ_CAKZJO010000102.1, read as the reverse complement.
CACTCACATCACTGATCCCGCTTGACAGTTTTGTGTCACAGGAGGACCATGTTCGTGGTCGCCAACAAGCGACGCGTAACGTCCATCTCAGAGCAAGGGGAGGTCTATGACTCCACCTCCGCAAATCCAGCCGCGTTAAGTGCGATGGAGCTCGTTCGGACTATCGCATAGCGGCAGAAACCGCGAACGGCACGCCGGGTCAAGGTTTAGCGGGCTGCATCAGTAAGGCAGAGCCCCTACCTTCCCGGCGCTGTATTTTGCATCACGTCAATCGTGTCGGCTGGCCGCGACGAGGCCGCCGTGCAGAGTGCCTTTTGACATCCCGCTTTTCTCCTCCTCCTCCTCGCTGTCATTCCGGGCTGGCGCCCGGAATGACAGGCGGGCGATTGCAGATGAGCTGTGCACTCGGGGCGCGCTGGGTCTCCCCATCATCATGGCGGCTTCCTGTCGCTTGCAGAATGGCGAAACGCGTTCCATCGGCATGTGAGAGCCGCTGAAGCGCGGGTTCCCCATCTTCGCATTGCGGCAAATGCCAAGAGAATGTCGTCCCGCTGGCCAACTTCCGACACAGCGCGGGGGCGAATAACGGCCATCCGACATGACGCATGTGCTTCGGCGGTGACGGTCCCGACGCCGCCGGCGCATTCATTTTTCCAGGGAATCCTCGTGTCGCACAAGCTTGCCCCGGCGTTCCTCGCTGCTCTCTTCCTCGCGATCTTTTCTCTCTCCGGCGTCCGTGCCGAGCCGGTCCGGCCGGCGACGAACAATGCTGCTGCCTTGTCGCCCGATGAAGCCAAGCGCGCGCTGGACACGCTCCAGGACGACAGGAAGCGCGCGCAGATGATCGATACGTTGCGCGCCATCGCCAATGCATCCGGTCCGCAGCAGAATGCGCCGCCCGCACCCGAGCAGAAGTCGCCGATCCCGCTCTCGGCCGACGGTCTCGGTGCGCAGCTTCTGCTCACGGTGTCCGAGGAGATCGGCGATATCTCGAGCGAGATTGCCAGCGTGGCGCGGACCATCACGCATTTCCCGGCGTTCTACTACTGGATCGTGCGGACCGCGAACGATCCTGCGGCTTATAACCTTCTGATCGAGATCGCCTGGAAGCTTGCCTTGGTGGTCGGTTGCGCGCTCGCGGCCGAGTGGGTGCTGTTCCGCCTGATCCGCCGCCCGGTCGCGTTTCTCGAGGAACGCGTGCCGCAAGCCGCGCATCTTCCGGCGCAGGTATTGCCGATTGCCGATCCGCCGTCGTCGGTTGCCGACGTCACCCCCGCGCCCGAGCTGAACAAGCGCCGCCACAGCCTGGCGCGGGTCTGGCAGGTCATGCTGCGGCTGCCCTACGTGTTCGGCCGTCTGGTCCTCGAATTGCTTCCCGTGCTTCTCTTCGTGGGTGTCGCGACGGCGCTGCTGGGCACCGAGATCGGCCAGCCCACCACCGTTCGTCTCGTCATCCTTGCGGTCGTCAACGCCTATGCGTTCTCGCGCGGGCTCATTTGCGTGGTTCGGGCACTGGCGGGGCCGTTCGGGCTGTTTCCGGTCCGCGCCGAGACCGCGGCCTATGTCGAGATCTGGGCGCGCCGCATCGTCGGCGTCGGCGTCACCGGTATCGCTTTCGCCAATGTGGCGCTGTTGCTCGGCCTGCACCGCGCCGGCTACGCCGCGCTGCTGCGCATGGTGATGCTGGTCGTGCACCTCTTCGTCGTCGTCATCATCCTGCAATGCCGCCGCCAGGTGGCCGACGCCATCCGCGCGCCCGCCGAGCGGCAGGGCATCGCCGCACGTTTGCGCAACCGCATTGCCGGCGGCTGGCATTATCTTGCCATCGCGCTCGATCTTGCGCTGTGGGCGGTGTGGGCGCTCAACATCCGCAACGGCTATTCGCTGCTGCTGCAATATTTCGTCGGCACCATCGCCGTCGCGCTGATCACGCGCGTTGCCATCATGGTGACGCTGAGCCTGATCGACCGCGGCTTCCGCATCAAGCCGGAGATCCTGCAGCGCTTTCCGGGCCTCGAGATCCGTGCCAATCGCTATCTGCCGCTGCTGCGCAAGATCGTCTCCGGCGTGATCGCCTTCATCGGCTTCGTGGCAGTTCTCGAGGTCTGGGGCGTGGATGCCATCGTCTGGTTCTATGGCGGCCAGATCGGCAGCCGGCTGATCTCGGCCGTGGTGACCATCGGCCTCGCCGTGTTCATCGCAGCGGCGATCTGGGAAGCCAGCAACGCGCTGCTGGACCGTCAGATCAACACGCTGTCGCGCGACGGGCACTATGCCCGCGCCGCGCGCCTGCGCACCTTCCAGCCGATGCTGCGCACCGCGCTGCTCTGCCTGATCGCCACCGTCGTCGGCCTCACCGCGCTCAGCGAGATCGGCGTCAATGTCGCGCCGCTGCTGGCGGGCGCCGGCATCGTCGGCATCGCCATCGGCTTCGGCTCGCAGAAGCTGGTGCAGGATCTCATCACCGGGCTGTTCCTGCTGCTGGAGAACACGGTGCAGGTCGGCGACAATGTCAGCGTCTCGGGGCTGTCGGGCGTGGTCGAGAATGTGTCCATTCGAACGATACGTCTGCGCGCGGGCGACGGCGCCGTGCACATCGTGCCGTTCAGCGCGGTCACGACCATCACCAATGCCAGCCGCGGCGCCGGCAACGCCTCGGTCAGCGTCAACGTCGCCTACAAGGAGGACACCGACCGTGCCGGCCAGATCCTCAAGGAGATCGTCGAGGAGATGCGCCGCGAGCCGGATTTCCGCGCGCTGATCCGGGGCGATCTCGACCTCTGGGGCATCGACAAGGTCGACGGCGCGATGGTCTCGATCGTCGGCCAGATCCGCTGCACCGAAGCCGGACGCTGGCCGGTCCAGCGCGAATTCAACCGCCGCATGAAGCTGCGCTTCCAGCAGCACGGCATCAATGTCGCCTCCGCCACCCAGACCATCCTGATGCATATCGCGCCGCCGGCCGATGGCGCCGCCAACCTGACGCCGCGGCGCGCAGCCGGATAGCGATCAACTTACCGCTTGTCTCGGCCCGTCCGGCAGCGTTCACTCGCCCTCCAGCCCGCTGACGACATGCGGGCGGCAAAAAGGGGGAGAGGCTGATGCGGGGGCTTTGGGCCGTGTTGCGCGGTCATGTGATCGTCGTTGGCGCGTTGATCGGGTGCGCGATGTGGTGGGCACCGGCAGGCGCCCAGTCATCGCGCCCGATCACCCTCATCGTGCCGTTCGCGGCCGGTGGCCCGACCGACACGCTGGCACGGATCCTGTCGGAACGGATCGCCGCCGAGCTGCACACCACCGTCGTGGTCGAGAACGTGGCAGGCGCGTCAGGCAGCATCGCGGGCGCGCGCGTGGCACGCGCTGCGCCCGATGGCACCACGATCACGATCGGCCATTGGGGCACCCATGTGCTGAACGGCGCGATCTTCAAGCTGCCCTATGACGTCGTCATCGATTTCGAGCCGGTCGCGATGATCGCGATGGGCACGCAGCTCATCGTCGGCCGGAAGTCGCTGGAGGCGAACAATCTGAAGGAGATGATCGCCTGGCTGAAGGCCAATCCCGGCAAGGCCACCGCCGGGACGGCCGGCGCCGGCACGGGCGCACATGTCGCCGGCGTGTTCTTCAAGGACAAGACCGGCACCGATTTCCAGTTCGTGCCCTATCGCGGCGCAGGGCCCGCGATGATCGATCTCGTCGCCGGCCAGATCGACATCATGTTCGACCAGGCGTCGAACTCGCTGCCGCATGTCAAGAGCGGTGCGATCAAGGCCTTCGCCGTGACCTCGCCGACGCGGCTTGCCTCTGCGCCCGACGTTCCGACCGTCGACGAAGCGGGTTTGCCGGGACTTTATATTTCCTATTGGCACGGCATCTGGGCACCGAAGAACACGCCGAAGGAGATCGTCGGCAAGATCAACGCGGCGATCGTCGCCGTGCTGGCCGATGCCGCGGTCAAGCAGCGCTTTGCCGAACTGGGGCAAGAGATACCACCGCCCGACCAGCAGACACCCGCAGCGCTCGCCGCGTTTCAGAAGGCCGAGACCGACAAATGGTGGCCGGTCGTGAAGGCAGCCAACATCAAGCCGGAATAGCTCGCGGCGTTAACCTTTGCGTCTCGCGCGGCTGCGAGTCGTTCGCGCAAATCTCGCTGCGGTGCGAGATCACAATCGAGGCCCCGGTCGCTACGTCCTTGATCTCGAAGAAGCGCTGGCCGACAATGCGCGCGGTTCAATGTGAAGCTTTCTTTGGGGGAATTCGTGAATAGACCTGCCCGGGTCGTTGCCCAATCGACCTCGACCAATCCGCCGCAAGGCATGGCGCTGCTGCGCGATCCCTTGCTCAACAAGGGCACTGCCTTCACGGAATCCGAGCGCGCCGCACTCGGCCTGCGTGGCCTGCTGCCGCCATGCGTGCTGACGATGGAGACGCAGGCGCAGCGCGTCCTCACCAATCTGCGCACGCTGCCCACGGACCTGGAAAAATATGTCGCGCTGAACGCGCTGCATGATCGCAACGAGGCGCTGTTCTTCCGCGTCGTCGTCGACAATATCGACGAGATCCAGCCGATCATCTACACCCCGACGGTCGGGCTCGCCTGCCAGAAATACGGCCTGATCTTCCAGCGGCCGCGCGGCATGTTCATTTCCTCGCGCGACCGCGGCCAGATCGCCGAGCTCCTGAAGAACTGGCCCTATCAGGCCAAGCTGATCGTCGTCACCGACGGCGAGCGCATTCTGGGACTTGGCGATCTCGGTGCCAACGGCATGGGCATTCCGGTCGGCAAGCTGTCGCTCTATTCGGCCTGCGCCGGCGTGCATCCGGAAGCCTGCCTGCCGATCGTGCTCGACGTCGGCACCAACAACGAAGAGCTGCTGAACGATCCCTATTATCTCGGCCTGCGCGAGCGGCGGCTCACGGGCGAAGCCTATGACAGCTTCGTCGACGAGTTCATGACGGCCGCGCGAAAGACGTTTCCGGGCGTGCTGATCCAGTTCGAGGATTTCGCCAATCATTCGGCGTTCAAGCTGCTGCATAAATATCGCGATGAGGCCTGCGTCTTCAACGACGACATCCAGGGCACCGCGGCGGTGGCGCTCGCCGGCCTGTTCTCGGCCCTGCGCATCTCCGGCGGCAAGCTGAAGGACCAGAAGATCCTGTTCCTGGGCGCAGGCGAGGCGGCGACCGGCATCGCCGATCTCGTGGTGTCCGCGATGATGGCGGAGGGGGCTTCCGAGGCGGACGCGCTCCGGCGCAACTGGCTGGTGGATTCCCGCGGCCTCGTCGTCGGCGGCCGCGAAGGCCTCTCCGGCCACAAGCTGCGCTATGCGCACACCGGCCAGGCGCCGATCTCCGACTTCCTCACCGCGATCAAGACGCTGAAGCCGACGGCGATCATCGGCGTGGCCGCGGTCGGCGGCGCCTTCACGCCGGAAGTGCTCAAGGCGATGGCCGAGCTCAACGAGCAGCCGATCGTGTTCGCGCTCTCCAATCCGACCTCGAAGGCCGAATGCTCGGCGGAAGATGCCTATCGCTACACTGAAGGACGCGCGCTGTTCGCCTGCGGCAGCCCGTATGATCCGGTGACGCTGAACGGCCGCAGCTTCGTGCCGCGCCAGGGCAACAACTCCTACATCTTCCCCGGCGTCGGCCTCGGCGTCATCGCCAGCGGCTCGAAGCTGGTGACGGATGAGATGTTCATGGCGGCCGCCCATACGCTGGCCGATTGCGTCGGCAAGGAGGACCTCGCGCAAGGCAGTCTCTATCCGGCGCTGCCGCGCATCCGCGAGGTCTCGGTCCGCATCGCCGCGGCCGTTGCCGACGTCGCCTATCAGCGCGGCCTCGCGGATGGACCGGCGCCCAACGACGTCAAGGCGCTGGTGCAGTCCCAGATGTACGAGCCGCATTACTGACGTCGCCAGACCAACAGGCGATCAGCGCAAGAACACCCAACTGTAGTCAGGCGCCACCCGGACCTCCGGCGGGCGCCTGATCTCGCTGTGAGGCGCGCCGGCGCGGGCCCATCTGTCCCGATTCTGGACGCATCACTGTGGTGGAATCGTCACAGCCGGTGCGAAACGGCGGCGGCCCCACGCCCGCTTTTGTTCCGACAAGGTTTGGCCCTCATTGCCCACCGAAAATCCGCCCCAGTTCGGAAGGGGCGTACCATGTCTTGCATCGCACGTGCCGAAACTGCCCGGATTTCCCCAGCAGCCGCATCCCGGCTGCTGCTCGCCATCATCGCTGCCGCCTCGCTTGCCGCCTGCGCGCAATCGCCGGTCGGCCGCCAGAAGGCGGATCTCGCGACGACCAGCCGGCAGGCCGCGGTCGAGCGGCCGCACCGGGTGGCGGCGCTGCATCCAAGGCCGATCAGCCGGGCGCGCGTTCCCGAGGCGCCGGGCGAGGCCAAGCAAGCCTCGCACGGCGTTGCCAGCTTCTATTCGGACACGGAGACGGCGAGCGGCGAGAAGTTCGACCGCAACGAACTGACCGCGGCGCATCCGAGCCTGCCGTTCGGCACGAAGCTGCGCGTCACCGACGTGTCCTCCGGCCGCTTCGTCACCGTCAGGGTCAACGATCGCGGCCCCTTCGTCCGCGGCCGCGTGGTCGACATCTCGCCCTCCGCAGCCGAGGCGCTCGGCATGGTCGACAAGGGCATCACCAATGTCCGGCTCGACGTGGTGCAGTGAGTTGGAGACATCGCGTTCGGCCCGCCGCTTAACCGGCTGTTAGCGGCTTCTCAAGCACCATGCGTGTCCAGACAATTTGGGGCTGTTGGGGAGGCGGGCGCTTGAAGACGATCCAGTATCTCGAAGATCAGGCCGCCCGCGCCGAACGGCTCGCCAAACGGATCACCGATACGCTGACGATCGAAAAGCTCCAGACCTTCGCCGACGAACGCCGCCGCGAGATCGAGGTCATGGCCGGCAAATATCGCCGCGCATAACGCCCGTAAACCATGCTCTGAACGCATTCGTCCTCTCCGAAACGCGCGGAACTTCTTGGCCTCTCCTGCGTCATATGGGCAGTGGAGAAAGAGGAGGACACCATGGGTTTTGGACGAGGTGCTTTGCTTTGGTTGCTTGGCGTGCCGCTGCCGATCGTTCTGCTGCTGGCGTTGTTCTGGCACCACTGAGGTTTCACACCACGCGAAAAGCGCCGCAGCAGCGGCGCTTTTTTGTTGTCCGCGCAAAGGCGCGAGGTGCTTTCAGGCAAACGTGCGCGACGCGCTATCGGGAATGGCTCTCGACGAAGTCGCTGAGATAGTCCGGCAGCCTCACGCCGTCGATATCGCAGCGTGCACGGATCTCGCCGGCGACATCGATCGAGATGTCCTTCATCCAATGCTCGAGCGTGTTGAACGAGATCACCTTGACGGGATCGTTGAAGCATCCGGCGACGAGCTCGCCGATCGTGGCTTCGAGATCGTTCCGTTCGACACGGATCTCGGTCGCCTTGTCGCGGCGGTCGATCACCACGAACAGGGTCTGGTCTGCGCCATAGGGCACGACGGGAGATGATGGGCCAGCTTCAAGCATCCTCAGGGCACTCGCGACTTGGCTTTCCGGACTTCGATCCCCATTAACGGGAAAATCCGGAAGAAGGTTCCAGCGCGATTTTCGGAAAGGCCGTTAGAGGAATTCCCTCAGGCGCGAGAGTTCGAGGACGTGCTCGGGCGAGAGGATTTCGGTGACGAGCGGCGGCTGCGCCGCGGTGCGGATCTCATAGAGGTGCCGGGTTGTCGCCGGCTTGTCCATGAACGCCGAGATGCAATCGTCGAGCGTGCCTTCGATGACCTGGTAAGGCTCCCGGTCGGGCTGACGCTGATTGCCCAGTGACGGCCATTTGTTCAGCACTGCAAGCGCACCGAAATCGACCTTTGACTCCGCAACCGCGTCCCCCATCGTCCCGCCTCACGCAAAAAACGCCCCAGCACGCGGGTCCGCGTGCCGGGGCCTACACCTGTCGCTGCATCTCAATGCCACAACGCCTCAACGCGGCGGTCGGCAAAAGGTTCCCGCCCCGCCGCGTCGCGTTCAGCTCGCAGCCGCGGCGATCTTGTGCCCCGGGCTGGCGTGGCCGTGGCCGTGATCGTCGCTGCTGCTGATCTTGGGCGGAAGCCCTGCGAAGCGCCGCAAGGCCTCCGCCATCTGCACCCGACCGGGCACGCCCGTGATCACCACGTCGACCATGGTGTAGGACGAGTGGAAATGGCCGTGGGCCTTCAGCTGCTCGACCGGGACGCCCGCCGCCGACATCGCCTCGGCATAGGCGATGCCCTCGTCGCGCAGCGGATCGAACTCGCAGGTCGCCACGAAAGCGGGCGGCAGCCTGTCGACCTTGCCGCGCAGCGGCGAGACGCGCGGATCGGTGCGGTCGGCCGGCGAGCAGTAGAGGTCCCAGAACCAGAACATCAGCGAGCGCGTCAGGAAATAGCCCGTCGCATTGTCGTTGTAGGAGGGACGGTCGAAGCTGCAGTCGGTGACCGGGCAGATCAGGAGCTGGCCGGCGATCTCGGGCCCGCCGCGATCGCGCGCGAGCTGGCAGGTGACGGCGGCGACATTGCCACCGGCGCTCCAGCCCGCGACCAGCACCGGGCCCGACCTGCCGCCGAGCTCGGTGGCGTGCTCGGCGATCCAGCGTGTTGCCGCGTAGCCATCCTCGGCCGCAGTCGGGAAGCGATGCTCCGGCGCGTGACGATAGCCGACGCTGACGAACATCATGCCGGTCCGCCGCACCATGTCGCGGCAGAACGGCTCGTCCGACTGCTCGTCGCCGAGCACCCAGCCGCCGCCGTGGAAATAGACCACGACCGGATGCGGCCCGGGCGTTGCAGGCTTGTAGATCCGGTAAGGCAGCGCGCCGCCGGTGACGGGCAGGGTGCCGTCGACGATGTCGCCGATCAGCCGACCCGCGGGCCGGCCCTTGTTGAACTCGTTCACGAAGGCGCGCGCGCCTTCCGCTCCCATCGACTCGATCGGCGGCAGGTTGAGGGTGGCCAGGAGGTTGAGCACCAGCCGCACGTCCGGCTGCAGGCGGACCACCTCGCCGTCATTGCATTGCGTGGCGCCGTTGGGGCCGGTGAGCTTGAAGCCGAGCATGCCGCGGCTGGTGACCTCGTCGCAGATGCTGCGATAGGGGCCGACGCCGCCGGTATAGGGCATCAAGGCGTGCACCTTGCCGGGAACGTTGGCGCCCGTGTACCAGGTGTTGGCTAGCCGGTGCAGCGTCAGCATCGCGCAGTCGGCCATGTGCCTGTTCCAGCCGGCTTGCGCCGTCTCGGTCGGCTCCATCGTGGTGAAGCCGGCATCGCGCAGAGCGGCCAGGCGGTCGACCACCCAGTCGACATGCTGTTCGATCGACACCGCCATGTTCGACAGCACCGACGGGCTGCCGGGCCCGGTGATCATGAAGAAGTTCGGGAAGCCCTCGACGGTGAGACCGAGATAACTCTGCGGCCCCTGCGCCCAGACGTCGGTGAGCGATTTGCCGCCGCGCCCGGTGATCGGATGCACGGCGCGGATCGCGCCGGTCATGGCGTCGAACCCGGTCGCGAACACGATGACGTCGACGTCGATGCCGCGCTTGGACGTGGTGATGCCGTTCGCCGTGATTGCCTTGATCGGTTCCTGGCGCAGATTGACCAGCGTGACGTTGGGCCGGTTGTAGGTCGCGTAGTAATTGGTGTCGAGACAGGGACGCTTGGCGCCGAAGGGATGATCGTCCGGCATCAGCGCCGCCGCCGTTTCGGGGTCCTTGACCGCCGCGCGGATCTTCTCGCGGATCAAATCCTGGACGATCTTGTTGCCGTCGACGTCGACGGCCTGGTCGGCCCAGAGCTGCGTCAGGATATGGACGAGATCACCGGCGGCCCAGGCGCGTTCGAACCGCTCGCGTCGTTCGGCATCGCTCAATTGCCAGCTCACGACGGTCTGCTGCGGATAAGGCACGCCGGCCATCGACTGGCGCGCCTGCTCGCGATAGGCGGCGCGGTCGCTCGTTAGCAGGCTCATGCGGTCCGACGGCGCCGGGCCGTTATGCGCGGGTAGCGCGAAGTTCGGCGTGCGCTGGAACACGGTGAGATGCGCGGCCTGCTCGGCGATCAGCGGGATCGACTGGATCGCCGACGAGCCGGTGCCGATCACGGCGACGCGTTTCCCTGCGAGATTGACGCCGCCATGCGGCCAGCGTCCGGTGAAATAGATCTCGCCCTTGAAATCCTTGACGCCCTCGATCTCCGGCGGCTTCGGCGCCGAGAGGCAGCCGGTCGCCATGATGTAATGGCGGCAGGAGACAGGCGGCCCGTTGTCGGTGGTGATCAGCCAGCGCTGGGCCTTCTCGTCCCACCGGGCTTCCGTGACCTTGGTCTTGAAGCGGATGTCGCGCCTGAGATCGTAGCGGTCGGCGACGAAGCCGAGATAGCGCAGGATCTCGGGCTGGGTGGCGTATTTCTCCGACCAGGTCCAGGCCGTCTCGAGCTCGGGATCGAACGTGTAGCTGTAGTCGATGGTCTGGATGTCGCAGCGCGCGCCGGGGTAGCGGTTCCAGTACCAGGTGCCGCCGACGTCGTCGGCCTCTTCGAGGGCGACGGCCGAGAAGCCGGCCTTGCGCAGGCGATGCAGGAGATAGAGGCCGGAAAATCCGGCGCCGACCACGGCGACGTCGACCTGCTGAGCGGTTCCGCGTTCCTCGGAGGCACGTGTAGCAACCATCGCGTCAGACATGGCATTCCTCCCGTATGTTTCGTTTTGCCGGCAGGCTATCGCTGCAGGTTCAGCTTGTCATCATAGCAAGTGCAATCTTCGGTGGTTGTTTGCGGCGGCATCGTGGCCACGTGAATGTTGCGGCGCTACACGCATCGCGATGCACAATGGCCGTGATCACCCGGGCTAATCATGCCCGATCCGCCTGTGTATGCTTGCGGTTACAAGCCACGCGTAGCGACCGAGCGTCATGCCAGAGTTGAGTGAGCGGACCAAAGCGAACATGGACGTCGTCCTGGAGGAGACCTGCCGCCAGCTGCCGCATGGCGGCGATCACGACAGCCGCAGATTCATCGCCGAGCGTCTGATCGAGGCCGCGCAGGCGGGGCACTCCACGCTGGGTGAGCTCGGCATCATCGCGCGGCGCGCGCTGGCGGAGATCCTCGCAAAGCGCGGTGAGTGAGCCGTCAGGCTTGCCTCGTGGCGCGCCGCGGACATAACCTCACGGAAACGTTTCCGCGCATCGAAATGCCCAGAAGATGCGATCCCTGCTTGCGCTCATTGCGGCTTCCGCATTCCCCTTGCTCGCCGGCTCGGCCACGGCCCAGCCGGTCGGACAGTTTCCATTTGCGCTGACGCGCGAAGGACAAATGCTCGGCGCTGTCGAAGGCGAGGTGGCCTCGTTCAAGGGGCTCGCCTACGCGGCGCCGCCAGTCGGCGCGCTGCGCTGGCGTCCGCCGCAGCCGACGCCCGAGAACTCGGAGATGCACACCGCCTACGAATATGGCGTGGCGTGTCTTCAGCCGGCGCGGCGTGAGGCGAGCGAGGATTGTCTCACGCTGAACGTGTTCCGCCCCTTCGGGGTCGACGGCCCGCTGCCGGTGATGATGTTCATTCACGGCGGCAGCTTCATCGGTGGCACCGCGAACGAGCCGCTGTTCGACGGCGCGAGGCTTGCGCAGGCCGGCCTCATCGTGGTGACCGCCAATTACCGCCTCGGCGCGCTCGGCTGGCTGGCCGATCCCGCGCTCTCGGAAAGCGGCTCCGGCAATTACGGCCTGATGGATCAGATCGCCGCGCTGCATTGGGTTCACGACAACATCGCGGCCTTCGGCGGCAACCCTGATAACGTCACCTTGTTTGGCCGTGACGCCGGCGCGAGGTCGATCGCGCTTCTGATGCTGTGTGCGCAAGCGCGCGGTCTGTTCCAGAAGGCCATTCTGCAATCGATCCCCGCGCGCGCCCGGTTGCGATCGGCGCAGGAGGCGGAAACGATCGGCCGGCAGTTCGTGGCGGTGTTGGGATCGCCGGCGGATGCACGCGCCGTCGAACCGCGACGCCTGCTCGCCGCCGAAATCCGATTGCTGGAGACATCGCGGCGCAGCTTCGCGCCGATGCTGGATGGCAGTCTGGTGACCGAGGACATTGCCGCGGGTTTTGCCGCCGGACATCAAAGCCGCATTCCCCTGATCATCGGCTCGAACGGCGACGAGACCGGTTTCGACAGCGAGCTCGACATCAAGGAGGAGGTCGCCTCGTCGGGCATCACGAGCGATGAGCTGCGCAAGCTCTATCCCGACCTCGCCAGGCCTTCCGACCTTGCGGCACGGCTCTATACCGACAAGGTCTTTTCCGAGCCCGCACGGTTGCTGGCCCGTCTGCACGCCGCAAGCGGCGCGGCAACCTTCCGCTATCGCTTCGCCTATGTGCCCGAGGCCCGGCGCGCAAACCCCGAGGGCGGGCAGGGGCGGGAATTGCAGTTCATCTTCGGCGTGGAGGGCGTGCCGGGAGCGGGCATCCTCGCGCGCGGCGATCGCGAGGTCGCAAGCCGCATACGGTCCTATTGGATCAACTTCGCCAGGACCGGCGATCCCAACGGTCCCGATCTGCCGCGTTGGGATGGAGCCGCAAGCCGCGACCGCCTGCTGCTGATCACGAACGATCGCATCGCGAGCGGCGACGATCCCTTGGCGGAGCGTCTCGACCGGCTCGCGCGCTAGCGCGACAAGAATGAAGCGGATTTACGCCGCGAGCTCGACGCGCGGAGCCGGCGTCAGCCGGTCTTCCTCCAGATAGTCCACCGCGCCGTCCTTCTCGACGGCGTAGAACTGCTGGCCTTCGCGCGACTTGAAGGCGGCGCGGACGATGCCGCGGCGGCCCTTGTCACTGTTGACGACGTCCCCCAGCGCAAACTTCCTCATCTCACGTCTCACTTGTCTTCAGGCCGACTGCTTCGGCCACGGCCCGATTTTGGGCGGCAAATCGTTAACGACTTGCTAACCATGCCGGTTTGCCTATGCTCGCCGCCGGTCGCGCGGAACTGGCGCGCGTATTGCCATTGAGGCGAGCCCGATGACGCGATTTCCGACCCTGTTCTTGTCGCATGGCGGCGGCCCCTGGCCGTTCATGGAGGACAGGCGGGTGCAATATGCCCGGACCGCCGAGGAGTTCGGCCGGTTGCCGCGCTTGTTGCCCGAACGCCCGAAGGCGGTGCTCGTCATCACCGGGCATTGGGAGGCCGATGCCTTCACCGTGTCGACCTCGGCGCATCCGCCGATGGTGTACGACTATTACGGTTTCCCCGAGCATACCTACCACCTCAAATATCCGGCGCCGGGCAAGCCGGAGCTTGCGGCGAAGGTGAAGGCGTTGCTGGCCGGCGCCGGCGTCGACTGCCACGAAGATCCCAATCAGGGTTTCGATCACGGCACCTTCGTGCCGCTCGGCCTGATGTATCCGAACGCCGACATGCCGATCGTGCTGCTCTCGCTGAAATCTGCTTACGACGCGGCCGAGCACATCAAGGTCGGGCAGGCGATCGCCTCGCTGCGAGACGAGGGCATCTTGATCGTCGGCAGCGGGCTGACCTATCACAACATGCGCGGCTTCAACCGGCCGGAGTCCAAGCCGGTCTCCTACGATTTCGAGGCCTATCTGAACGAGGCGATCAGCAATCCGGATCCGGCCCGCCGCAATGCGATGCTGGTGGATTGGGAGACCGCACCGAGCGCGCGCCTCGCGCATCCCCGCGAGGACCATCTGCTGCCGCTGATGGTCGCCGCCGGCGCGGCGGGCAGCGACGTCGGCAAGCGCGTCTTCGTCGACGAAGTCGCAGGCGTCGCGATGGCGTCGTATGTGTTTGGATAGTCGTAGCATCGTAGGGCGGATTAGCGTCAGCGTAATCCGCCGTCCTGCCGCAGCAAAGGTGGCGGATTACGCCTTCGGCTAATCGTACTGAGTCAGCCGGTCGCAGTAATTTTGGCTGAGAATCAAGTATTTGTGGA
>NZ_CAKZJO010000101.1 GCF_936943645.1 uncultured Bradyrhizobium sp. | reverse complement strand
GCGCCCCGGGATGACGAAACAGAAATTCCGGGTACGAGGAACCACAGAAATGGATTTTGACCTGAACGAGGAGCAGCGGCTTCTCAAGGAAAGCATCGACGGCCTGCTGACCGATTCCTACGATTTCGAGCAGCGCAAGAAGTACATGAAGGAGAAGGGCGGCTGGAGCAAAGCCGTCTGGGGCAAGCTCGCCGAGCAGGGTCTGCTGGGCCTGCCCTTCAGCGAGGCCGATGGCGGCTTCGGCGGCGGCGGCGTCGAGACCATGATCGTGATGGAAGCGCTCGGCAAGGCGCTGGTGCTGGAGCCCTATCTGGCAACGGTCGTGCTCGGCGGCGGCTTCCTGCGCCACGCGGGCAGCGACGCGCAAAAGGCCGCGCACGTGCCCGGCATCATCGACGGCAGCAAGACGCTGGCGTTCGCCCAGCTCGAGAAGAACTCGCGCTACGATTTGTTCGACGTCTCGACCACCGCGAAGAAGAAGGGCGACGCTTACGTCATCGACGGCGAGAAGTTCGTCGTGCTCAATGGCGAGAATGCCGACACGCTGGTCGTCACCGCACGCACCAAGGGTGACCGCCGCGACAAGTCCGGCATCGGCGTGTTCCTGGTCCCGGCGAATGCCAAGGGCGTCGCGAAGAAATCCTACCCGACCCAGGACGGCCTGCACGCCGCCGACATCACCTTCACCGGCGTCGAAGTCGGCGCTGATGCTGCAATCGGCAATCCCGACGATTCACTCGCGCTGATCGAGCGCGTGGTGGACGAGGCCCGCGTCGCGCTCTGCGCCGAGGCGGTCGGCCTGATGGATGAATCGCTGAAGACGACCGTCGAGTACATCAAGACCCGAAAGCAGTTCGGTGTCGCGATCGGCTCATTCCAGTCGCTGCAGCATCGCGCCTCCGACATGTTCGTCGCGGCCGAGCAGGCCCGCTCGATGTCGATGTTTGCCACCATGGCGAGCGATTTCGAGAACGCCAAGGAGCGCAGCAATGCCATCGCCGCGGCCAAGGTGCAGATCGGCAAGTCGCTGAAGTTCGTGGGACAGCAGGCGATCCAGCTTCACGGCGGCATCGGCATGACCATGGAGGCGAAGATCGGCCACTATTTCAAGCGCCTCACCATGATCGAGAACTCGTTCGGCGACACCGACTACCACCAGCGCCGCGTCGCCGATGCGGGCGGGTTGATCTGACGCCTTGGCGTCATCCCGGGGCGCGCGTAGCGCGAACCCGGGATCTCGCGCCACAACCTCTGGATTCCGGGTTCACGCGCGATGCGCGTGTCCCGGAATGACGACAAGACAGGGAGCCCAACAACAATGAAAAACACCCCGTTCGATCTCACCGGCAAGGTCGCGGTCGTCACCGGCTCCAGCCGCGGCATCGGTCGCTCCTCCGCCGAACTGCTCGCAAAGCTCGGCGCCAAGGTCGTCGTCTCCTCCCGCAAGGCCGACGCCTGCAAGGAAGTCGCCGACGGCATCAATGCGTCCGGCGGCGATGCCATCGTCATCCCCTGTAACATCGCGCGCAAGGCCGAGGTCGAGGCGCTGATCGCGGGCGCGACCAGGCACTACGGCAAGATCGACATCCTCGTCTGCAACGCCGCGGTGAATCCCTATTACGGCCCGCTGCTCGACATCACCGACGAAGCCTTCGACAAGATCATGGGCTCGAACGTCAAGAGCAACATCTGGCTCTCCGCGCTGGCGATCCCGCAGATGGCGGAGCGCGGAGGCGGTTCTGTCGTCATCATCTCCTCGATCGGAGGCCTGCGCGGCTCCACCGTGATCGGCGCCTACGGCATCTCGAAGGCGGCCGACTTCGCGCTGTGCCGCTCGCTGGCCGGCGAATGGGGTCCGAAAGGCGTCCGCGTCAACTGCATCGCGCCCGGTCTCGTCAAGACCGACTTCGCCCGCGCGCTGTGGGAGGACGAAGCCATGCTGAAGCGCCGCACCGCCACCACGCCGCTGCGCCGCATCGGCGAACCCGACGAAATCGCCGGCGCCGTCGCCTACCTCGCCTCCGACGCCTCGAGCTTCATGACCGGCCAGACCATCGTCATCGACGGCGGCGTCACGACGGCGGCGGTGTGAAGGCGACACAGCGTTTAGTTGCATCGAAGCGCCGCTTCACTTACCCTCCCCTGGAGGGGGAGGGTCGCTTCGTGTTGCGCAAAGCGCAACGCGAAGCGGGGGGGGGGGAAGCCGCGGCAATGGTCTCAACATCGATCCGACGCGCCGCCGCAAAGAGGTTGAGAGCAAACACGACTCCGCACGAGCGGGTATTGTGGCGTGCTCTCAAAGATCTTCCCATGGACGGCTCGCACTTTCGCCGCCAGGCGCCGATCGGTCCCTACGTCGTCGATTTCTTCTGCCCGGCCAAGCGTCTCATCATCGAGCTTGATGGTGGGCACCACAATGAGGACGCCATGGCCAAACGCGATGCCGAACGACAACGTTGGCTAGAGGATGAAGGGTATCACGTCATCCGATTCTGGAATTCGGAGATCACGGCCGATCTGATCGCCGTGGTCGAGCGCATCTATGTCGAGCTTTACGGCTCGCGTGAAGCGGCGGCCGTGCACCTTGAGCACCAGCGCAAGCGGAAGACATCAACCTGAATCAAGCCGCGCTCTCCTTTACCCTCCCCTGGAGGGGTCCGGGACGAGCGTAGCTCGCCCGTGGTCGATCGCGCGCAGCGCGAGCGGGGCGGGGTGATCTCTCCCCACGGGCACTGTTGGCTGGCGAGAGACCGTCACCCCACCCCGTCTCACATGTCGCTGCGCTTCATGTGAGCCGACCCTCCCCCTCCAGGGGAGGGTAAGCGAGACCAATCTTGACCTTGGCGCCCTAATCCGCTCCCTTTGGCGCGACACAATGACTTCCTCCAAGGAAACGCCAAGCTAAACGCCAAGGTAAGCCGCCATGTCTTTCGTCCTCGCCATCGACCAGGGCACCACCTCCTCGCGCGCGATCGTGTTTCGCGGCGATATTTCCATTGCGGCGAAGGCGCAAGCGGAGTTTCCGCAGCATTTTCCGGCCTCGGGCTGGGTCGAGCACGAGCCGGAGGACATCTGGACCTCGACCGTGATGGTCTGTCGCGAGGCGATCGAGCAGGCCGGGATCAGTGCAAAGGACATCGCCGCGATCGGCATCACCAACCAGCGCGAGACCACCGTGGTGTGGGATCGCGCGACGGGGCAGGCCGTGCACCGCGCCATCGTCTGGCAGGACCGTCGCACCGCCGATATCTGCGCGAAACTGAAGGCCGACGGCCGCGAGGGCGTGATCTCGCAGAAGACCGGCCTGATCATCGATCCCTATTTCTCCGGCACCAAGGTCGCCTGGATACTCGACCATGTCCCCGGCGCCCGGGCCCGTGCCGCGCGCGGCGAATTGATGTTCGGCACCGTCGATTGCTACCTGCTCTGGCGCCTCACCGGCGGCAAGGTGCACGCCACCGACGCGACCAATGCCTCGCGCACGCTGCTGTTCAACATCCACACCGGACAGTGGGACGACGAACTGCTCGAGATCATCGGCGTGCCGCGCTCGATGCTGCCCGAGGTGAAGGATTCTTCCGCCCGCTTCGGCGAGACCACGCCGGATCTGTTCGGCGGCGCCATCGCGATCTCAGGCATTGCCGGCGACCAGCAGGCCGCCACCATCGGCCAGGCCTGCTTCCGCCCGGGCATGATGAAGTCCACCTACGGCACCGGCTGTTTTGCTTTGCTCAACACCGGCACCACGCCGGTCGTGTCGAAGAACAAGCTGCTCACCACCGTCGCCTATCAGCTCGAGGGAAAACGCACCTACGCGCTGGAAGGCTCGATCTTCGTCGCCGGCAGCGCAGTGCAATGGCTGCGCGACGGCCTCGGCATCATCAAGCATGCCGCCGAGACCGGTCCGCTCGCCGATCAATCCGATTCCATGCAGAGCGTCTATCTCGTCCCCGCGTTCGTCGGCATGGGCGCGCCCTACTGGAATCCCAGGGTGCGCGGCGCGCTGTTCGGCCTCACCCGCAACACCGGACCGGCCGAGCTTGCGCATGCCGCGCTTGAGAGCGTCTGCTACCAGACCTTTGACCTCTGGGCCGCGATGCGCGCGGACTGGCCGAGCTCGGAGACGGCCAGCGTCGTGCTCCGCGTCGACGGCGGCATGACGGCGTCCGACTGGACCATGCAGCGCCTCGCCGATCTGCTGGACGCTCCGGTCGATCGCCCCGTGATCCAGGAGACCACGGCCCTCGGCGCCGCCTACCTCGCCGGCCTCAATGCCGGCGTCTATCCCGAGCCGGCGAAATTCGCCGACAATTGGCGCCTCGAGCACCGTTTCAAGCCGAACATGAGCCAGGCCACGCGCGAGCGGAAGCTCGCCGGCTGGGCGCGGGCGGTGAAGGGCGTGCTGGCGAGCGACGAGGGGGAGGGGTAGGCGCAGTCTGCCAAGACTATCTTGCTAAGGCTGACGTGAACGAGGTGCATCCCCAAGCAGGCTGTCGTCCCGGCGAACGCCGGGACCCATACCGCGTGATCTATCGAGTCGCGAACGATGGCAATACCGAACGATCGGTCTTCGCAAAACTGCGCCCTGTGGCTATGGATCCCGGATCTGCGCGCGCTTGAGGCGCGCTTGTCCGGGACGACATCGGAGTGCGAAGCGCCAGCTTTGGAGCCTCCCTTGATGAAGCAGAGCAACCAACCATGATCCTCCCCGACGGCTATTCCGACGTCCCCGCCGGCAAGATCGCCGCCGTCGTCACCCATCTGGAGATGACCGCGCCGCCGCCGCGCCGCAACGATCCGCCCGGCGCCTGGACCTTGCGCAAGGTCGACACGCCCGCGGTTGCCTGGTATCGCGACATCTTCCGCCGCGTCGGCGAGGAGTGGCTGTGGTTCTCGCGCGCCCGCATGAGCGGTGCTGAGCTCGCGGCGATCATCCACGCGCCCGGCATCGAGGTCTGTGCCCTGGTCGCAGACGGCCGCGACGAAGGCCTGCTCGAACTCGATTTCCGCGAGCCCGGCCAGTGCGAGCTGGTCTATTTCGGCGTCACCGCGCCCTTGATCGGCACCGGCGCCGCCCGCTTCCTGATGAACCGCGCGCTGGAGCTGGCGTGGTCGCGCGACGTCCGCCGCGTCTGGGTGCACACCTGCACCCTCGACCATCCCTCTGCCGTCGCCTTCTACCAGCGCTCCGGCTTCCGCCCCTTCCGCCGCCAGATCGAGATCGCCGACGATCCGCGCCTCGATGGCACGGCGCCGCGTGATGCGGCGAAGCACGTGCCGATCATCGGGTAGCACGGGCTGTCTCCACACGGTCATTGCGAGGAGCCCTTGCGACGAAGCAATCCAGAATGTCTCTGCGGGCCGTTTCTGGATTGCTTCGCTGCGCTCGCAATGACGGAATGCTGTGCTGCTGTTCATCTTCCAGCTGGCAGATCAACGCGGGGGATCGTAACCTGGATGAGCGTAGCGACATCCGGGACAGCGCCCGGAAAGAGTCCCGCATGTCGCTTCGTTCATGCGGGCTACCCGGTGCGCCCCGTCAAAACACCTCCTGCTTCCCCCGCGCCAGCGAAAACCCGCGCTGCATCGCGTTGAAGCACGTCAGCCCCGTTTGCTCCGACCGGCACGTAAATCCGCCGCGCTGCCAGATCTCGCCATAGGCCAGCACCGGCAATGACCGGTCCATCACGGTGTCGCCGGCACAGATGCGTCCCGCGTTGCCCTTCGCGCTCATCTCGAAGGCGTGCCCGTAGTCGAGCTCGCAGTCGGCGGGCCGGCGCGGACGGGTCTCCATGTTCATGATGTCGCAACGGAGCACGCCCTGGCCGTTATCGGCATAGAACTGGCAGACGATGTTCTTCGACGGCGTCAGGAAGCCGATCGGGCGGTCCTGCGCCTGGGCTGGGCTTGCTGCAGAAAGCAGGGCGAGGATCGTGATCGATCGCAGATACATGACGAGAGCCCTCGGCGGTTCGGCTCGCATTGATCCCGCTTTGTTGCGTCGCGCGCAATGCTCTTGTTCCAAGATGGTTGTTGCGCCGCACCGAGCCGGTCGTGGAGACTGATCGGCCCTGCCTGGTCCAACGACTGAGAAGAGCGAGAACCATGTTCCTGATCGGCCAATATGATTCCCCCTTCGTCCGCCGCGTCGCGATTGCGCTGCGGCTTTACGGGTTCGCGTTCGAGCACAAGCCGTGGTCGACCTTCGGCGATGCCGACAAGATCGCGCCGTATAATCCGCTCCGCCGCGTGCCGACGCTGGTGCTCGACGACGGCGAGGCGCTGATCGAGAGCATGATCATCCTCGACTATCTCGACGAGCGCGTCGGCGCGGACAAGGCGATGCTGCCGCGCAGCGGCGCCGGGCGACGCAAACATTTGCGCATCTGTGCGCTTGCCTCCGGTCTCGGCGACAAGGCGGTGAGCCTGCTCTATGAGCGCGTGCTGCGGAAGGAGCAGCTCGCATTGTGGGTCGAGCGCTGTCAGGCGCAGATTAGCGATGTGCTCGCGGTGCTGGAGGCCGAGCGCGCCGGGGTGACGACGCCGTACTGGCTCGGTGACCGCATCGGCCACGCCGACGTCGCCGTCGCCTGCGTCGTCCGCTTTACCCGCGAGGCGCATCCGCCTCTGTTCGACGCCGCGCGCTATCCGGCGCTGGCGGCGCATGCCGAGCGCTGCGAGGCGTTGCCGCCGTTCCAGGAGATCGTGCAGCCGCTGGCCCCGCCGAAGGGGTGAACGCTTTGCCCCACGGCAGGCCTCGCGGCGGAGAAGCGCGGGGCAGCCCGGGACGGGCTGCCGCGCAGCCGGCGGTCAGGCCGCTCGCACCGTTCCGAGGAACTTGCTGACCTCGCGCTTGAGGCGGCCGCTCTCCGCCGCCAGTGATTTGGCCGCCGTCAGCACCTCCGCCGAGGACGAGCCGGTCTCGGTCGCGCCGCGCTGCACGTCGGTGATGTTGGAGGAGACCTCCTGTGTCCCGTGCGCGGCCTGCTGGACGTTGCGCGCGATTTCCTGCGTCGCGGCACCCTGTTCTTCCACTGCGGAGGCGATCGCCGACGAGACCTCGGAGAGCTTCTCGATGGTGCCGCTGATCTGCCCGATCGCATTCACGGACTCGTGGGTCGCGGACTGAATGCCCGCGATGTGTTGGCCGATCTCGTCGGTCGCCTTGGCGGTCTGGGCCGCAAGCGCCTTCACCTCGGAGGCGACCACGGCAAAGCCGCGACCTGCGTCGCCGGCGCGAGCGGCCTCGATGGTCGCGTTCAACGCCAGCAGATTGGTCTGGCTGGCGATGGTGTTGATCAGCTCGATGACGTCGCCGATCCGGGCCGCGGCGTTCGACAGTTCGCTGACCCGATCGGTGGTGGTGCGGGCCTGATTTACGGCGTCTCCGGCCATCCGGGCGGAATCCTGGACCTGGCGGCTGATCTCGTTGACCGAGGAGGACAGCTCTTCCGTCGCGGAAGCCACCGACTGCACGTTGGTCGAAGCCTCCTCGGAGGCTGCCGCGACGGTCGTGGCGAGTGTCTCGGCCCGTTCGGCGGTGGACGTCAGCACGCCGGCGGACGATTCGAGCTGCGACGAATGGGTGGAAACGGTTTCGATGATCAGACCGACCGCCGCTTCGAAATCGTCGGCCATCTTGAGCATGTCCGTCTTGCGCTGAGCCGCGGCCCTTGCCTCGGCTTCCTTCTGCTCGGCCTCGAGCTTCAGGCGCGTCACGGCGTTGCTCTTGAACACCTCGACGGCGGCAGCCATCTCGCCGACCTCGTCGGCCCTGCCGATTCCGGGTACCGTGGCGTCGAGCTTGCCGCCCGCTATGTCCTTCATCGCGGCCGTCATCAATTGCAGCGGCCGCGTGATGCGCCGGGCGACGAGTGCGGAAATTGCGAGCACGATCGGCAGCAGCACGGCCAGGATCATCAGGGAGCGCTTGGTCGAAGTCCATTTCTGTGCCTCGAGATCGTCGACATAGACGCCGGTGCCGATTGCCCAGGTCCAGGGAGCAAAGCCTTCGACATAGCTGAGCTTGGGCTGGGCCCGTTCGGAGCCGACCTTGGGCCAGTAATAATCGACATAGCCGCGGTTATTGGTCCGCACCTTCTCGATCATCTCGGCGAAAAAGTGCTTGCCGGTCTCGTCCTTGAAGTCCGACAGGTTCTGCCCGATGAGCTTTTCCGAGACCGGGTTCATCAAGAGCCGGCCGCGCATATCCATGATGAAGAAGTAATCGTTGTTGCCATAGCGAAGTGTCGCGACGCGCGACAGCGCGCGCTTCTGTGCGTCGGCCTCGCTCACCTCCCGCTTCTGCGCGGCCTCATGCTCCTCCTTGATGATCCCGAGCGCCACTTCGGCGACGTGACGGAGTTCGAGCTGCTTCTGCT
Source organism: uncultured Bradyrhizobium sp. (assembly GCF_936943645.1). Classification (GTDB taxonomy): domain Bacteria; phylum Pseudomonadota; class Alphaproteobacteria; order Rhizobiales; family Xanthobacteraceae; genus Bradyrhizobium. The sequence goes on along the minus strand of NZ_CAKZJO010000101.1, from coordinate 97,383 downwards.
GTGCCAGGCTCGAGCCGAGCTCGCGCGAATCCAGGTAGGCGATTCCCACCAGGCCGATGAAGCTGAGGCCGATCAGCGCATAGATTCTGCTGCCGATGGTCATCCTGGGGCGGAACGAAGCGAAGGGCATGGTCTCGGTCCTCGAAGCGCGGCAAATCCGCATTGAATTGTTGATTGTTGGACCGTGCCCGCATCGAATGACGGCTCACTGCCGCTGCCGAAATTATACGGATGCGCTTCAATGACCGTAAAAAGGACGGGCCGTAGTTCCACGGGTCGGCTGCGCCGTGTTGTCGCGTCCAAATGCACGACAGCATGCACACCTTCGAGATCTCAGAACTATCTTGCCGATACTTCGCGCCGGCCGCGCAATCGCTCGTCCCTGCGCCTTGCAGGACGTTAACGGCATTTCACCGGAATCCTGATGCCGCTTCCGCGCGAAAGCCTGCGACACGGCGGCCGCGATGGTCGAATGTTAGGGGTGTTTTGCCCGACGCTGCAAGCAGCTTCGGTAAGGCAGAAATTGTTCAAGCCTTTCAACCCCATCTCTACTGTGCATGGGGTTGTTTTCGCAAAATTTGCTTTGGGGGGCGCCTATCCCGCCCCCGCGCGCTTCTTCTGCCAGACCAGATGCACCGCGCAGGTGCAGCCCGGCGGGTGCGAGGCGAGGTCCGCCGGGGTCTCGTCGTTCGCCGGCGTTGCCGCAAAGGCCTTGCCTTGTTGCGACGGAATGTAGTTCAGCACCGGCGCCAGCCAGCGCTCAGCCTCCGCGACGCTCATGCCTTTGCGCGCGGCATAGTCCTCGACCTGGTCGCGCTCGATCTTGCCGACGCCGAAATAATAGCTCTCAGGCGCAGCGAAGTAGAGCCCCGACACGCTCGAGCCCGGCCACATCGCAAAGCTCTCGGTCAGCTTCACGCCGGCGGTGGCTTCCGCATCGAGCAGCTCGAACAGCGTTGCCTTCTCGGTGTGGTCGGGCTGGGCGGGATAGCCCGGCGCGGGACGGATGCCCTGATACTTCTCCAGGATCATCTCGTCGTTGGAGAGCGCCTCGTCCGGCGCGTAGGCCCAGAACTCGCGGCGCACGCGGGCATGCATGCGCTCGGCAAAGGCTTCGGCCAGGCGGTCGGCCAGCGCCTTGCACAGGATCGAGGAGTAATCGTCGTTGGCCATCTTGAAGCGATCGGCAACCGCATCCTCGCCGATCCCGGCGGTGACGACGAAGCCGCCGACATAATCGGGCACGCCCGCGGGCGCGACGAAGTCGGCGAGCGCGGCGTTGAAACGGCCCTCGCGCTTCTCGAGCTGCTGACGCAGTGTGTGCAGCGTCGCGATCTTCTTCGTGCGGCTCTCGTCGGCATAGAGCGCGATGTCGTCGCCTTCGGCGTTCGCCGGCCAGAAGCCGATCGTCGCACGTGCCCGGAACCATTTCTCCCTGACGATGGTGTCGAGCATCTTGCGCGCGTCGTCATAGAGCGAGCGCGCGACCTCGCCGACCTTGGCGTCGTCGAGGATGGCGGGGAAGCGGCCGGCAAGCTCCCAGGTCTGGAAGAACGGCGTCCAGTCGATGCAGTCGACGAGCTCGGCGAGATCGTAATCGTCGAAGCTGCGGATGCCGAGGAAAGTCGGCTTCACCGGCTTGTTCTTGGCGAAATCTACCGGCACGCGGTTGGCGCGCGCGGCTTCCAGCTTCAGCCGCTTCTTGTCGGCCTGCGCACGCAGATGCGCCTCCGAGATCTTGGCATATTCAGCCCGGACCTCGGCGGCATAGGTCTCGCGCTTCTCGGGCGAGAGCAGCGAGGAGGCGACGCCGACGGCGCGGCTGGCGTCGTTGACGTGGACGACGGGGCCGGCGCGATAGCTCGGATCGATCTTCACCGCCGTGTGCACGCGGCTCGTGGTAGCGCCGCCGATCAGCAGCGGCAGTTTCAGCCCTTCGCGCTGCAATTCGCCGGCGAAGAACGCCATCTCGTCGAGCGAGGGCGTGATCAGGCCGGAGAGACCGACAATGTCGGCCTTCTCCGCTTTGACGGTCTCGACGATCTTGGCCGCCGGCACCATCACGCCGAGGTCGATGACCTCGAAATTGTTGCACTGGAGCACGATGCCGACGATGTTCTTGCCGATGTCGTGGACGTCGCCCTTCACCGTCGCGAGCACGATCTTGCCGGCGGACGAGGAGCCCTCGGTGCCGATGCCGCTGGCGAGGTTGCGGGCCTTCTCCTCCTCCATGAACGGCATAAGCCAGGCCACCGCCTGCTTCATCACGCGGGCTGATTTCACCACCTGCGGCAGGAACATCTTGCCGTCGCCGAAGAGGTCGCCGACCACGTTCATGCCGGCCATCAGCGGGCCCTCGATCACGTCGAGCGGGCGCGAGGAGTTCTTGCGGGCCTCTTCCGTGTCCTGCTCGATGAACTCGGTAATCCCATGCACCAGCGAATGCGACAGCCGCTTCTCGACCGGCCATTCGCGCCAGGCGAGATCGGCCTCCTTGGTTTGGGTCTTGTTGCCGCGGAATTTCTCCGCGAGCGCCAGCAGGCGCTCGGATGCGCCGGCGTCGCGGTTGAGGACGACGTCCTCGCAGGTCTGGCGCAGCTCGGGATCGATGTCGTCATAGACGATCATCTGTCCGGCATTGACGATGCCCATGTCCATGCCGGCCTTGATGGCATGATACAGGAACACCGAGTGCATGGCCTCGCGCACCGGCTCGTTGCCGCGGAACGAGAACGACAGGTTCGAGACGCCGCCCGAGATATGCGCCCCCGGCAGGTTCTGGCGGATCCAGCGCGTCGCCTCGATGAAGTCGACGCCGTAATTGTTGTGCTCCTCGATGCCGGTCGCGATCGCGAAGATGTTGGGATCGAAGATGATGTCTTCCGGCGGGAAGCCGACCGTGTTCACCAGGATGTCGTAGGCGCGCTTGCAGATCTCGGTCTTGCGCGCGAACGTGTCGGCCTGGCCGACCTCGTCGAACGCCATGACCACGACGGCAGCGCCGTGGCGCCGCGCGATCCTGGCCTCAAAGACGAACTTCTCCTCGCCTTCCTTCATCGAGATCGAGTTGACGACCGGCTTGCCCTGCACGCATTTCAGGCCGGCTTCGATCACCGAGAATTTCGACGAGTCCACCATCACGGGGACGCGGGCGATGTCGGGCTCGGCGGCAACGAGGTTGAGGAAAGTCACCATCGCCGCTTCGGAATCGAGCAGGCCCTCGTCCATGTTGACGTCGATGATCTGCGCGCCGTTCTCGACCTGGTCGCGTGCGACCTGGAGAGCCGCGGTGTAATCGCCGGCGGTGATCAGCTTGCGGAAGCGGGCGGAGCCGGTGACGTTGGTGCGCTCGCCGACGTTCACGAACGGAATGGCGTCGGTCAGAATGAACGGCTCGAGGCCGGACAGCTTCAGGCGCGGTTCGATCTCCGGCACGATGCGCGGCTTGTGCGGGGCAACGGCCGCGGCGATCGCCGCGATATGCTCCGGCGTGGTGCCGCAGCAGCCGCCGACGATGTTGACGAGGCCGTCACGCGCGAACTCGCCGACGAGACGCGCCATGTATTCCGGCGTTTCGTCATACTGGCCGAATTCGTTGGGCAATCCGGCGTTGGGATAGGCGCAGACCAGCGTGTCGGCGACGCGGCCGATGTCGGCGATGTGCGCGCGCAGATCCTCGGCGCCGAGCGCGCAGTTGAAGCCGATCGTCACGGGCTTGGCATGCCGCACCGAATTCCAGAACGCCTCCGGCATCTGGCCCGACAGCAAGCGGCCGGATTTGTCGGTGATGGTGCCCGACACCATCACGGGCATGTCGATGCCGCGCTCTTCGGTGATCTCGGCGATGGCATAAAGCGCCGCCTTGGCGTTCAGCGTGTCGAAGATGGTCTCGACCAAGAGGAGGTCGACGCCGCCGTCGAGCATGCCGTTGATCTGCTCGCCATAGGATTTGCGCAGGTCGTCGAAGGTGACGGCGCGGTAGCCGGGATTGGAGACGTCGGGCGAGATCGAGGCGGTGCGGTTGGTCGGTCCGATGGCGCCGGCAACGAAGCGCGGCTTGCCGTCCTCGGCCTCGACGCGGCGGGCGGCATTGCCGGCGAGGCGGGCGCCTTCACGCGCCATCTCGTAGACGATGTCGGTCAGCTCGTAATCAGCCTGCGCGATCGAGGTCGTCGAGAAGGTGTTGGTCGCGACGATGTCGGCGCCGGCGCGCAAGTACGCGGCGTGGATGTCCTCGATCGCCTGCGGCTGGGTCAGGATCAGCAAATCGTTGTTGCCGCGGAGGTCGCGATGGAAATCCTTGAAACGCTCGCCGCGGAAGGCGGCCTCGTCGAACTGCAAATTCTGGATCATCGTGCCCATGGCGCCGTCGAGCACCAGGATGCGCTCGCGCGCGGCGTTGAGCAGGGCAGTTCGCTTGGCGGAAACGGGAACGGTCATTGTCTTTTACGCAGCTTTCTGGGTGCTCTTGGCGCGGATGCCGAGCAAATGGCTGATCGCGAACACGAGATCGGCGCGGTTCATGGTGTAGAAATGGAAGGTGTCGACGCCGTGCTTGGCGAGCTTCTGCACCTGGCCGGCGGCGACGGTCGCAGCCACCAGCTTGCGGGTCTCGGCGTCTTCATCGAGGCCTTCGAACTTCGCGGCGAACCAGTCCGGCACGGTGGTGCCGGCGCGCGTCACGAAATTGCGGGCCTGCTTGAAATTATGCATGGGCATGATGCCCGGCACGACCGGAATGTCGATGCCGCGCGCACGGACGCGGTCGAGATAGCGGAAGTAGAGGTCGTTATCGAAGAACACCTGCGTGATCGCGCGGGTCGCGCCGGCATCCACCTTGGCCTTCAGCGTGTCGATGTCGGCGTCGAAGTCGCGCGCCTCGGGGTGCTTCTCGGGGTAGGCCGAGACGGACACTTCGATATCGGCGTGCCGCTTCTTGATCCCGGCGACGAGCTCGGCCGAGCTCTGGTAGCCGTCGGGATGGCTGGAATAGGGCGTGCCGATGCCGCCGGCCGGGTCGCCGCGCAGGCCGACGATATGGCGGACGCCGACCTCGTGATAGCGGTCGACGATCTCGTCGATCTCGCCGCGCGAGGCGCCGACGCAGGTCAGATGCGCGGCCGGCAGCAGCGAGGTTTCCTTCAGGATGCGGGCGATGGTCGAATGGGTTCGCTCGCGGGTCGAGCCGCCGGCGCCGTAGGTCACCGAGACGAATTTCGGGTCGAGCGGGGCGAGCCGGTTGATGGTCTCCCAGAGATTGCGCTCCATGTCTTCCGTCTTGGGCGGGAAGAACTCGAAGGAGATCGCAGGCCGCTTCAGGTGCCCGTCTTGCCCGTCGGCGCGGGCAGGGATCGTCAGATCGGTCATGGCACCACTCACTCCAGATTTGTCGCCGGGTTTCGGCGGCCGACGGTCAGGTTTGGCTTGGAGGCGCAGAATAAGCTAAAGGCCCGTCAATCGACAGCCCATCGGAGATGGGAAGTAGCCCACTTCCGGTGTGATATATAGAATTATCGGTCATTTTATGGATTGAGTGGGAAATTGGCGTCCATTTATAATATAAGCAATATCAATGCGAATATGAAATCTAGGGCTGTAATTGTTCCGATATTTCGAGTGGGCAAGACAAGACATAAGTTATCGAGGCGTTAATTGGCCCATCGGCTTGGTTCGTCGGGCGCCTCGGCTCGTGGCCAGCACACGTCAGACCTGCGCAGCGGGCCCATTGTCGCCGCCCGGCTCTCCATTAGGTTACGCCGCCATGATCCCGCTTTCCGTCCTCGATCTCTCGGTCGTCACATCGGGCACCAAGCCCGCCGCGGCGCTGCGCAACAGCATCGATCTGGCGCGCCATGTCGATGGCCTCGGCTATGTCCGCTACTGGCTCGCCGAGCACCACAACCTCGCCTCGGTCGCGAGCCCCGCGCCCGACGTCATGATCGGCCAGATCGCGGCCGTCACGAAGCATATCCGCGTCGGCTCCGGCGGGGTGATGCTGCCCAACCACGCCCCGCTGGTCGTTGCCGAGCGCTTCAAGATGCTGGAGGCGCTGTTTCCCGGCCGCATCGATCTCGGTCTCGGCCGCGCCCCCGGCACCGACGGCGCGACGGCCTACGCGCTGCGCAGCCGGCTCGACCGCCGCGAGGGCGACGATTTCCTGGAGCGGCTGCACGAATTGATCCTGTGGCAGACCCGCGAATTCCCCGCGGGCCACCCCTATAACAACGTCGTTGCCATGCCCGACGACACCGCCCTGCCGCCGATCTGGCTGCTCGGCTCCAGCGATTATTCCTCGGAGCTCGCCGCCCAGGTCGGCATGGGCTTCGCCTTCGCCCATCACTTCGCCTCCCACGACGCGGTCGATGCGATGGTGCACTATCGCAATCGCTTCCAGCCCTCGGCGTGGCGAGCTGCCCCGCATGCAATCCTCGCGGTTGCCGCCATCGCGGCCGATACCGATGAGGAGGCCGAACGGCTCGCCTCGTCGTTCGATCTCAACCGGCTGCGCCGCGACCGCGGTCAGTACCTGCCGCTGCCGAGCGTCGAGGAGGCACTGGCCTATCCCTATTCCGACGCCGAGCGCACCTCGATCCTGCGCAACCGCTCCCGCCTGTTCGTCGGCAATCCCGCGACGGTGCAGAGGAAGCTGCAGCCGCTGATCGATGCGAGCAGGCCGGACGAACTGATGGTGATCACCGCGGTGTATGATCACGCGGCACGGAAGAAGTCGTATTCGCTGCTGGCGGAGGCGTTTGGGCTTAGAGCGGCGGCTTAGCTTACCCTCCCCCTCCGGGGAGGGTGGCAATCAATCCTGCTGCGACTCGCTGAACGTCGCGCGGAAGGGATGGCCAGGATAGACGCCGACGATGCGGAATTCGCGCGAGAAGAACTTCAGCTCCTCAATCGCAAACGCAAGGCCCTTGTCCTCGGGGTGGCCGTCGACGTCGGCATAAAACTGCGTGGCGAAGAAATTGCCGTCGACCATGTAGCTCTCGAGCTTGGTCATGTTGACGCCATTGGTGGCAAAGCCGCCGAGGGCCTTGTAGAGGGCGGCCGGCAAATTGCGCACGCGGAAGACAAACGTGGTGACCAGCGGGCCGGAGCCTTGCGCCGCCCATTTCGGCTCGCGCGCCAGCACCACGAAGCGCGTGGTGTTGTGCGACTCGTCCTCGATGTCCTCGGCGAGAATGTCGAGGCCATAGATCTTGGCAGCAAGGCGCGAGGCGATCGCGGCCACCGTCTTGTCATTGCGTTCCGAGATATCGCGGGCGCTGCCGGCGGTGTCGGCATGCACGATTCCCTTGATGCCGAGCTTGCGGATGATGCGGCGGCACTGGCCGAGCGCGTGCACATGGCTCTCGACGCTCTTGATGTCTTCGAGCTTGGTCCCCTTGATCGCCATCAGTTGATGCCGGACGGGGAGAAACCATTCGCCGATGATGAAGAGGCCGGAGGCCGGCAACAGATGATGGATGTCGGCGACGCGGCCGGCGACCGAATTCTCGATCGGGATCATGCCGAGATCGGCCTCGCCCGACGAGATCGCCGACAGCGCGTCCTCGAAGGTGGCGCAGGGCATCGGCTCGGCGTCGGGATAGGCCTCTACGATGGCGATGTGGGAATTGGCTCCGGGCTCGCCCTGGAATGCGATCTTCAGCTTGGTCATGTCTCGAATGGCTCCTGCGGCGCCTTGTAGCAGCCGCTCAGGATTTGGAAAGGATGCTGCGGGCGGTTTCGAGATCGGGCGGCGTGTCGACGCCGCGGGGCACGCTGTCGACAATCATGATGTCGATGCGCATGCCGGCTTCGACCGCCCGCAATTGCTCCAGGCTTTCCTGGCGTTCCAGGGGCGAGGGCGGCAGCGACACGAATCGCTCCAGCGCGGCACGGCGGTAAGCATAGAGGCCGATGTGATGGTAACGCGGTCCGTTGCCGTAAGGCGCCGTGGCGCGGGTAAAATAAAGTGCCCGCAGCCGCCGCGGCCCGATCGGTGAACCCACGGCCTTCACGACGCTGGGCGCAAGATCCTCCTCCTCGGTGTGGATCTGCGAGGCCAGCGTCACGATGTCGACGCCAGGGTCGTCGAACGGCGGCAGCACCTCGCGGATGGTCTGCGGCGTGATGGTTGGAAAGTCGCCCTGCAGGTTGATCACGATCTCGGCCTTGCCCTCGGGGTCGAGCTTCTGCATGGCCTCGTGGATGCGATCTGAGCCCGACGGATGGTCGGATCTGGTCATCACGGCTTCGCCGCCATGGGCCGTCACGACCGAGGCGATCTCAGGCGTGTCGGTCGCAACCGCGACCCGGCCGATGGCGGCAGCCTCGGCGCGGCGCATCACATGGACGATCATCGGCAGGCCCGCGATATCGGCGAGCGGCTTGCCGGGCAGGCGGGTGGCGGCCATGCGGGCCGGGATCAGCACCAGGATGCGAGGATCGATCATTGGGTCCAAAGGTCTGGGGTCAAGAGCCTGGAAACAGGGCGTTTTCCGCGCCGAGAAATGGAGTGGGGACGGGCCGCAAGCGGGGTCGCTTATACGGGTTGCCAGACCCCGGGCAAACCGATATCTCAATGGCAAAACTCGGGGAAACAATAGGGAACGATTGATTCTCCCGAGGCTCGTCCTGGCGGCCGCCCGGCCGCTCGATCCTTCTTGCGGTGTGGGGCCTGGCCGGAAATGGACTCTTTCGAACTCAATAAAATTCTCGGTGCCGTGCTCGGCACCTGTCTCATTCTGCTGGTGACGAGCTTCACCGCGAGCGCGCTGTTCTCGCCCAAGATGCCGGAAAAGCCGGGCTTCGAGATCGCCGTCAAGGAAGAGGCCGGCCACGGCAAGGAAGGCGCTGCCGCTGCCGCCCCCTCCGAGCCCATCGAAAAGCTGCTCCAGACCGCCTCCGTCGAGAAGGGTGCTGCGGCCGCCAAGAAGTGCGGCGCTTGCCACACCTTCGAAAAGGGCGGCCCGAATCGCGTCGGTCCGAACCTCTATGGCGTCGTCGGCGAGGCAAGGGGTGAAGGCCGCAACGGCTTCAACTTCTCGGCTGCCATGAAGGCCAAGGGCGGCACCTGGTCGTTCGACGACCTCAACAAGTTCATCGCCAATCCGAAGGGCTTCATCCCGGGCACCGCGATGGGCTTCGCCGGTATCCCCAAGGATTCCGAGCGTGCCGACGTCATTGCCTATCTGAACTCGCTGTCGGAGCATCCGCAGCCGTTGCCGACCGCGTCGAAGTAAGGCTTCAAGAACCTGTCTTGGAATATGCGGCCAGGCTGAGAAGCCTGGCCGTTTCCTTATCCGGGCCTCGCGATGACGTTATCGGGGCGTTTGGCCGCATCCGACAGGCTAGCCGGCCTTCCAAGATGAGGAAAAAGCAACATATTCGGTCGAAACCTCGCCTATATTGGGAACTTAAAGGAGTGACCCTCCTTCCAGACAGGGATGTTGATTTGGCCATTACCCGACGCGATCTCCTGCTCACCGGCACTGCTGTCGCAGCGCTTCCCGTCCTCGGTTCCGTAGCGGGGCTCCCCATCGTCGGTGCGGCGCAGGCGCAATCAGCCAATGAGCTGCCGTGGCGCCATGCGCTGTCGCTGTTCGGCAAGGTCAAATATCCCGCCGACTTCAAGCGCTTCGACTACGTCAATCCGGACGCGCCCAAAGGCGGCGTCGCCCGCCAGATCGCCGTCGGCACCTTCGACAATTTCAACATCGTGGTGTCAGGCGTGAAGGGGCAGGTCGCCGGTGCGGTCGCCTTCATTTACGAATCTCTCACGACGGCCGCGCTCGACGAGGTCTCGACCGAGTACGGCGCGCTGGCCGAGGCCGTCAGCCATCCGGATGATTTCTCCTTCGTGACTTACCGCTTGCGGCCGCAAGCCAAATGGCACGACGGCAAGCCGGTCACTGCGGATGACGTGATCTTCTCGCTCGATTCCTTCAAGAAGCACCACCCGATGTACTCGGCCTATTACAGCCATGTGGTGAAGGCCGAGAAGGTCGGTGAGCGCGAGGTGAAGTTCGTGTTCGACGCGCCGGGCAATCGCGAACTGCCGCAGATCGTCGGGCAGCTCATCGTGCTGCCGAAGCACTGGTGGGAAGGGACGGACGCGCAGGGCCGCAAGCGCGATGTCTCCACCACCACGCTCGAAGTGCCGCTGGGCTCGGGCCCCTACAAGATCAAGGACTTCGTTGCAGGACGCTCGATCGCGCTGGAGCGCGTCAAGGACTATTGGGGCCGCGACCTGCCTGCCAATGTCGGCCGCAACAATTTCGACGAGCTGCGCTACGAATATTTCCGCGACGCCACCGTGGCGATCGAGGCTTTCAAGGCCGACCAGGTCGATTGGCGTACCGAGAACAGCGCGAAGAGCTGGGCGACCGCCTACGACTTCCCGGCCGTGAGCGAAAAGCGCGTGATCCTCGAGGAGTTCGCCAATCGCAGCTCGGGCGTGATGCAGGCCTTCGTGCCGAATTTGCGCCGTGCCAAGTTCAGTGATCCCCGCGTGCGGCGTGCGCTCAACTATGCGTTCGACTTCGAGGAGATGAACAAGCAGATCTTCTTCGGCCAGTACAAGCGCATCAGCAGCTATTTCGACGGCATCGACGAGCTCATGGCCACCGGCTTGCCGCAGGGCAAGGAGCTCGAGATCCTCGAGACCGTCCGCGCCCAGGTCCCGCCCGAAGTCTTCACCACACCCTACAGCAATCCGGTCGGCGGCAGCCCGGAAGCCGTGCGCGACAATCTGCGCGAGGCGCTGCGCCTGTTCAAGGAGGCCGGCTATGAGGTGCGCGACCGCAAGCTGACCGACGTCAAGACCGGCACCCAGTTCTCCCTCGAATTGCTCAATTCGGATCCGAGCTTCGAGCGGATCACGCTGTTCTACAAGCCGTCCCTGGAGCGGCTCGGCATTGCCGTCAGCGTGCGGTCGGTCGACCCGACCCAGTATGAGAACAGGACGCGCGAGTGGGATTTCGACATCGTCACCAACTCGTGGGGCGAGTCGCAGTCGCCGGGCAACGAGCAGCGCGAGTTCTGGTCGTCCAAGACAGCGGATATCGCCGGCTCGCGCAACATTGCCGGCATCAAGAATCCGGCCGTCGACAAGCTGATCGAGCGGTTGATCTACGCGACCGATCGAGATGATCTCGTCGCGGCCACCAGGGCGCTGGACCGTGTGCTGCTGTGGAATCACTACGTCGTGCCGCAGTGGACCTACAACAAGGTGCGCACCGCGCGCTGGGATCGCTTCGGTCGGCCGGCCGAATTGCCCAAATACGGTCAGTCCGGTTTCCCGTTCATCTGGTGGTACGACGCAGACAAGGCGGCGCGGATCGCAAAGAAGTCGTGAAGGATAGTCCCCGCATGACGCAGATGTCACGCCGCCATGTGCTGGCCCTCGGTGCCGGCGGCACCCTTGGGGTGTCGCTGGGCGTGCAGTCGTTACGTGTCGCGCATGCATCGGAGGCCGGAAGCGAGGCTCACGGCATTTCGGCGTTCGGCGATCTGAAATATCCCGCCGACTTCCACCACTTCGACTACGTCAATCTCGATGCGCCGAAGGGCGGTGCGTTCTCGCTGATCCCCTCGGTGCGCGCCTATAACCAGTCCTACCAGACTTTCAACTCGCTCAACGCCTTCATCCTGAAGGGGGACGGCGCGCAGGGCATGGATATGACTTTCGCGCCGCTGATGGTGCGCGCGAACGACGAGCCCGATGCGATATACGGGCTTGCCGCCAAATCGGTGCGGATATCGCCGGACAAGCTGGTCTATCGCTTCACGATGCGGCCGGAGGCGAAATTCCACGACGGTACGAAGCTCACCGCCCGCGATGCGGCGTTTTCGCTGACCGCGCTGAAGACCAAGGGACATCCGCTGATCATCGTGCAGCTGCGCGACATGGTCAGCGCCGAGGCTCTCGACGATGCGACGCTCGTTGTCACCTTCGCCAAGGGGCGGGCGCGCGATGTGCCGCTCTATGCCGCGAGCTTGCCGATCTTCTCCAAGGCGTATTATGCGACCCGGCCCTTCGATGAATCGTCTCTTGAGACCCCGTTGGGCTCGGGTCCCTACAAAGTCGGCAAGTTCGAAGTCAATCGCTACATCGAGTATGAGCGGGTGAAGGACTGGTGGGCCGCCGATCTGCCGCCCTGCCGCGGTACCTATAATTTCGATGTCGTGCGCTATGAGTTCTATCGCGACCGCGATGTCGCTTTCGAGGGGTTCACCGGCAAGAACTATCTTTATCGCGAGGAGTTCACCTCCCGCATTTGGGCGACGCGCTATGACTTCGCGGCTGTGAAGGACGGTCGTGTCAAGATGGAGGTCGTGCCCGACGATACGCCCTCCGGCGCGCAGGGCTGGTTCATCAACACGCGGCGAGACAAATTCAAAGACCCCCGCGTACGCGAGGCCTTGATCAATGCCTTCGACTTCGAGTGGACCAACAAGACCATCATGTACGGCGCTTATGCCCGTACGGTGTCGCCGTTCCAGAATTCTGATCTGATGGCGAGCGGCGGGCCTCCGTCACCGGAGGAGCTGAAGCTGCTCGAGCCCTTCCGTGGCCAGATTCCCGACGAAGTGTTCGCTGCGCCCTTCACGCCCCCGGTTTCCGACGGGTCGGGGCAGGACCGCGCTCTCTTGCGCAAGTCGCAGCAGCTGCTCAACGACGCCGGCTTTCCGATCAAGGATGGCAAGCGAATGCTGCCGAGCGGAGAGGTGTTCAAGATCGAATTCCTGGCGGAGGAGCCCTCGCTTCAGCCGCATCACGCGCCGTATATCAAGAATCTGGGCACGCTCGGCATCGAGGCAAGCCTCCGCCTCGTCGATGCCGTGCAATATCGCGCGCGCGTGGAAGATTTCGACTTCGACATGACGATCCAGCGCTTCAGCATGTCGGCAACGCCCGGCGATGCCATGCGCGCGTTCTTCTCGTCGCAGGTCGCGGCCACCAAGGGCTCGTACAATCTGGCCGGCGTCGCAAGCCCGGCGATCGATGCCATGATCGAGAAGATCATGGCGGCCGACAGCCGCGAAGAATTGACCACGGCCTGCCGCGCCTTCGACCGTCTGTTCCGCGCCGGCCGCTATTGGGTGCCGCAGTGGTACGCCAAGACGCACCGGCTGGCCTACTGGGACCAGTTCGGCCGTCCGGAGAAGCTGCCGCGTTACGCCAATGGCGTCGGCGCCCCCGAAATCTGGTGGTCCGACCGCGCCAAGGCGGCCAAGCTCGAGCGGGCGAAATAATCATGAGCGCCTATATCGCCCGCCGTCTCCTCCTGATGATCCCAACCCTGCTCGGGATCCTCTTCGTCTCCTTCGTCGTGGTGCAATTCGCGCCGGGCGGCCCGGTCGAACGCGTGATCGCGCAGCTCTCGGGCGCCGACACCGGCGGCACCTCGCGCATTTCGGGCGGCGGCGACTTTGCGCAGCGCGCGCCGGGACAAGTCGGCGCCGGCGGGGACGCCGTCAACTCGAAATATCGCGGCGCGCAGGGGCTCGATCCTGATTTCATCAAGAAGCTCGAGGTGCAGTTCGGCTTCGACAAGCCGGCACCCGAGCGCTTCGCGCTGATGGTGTGGAATTTCGCCCGCTTCGATTTCGGCAAGAGCTATTTCCGCGATGTCAGCGTGCTTCAGCTCATGAAGGAGAAGCTGCCGGTCTCGATCTCGCTCGGGCTATGGCTGACCTTGCTCACCTACCTGATCTCGATTCCGCTCGGCATCCGCAAGGCCGTGAAGGACGGGACGCGCTTCGACACCTGGACCTCGGCGATCATCATCGTCGGCTACGCCATTCCCGGGTTTCTGTTCGCGATCCTCCTGATCATTCTGTTTGCTGGCGGCTCCTTCCTCAACTGGTTCCCGCTGCGGGGGCTGACCTCGGACGGCTGGTCGCAATTCCCCTGGTACTGGAAGATCCTCGACTATTTCTGGCACATCACGCTGCCGCTGTTGTCGATGGCCCTCGGCGCTTTCGCGACCATGACGCTTCTCACCAAGAACTCGTTCCTGGACGAGATACGCAAACAATATGTCATGACCGCACGTGCCAAGGGCTGCAGCGAGCGGCAGGTGCTGTACGGCCATGTCTTTCGCAACGCGATGCTGATCGTCGTGGCCGGCTTCCCGGGCGCCTTCGTTCATGCCTTCATCTCGGGCTCGCTGCTGATCGAAACCATCTTTTCCCTCGATGGGCTCGGCCTGCTCGGCTTCGAGAGCGTGCTCAATCGCGACTATCCCGTGGTGTTCGGCACGCTCTATATCTATGCGCTCATCGGCCTCATCATGAACCTGATCTCGGATCTCACCTATATGTGGATCGATCCGCGGATCGATTTCGCGGCGCGGGAGGTCTGATGACGCTGACCGCTCCGACCCCGATCGAAACCACCACCAGCTCGCCGCTCGGTGCGACCGCGCCGATCACGCGCAAGCCGTTCGCGCCGTCGCCGCTCAACAAGCGGCGCTGGCAGAACTTCAAGGCGAACCGCCGCGGCTACTGGTCGTTCTGGATCTTCATTCTCCTGTTCGTGGTGTCGCTGTTCGCCGAGCTGATCGCCAACGATCGGCCCTTCCTGATCAAGTTCGACGGCCGCCTCTATTGGCCCGCCTTCGTGACCTATTCGGAAACCACCTTCGGCGGCGACTTCGAAACCGCGGCCGACTACCGCGACCCCTATCTGCAGAAGCTGATCAAGGACAAGAACGGCACCATCGTCTGGCCTTTGATCCGCTATTCCTACGACACCCATAATCTCGACCTGCCGACGCCGGCGCCGTCGCGGCCGACCTGGATGCTGACGGAAGCGCAGTGCAAGCCGGTGGTGGAGAAGAAGGGGCTGAAGAGCTGCCGCGACCTCGAATATAACTGGCTCGGGACCGACGATCAGGGCCGCGACGTGGTGGCGCGGCTGATCTACGGCTTCCGCATCTCGGTGCTGTTCGGCCTCTGCCTCACCATCGTGTCTTCGATTGTCGGTGTTGCTGCCGGGGGCATCCAGGGCTATTTCGGCGGCTGGGTCGATCTCATCTTCCAGCGCTTCATCGAGATCTGGGGCGCGATTCCGTATCTCTATCTGCTTCTCATCATTTCGTCGGTGCTGGTGCCGGGCTTCTTCGTCCTGCTCGGCATCATGCTGCTGTTTTCCTGGGTCTCTCTCGTCGGGGTCGTTCGCGCGGAATTCCTGCGCGGGCGGAATTTCGAGTACATCCAGGCTGCACGCGCGCTGGGCGTGTCGAACAAGGTCATCATGTTCCGGCATCTCCTGCCGAACGCGATGGTCGCGACCATGACTTTCCTGCCGTTCATCATCTCCTCATCGGTGATGACCCTGACGGCGCTGGACTTCCTCGGTTTCGGCCTGCCGCCGGGCTCGCCCTCGCTCGGCGAGCTCCTGTCGCAGGCCAAGGCCAATGTGCAGGCGCCGTGGCTCGGCTTCACCGGATTCTTCTCGGTCGCGATCATGCTGTCGCTGCTGATCTTCATCGGCGAAGCGGTGCGCGACGCCTTCGATCCGCGCAAGACGTTCAGGTAAGGTCATGGACGCGATCAACCAGCCTCTGCTTGCCGTTCGCGATCTCTCGGTCGCCTTCCACCAGGGCGGCGCCACGACGCTCGCGGTCGACAAGGTCTCGTTCCAGATCAAGCGCGGCGAATGCCTGGCGCTGGTCGGCGAGTCCGGCTCCGGAAAATCCGTCAGCGCGCTCTCCATCCTCAAGCTGCTGCCCTATCCGAATGCCTCGCATCCCTCGGGCAGCATCCGCTTCAAGGGGCAGGAGCTGATCGACCGCTCCGAGCAGGAGATGCGGGAGATCAGAGGCAGCGACATCTCCATCATCTTCCAGGAGCCGATGACCTCGCTCAATCCGCTGCACACGATCGAGGCGCAGATCGGCGAGATCATCCAGCTGCACAATCCGACCAGCAATGCGCAGGCGCGCAAGCGGACGCTGGAGCTCTTGACGCAGGTCGGCATTCCCGAGCCCGAGACCCGGCTGAGCAGCTATCCGCATCAGCTGTCCGGCGGTCAGCGCCAGCGCGTGATGATCGCGATGGCGCTCGCCAACGAGCCGGACCTGTTGATCGCGGACGAGCCGACCACGGCCCTCGACGTCACCGTGCAGGCGCAGATCCTGGCGCTGCTCGCCGAGATCCGCTCGCGGCTCGGCATGAGCCTGCTTTTCATCACCCACGATCTCGGCATCGTGCGCCGCATTGCCGACACCGTCTGCGTCATGAAGGGCGGCGTGATCGTGGAGCAGGGGCCGGTCGAGCAGGTCTTCAAGACCCCGAAACATCCCTATACGCGCGACCTGCTTGCGGCGGAGCCGAAACCCGATCCGGCGCCACCGCAACCGGATGCGCCGGTCGTGATGTCGGCCAATGATCTGAAAGTGTGGTTTCCGATCAAGCGCGGCCTGATGCGCAAGACGGTTGGCCACATCAAGGCGGTCGACGGCGTCAGCGTCGCCGTGCGCAAGGGCGAGACACTGGGTGTCGTCGGCGAATCCGGCTCGGGCAAGACCACGCTGGGCCTCGCGCTGCTGCGCCTGATCTCTTCGAACGGCCGCATCGTGTTCCTGGGCAAGGACATCCAGGGCCTGCGCTTCAAGGAGATGCGCCCGTTCCGGCGCGACATGCAAATCGTGTTTCAGGACCCGTTCGGCTCGCTCTCACCGCGCATGTCTGTCGCCGACATCATCGCCGAGGGGCTCTCCGTGCATCAGCCAAAACTGTCGCGCGAGGAACGTGAGGCGCGCGTCGTCAAGGCGCTGGAAGACGTCGGGCTGAAGCCGGATACCCGCCACCGCTATCCCCACGAGTTCTCCGGCGGCCAGCGCCAGCGCATCTCGATCGCGCGCGCGGTGGTGCTGGAGCCGGACTTCGTCGTGCTGGACGAGCCGACCAGCGCGCTCGACATGCTGTTCCAGGCGCAGATGGTCGATCTGCTCCGCGAGCTCCAGCGCAAGCGCGAGCTCACCTACATGTTCATCTCGCACGACTTACGCGTCGTCGCCTCGCTCGCGAGCCATCTGATCGTGATGCGCGGCGGCAAGGTCGTCGAAGAGGGGCAGGCCGCCGAGCTGTTCAAGAATCCGAAGACGGATTACACGCGGGCATTGTTTGCGGCGGCGTTCCGGCTGGAGACGGCGGGCAACGGCTCGGTGGCGACGTAAGCCCCGCTACAACCGCTTGATCGCGACAACCTCGCTGCCAGCCTGCCTGATCCGTGCAATGGCCGGCTCGATCGGCTCGACCACGGTCGCCATGTGATGCGCGTTGGCGTGGACCATGGTGCTGGCGTCGCGCACGATGGCGACATGGCCCTTCCAGAAGATCAGATCGCCGCGCCGCAAGCTGCCTCGCTCATGAGGCTCCAGTGTGCGGCCGAGTCCGGTCAGCTGCATGTCGCTGTCGCGCGGGCAGCCGATCCCGGCAGCTGTCAGCGACACCTGGACCAGGCCCGAGCAATCGATGCCAAAACTGCTCTTGCCGCCCCAGAGATAGGGCGTGCCGACGAAGCGCTCGGCGACTGCGACGAAATCCGGTTCGCGATGATCGAGCGGGGCGAGATGTGCCTTCGGCAGATATCTGCCGTGGCGCGTTATGGCGAAGCTGCCGTCTTCGCGCGCCACCGCGAGCTTCGATCCCATCACGAGCGTCTCGGCCGGCGGCAGCTTGATGGAGGGGCCGGGGAAGGCAAACGTCCTGAGCGCGCTGATCACGTGAGTTGGCGCAGCCGATGGCGTCACGAGCGCTGCTTCCGGCAGCCAGCCGACATAGCCGTCGCCATGGAGCTGGCCCCATGCCCAGCCCTCGCCGTTGCGGTCGTAGACCGTGACGCGCTCGCCGCGCAGCGCTTCCGTCATCAGCATCGCGTTCGAGGACGGCTGCTCGCGCACGGGCGCGACCGGCTCGGCCACCTCGAATTCCTCGCCGGTGACGAAGCGGTCCGCCTGCACTTGGCCTTCGAGATATTTCGCGGCGAGGTCGCCCCGTGCCGGCGTTATTCGCGGATCGTATCCTGGATCATGCATAGCGCTCGCTCAGCATTGTATAGATGGCACGCGCGGCCTGGCACTCGCCGCCCTCGGGACGTGCAGGCTTGGCCGACGGCGTCCAGCCGTAGATGTCGACATGCAGCCAGCTCCCGGCATGCTCGACGAAGCGTTGCAGGAACAGTGCGCAGGTGATCGAGCCGGCAAAGCCGCCGGACGGCGCGTTGGTTATGTTGGCGGTCTTGGAGTCCAGCCACGCATCGTAAGGCGGCCACAGCGGCATGCGCCACAACGGATCGTTCTCCTTCGCCGCGCAACGCGCGACATCGGCGGCCAGCGTCTCATCATTGGTGTAAAAGGGCGGTAAATCCGGCCCCAGCGCGACGCGCGCAGCACCGGTGAGCGTGCCCAGATCGATCAGCAGGTCGGGCTTTTCCTCGTCGGCCAGCGCCAGCGCGTCGGCCAGCACCAGGCGGCCTTCCGCATCCGTATTGCCGATCTCCACTGTGATGCCCTTGCGCGAGGTGAAGATATCGAGCGGGCGGAAGGCGTTGCCGGCAACCGCGTTCTCCACCGCCGGGATCAGCACGCGCAGCCGCACCTTCAGCTTCGCATCCATCACCATGCGCGCCAGCGCCAGCACGTTGGCGGCACCGCCCATGTCCTTCTTCATGATCAGCATGCCGCTCGACGGCTTCAGGTCGAGCCCGCCGGTGTCGAAGCAGACGCCCTTGCCGACCAGCGTCACCTTGGGATGCGCAGGATCACCCCAGCCGATGTCGATCAGCCGCGGTGCGCGGCTGGAGGCCATGCCGACGGCGTGGATCAGCGGGAAGTGTTTCTCCAGCTCGTCGCCGATGGTGCAGGCAAAGCTTGCTCCGAATTCGGCGGCCAGCGCTTGCGCGGCAGCGGCGAGCTCTTCCGGACCCATGTCGTTGGACGGGGTGTTGATGAGGTCGCGCGCGAGCATTGCGGCGTCGGCGATCCGCTCGAGCTCGGTTGCATCGACGCCATTGGGCGGGACCAGCCGGACGTCCGGCCTGTCCGCCTTGCGGTAGCGCGCGAAGCGGTAGCACCCTAGTGCAAAAGCGAGCGCCGCCAGCCGCACATCGTGCGGTGCATTGGCAAAGCGATAAGTGCCCGGCGGCAGCAGCGCGGGCAGGGCGCCGGGCCGGAACAGATCACGCGACCGCGCGCCCTCGTCTTCGAGGCCGAACAGCACCTGCGCTACCGCGCCGTCGGGCGCGGGCAGAGCCAGATAGGCGCCGGGCTTGGCGGTAAAGGCACATGCCGTGGCGAACTGCCGCTGCTGCGGCGGCAGCTGCTCGGCGACATGATCCCAGCTCGATTTGGTGACGAAAAGGATCGGGATGGCGGTGGATGAAGTCTCGAAGACAGAAGGCATTGGCGGGTCCGGATCGTCGGATCAAACGGGGCATGCGAACGGACGAGACTTCGCAGAGTTTCGCCGTGGCTGCAATCGGCTTTGCTGTCACCGTTCGGCGAGCCGCTACTCGCAGCAAGGCGCCCATGCTAGGTTCCGGTAACGGCCGCCAAGGATGAGAATTCGGGCGGCCGACGACAAAGCGCGCCGGGAGGACATGCAATGGAATTTGTGTGGAGCGTGGCCACTTTCATCGGCCAGGCCATCGAGGTGATCTTCGGCTATGTCGAGCATCACCATTGGATCTTCGCGTTCCTTGCCGGTGGCTACGTGTTCTATCTCCACGACCGCTCCGTCCACGCGCGGTTCGATGCGCTCGACAGGCGTATCGACGAAATCCGCAAGCGGCTCGCCATCGAGTACTGAGGCCGGAATTGCCGAGGCATCCAAATGAGCAGGTGAGGGTGCTCGCCTCGACCGCGGCTTCGGCAGCGGGCATCGCCGCAAGCGTCGCCGCGAGAGGTGCGGCTCGGGGGCGTTAACCGGCCGTTAGGGTTAACAGTCTATTGCTGACGCGTTCGGCTCGATCAATCGGCTCGAGAGTCAAAGCGTCATGCGTCAACGGTTCAGTCTTGCCCGGCTTCTTGCGTCCACCTCCTTGGTCGCGGCGGTGGCCATGGGCCTCGGCGGCTGCACGGCCATGTCGAAACTCTCCGATGTCACAGGTTCGATCGGCGGACCCCGCGCCGAGGCGCCTGCGGCCGATCGTGCGCCAACCGATCCGGTGCGCGCCGTCGAGGTCTATGGCGAGCGCTACCGCGCCAATCCCAAGGATGCCGACACCGCGCTCGCCTATGGTCAGGCGCTGCGCGCCAACGGCCAGCGGGCCCAGGCCGTCGCCGTGCTCGAGCAGGCGACCATCGCCAATCCCGGCAACAAGGCGCTGCTCGCCCAATTTGGCCGCGCACTCGCCGACAACGGCAATTTCCAGCAGGCTTACGACGTCCTGTCGAAGGCGCATTCGCCCGACAATCCGGACTGGCGCCTGCTCTCGGTGCAGGGCACGGCGCTGGACCAGATGGGCCGTCACGAGGAGGCGCGTTCCTATTACACGACCGCCCTCAAGATCGCGCCGGGTGATCCTGGCGTGCTCTCCAATCTCGGCCTGTCCTACATGCTCTCGAGAGACCTGCCGAAGGCCGAAGAAGCACTGCGGCAGGCCTATGCGTCTCCGCGTGCGAGCGGCCGGGTGCGGCAGAATCTCGGCCTGGTCGTCGGTCTCCAGGGCCGCTTCGCGGAAGCCGAGACCATCGTCAAGGCAGATCTGCCGCCGGATCAGGCTGCGGCCAATGTCGCCTACCTCAAGGACATGCTGAACCGCAACGACAGTCAGCGTGGCGCGCCGAAGCGGACGCCTGTCGCCTCGCTCAACCAGCACGACTGATCAAGCTTCATCTTGCATTCCTGCAGCCGCGCGCGGGTCTCGCGCGGCTCACGCCTTGCGTTCCCGCTACTGCATCTCGCTGATCTTGATGCCGGTCGGCCCGAGAATGACCACGAACAGCACGGGCAGGAAGAACAGGATCATCGGCACCGTCAGCTTCGGCGGCAGGGCGGCGGCCTTCTTCTCGGCTTCCGTCATGCGCATGTCGCGGTTCTCCTGCGCCATGACGCGCAGGGAATGACCGAGCGGGGTGCCGTAGCGTTCCGCCTGCTGAAGCGCCAGACACACCGACTTGACGCCTTCGAGCCCGGTACGCCGGGCGAGATTTTCGTAGGCGACCTTGCGATCCTGCAGATAGGACAATTCGGCCGTGGTGAGCGCGAACTCCTCCGACAGCGCGATCGACTGGCCCACGATCTCGGTGGCGACCCGCCGGAACGCCATCTCGACCGACATGCCTGACTCGATGCAGATCAGCAGCAGGTCGAGCGCGTCGGGAAAGGCGCGCTTGATCGAGAGCTGGCGCTTGGAGATCGCATTCCGCAGGAACAGCATCGGCGCCTGCAGGCCGAGATAGGCGGCGCCGACGCAGATGCCGATCTTGACCGGCATCGCCTGCTCCATGTGCGCGATCAGGAACACGTATACGATCGAGCCGATGAACAGCACGATCGGGGCGACCAAGCGGGCGAACAGGAAGGTGATGTAGGGCGCCTGGCCGCGGTAGCCCGCCATGATGAGCTTGTCGCGCGCCGCTTCCTGCGCGAGCCATTTGGTGAGGTTGAAGTCCTCCACGACCTTGGAGACGATCTGCTTCGGCGTCTGGCGCAGCGAGACCTTTTCGTTCTTGTGCAGGCGCTCACGCTCGCGCTGGCGGATGCGCTCGCGCTCGCTCGCTACCGCCTTCATACGCTTGGAGAGGCCTTCGCCGGCGAACAGCGGCATCACCAGCGTATAGACGGTGGCGCTGGCAGCGATCGCCGCCAGCATCATGGTCATGAAGCGGACGTCATGTAGCTTCGCAACGAGAAACTCGACCATACGGCACCGTCAAAAATCGAAATTGATCATCTTCTTCATCACCATGATGCCGACTGACATCCAGACGACGCAGCCGACCAGCATCAGCTGGCCGGTGGGGTGAGTCCAAAGCAGCGAGATGTATTGAGGCGTCGTGAGATAGACGAGGAACATCACGATCGGCGGCAGTGAGCCGATGATGCCGGCCGAGGCCTTGGCTTCCATCGACATCGCCTGGATCTTTTCCCTCATCTTCTTGCGGTCGCGCAGCACCTTGGAGAGGTTGCCGAGCGCTTCGGAGAGATTGCCGCCCGACTTCTGCTGGATCGAGACCACGATGCCGAAGAAATTGGCCTCCGGCAGCGGCATGCGTTCATAGAGCCGCGAGCAGGCCTCGCCGAGCGGCATGCCGATGGCCTGCGTCTCGATGATGGCCAGGAACTCGCTGCGCAGCGGCTCCGGCGAATCGGCCGCGACGACCTTGATCGATTCGAACAGCGGCAGGCCCGCCTTGATACCGCGGACGATGACGTCGACGGCGTCCGGCAGCGCGGCCAGGAACTTTGTCTCGCGCCGCTTCTTCAGGAAGCTCAGCGCCCAGCGCGGCAGGCCGAAGCCGCCGGCAAAGGCGAGACCGGCAGCGCCCAACAGGCCGCCACCGGCGAACAGGGCGACCGCGAAGAAGGCGGCGGCAACGACAGCCGACACGATCCAGAATTTCTGCGGCGTCCAGTCGAGCCCCGCCTGCGACAGGCGGACGGTGAGCGGCACGCTCTTCTCCTGCAGGCGTCGCGCCTCCAGATCCTTCAGCGTGGTCTCGACCTGCTCGCGGCGTGAGCGCTGGGTCTTCTCGGCTTGACGCGTCGTGGGCGCCTCGGCGCGCGAGATGGAGGCGCGGCGGTTTTCCGCCTTTCGCTCCCCCGACAGCAATGGGTAGAGGAAGACCCAGGCGATGCCGCCGACCGCTGCGGTGGCGAGGAATGCGAGGGCGAGGACCTGCATCTTCATGGCGATCTGCTCACGTCTTCGGCGCGACTTCCGCCGCGTCCAGCGCAGCGGCAAGGCGTTTTTCGTCGCCGTAATAGCGGGCGCGTTCCCAGAACCTGGGACGGCCGATGCCGGTCGAGCGGTGACGACCGATGATCTTGCCGTTGGCGTCCTCTCCGACCATGTCGTAGAGGAAGATGTCCTGGGTGATGATGGTGTCGCCTTCCATGCCCATCACCTCGGTGATGTGGGTGATGCGGCGCGAGCCGTCGCGCAGGCGCGCCGCCTGGACGATGACGTCGATCGAGGCGCAGATCATCTCGCGGATGGTCCGCGAGGGAAGCGAAAAGCCGCCCATCGTGATCATGGATTCGCAGCGCGACAGGGCTTCGCGCGGGTTGTTGGCGTGCAGCGTGCCCATCGAGCCGTCATGGCCGGTGTTCATGGCCTGCAGCAGGTCGAACGCCTCGGGTCCGCGGACTTCGCCGACGATGATGCGTTCGGGGCGCATACGCAGACAGTTGCGCACCAGCTCGCGCATGGTGACCTGGCCCTCGCCCTCGATGTTGGGAGGGCGGGTTTCCAGCCGCACCACGTGAGGCTGCTGGAGCTGGAGCTCGGCCGCGTCTTCGCAGGTGATGACGCGCTCGTCGTGCTCGATGTAATTGGTCAGGCAGTTCAGCAGCGTGGTCTTGCCCGAACCGGTACCGCCGGAGATCAGAACGTTGCAGCGAACGCGGCCGATGATCTGGAGGATCTCGGCGCCTTCGGGCGAGATCGCGCCGAACTTGACGAGCTGATCGAGCGTCAGCTTGTCCTTCTTGAACTTACGAATCGTGAGCGTCGGGCCGTCGATGGCCAGCGGCGGCACGATGGCGTTGACGCGGGAGCCGTCGGCAAGACGCGCGTCGCAGATCGGCGAGGATTCGTCGACGCGCCGGCCGACCTGGCTGACGATGCGCTGGCAGATGTTGAGGAGCTGCTGGTTGTCGCGGAAACGGATACCGGTACGCTGGATCTTGCCGGCGACTTCGATGTAGACGGTGTTGGCACCGTTGACCATGATGTCGGCGATGTCGTCGCGCGCCAGCAGCGGCTCGAGCGGACCGTAACCCAGAACGTCGTTGCAGATGTCGTCGAGCAGCTCTTCCTGCTCGGCGATCGACATCACGATGTTCTTGATCGCGATGATCTCGTTGACGATGTCGCGGATTTCCTCGCGCGCGGATTCGGAGTCCAGCTTGGCCAGCTGGGCGAGGTCGATCGCCTCGATCAGCGCGCCGAAGATGGTGGCCTTGACCTCGTAGTAATTGTCCGAGCGCCGGCTCTCCATCGCCGGGGGCGGCGGCGGAGCCTTGGCGGGGGCAAGCGGCGGCGAGGCGACGGCCGGCGGCGGCGGGGCGCGCGACACCGTCGGCGCCGGAGCCTGGGCAGGCTCGGGCGACACGGCGCCGGGCTTGGGCGCCCGAAGGTCGGTGTCTGTTCCGCTACGCTTACCGAACACTTAACAACTCCACGCGGGGGCCTATTTTCCCCGCAACTTGTCAATCAGGGGTGAAAGCAGGGACGACTTTTGCTTCTTGGTCTCGCTGCGGCCGGTCAGCCGCTGGGCGATCTGAAGAAACATCTCGATCGACTTGTGGTTGGCGGAGATCTCCGCGATCATCTGGCCGTTGTTGGCGGCCGAGCCGAAGATCTGGGGCTCGAACGGGATGGAGACGATCGGCTGGCTCTCGATCGCCTTGGCGAACTCCGTGGCGGCGATTTCGGGCCGTTTCGGCACGCCGACCTGATTCAGGCAGTAGAGCGGCGGCCGATCGTTGGGCCGCGCGGCCTTCAACAGATCGAACAGGTTCTTGGCATTGCGCAGATTGGCAAGGTCAGGGGCAGCCACGATCAGGATGTCGTCCGCCCCGATCAGGGCGCGCTTGGTCCAGCCCGACCATTGATGGGGAATGTCGAGCACGATGCAGGGCATGGTGGAGCGCAGCGTATCGAATACGGCGTCGAAGGCGTCGGTGCCGAAATCATAAACGCGGTCGAGCGTCGCCGGCGCGGCCAGCAGGCTGAGATGGTCGGTGCATTTCGACAGCAGGCGGTCGACGAAGGCGGTATCGACGCGATCGGGCGAGAACACCGCGTCGGCGATGCCCTGTGGCGGATCCTGGTTGTAGTCGAGCCCGGCGGTGCCGAAGGCGAGGTCGAGATCGGCGACGACGGCATCCATCGCCAGGTCGCGGGCGATCGCCCAGGCGACATTGTGCGAGATGGTGGATGCCCCGACGCCGCCCTTGGCGCCGACCACGGCGATGATGCGGCCGACCGCCTTGGCTTCCGGTGCCGAGAACAGGTTGCAGATCGAGCGCACGACGTCGATCGCGCCGACCGGCGCGAGCACGTAGTCGCTGACGCCGCGGCGCACCAGCTCGCGGTAAAGCATGACGTCGTTGATGCGGCCGATCACGACCACGCGCGTGCCGGCGTCGCAGACGGTGGCGAGCTGGTCGAGCCCGCTCAACAGGTCGTTGCGACCGTCGCTCTCGAGCACGATGACGTTCGGCGTGGGCGCCGAGCGGTAGGCTTCGATCGCGGCCGCCATGCCGCCCATCTGGATCTTCAGATGGGCCTTGCCGAGGCGGCGATCCTCGCCGGCCGACTGGACTGCGGCCGCGGTCTCCACGGTCTCGCAGAAAGCCTGGACCGAGACGCGCGGCGCGGGCGCAATATGCTCCTCGACCGGCGGAGGCGCTGCATCCGGCTGCTCTTCGTGTGTCTGGCGGGCGTAGCTGATCATTTGCCGGTGTCGCTGAGTTTGGCCTTGTCGGCCTCAGGATAGGTGACTGCCGTCGATGTTCCCTTGCGATACTTCTCGAAGGCTGCCGTGCGCCGTATCGTGTAGGAAGGTGTCTCGGGCCGAGGCTGCTCGAGGTCCGACGGATTGTCGACCATGGCGGCGAGGTTGCGCTGATAGGCGCAACCGTAATTGTAATAGTCCTTGTTCTCGAACCAGCTCTTGTTCTTCATCGAAGGACCGATGTCCTCCGGCCACAGTCCGCAGGGACCCGCGACCGCGGCGATCTTGGAATACGTGAGCCGGATCGGCGGCAGGAAGCGCTTGTCGTCGGGCTGGTAGGGGCGAACGTTGACGCCACGCGGCGGAACGCCTGCGCCCGCCAGCATCGCCTGGATTTCACGCATCGTATCCGCGACCGGACGCGCATTGGGCGTGCCGGACGGTACGTCGATGCGGATGGCTCCCGTGCCTTCGTGCAACCATGCCGATGCGACGCCCATCACGTCCGCACGCTGGGCGGCGGTCAATCCGCCGCGTGCATGGCCGACGAAGACGACGATCGAGCGGTTCTGCTCCTCGATCGCGATGGGATGGCGCTGCTTGTAGTCGTCGGGAATGGAGGCGGTGACGACTTCGTTGTGCTGGCAGCCGCCGAGCGCGAGCGCCATGCCGACGAGCGCGCCACCGAGGCGGACGGCGCGTTTGCGAAGCTGGGGTGGTCTTGTGATCATCTTGAAGTCCCCGTTCCGCCTCAGTCGGTAATGAAGCCGTAGGTGCCGCGGTAGTTCTTGACCGGTTCGGTCCGGCCCGGCACGCCGTAGATACGGTTGATGTTGCCGATCAGCTGGGCCTGCGGATCCGCTGGCGGCGTGAAGCCGTCATCGGGCCGCGACAGGTCCTTTGGCGCCACCGCGCGAACGACATAAGGCGTCACGATCACGACCAGCTCGGTCGCGTTGTTGACGAAGTCGCGGCTGCGGAACAGCGTGCCGAGGATCGGAAGCTGCATCAGTCCCGGCAGTCCGCTGACGGCCTGCTTGGTCTGCTGCTGGATCAGGCCGGCCATCGCCATCGCGCCGCCGGAGGGAATTTCCAGCGAGGTCTCCGCGCGGCGGGTCCGGATCGAGGGAACCGTCAGCGAGTTCACCGAGCTCGAGGTCACGGCCTGCGACAGGGTGATCGCGTTCTCGTTCGACAGCTCGGAGACCTCGGTCATCACGCGCAGGCTGATCTTGCCCTCGCTCAGCACGACGGGCGTGAAGTTGAGCGAGATGCCGAATTTCTTGAAGCTGATCTGGGTGGTACAGACATGCGTGGTGGGGTCGCACGCATAGCCTGCGGGAACCGGGAATTCACCGCCGGCAATGAACGTCGCCGACTCGCCGGAGATCGCGGTCAGGTTCGGTTCGGCCAGCGTGCGGATCACGCCCGCGGTTTCCATCGCGCGCAGCGTGGCCTGCACTGTCGGCGCGCCGCCGAACTTCGTCGTCAGGTTGTTGCCATCGACGAGGTTCTTGCCGAGTGCGGTGAACGGGTTGGAGTTGGTGAAGCTCACCACCGACGTGCCGTAGTTCAGGTTAGCGGTGAGATCGATGCCGAGCTGCTTGATGATGCTGCGCTGGACTTCCGCCACCGTCACCTTGAGCATGACCTGGTCGCGGCCACGCACGACGATCGAATTCAGCACCTTGTCGGAGCCGCCGGCCAGGCGCGCCGCGAGATCGTTGGCCTGCTGCGCCTCCAGCGGGTTCGCCGCCGTGCCGGTCAGGACGACGCCTTCGCCCAGTCCGTCGATCTGAATGTCCGAATTGGGCAGGACCTGCTTCAGCGCAGCCCGCACGCCGTTGAGGTCGCGCTTGACCGCGATGTCATAGGCCGCAATCTGCTGACCGGCGGAATCGAAGAACACGATGTTGGTCTGGCCCACCGTGGCGCCGATGATGTAGGCGCGCTGGGCCGAGCGGACCACCGCATTGGCGATCTTGGGATCGGCGACGAGCACGTCCTTGATGTCGCGCGGCAGGTCGATCACGATGGACTTGCCGACGCCGAGCGAGAGGAATCGCGCGTTCATCTGGCCGTCCGACACGGCCGGCGCCATGGGGCGGTAATCGGCAGCGACCACGGGGGTCAGCACCGGGTTGAGCGCCAGCGCGAGAGCGGCCGAAAACGACAGGGCGCGAACCATGGAGGTTCGCAGCGTCGCCAGATTCACCCTGTTTTTCATATCGACTGTCTTCATCGTGCTTTCGCCGTCTGACTTGGAATGCCGTAGCGAATGATCGAAATGCCGTCCCGCTTCTGTGCGGACTCATCGGGCGTGACTTCGCTCATCTTAATATCGACGATGCTGCGTAGCGCCAGCGACAGCGTGCCGCTCTGGCGGGCCGCGGAAAGCGTTGCGGTCTGCGCGGGATTGAGCTCGAGGGTGACGGTCTTGCCGACCACCGCGTTCTGGCCGTCCTTCTCCTTCGGCGCCTGGTCGATGGCCAGGACTCGGATATTGGACAGGATGATCTCGGAGGTGACGATGTCGGGGGCGCCGTTGGCCTGGTCCGGATTCTTCAGCCGGCGCGTGAGGAGAACGTCGACGCGATCGTTGGGCAGGATGAAGCCCCCCGCACCGGTCTCCGGCGAGATCTCGGTCGAGATCGCCCGCATGCCGGTAGGCAGGATCGCCGCCATGAAGCCGGAACCCTCAGGCTTGACCAGCTTCTGGTCGCGGATCGGCTCACCCTGAATGAAGGGGGCGCGCGCGATCGAACCGGTGACCTGGGTCGCTCCCTCGGGACGCTCGTTGCGGCGGATGAAGGTGGCGCTGGCGGTCGCGGCCGGCCAGGTCTGCCATTGCACGTCTTCCGGCTTCACGGTCTGGCCGAGGCCGATGTCGTTCTTGGCCACGAGAACGTCGACGGTGGGAAGCTGCGCGACCGGAGCCACTGGGGGCGGCGCAGAATTGTCCGAGCCGCTCGCCAGGTACGCGGCGACGCCGCCGGCGCAGATGGCGACCGTCAGGACGACAATGCGTGCCCTATTCATACGCTTCACTTTCCACAAGACGCCGCGACGCTGCCGCCGCCGTAATCGGCAGTTGACCAGCTATTCGTCAAAGCATGGTTAATGAGGCGTATCTAAATCGCCTTAACGCAGGGTTACCCGTGCGTTCAGCGCAGTGCGAGGTGGGCGAGGTCGATCGCCTTCACCCATTCGGTCTCCGGGTAGACCACCAGCGCGCCGAGCGTGAGCGCGATGCCGTAGGGGATACCGCTCTGCTTGTCGTGCAGCCGTGCGAGCCAGGCCTGGCCCGCCAGTCCGTAGGGCAGCGGCCACTGCCGGAACTGGAGCAGGAGCAGGGTCAGCGCGCCGCCGAACAGCGAGGCGTAGAGCAGGAAGTCCATCAAGGGGGTAAAGCCGAACCACAGCGCGACGGAGGCCGCGACCTTGGCGTCGCCGCCGCCCATCCAGCCCATCGCAAAGCAGGTGAAGGCCACGACCAGCAGGAGCGCGCCGGCACCGACATGGCTCAGCATCTCGTAAGGTGGCATGCCTCCGGCGAAGGCGAGGGCGAAGAAGCCTGCGACCAGCGCCAGCGAGACGCGGTTCGAGATCGTCATGGTGAAGAGATCGCTCGCGGCGGCGAACGCCATCAGGGCCGGGAAGAGCAGAAGGCGCGCAAGGTCGAGGATCATGGGCTGCGTCTTGAGGCCTGGGTTTGCCGCGGGAACTGGCGTCGGCGAATGCTAGCCCGCAGTGCTAAACAAACCGACAACGGGCCGAAGGGACGTGCGGGGGCCGAAGCCGGCGGAACGCGTGTTCACCAGAGGCTGGCAATGCGTGCGGCGAGCGCGACCGTTGCAAGCAGCAAGGCAAGGCAGACCCAATAGACCGGCGATGCGGCCTGCGCTCCTGCCTCGTTCGCCGCGACTGCGGCATCGGTACTGTACTTGCGCAACGCCACTGGAACTCGCCGTCTTCAGAAAAACAAAGGCCCCGGAGGTCCGGGGCTTTTGCCGTCGTTCGTTGACCTGCTTACTTCAGCGAAGAGCTGATCGAGGTGAACTTGGTGTTCAGCGTGGTGCCGAGATTGTTGACGACGGTGATGATGGCCAGCGCGATGCCGGCGGCGATCAGACCGTATTCGATAGCGGTGGCGCCGGATTCATCCTTCGCGAAACGCGCAATCAAGTTCTTCATGAACAAAACTCCATCTGGGGTGAGATCGCCTCGTTCGGCGCCGTCTTTGACCCGATGACCATGAGAGCCGAGCTCTTTCGGCGGGGTTAATTCGATCGAGCAAACCCGGTTCTGGGGCGATGCTTTGGCGCAGAGTGAATTTCGCCTTAAGACGGCACCTGCAAATCGTCCCGGTTCCAGATGCAGCGTCGGCGCGGCGGCGGCTTCATCCTCCCTTAAATTTAGCGGAGTACGCATAAGAGCACGGAATCCGCGGAGAGAGGCGACGATGTCGAGCCTGCCCATGCTAGTCGCTCTGATGATTGGCGAGACCATCATCAAGGTGATCCCCGTCACCTTCGTGCTCGCGGCAGTCTTCACCGTGCTCGAGCATTTCTGGGCCTGCAATCCCGGCGCACCGTGGTGGCGCAAGCGGGAGATCATCACCGATATCTGCTACTGGTTCTTTGTTCCGGTGTTCGCCCGGACGATGCGGATCGGACTTCTGATCGTCGGCGCCGGCGTCGTGTTCAACATCCATGACGCCGACGGGCTCATCGCCTTCTACGATAACGGCCACGGTCCGCTGTCGGAGCTGCCGCTGTGGGTGCAGGGCGCGCTGTTCCTGGTGCTGTCCGATTTCATGCTCTATTGGGTGCACCGGCTGTTTCACGGCGGCGGCTTCTGGAAGTATCACGCCGTCCATCATTCGTCGGTGGAGATCGGCTGGATTTCGGCGGCCCGTTTCCATCCCGTCAATCTCGTGCTCGGCACGATCAGCGTCGACGTGGTGCTGCTGATGGCCGGCATTTCCCCGAACGTCATGATCTGGGTCGGCCCGTTCACCACCTTCCATTCGGCCTTCGTGCACGCCAACCTGAACTGGACCTTCGGACCCTTCAAATACCTGCTGGCGACGCCGGTGTTTCACCGCTGGCACCACACCTCGCTCCAGGAGGGCGGTGACACCAATTTCGCCGGCACGTTTCCGATCTGGGATGTGCTGTTCGGCACCTTCCGCATGCCGGAAGGGCAATTGCCTCAGGACTACGGCAAGGACGAAGCGACCATGCCGAGGGAGTTCGGGGGCCAGTTGGCCTATCCGTTCCGCCAATAGGGCGGAATTTGGGGCCGCAAATAGCCGGTCCGTTCAAACAATCGCCGGCGAATTTGCGGAACGTTCATGAATTAAAGGCAGGTTAGCCGGGTCGGGCACCGGCTCCGCTGTCATCTGTTCGCTTCTGCCGGTTTGTGACGTCCCGGGGGTAAGAGTATGCGTAAAGAGTTGCTGCGCCGTCAGGCGCGCGTCTGTCTTCTGGTTGCCGCCGCTGTGCTGGCATCGCCGGCGGCCGGCCTGGCCGAACCTACAGTCGATACCATCGCCGTCAGCGTCGACCAGGCCAAGCTGGTGCGGCTGCCCGGCAAGGTGGCGACCATCGTGGTCGGCAATCCCCTGATCGCCGACGTCACGCTCCAGCCCGGCGGCATGATCGTCGTGACCGGCAAGGGCTACGGGGCCACCAATTTCATCGCTTTGGACCGGGCCGGCGAGATCCTGGTCGACCGCCAGATCCAGGTCGAAGGTCCGAGCGACCGGCTCGTGACGGTCTATCGTGGGGTCGAGCGCGAGTCCTACAGCTGCGTGCCGATTTGCCAGCGGCGCGTGACGCTGGGCGACAGCGACGCCTACTTCAACAACACGATGAGCCAGGCCGGTTCGCTGAGCAACAATGCCAGCGGCAATGCCGGAGCGGGCGCCAAGACCAATTAGCCGGATCGTCTGCACCTGATCGCGCCTTGGCGTTTCGGACGCCAGGGCGACGTCTGTTTGCGCGCGTTCTCCCGTAGTCTCGCGGTCTGCGCGGTTAACGCATCCTTAACGGTGCGGTCAGGGGAGCGTGAATCGCCTGCAACACTTAAACAATCAGTTTTAGCTATTGATCGCAGATAATCGCCGCTGCTTCAGGAATTGACGCGATGCCATCGCCTCCATCGACCAGGTTCACGCTCCGCAAAGCGCTATGGCGGTTTCGCGGCAGCCGCCGCGGCTCCGCGGCGGTCGAGTTCGCGCTGGTCGCTCCGATCTTCTTCGGGCTGCTGTTCGCCATCATCGAGACGGCAATGGTGTTCTTCGCCGGCCAGGTGCTCGAAACCGTCACGCAGAATTCCGCGCGCGCCATTTTGACCGGCCAGGCGCAAGCGCAAGGAGGTTCGGTGGCGGCCTGCCAGACCACGCCCAATGTGATTTCGGCGTGCGACCAGACGACGTTCAAGGCCTATGTCTGCACCCAGATCCCGGCGCTGTTCGATTGCAGCAAGCTTTACGTCGACGTGGTGAGCACCACGTCCTTCACGACGCTGAGCCTGCCCAGTTACGGCGATTCCTGCAGCTTCAACCCGGCCGGCGTGCAATACAATCCCGGCAGCGCCAGCCAGGTCGTCGTGGTCCGGATGTTCTATCAGTGGCCGCTCTTCGTCACCGGCCTCGGTTACAACATCGGTTGCAGCAGCAAGCGGCTGCTGGTGGCGACCGCGGCCTTCAAGAACGAACCGTTCTGACGCAGATGGATCCGGGCGCACCAATGCAGGCCATTGCAAATTTCTCGAGGAAGGCCCGTCGCTCGGTGCGCGACTTCCTCGCCGACAAGCGCGCGCTCGCGGCGACCGAATTCGCGGTCATCGTCCCGCTGATGCTGGTGATGTTCTTCGGCACGGTCGAATTCTCGTCGGCCATTGCGATCGATCGCAAGGTCACGCTGATTGCGCGAACGCTGTCCGATCTGACGTCGCAGTCGACGACGCTTGCCGATTCCGACATGCAGAACTCATTCACGGCGAGCATCTCGATCATCATGCCTTACGATGCGTCTCTCGTGAAAGGCTCGATCTCCCAGATCTATATCGATGCCGACAAGATCGCCACGGTGCAGTGGAGCAAGGCCGGCACCATCGCCAGCGGCGCCACGCAAGCGACGCTGGCGACCTCGGGTCGCAAGGCCGGGGACAAGGTGACCAGCGAGATTCCTGCGACCCTGCTCGTTCCCTCGACCTACCTGATCCTCAGCGAGGCGAGCTACACTTACAAGCCGACCGTGGGCTACGTGTTGAAGTCGAGTATCCAGTTGAGCGATCTGTCCTACACGCGGCCGCGTCAGGTTGCCTGCGTGCCCTATAACGGCGTGCCGTCCTCGTGCTGAGGCCCATGGTCCGGACCTGAAATGAAAAAGGCCGTGCGTTGCGCACGGCCTTCTTGCTTTCTCGCGAGCCGATCGGGCCAGGGGCCCGACAGGTTCAGCCTGCGGCGCGGAGGTTGTCCGCTGCCGACTTGCCGGAGCGGCGGTCGGCCACGACCTCGTAGGAGATCTTCTGGCCTTCACGCAGCGTGCCGAGGCCAGCACGCTCGACGGCGCTGATGTGGACGAACACGTCCTGGCCGCCATCGTCGGGCTGAATGAAGCCGAAGCCCTTGGTTGCGTTAAACCACTTCACGGTTCCCATGCTCACGGGGGTAGTCCCTTCTCAGATAACACAGTGTCAGAGCCCGCTCGCGCGGGCCGGTTGGATCGAATTTTTGGAAGGGTCGTCAGCGTGTCTGAACCGGCTGTACCGGTGGATGCTAATGTCGTCCGGCCGAAAATCGATAATTTCCTTTTATCGGAATTGGGGCCTCAAAACAATCCGGACGCACACGATTTTTTGATCCGCCGTGGCGTTCCACGGCGGATCCGCATCCAGGTCGGAATTCCAGCTGCCGCCTGCCCGCCAGCGATGGGTTAGCGACGACGGAACTGGCCGCCGCGCTGACCGGGACGGGGCGGTCCGCCCACGCCGCTGGGACGTTCGTCCTTGTGACGGAAAATCAGCCGGCCCTTCTCGAGGTCGTAGGGCGACATCTCCACCGTCACGCGGTCGCCCGCCAGCGTCTTGATGCGGTTCTTCTTCATCTTGCCGGCGGTATAGGCGACGATCTCGTGTCCGGCGTCGAGCTGCACGCGGTAGCGGGCGTCGGGGAGGATTTCGGTGACCAGTCCTTCGAACTGGATCAGCTCTTCCTTAGCCATGTGGGTGTCTCCAGTCGTGGACTGTTAGTTCGAATGAGGATTGCGGTTCGGTCGGCCGTTGGGGCGACTCTCGCGACGCAAAAAGGCAACGCCTTGTATTCCATCAGGCTTGCCGGCGCTATGCGCGGGACGCTGTTCCGACCGATCGGCTGGTGAGGAGTTCACCTTACCACCGTTACCGCGGCGGCGGCGAGACCCCTTGGAGGCCTTGTGGCCTTCACCGGGGCGGCCATCAACAGGTCTGCCCTCGAATTGGCGTCCTTCGCCATGCCTTCCGTCAGCATGCCTTCCGTCAGCATGCCGTCCGTCACCCTGCCTGCCGGCGCTATGATGCCGTCCGTCGGCATGCCTGTCGTCGCCACGCCGTCCGTCGCCGTGCCGGGCGCCCTGCGGACGCTGGCCCGGGCGACCGCCCGGCCGACCCTGGCGCTGCTGTTGCGGCGGCGGACCGGCATCGCGTCGGCCGGCGTCGGTGCGGTGATCTTCACGCGGCAGGGCCACGCGGATCAGCCGCTCGATGTCGCGGAGATAGCTGAGCTCCTCGCCACCGGCGACCAGCGAGATCGCGGTGCCGTCGGCGCCGGCGCGGGCGGTGCGGCCGATGCGGTGCACATAGGTCTCGGGGACGTTGGGCAGGTCGAAATTGATGACGTGGCTGATGCCGTCAACGTCGATGCCGCGGGCGGCAATGTCGGTGGCAACAAGGGTGCGGATCTCGCCGGTGCGGAACTGGGCGAGCGTGCGCTCGCGGTGGTTCTGCGACTTGTTGCCGTGGATGGCGTTGGCGGCGATGCCGGCCTTGGCCAGCGTCTTCACCACCTTGTCGGCGCCGTGCTTGGTGCGGGTGAAGACCAGCGCGCGGTTGATCGGCTCGTCCTTCAGGATCTTGGTCAGGAAGGCGGGCTTGGCCGAGAAGTCGACCTGGACGATGCGCTGGTTGATCCGCTCGGCGGTCGAGGAGACCGGGGTCACCGCGACGCGGGCGGGGTCGCGCAGCATGGCGTCGGCGAGCTCGGCGATGTCCTTCGGCATGGTGGCCGAGAAGAACAGCGTCTGGCGCTTGATCGGGAGCTTCGCGACGATTTTGCGGATGTCGTTGATGAAGCCCATGTCGAGCATGCGGTCGGCCTCGTCGAGCACGAGGAACTCCACGCTCGAGAGCTTCAGCCCGTTGCTTTGCACGAGGTCGAGCAGTCGGCCGGGGGTGGCGACCAGCACGTCCACACCCTGCATCAGGGCGCGGACCTGGCGGCCCATCGGCACGCCGCCGATGGCCAGCGTCGAGGACAGGCGGATATGGCGGCCATAGGCGTTGAAGCTGTCGAGGATCTGGCCGGACAGCTCGCGGGTCGGGGAGAGCACGAGCACGCGGCAGGTCTTGGGCTGCGGCTTGATACGGTTCTCGAGCAGGCGGTGCAGGATCGGCAGGGCGAAGGACGCGGTCTTGCCGGTGCCGGTCTGAGCGATGCCGACGACGTCGCGGCCGGTCAGTGCCAGCGGGATGGTCTGGGCCTGGATCGGGGTGGGGGTGACGTAATTCTCTTCCTGAAGAGCGCGCGCGATGGGTTCGGCGAGGCCGAAGTCCTGAAACGAAGTCAAAAGAGGGGTTCTTTCCATGTCAAAAGCGAGCGCCCGGCGCATCAGCGCGGCGCGCGCAAAAGGGTGTCGTGAAGACACCTGCGTGTTTGGGGTGTCGGATGGCTTGGGAGATATGGGGCAAGCCAGAGGCCCGTAGAGGGCTTAAGAACACGCGGCTCGCTACGACCCCTTGATTCGCAAGAGGTCTCGGCCGTTCATATGGAACATCGAGGGGGCGCTTTCAAGGCACACGCGCGCCAATTGGCGATCGCAGTGCAAAAATAGTTATGCCGGAAATTTAGCCAGAGGAGACGATTTGCTCAAAAACTAACCCGCCTGCCGCTTTGGCATACATTTCATATGCCTAAGATTTGGGCTCCGCCGCTGCGGCGAAACTTTGTTTTCGGCGGATTACTTGAGGACAATCAATGACTTGATGGGTGCTCATTGCATGGCACGGTTCTTGCGAATCCGTTAATCGCAGGCGGCCGTGGGGCCGTTTCGCAGCGTTTTTCACGTCTGCGTCAGGGAGATGAGACACTCATGTTTAGCAAATCTACTCACGATATAGCGGCGTCATTGAGCCGCCGCGGCGTGCTCGCCGCGACCGCCGGTCTGATGCTCGGTCTGGCTTCATTCACTGGCGCGAAGGCTGCCGACGACACCATCAAGGTCGGCGTGCTGCACTCCCTTTCCGGCACCATGGCCATCAGCGAAACCACGCTGAAGGACACCATCCTCTTCCTGATCGACGAGCAGAACAAGAAGGGCGGCGTGAACGGCAAGAAGCTCGAAGCCGTCGTCGTCGACCCCGCCTCGAACTGGCCGCTATTCGCCGAGAAGGCCCGCGAACTCATCACCAAGGACAAGGTCTCGGTCGTGTTCGGCTGCTGGACCTCGGTGTCGCGCAAGTCCGTGCTGCCGGTGTTCAAGGAGCTGAACAGCATCCTGTTCTATCCCGTGCAGTACGAGGGTGAGGAGAGCGAGCGTAACGTGTTCTACACGGGTGCTGCGCCGAACCAGCAGGCGATCCCCGCCGTCGACTATCTGATGAAGGAAGAGAAGGTGAAGCGCTGGGTGCTCGCCGGCACCGACTACGTCTATCCGCGCACCACCAACAAGATCCTGGAAGCCTATCTGAAGTCCAAGGGTGTCGCCCAGGAAGACATCATGATCAACTACACGCCGTTCGGTCACTCCGACTGGCAGACGATCGTCGCCGACATCAAGAAGTTCGGCTCGGCCGGCAAGAAGACCGCGGTGGTCTCGACCATCAACGGCGACGCCAACGTTCCCTTCTACAAGGAACTCGGCAACCAGGGCATCAAGGCGAAGGACATCCCGGTGGTGGCGTTCTCGGTCGGCGAAGAAGAACTCGCCGGCATCGACACCAAGCCGCTGGTCGGCCATCTCGCCGCGTGGAACTACTTCGAGTCGATCAAGAACCCGGCGAACGAGAAGTTCATCAAGGACTGGCAGGCCTACACCAAGAATCCGAAGCGCGTGACCAACGATCCGATGGAAGCGCACGTGATCGGCTTCAACATGTGGGTAAAGGCGGTCGAGAAGGTGAAGTCGACCGATCCGGACAAGGTGATCGATGCGCTTCCCGGCATCGAGGCGCCGAACCTGACCGGTGGCGTGTCGAAGATGCTGCCGAACCACCACATCACCAAGCCGGTGTTCATCGGCGAGATCAAGGCGAACGGCCAGTTCGACGTGGTCTGGAAGACCCCGAGCCTCGTTCCGGGCGACGCCTGGTCGAAGGAACTCGACGGCTCCAAGGACCTGATCGGCGACTGGGTCGGCAAGAAGTGCGGCAACTTCAACACCAAGACCAACAAGTGCCTCGGTTCGGGTTCCTGATCTCGATCTGACGCTCCATTGCACGATCGGAGAAGGCGGCGATCCCGCCGCCTTCTCCGCCCATTTCTGCCGGGGTCTTTCACAGTGCCAGCCCATTTGTCCGCGCGCCTCTGTGCGCTTGCGCTCTCGTTACTCCTGATCGCGTTCGCGCTGCCGGCCTTCGCCGGTCCGTTCGAGGACGGGGTCGCCAAATTTGCCAATGACGATTTCTCCGACACCGAAGAGGCGATCGGCGTAGTCGCGAGCAGCGGCAACAAGCTGGCTTTCCCCATCATCAGCGCGCTTCAGGACGGCCGCCTCATGGCCGACCCCGACAGCAAGAAGGTTTACGTCACCGGCACCGACGGCAAGTCGATCGATGCCGCGACCGGCGAGGCGGTCGCCAGCGTTCCCGACAGCGCGAGCGCGGTCCGCCTCAACAACCGCCTGCGCCGCAGCGTCGATGCCGCGCTCGGCAGCCTGACGCTGCAGTCGCCGGATGTCGGAACGCGCCTGCAAGCTGCGCAGTCCGTGTTCAAGTCGCATGAGGAGACTGCGCTCGAGGCCGTCGACGCCGCGCTCGCCAAGGAAACCAACAGGTCCGTCAAGGCTGCGCTCGGCGACGCCCGCGCCGCCATCCTGCTGTTCAAGTCCGACGCCACCGAGGTCGAGAAGCTCGAGGCGGTCGCGACCCTCAAGGCGCGCGGCGACCAGGAAGCGATGGCGCTGCTCACCGGCATGGGCGACCAGCCGGCCTCGGTGACCAAGGCTGCGGCCAGTGCCATCAGCTCGATCCAGTCCTCGCTCGCGGTCTGGTCCGGCGTGCAGAACGCCTGGTACGGCCTCTCGCTCGGCTCGGTGCTGCTGCTCGCCGCCATCGGGCTCGCCATCACCTTCGGCGTGATGGGGGTCATCAATATGGCCCATGGCGAGATGGTGATGATCGGGGCCTACACCACCTTCGTGGTGCAGGAGGTGATCCGCACCCGCTACCCCGCTCTGTTCGACTACTCGTTGCTGATCGCGGTGCCGCTCGCCT
Source organism: uncultured Bradyrhizobium sp. (assembly GCF_936943645.1). Lineage (GTDB taxonomy): Bacteria > Pseudomonadota > Alphaproteobacteria > Rhizobiales > Xanthobacteraceae > Bradyrhizobium. Next base: position 59,056 of record NZ_CAKZJO010000101.1, on the reverse strand, counting down.
TCCTCGTCGCCGGCGCCATCGGCGTGTTGATCGAGCGCAGCATCATCCGCTTCCTCTACGGCCGTCCGCTGGAGACGCTGCTGGCGACCTGGGGCCTGTCGCTGGTGCTGCAGCAGGCAGTGCGCACCATGTTCGGCCCGACAAACCGCGAGGTCGGCAATCCCTCCTGGATGAGCGGCGCGTTCGAACTCGGTCAGATCACCATCACCTACAACAGGCTCTGGATCCTTGTCTTCACGCTCGCGGTGTTCGCGATCCTGCTCGCGATGCTGCGCTACACCGCGCTCGGTCTCGAGATGCGCGCGGTGACGCAGAACCGCCGCATGGCGGCGTCGATGGGCATCGCCACCTCGCGCGTCGACGCGCTGACCTTTGGCCTCGGCTCGGGCATTGCCGGCATCGCCGGCGTGGCGTTGTCGCAGATCGACAATGTCAGCCCCAATCTCGGCCAGAGCTACATCATCGACAGTTTCATGGTCGTGGTGTTCGGCGGTGTGGGTAATCTGTGGGGCACGCTGGTCGGCGCCTTCACGCTCGGCATCGCCAACAAGTTCCTGGAGCCGGTCGCCGGCGCCGTGCTCGGCAAGATCGCGATCCTCGTTCTCATCATCCTGTTCATTCAAAAACGCCCGCGCGGCCTGTTCGCGCTCAAGGGCCGTGCGGTGGAAGCATGACCCCTCACATGCTGACCCGATCGCTGGACCGCAGCGCGACGATCTTCCTTGCCGTCGTCGCGGCCTGCGGCATCCTCATCCCGCTCTCGAACCTGCTGCTGCCCGCGGGCTCGTTCCTGCAGGTGCCGACCTATCTGGTCGCGCTCTGGGGCAAATATGTCTGCTACGCGATCCTCGCGCTCGCGATCGACCTGATCTGGGGCTATTGCGGCATCCTCTCGCTCGGCCACGGTGCCTTCTTCGCGCTCGGCGGCTATGCCATGGGCATGTATCTGATGCGGCAGATCGGCAGCCGCGGCGTCTACGGCAATCCTGTTCTGCCGGACTTCATGGTGTTCCTGAACTATTCGAAGCTGCCCTGGTACTGGTACGGCTTCGACATGTTCTGGTTCGCTGCGTTGATGGTGCTGGTCGTGCCGGGCCTGCTCGCCTTCTGCTTCGGCTGGCTCGCCTTCCGCTCCCGCGTCACCGGCGTGTACCTCTCGATCATCACGCAGGCGATGACCTATGCGCTGCTGCTTGCCTTCTTCCGCAACGATTTCGGCTTCGGCGGCAACAACGGCCTGACCGACTTCAAGGACATCCTCGGCTTCAACGTCCAGGCCGAGGGCACCCGCGCAGCGCTGTTCGCGCTGAGCTGCCTGGCGCTGATCCTCGGTTTCCTGATCTGCCGCTCCATCGTCTCGTCCAAGCTCGGCAAGGTGCTGATCGCGGTGCGTGACGCGGAATCGCGCACGCGCTTCCTCGGCTACCGCGTCGAATCCTACAAGCTGTTCGTGTTCACGGTGTCGGCCTGCATGGCCGGCGTTGCCGGCGCGCTCTACGTGCCGCAGGTCGGCATCATCAACCCATCCGAGTTCGCGCCGGGCAATTCGATCGAGGCAGTGATCTGGGTCGCGGTCGGCGGCCGCGGCACGCTGGTCGGCGCCGCGCTCGGGGCCATCGTCGTCAACTACGCCAAGACGTTCTTCACCTCGGGCGTGCTGGCGCCGTACTGGCTGTTCATGCTGGGTGCATTGTTCATCCTGGTGACGCTGCTGCTGCCGAAGGGCATCGTCGGCACCTTCAATGCCTGGTGGGATTCCTTGAAGGAGAAGCGCGCCGCTGCCTCGGTGAGCGCTGCCGCCGAAGACGGCGTCACCCAACCGAAGATGGCGGAGTAGGCGGTCATGAACGTCATGGACAACCGCGCAACCTCCGCAATGCTCTATCTTGACGGCGTGCACGTCTCGTTCGACGGCTTCCACGCCATCAACAATCTGTCTCTGACGCTCGAGCCCGGCGAGATGCGCGCCATCATCGGCCCGAACGGCGCCGGCAAGACCACGATGATGGACATCATCACCGGCAAGACCAAGCCGGACGAAGGCACCGTGCTGTTCGACGGCGTCACGGATCTGACGCGCCTCGACGAGACCCGCATCGCCGAGCTCGGCATCGGCCGCAAATTCCAGAAGCCGACCGTATTCGAGAGCCAGACCGTGCAGGACAATCTGCTGCTCGCGCTCAATGTCGACCACAGCGTCAAGGGCACGCTGTTCTGGCGCGGCAGCAAGGCCGAGTCCGAGCGCATCGACAAGGTGCTGGAGACGATCCGGCTCACGGAGGCCCGCAACCGCCTCGCCGGCAGCCTCAGCCATGGCCAGAAGCAGTGGCTCGAGATCGGCATGCTGCTGGCACAGGACCCGAAGCTGCTGCTGGTCGACGAGCCCGTCGCCGGCATGACCGACGTCGAGACGCATCTCACCGCCGAGCTCTTGAAAGAGATCAACAAGACCCACACCGTGATGGTGGTCGAGCACGACATGACGTTCGTGCGCGAGCTCGGCGTCAAGGTCACCTGCCTGCACGAAGGCACGGTGCTCGCGGAAGGAACCATCGACCAGGTCTCGTCCAACGAGCGGGTCATCGAAGTCTATCTGGGTAGGTAGCGAGTGGTGAATAGGGAGTGGCGAATGGATTGGCCGTTTCTCTTATTCGCTACTCGCCATTCGCTATTCGCCCGCAAAGGTGTTTCCGATGCTTGAAGTCAAAGATATCAACCTGTTCTACGGCGCGGCGCAGGCGCTGCGCGGTGTCTCCATCGCGGCGGAGCCCGGCAAGGTGACGTGCGTGCTCGGTCGCAACGGCGTCGGCAAGACCTCGCTTCTGCGCGCCATGGTCGGGCAATACCCGATCTCGTCGGGCGCGATCGTGCTCGACGGCAGCGACATCACGGGCTTGAAGCCCTACGAGCGGGCGCGCAAGGGCATCGGCTTCGTGCCGCAGGGCCGCGAGATTTTTCCGCTGCTGACGGTGGAGGAGAACCTCAAGACCGGCTTCGGTCCGCTCAAGCGCGAGGACAAGCACATTCCGGACGACGTGTTCTCGCTGTTTCCGGTGCTGCAATCCATGCTCGGGCGGCGCGGCGGCGATCTCTCCGGCGGCCAGCAGCAGCAGCTCGCGATCGGCCGCGCGCTGGTGATGCGGCCGAAGCTTCTCCTGCTCGACGAGCCGACCGAGGGCATCCAGCCCTCCATCATCAAGGACATCGGCCGCGCCATCTCCTATTTGCGCAATCTCGGCAACATCGCCATCGTGCTGGTCGAACAATATCTCGACTTTGCCTGCGAACTCGGCGACAGTTTCGCGGTGATGGATCGCGGCGCGGTGAAGTTCACCTGCGACCGCGCCAATCTCGACGCGAGCGAGATCAGCCGCCAGATGGCGCTGTAAGCCATTTTGCCGCGACCGGCTGGGGAGGCGGATGCGCAGCGAACGATCAGCTAATTCTACCGACCTTGAGTCGACGATTTTCGAGGCGAACCGTGCCCGTGGCGCGGTGCGCTTCGACGTGCATGCGCGCGATGGCGTGACGCGGCGCGGGACCTTGCATGAATCCGGCTCGCTCCGTGTCCGCTTTCCCTCGCCGGAAGATCAGGGCCTGTCCGGCGTGTTCGTCAACACGGCAGGTGGCGTCGCCGGCGGGGACAATTTCGATATCGGGATCGCGGCGGCCGAGGGCGCACGCCTGACCCTGACGACGGCGGCTGCCGAAAAGGTCTACCGTGCGCCCGGCGCCGCGGCGCAGCTCAATATCGACCTGAAGGTTGCCGCAGGCGCGCATCTCGCATGGCTGCCCCAGGAAACGATCCTGTTCGATCGCGCCCGGGTCCACCGCCGCTTCGATATCGAGCTCGATGAGGCCGCCTCGCTCCTGCTTTGCGAGATCGTCGTGTTCGGCCGCACCGCGATGGGCGAGCGGATGGAGCAGGGCGAATTCGTCGACCGCTGGCGGCTGCGCCGTGGCGGCAAGCTCGTATTCGCCGAGACCGTCCGGCTCGACGGCAATATCGGCGCAAAGCTTGGGCGATCCGCCGTTGCCAAGGGCGGAGCCGCGATCGGCACGGCCCTGATCGTGCCCGGCGACGAGGCCCTGGTGGAGCGCATTCGCGAGGCGTCGGAGTCCTTCTCCGGCGAGGTCGGAATCTCCGCGTGGAATGGCTTTGCAATGGCGCGGTTCTGTGCCCAAGATGCGGCGCGCCTGCGCGCCGACATGATGGCCGTGCTGGCGCGCACCGGTGCCGCGCTGCCGCGGCTCTGGTTGAACTGACCGGCTGAATTGACGTGCTGAACGGAAGAGATTTCGCATGAACCTGTCTCCCCGCGAAAAGGACAAGCTTCTGATCTCGATGGCGGCGATCGTGGCGCGGCGGCGGCTTGATCGCGGCGTCAAGCTCAACCACCCCGAGGCGATCGCGATCATCTCCGATTTCATCCTCGAAGGCGCGCGTGACGGCCGCACCGTCGCCGAGCTGATGCAATCCGGCGCGCAGGTGCTCACCCGCGATCAGGTGATGGCGGGCATCCCCGAGATGATCCACGACATCCAGGTCGAGGCGACTTTTCCGGATGGCACCAAGCTCGTCACCGTGCACGAACCGATCCGGTGAAGCACGACACTACATCACCACTGTCATGCCCGGGCTTGACCCGGGCATCCACGACCTTCGAACCAAGTGGCACCACGTGGATGGCCGGGACAAGCCCGGCCATGACGCAGCGGAGCAAGACGAGGTAGCACATGATCCCCGGCGAACTCTTCATCCAGGACGGCGAGATCGAGCTCAATGCCGGCCGCAAGACCGTGACGCTGACGGTGGCGAACACCGGCGACCGCCCGATCCAGGTCGGCTCGCACTACCACTTCTTCGAGACCAACCCCGCGCTGAAGTTCGACCGCAAGAAGTCCCGCGGCATGCGCCTCGACATTGCCGCCGGCACCGCCGTCCGCTTCGAGCCCGGCCAGACCCGCGACATCCAGCTCGTCGCGCTTGGTGGCAAGAAGACGATCTACGGCTTTCGCGGCGACGTCATGGGCAAGCTGTGAAGCGATGTTTTCGAAGCGTGCGGAGCCCCAAGGACGAGCAGCGCCAACGGCGGTGAGCCGGGCGTCCGCTTGGCCGGTCCATCGAGGCCTCGCCGCCATCGTCCTTGTTCTCTCCTTCCCATCCATTGGCTACAGCGAAGACGGCTGGCAGTGGCGAGTGAACAAGGTCAGCGACGGACGGCTGCTGCTCGCTTTCACTGAGACTGAGGCTACCGACGAATTGGGAACGGTGTGGTTCTACTGTCGGCCGGCGTCCGGCATGGTCGACGTTTTTGGGGCGGCCAACGACAAGGAGCGCAAGGTCCTCGCCGACTTCGTTCGATCGAACACCTATCCGAAGGTGGAATTCGAAGGTGGAGCGTCGATCGTCGAGCCGTCGTTTTCGGAGGCCGGCGGCTGGGAATATCGTTTTCGGATGAGTGCCGACGGCGCTTGGTTCAACAAGTTCAAGCAAACTGGCCGGATCGGATTCAAGTTTGGATCCGTGGTCGCAGACTATGGAAAGGATCCGATCGCGAAGTCCGGCTTGAAGAAAGTTGCCGAATTTCAGGCGCAATGCCTGCAGCCCGCCATCACTGGCACCTCAGGCGGGACAGGGGCTCAACGATGACTTTCGACGACGATCGCGCTCGCGCAGTGAACGACGCGTCCAGCCGCATCGAGGAGGCGTGAAGCATGCTGCCTGCCGTCCACCTCATCTCCGAAGCCGCCGGGCTGGCCGCGCGCCGGCACAATGGCATGGCGCGGAAGGGGCGCGGTAACGAGCCCTACATCAATCACCTCGCGGAAGTCGCGAACCTGCTGGCTACCGCGACCGATGGCGCCGATGCCGAGCTGGTCGCGGCCGGATGGCTGCACGATACGATCGAGGACACCGACACCACGCGCGAGGAACTCGCGCAGAAGTTCTCCGAGCGTGTGGCTTCGCTCGTCGTCGAATGTACCGACGACATGAGCCTGCCGAGGGCAACGCGGCGGCAGAAACAGATCGAGGACGCTCCGCACAAATCGCCGGGCGCCAAGCTGATCAAGATCGCCGACAAGATCAGCAATATCGGTGCGCGCGTTCATGCCGACCCGACCACTGAGGAGCGCGGCGATCTCGCCGACTATACCGGCTGGGCCGAGCAGGTCGTTGCCGGTTGCCGCGGCGGCAATCGGTGGCTCGATACGAAATTCGACGATGCCGTGAGGGCAGCGAGGGCTTCGCTGTGAACAGTCAGAAATTCAAACGCAAACGGGGCTTGTGATGTCCGTCAAAATTAAGCGTTCCGTCTATGCCGACATGTTCGGTCCGACCACCGGGGACAAGGTGCGGCTGGCCGACACCGATCTCATCATCGAGGTGGAGAAGGATTTCACCATCTATGGCGAGGAGGTGAAGTTCGGCGGCGGCAAGGTGATCCGCGACGGCATGGGGCAGTCGCAGGTGACCAACAAGCAGGGCGCGGCCGACACGGTCATCACCAACGCGCTGATCGTCGATCACTGGGGCATCGTCAAGGCCGACGTCGCTATCAAGGACGGCATGATCTCCGCGATCGGCAAGGCCGGCAATCCCGACATTCAGCCGGGCGTCACCATCATCATTGGCCCGGGCACGGACGTGATCGCGGGTGAGGGCAAGATCCTCACCGCGGGCGGCTTCGACAGCCACATCCATTTCATCTGTCCGCAGCAGATCGAGCACGCGCTGATGTCAGGCGTCACCTCGATGCTCGGCGGCGGCACCGGCCCCTCGCATGGCACCTTTGCAACCACCTGTACGCCGGGGCCGTGGCACATGGGGCGGATGATCCAGTCCTTCGACGCGTTCCCGGTCAATCTCGGCATTTCCGGCAAAGGCAACGCCTCGCGGCCCGCAGCCCTGATCGAGATGATCAAGGGTGGCGCCTGCGCGCTGAAGCTGCATGAAGATTGGGGCACGACACCGGCCGCGATCGACAATTGCCTGTCGGTGGCAGACGCCCACGACATCCAGGTGATGATCCACACCGACACGCTGAATGAATCCGGCTTCGTCGAGGACACTATCAAGGCCTTCAAGGGCCGCACCATCCACGCTTTTCACACCGAAGGCGCCGGCGGCGGTCACGCGCCTGACATCATCAAGGTCGCGGGCCTGAAGAACGTGCTGCCGTCCTCGACCAATCCGACGCGGCCCTTCACGCGCAACACCATCGACGAGCATCTGGACATGCTGATGGTGTGCCACCACCTCGATCCCTCCATTGCGGAGGACCTCGCCTTCGCCGAAAGCCGCATCCGGAAAGAGACCATCGCGGCCGAGGACATCCTGCACGATCTCGGCGCGCTCTCGATGATGTCGTCGGACTCGCAGGCGATGGGCCGCCTCGGCGAGGTCATCATCCGGACCTGGCAGACCGCGGACAAGATGAAGAAGCAGCGCGGGTCGCTGCCGCAGGACAAGGGCAAAGACAACGACAATTTCCGGGTCAAGCGCTACATCGCCAAATACACCATCAACCCCGCGATCGCCCACGGCGTGTCGAAGCTGATCGGCTCGGTGGAGAAGGGCAAGATGGCCGATCTCGTGCTGTGGTCGCCGGCCTTCTTCGGCGTCAAGCCGGACTGCATCGTCAAGGGCGGCACGATTGTCGCAGCGCCCATGGGCGATCCCAATGCCTCGATCCCGACGCCGCAGCCAGTGCATTACCAGCCGATGTTCGGCGCCTTCGGCAAGGCGCGCACGGCATCCTCCGTGGTGTTCACCTCGAAGGCCGCGATCACCGGCGGTCTCGCGCGCAAGCTCGGCATCGAGAAGAAGCTCTATGCGGTGCAGAACACCCGCGGCAAGATCTCGAAGAAGAGCATGATTCATAACGACGCGACGCCCAATATCGAGGTCGATCCTGAGACCTACGAGGTGCGCGCCGACGGCGAGCTACTGACCTGCGCTCCGGCGGAGGTGCTGCCCATGGCGCAGCGATATTTCATGTACTGAAATAGCGCCTTGACGCATGTCCCCGGCGCGGTCCGGGGACGGCCTTTTGCGGTTTTGCGTTCGGTCCCGCCTGGTCTAATGTCCCGCCCGGTATTGAACCCTTTAGAAGAAAAGCCGGGAGGATTTCTCGTGATCTACGTCGTTGCCACCTTGACCATCAAGCCCGAAACGCGCGCTGAATTCATTGCAGCGGCCACCGCCTGCATCAAGGAGACGCGGAAAGAGCCCGGCAATATCGCCTATGACCTGCATGAGAGCGTCACGGATCCCGCCAAGATGGTGTTCGTCGAGCAGTGGGAAAACGCCGAGGCGCTGGTGCCGCATCGCGCCATGGAGCATATGAAGACGTTCGGCCGTGTCGCCGTGAAGTGCTTCACGGCGCCGCCGAAGATCGAGGTGATCACGCCCGAGAAGGTCGAGACAAGGTAACGAGGTAGAGCATGATCCGGGCGACGCAGGTCAAGGGACAGCACCGCTTCGCGGAAGCGCCGGCGGATACGGTCGTGCTCGATTTCGATGATCGGCACCGCCGTCGCATGGCGATGACGGGGACGCGGGGGCTCGAATTCCTGCTCGACCTCGAGAATGCCGTCGCGCTCCGCGGCGGAGATGCGCTGGTGCTGGAGGACGGCCGGCTGGTCGAGGTGGTCGCGGCGCCCGAGCCGCTGCTCGAAATCCGCGGCCGCGATCCACACCACCTGATCCGCGTCGGCTGGCATCTCGGCAACCGCCATCTGCCGACCCAGATCATGGCAAAGGCCCTGCGCATTCGCCGCGATCACGTCATCGAGGCCATGGTGAAGGGCCTCGGGGCGCGCGTGATCGAGATCGAGGCGCCGTTCGATCCCGAAGGCGGTGCCTATGCCGATGCGGGCCATGCCCATGGGCACGACGATCATGCCCATCACGATCACGGGCATCATCATGATCATGGCCACGATCGCCACGGTCACGATCATCATGATCACCACGACCACGATCATCACCACCATGACCATGCCTCACATGACCATGGGCATGATCATCACCATCACCATGACGAGCATTGCGACCATCCCGACCATCACCACGGCCACAAGCATGCTCATGACCACAAGTGAGTCGGTCAGCGCCGACGGTCTCGACGAGGGCGAGGCGGCGGCGCTGTACCGGCTGATGACCTGGCTGTCGCCAGCATTTCCGGTCGGCGGCTTCTCCTATTCCAGCGGCATCGAATGGGCGGTCGAGGCGGGCGACATCGTCGATACGACCACGCTGGCCGACTGGCTCGACGCGATGCTCGGCGACGGTTCCGGTTTTTGTGACGCGACGTTTCTAGTCCACGCCTATCGCGCTGCGGAGGTGGACGAGAAGACGACCTTGAGCGAGATCGCCGAGCTTGCCACCGCCTTCGTGCCGTCGCGCGAGCGGCAGCTGGAGACGAGTTCGCAGGGCCGCGCCTTCATCGACATCGCCCGCGCCGCGTGGGATGCCGACGGACTGGATGCCATGGTTTCGGCGTGCCACACGCCACTGGTTTATCCGGTCGCGGTCGGTGTCGTCGCTGCCTTGCACGGTGTGCCGCTGGCGCCGACGCTGCACGCCTTCCTGCATGCCGTCGTCTCGAACTGGATTTCCGCGGCAAGCCGCCTCATTCCGCTCGGCCAGACCGACAGCCAGCGCGTGCTGGTGAGGCTGGAGGCTGCTGTGGCTGCCACCGCCGACCGTGCGCTGCATGCGACACTGGACGATCTCGGCAGCGCGACCTTCCGCGCCGACCTCGCCAGCCTGCGGCACGAGACACAATATACGCGGCTGTTCCGCTCGTGAGAGCGAGGCGGCCCTCAACCCATCGAGAGCGAGCGAATCACATGTCGAAATCTCACGGCCCTTTGCGTGTCGGCGTCGGCGGCCCGGTCGGATCGGGCAAGACCGCGCTGATGGATTTGCTCTGCAAGACCATGCGTGAGCGCTATGACATCGCCGCGATTACCAACGACATCTACACGAAATGGGATGCCGAATTCCTGGTGCGGTCGGGCTCGCTGACGCCGGACCGCATTGCCGGCGTCGAGACCGGCGGCTGTCCGCACACCGCCATCCGCGAGGATGCCTCAATGAATCTCGCCGCGGTCGCGGACATGCGCGCCAAGTTTCCCGGGCTCGACCTCGTGCTGATCGAGTCCGGCGGCGACAATCTTGCTGCCACTTTTTCCCCGGAGCTGGCCGACCTCACCATCTATGTGATCGACGTGGCCGCCGGCGACAAGATCCCGTCCAAGGGCGGCCCCGGCATCACCCGGTCCGATCTTCTGGTCATCAACAAGATCGACCTTGCGCCCCATGTCGGCGCCTCCCTAGAGAAGATGGACACGGACGCCCGGCGCATGCGCGGCGAGCGTCCTTTCGTCATGACCAACCTGAAGAAAAGCGAGGGGCTCGACCGCATCGTCGGCTTCATCGAGGCCAAAGGCGGCTTGAAACGGGCGGGCTGACGGCGCGACGAACTGGCGCATGCGTTTTTCGCCATTAACCTTGGGGTCCGGGCCGCGACGACGGAACAAATTTCGGACACGGCGATTGATTACCTCCGGTGCCCGGGCAAATCATCCCGGCCAGACCATTGGCCGGGCGGATTAAGCTTTTCGGGCGACCCAAGTTGCGTACTGATGCCTCCTCCTCCATTATCTCTGCCACTGGGGTCCACCCTGTTTCGGCACATGGCCGTTCGAGCGGCGTTCATATGCTCCCTGTTTATTGCCGACCTCCTGCCTTCGCCTGAGTAGTCGCGTGGTCCGGCTGGGTTTCATCATCGGTTTCATCGCTCTGCTCGGGGCCTTGCTCTCCGGGCTTGCGGCCTATCGCGTCCACGACCAGGAGCTGGCGCTGGACCGGATCGCGCTCGCCCGTGCGATCGACGTTCACGCCAGCCTGGTCCAGGATCGGCTCACGGAGCGCGAACTGCTCGCCCGTGTCGCCTCAGGCCTGTTCCGCGCGCCATCCGTGATCAAGCCGAACATGCTGGAGCCGCTGCGCTCGGCCATCTACGCGTTCAAGACGGATTTCGTGGTGGCCGGCTGGATCGCCCGGCTGAAGCCGAACGAACTGACTGCGGCGCAGGCTGCCATCGGGGGCGCCGGCTTCCCGAACCCGAAGATCCGCACCTTTGACGACAAGTCGATCAATCCCGCTGACATCACCGAGCCGATCGACGTGCTGTTGGATCTCGAGCCGCGCAGCGACGAGACCAAGACTCTGCCGGGCCGGAGTTACGACCAGGACCCGGTTCGCAGCGCCATGCTGACGCGCGCCCGGGTCGAGAAGAGATCGGTCGCCTCGGACCCGATTCCGTTGTTGCGGGAGAACGGGCCCATCGGCGTCATCGTGGCTGCGCCCGTCATTCCCGAGGGGGCAACCGAGCCGGCCGGCTTCGTCACGTTTTCCTACGAGCTCGCCTCGCTGATGCTGACCAATGACGACATGTCGCTGTTCTCGGTCGCGCTCAGGGATCCCCGCAAGGAAGGTGGCGAGCTGATCGCCAACGACCAGGGCGTGGTCTCGACGCGCAGGGTGGCGGCGGACGGGCCGGCGCCGTCGGCGACGCGCACGGTGAGCTTCGGTGGCCGTGATTGGCAGCTCGGCTACTACGCCAAGACCAACTCGGTGCGACGCGCGGAGCAGACCGCGATCATCGTGGCGGCGATCGGTTTTGCGATCACGGCGATGGTGTGCGGCCTGTTCGGCTATGTCGCCTACAACAATCTGCGGCTCAGCCGGGAAATCCAGGTCCGAATCGGCTTCGAGCGCCGCTTGACCGCCGTGATCGACGAGCTCAACCACCGGGTCAAGAACATCCTGGCGGTGATCCAGTCGATCGTGACGCGCACCTTGCGCCACGGCGCGGACATCGATGTCGCCCGCGAGCTTCTGATCGGGCGCATCCATGCCATGTCCAACGTGGTCTCGCTGCTCAGCGAGAGCCAGTGGCAGGGCGTCAAGTTGAAAGGCCTGTTCGAGGCGCGGGCCATCCCGCATGCTGACCGCATCGCCGTCACCGGGCCCGATATCGCGGTCAGCGCACGCGCGGCGCAGAGCCTCTCGCTGCTGTTCTTCGAACTCGCCTCGCATTCCGACGAGGGCCTGTCGCTGGTCGGAAAGCATCCGCACATCACCGCAAGCTGGACGGTGACGGGTGAGGAGCCCGACGAGGTCTTCCAGTTCCGCTGGGAGGAGTTCAACACCAGCGAGGCGACCCGCCGTCCCGATTCCGATTTCGGCCTGATCCTGCTCGACCGTGTTGCCCCCGAGGCGTTGGGGGGCACCGCCAAGCGCTATTTCACCGACGTCTCCTACGTCTATGAACTGACTGCGCCGATGGAGACGGTGGTCGACATGACCGAACGCGATCGCACGGACAAGATCTCGGCGCCGGTGCGGCCAGCGCGATAGCTATCCCTTCGGCCGCAGCACCAGGTCGACCAGATTGCGGGCGTAGCCGGGCGTGATCGGCGCGATGCCGAAGACGTAACGATAGAACAAGCCGCCATAGATTGCGTCGTAGAGATCCTCGGCCGGCCCTTCGGCCAAAATGCTGCCGTCGTGCTGGCCCGCCGCGATCATCTCCACCAGGGCGTCGCGGCGGAATTGCAGATAGCGGGCATAGAACAGTTCGGCGGATCCGGTCTTGGAGATGCATTCGGAGATGACGGCGAGCTGGACCTTGCCGAACTCGCCCTGCAGCGCCTCGGCATAGGCCGTGGCGTGACGGCGGGCGCGCGCAGCCGGGCTGCCGGAGCTCTCCGGCGGCAGCGGCAGCATCTGCGCGGCATGCTGAAGAAAGGCGTCGATCAGAAGCGCCTCGCGGGACGGCCACCATTTGTAGATCGTCATCTTGGAGACGCTGGAATGGCGGGCGACCGCGTCGATGGTGGTGGCGGCAAGGCCCGTGGAGGCCATCAGCACATAGGCGCTTTCGAGAATGGCGTTGCTGGTCTCGACCGATCGCGGCCGGCCGCGCCGGGGGGCACCCTCCGCCCCTTCACCCCCGCCATTTGCCATCACCACGCCCGGTCTCCTCGCGCAACCCGCTTCCACTCCGGGATAGCGTAGCCGCGGCGGCCGGCCTAGGGAATTCGATCGTTCGCTAGGCCTGCTGCCGCAAGGCCGCGGGCAGGTCCTGCCATTTCGACCAGGCGATATAGTAGGCCACCGCGGTCATTGCCGCGAAGCCGACGAGGCTCACCACGATCTGCATCACCACCAGATTGGCGCTGGTGATCAGGATGAGGTGGCCGGCGAAGGACAGGAACACGCCGACGCAGAACACGGCGAGCCATTCCTCGCCGCATTTGATGACTGCCTGGAGCGGCTTCAGCCGCAGGCCGGGGTGATCGGCCGGGATCAGATGGGTCGCCAGCAGCGCAAGCGCGAGGAAGTGGACCACGCGATAGGGCGCGAGGTTTTCCTTGTCGGTCGGCGCTATGCTGCCGAGTAGAAAATCCGGCAGGTAGGCGGACAATTCGGGCGAATGGCGCAACAAGGTGACGGCCATCGCGAAGATGAGATAGGTCCCCGCAAGTATCCGCAGCCAGCTCATCTCGCGCAGCACGCGTCCCGATGCGCCTGTCACGGCGAACCAGCCGCCGAGCACCATCAGCATCTGCCAGCACAGCGGATTGAAGGTCCATTCCTGGTCCGGGTAGACCCGAAAATTCCAGTCGAACCAGCGCGCGGCGAGATAGAGCGCGACCGACGCCGCCAGCGTCACGTTCGGCCGCCGCAACAGGCCCCACAGTGCGAATGGGAAAAACGCCATCAGCGGGATCATCAATTGCAGGAGATCGAGATTCAGCGGCTCCTCCTGGAGCATGAGGCCGCGGACAAGGATGCGCAGCGGATGCTCGAGAATCCCGGAAATATTGTACTCGTGGATGATTTCCGGAGCCATCGACTGCGAGGCGACGTAGGCGATGGTGTCGATGTAGATCACGAACAGCACGACATAGGCGGCATAGAGCCGCCAGACGCGGCGGAAGATGCGCGTCGCGGCGACAAGATAGCCGCGCTCCAGTGCGATCCGGCCGTGGATGATCGCGACGCCGTAACCTACCACGAACACGAACAGGTCGGCGGCGCCGCTGAAGCCGAAGTTACGCAGCGTCAGCAGGTTGACGACGTTGTTCGGGATGTGGTCGACGAACACCGACCAATTGGCGATGCCGAGCGTCAAATAGAGCCTGGCGTCATGGTGGAATGCGGCAAGATTCGCCTGGACGGACGGTTTCATTGAGTAAAATAGCTTTGAGAATCAGGATGCTGCTTTTAGCGGCAACCGCCTGCCCATCCGAGTAGCGTTTGCGTGAGGGGAGGCCGTGTTCTCAAAATTGCGCAAGAGCGGCCAATGATTACCCCCACGCGCCGCGCTGGTCTTGCGGACGAAATTTTCTTAACGCGACCCGGCCCTTACTCGGCCGGTTCGGCCGATACCTCGTCGGACACGCCGGCACGGCTCGCCATGATGCCGAGGGCAACGCCGCCGATCGCCAGGATCGGCAGCAGCCGCTTGATCCCGATGGCGCGCGCGATCTGGAGCCCGGTGGCGAGCAGCATGGGGTCCGCGAGCATGCTCTGCGCCGCCGACTTCGCGGCACGCTCGGCCGCGATCTGGGCTTGCTTGCGCAGCTCCCGCTTGTAGGCCCAATAGCTCACAGCTGCGGCCAAGGTCAGGAGAAAGAAGACGCCTGCGCCGGCGAGGCAAGCTTGCACCGGACCATATTTGTCGAGCACGGAGATGAAGGCTGCCGCACAAAGGAAGCAGGTGGTGATGAACAAGGCGAACGCCGCACCTGCGGCCAAGGAAGTCAGGCGCACAGTCGTTCCGGTGGATGCACTGAGTCCATCGATGATGCGCTGAAACATGGCCTTGCTCCTCGGATCCCCAACAAGCCGTATCGGCGGCGCAGGCCGCGCCGCCGTCTCAACATCAGTTTGTGCGTCCTACCGGCGCCAGGCGGCGCCGATCAAAAAGCCGATCCCGAGCGCGAGGCCGACCGTCGCAAGCGGCCGCTGGGTGATGGCGTCTTCGAGCGTCTCTTCGATCGATCCGTAGGCTTCCTGGGCCGCGCCCATCATCGCGCTGCCGCGCTCCGACATGTCGTCCATCGCGGTGTCCATGTTCTCGCGGGCCTGGCGGTAGCCGCGGCGGGCCTGCCTGCTCGTGGAATTGGCAAAGGTGTTGAGCGCGTCGGTGATCTGGTCGGTGAGGGCGGCGATATCGCTTTTCACGGCTGCTACATCCTTTTCGAGGCGTTCTCTGGTGGCTTTGTCGGTCCAGTCTCTCATCCCGGCTTCGGTGCTGGTCGCGGACATCGGGAGCTCCAAACTGTTGACGGCTGAGATAGCCGGAGAACGTTTCGTGGTCGGGGAAGTTCCGTTCGTGGAAACCGGTCAGGCTCGCGGCAGCTGCGGCGAATTCGCCGGCAACAGATGCTCTTTGACGATCAGGGCCACGATCAAGAGCGGCGACGACAGAAAGGCACCCATCGGGCCCCACATCCAGGTCCAGAACGCCAGCGCAAGCAGGACTGCGAGGGCATTCAGCGCGAGCCGCCTGCCGATGATGGTCGGAGTGATGAAGTGCCCCTCCAGAAAAGTAAGACCGCCGAAGGCAAGTGCCGCCATCAGGCCGCCGCTGATGGTCGGAAAGGCGACCAAACCCACCACGACCAGCACCGCGAACATCGCGACCGGCCCGATGATCGGGATGAAGTTGAGCGTTGCTGCGAGCGCGCCGAGCCCGGCCGGATTGGGCATTCCGGTGAGCGCGCAGATGAGACCGGTGCCGACACCGACGCCGACGTTGATGAGCGTCACCGTCAGGAGATAATTGCCGAGATGCACCTCGATCTCGTTGAGTATCCGGAGCGTGCGAAGCCGCGCGTCATGATCGCTGAAGGTCATGATCATGGCGCGCCGCAGGTCGCGCCAGCTGGCGATGAACAGGATCAGGGTGACGAAGAACAGCAGGAATTCGGTAAAGGTCGGTGACAGGAATTCCAAGGTCGGCTGCACCCACTCGACCTTGGGCATCTGGAAGCTCGGCAACCCTTCCGAGCCGCCGATCATGGCTTGCGTCTCGCGCCACAGCGCAAGCGGCCGGTCGAACACATGCATCTTGTCCTTGAGTTGCGCGCCCAGCTCCGGCAGGCGCGTGCTCCACTCCATCACCGGGGAGGCGATCAGCGCCACCACGAAAGCGACCACCGCGGTCCCCGCGACCACGATCAGAGCGGCGCCCAGTCCGCGCGGCACCTTGTACCGCTCCAGAAAGCCCGCCGCCGGCGACAGCATGGTGCCGGTGACAAAGGCCATCACCACGGGCAGGAAGAAGGCCCTTCCAACGTAGAGCACGGTGACGAAGGCAATCAGCAGCAGGCCTGCAAGCGCGAAGGCGACGAACTCCGTGCGGCGGATGACCGGCGGCAGCTCACTACGGCTGTCGGGAAGCGGGTCGCCTTCGCTATTGCCGGGACTCAGACGTTCACTCGGAAGGACGCGCACAATCTCTCTCCCGCACGGAGGCCTCGTCCGCGCGCCCATTTGACGACCGATAATGCGCGAGCCCCGCTGCGGTTCCATCGCGGCATCGTGAAGCCGTGCTCGCTTGACTGTGACATGGCTGCCGCTCGCTGCACCGGAACTTGGGGCGCCCTTTCGGAGTTCATTGGGCAGCGCATCACCCTGATGCACACACTTCACGGGGCAGCACATGACAAAGTTCTCTGCAGTCCGTCGCAGCTTTTCGCCGCGCGTCGTCACCGCATTCGCTTTTGCAACCGCTCTTCTCGCGGTGCCGTTCGGCGGCGCGAGCGCGCAGACGTTCGGCTATGCGCCGATGCAGCCACAGGCCTACCCGCAGGACCAGGCGTATTCGCAGGGCACGGTCAACGAGGCACCGCAAGCGGTCGACGAGGATGCCCAGCTGCCCGATCGCCTGCGCAAGCAGATCGTCGGCTTCGATCGCAGCGAGCCGGCCGGCACCATCGTGATCGACACCAACAGCACCTATCTCTACTACGTGCTCGGCAACGGCCGTGCCATTCGCTACGGCGTCGGTGTCGGCCGCGAAGGGTTCACCTGGTCCGGCGTGCAGAGCGTCAGCCGCAAGGCGGAATGGCCGGACTGGCATCCGCCGGCAGAAATGATCGCGCGGCAGCCCTATCTGCCGCGCTTCGTCGCCGGCGGTCCCGGCAACCCGCTCGGTGCGCGTGCGATGTATCTCGGCTCCAGCGAATACCGGATCCATGGCACCAACGATCCCTCCACGATCGGAAAATTCGTTTCCTCCGGCTGCATCCGCATGACCAACGAGGACGTCATCGACCTGTTCGGCCGCGTCAATGTCGGCGCCAAGGTCGTGGTGCTGCCGAAGAACGCCCCGCTGATGGCCAGAGGCGGCGACCCCGTGCGCAAGCGTCCGGCCGTGACGACGCTGCCCTCGGGGCGGCAGGTGCTGAATATTTCGGCGCCATCGGCCGTGAACTAAGTCGGATCGAGTGAGGTCACATGAGCAGAGGCCTGATTGGCAAAGTGGCTGGCGGAACGGCGATCCTGGTTGTCGCCTCCGCCGGGCTGGCATTGGCGCCCGCGGCACATGCGGAGGATTTCTTCTCGGCTCTGTTTGGCGGCTTCCGCATGCGGCCGCCCCCGGAAATCCGGGTGCCGTTCCCCAATGACGACATGCAGCGATACGACACGCCGCGCCAGCGGGCGTCTTATGGCGGCGGCACCGCCTATTGCGTGCGCGGCTGCGACGGCCGCTACTTCCCGGCGCAAGGCAACGATGCCGAGAGCAAGGCGCAATCCTGCAAGAGCTTCTGCCCGGCGTCGGAGACCTCGCTGGTCTATGGCGGCAACATCGACGACGCCACCTCGGATAAGGGAAAATCCTATTCCGAATTGCCCAACGCGTATCGCTATCGCAACGAGATCGTCGCGGGCTGCACCTGCAACGGCAAGGACCCGGTCGGGCTTGCTCAGGTCAAGGTCGAGGACGATCCCACCATGCGCAAGGGCGACATCGTCGCGGGCGCCGACGGCCTCGTGGTTGCCAACCGCAATGCCAACGACCGCCGCGGCGTCGCGATGAATTTCTCTCCGCTGCCGGACTCGGTGCGCGCGAAGTTCCGTCAGGTCCCGGTGGTGGCGAAGGAGTAGGGGCGGAAAGCTTTCGTCCTATCTCCGCCGTCGTCCCGGACAAGCGCGCCTCGAAAGGCGCGCGTAGATCCGGGACCCATAGCCACGGGCGGGCATTTGGCGAAGACTCGGAGCGATCGGCTCGCGCCAAGCCACTCCCTGTGGTTATGGATTCCCGCGTTCGCGGGGATGACAGGGAGATTGTGGCGACAGCCTTCTCTCCAACCCGCAGCCCTTACGCCGCGCGGATCTTGCCCAGGAAGTCGCTGACCTGGTGGCCGAGCTGGCGGCTCTGGGTCTCCAGCGTCTCGGACGCCTGCTTGACGTTCTCCGCAGCACCTGCGGCCGTGTCGGCGTCGGCCTTCACGCCGGTGATGTTGTCCGAGACGTTCTTGGTGCCCTGGGCCGCATATTGCGTGCTGCGGGTGATCTCCTGGGTCGCCGCGCCCTGTTCCTGCACGGCGGCGGCAATCGCGGTGGCGACCTCGTTGACTTCGCCGATGATGCCGCCGATGGCCTGGATGGCGTTGATGGCATCGCCCGCGACCTTCTGGATGTCGGCGATCTGCTCGGAGATCTCCTCGGTCGCCTTCGCGGTCTGGCTCGCCAGTGACTTCACCTCGGAGGCGACGACCGCAAAGCCGCGCCCGGCTTCGCCGGCACGTGCGGCCTCGATGGTGGCGTTCAAGGCCAACAGGTTGGTCTGTGCCGCGATGGTGTTGATCAGCCCGACGACTTCGCCGATACGCCCCGCCGATTGCGCCAGCCCCTGCACGGTGCCGTCGGTCTCGCGCGCCTGATTGACGGCGCGGCTGGCGATGCCTGCGGCGTGGGCGGCCTGCTGGCTGATGTCGTTGATCGAGGCCGAGAGCTCCTCGGCGGCAGCCGCGACGCTGTCGACGCTCGTCGAAGCCTCGTGCGACGCCTTGCCGGCGATCTCGACACGTTCATTGGTCTGGCGCGATACGGCGGACAGATCGCCCGAGGTCTTGCGCATTTCGTCGGAGGCTTCGCTCAGCTCGCCGAGTGATTTGCGCACCACGCCTTCGAACTCGCCGACATAGGCTTCCATCGCGCGCTGGCGCGCGGCGGCGCCGGCGTTGCGCTCGCGCTCCTGCTCTTCGATCTTGAGCTTGTCGATGGCCTGCTGCTTGAAGGTTTCGAGCGCGCCGGCGAGCGAGCCGATCTCGTCGTGACGGTCGAGATAGCCGCTGTCGACGGCAAGGTCGCCGCCGGCAACCTCGAGCATGGCGTCGCGAATCCGGTGCAG
Organism: uncultured Bradyrhizobium sp.; assembly: GCF_936943645.1. GTDB lineage: Bacteria > Pseudomonadota > Alphaproteobacteria > Rhizobiales > Xanthobacteraceae > Bradyrhizobium. The sequence continues at coordinate 39,605 of NZ_CAKZJO010000101.1, read as the reverse complement.
CGGCGTGATCACGCGGCGGCTGACGGCCAGCATGGTAGCGCCGGTCAGGACGATCGCGGCGATGAGCAGCGCGGTATTGACGATCAGTGACTGCACGGCGGCCGCCCGCTGCGCGGCGGAGTGGTCCTTGGCGGTCTGCAGGGCGGCGTCGGCCAGCCTCACTGCCGTCATCATGCGGGGCACCGAATAGGGGCTCCACTGGTTGGCGGTCATGGACGGCTTCTCGCCCTTGGCGACCGTCGTGATGATGCCGTCGCGTGTGGCGGCGTATTGCGGATCGAAATAGGTCGACTTGGTTTCGGTCATCGCCGCCGCCAGCGCCGGCGGCAATTGCATGCCGGAGGCGGCCAGCTCGATCGCGGTCCAGGCGGCGTCTGTGCCGCCGACGAATTTGGTATAGGCGAGCTGCACCTCGGGCGCGATCTTGCCGGCGTTGATTGCGTTGCCGACGAGCTGCGAGGACTCGCCGGCGGTGTTGCGCAGCAGCCAGGCCATCTGCTTGATGGTCAGGAGCTGGTCGATGGTGGCGTCCTGGTGGTTGACGCTGGCGGCGAGCCCGCCCGAGAGCTTTTCGAGCTGCGCCATCAGCGCGTCTTCGGTCGCGACATATTCCTTGGCGAGGCCTGCGCGGCGCTCGGCCTTGGGCTTCACGACCTCGGTCCAGAACTCGGCCTGTGCGGCCAGCAGCGTCTTGTTCAGCTTGCCAAGATCAGCGATGAACGCCTCGCGTTGGGCGACATCGGTCGTGGGCAGGATCTCGAGCGTGCTGGCCAGCGCCGGCATCAAGGCGCCGCGAATCTCGCGGATGTATTTCTCGATGTCCTTGTCCATCGCGACATCGGAGGTGAGCTGGCGGTTGCTGGTCGAGCGGTCGGCCCGGATGTTGGCCATCGCCTTGAACACTTCGGCCGAGGCGGTCGAAACCGCGACGATCCGGTTGGCCTGCTGCAGCCGGCCCCATGAGCTCCAAGCGTTGATCGAGAAGCCGATGACGACGACGAGTGCGGTGGAGAGGATCACCGTCTTCAGCAGCGCGGATACGGTCAAGCGGTTGAGCATCGGAGACCCCAAGATACGCAGTTCGAGTTCGTGGCCCTGAACGGCAGCCCACGAAGTTCGAAAGACCAGGGGATGCACGCGACAGACGCGCCCGCCGGAGGCGAGCGCGTGAGACGCATTTGGCCCGAAAAGGGTAAAGACTTAGGCAGTGTTCCCGCCGTAAAATTACGGGGGGCGAAGTGCTCCGCGATCCGTGCTTACGCCGCGCGAATCTTGCCGAGGAAGTCGCTGACCTCGTGGCCGAGTTGGCGGCTCTGGGTTTCCAGCATTTCGGAAGCCTGCTTCACATTGTCGGCGGCCGCGGCGGCGGCATCCGCGTCGGCTTTGACGCCGGTAATGTTGTCCGACACGTTCTTGGTACCCTGAGCCGCATATTGGGTGCTGCGAGTGATCTCCTGGGTCGCCGCGCCCTGCTCCTGCACGGCGGCGGCGATCGCGGTGGCCACCTCGTTCACTTCGCCGATGATGCCGCCGATGGTCTGGATCGCGTTGATGGCATCGCCCGCGACCTTCTGGATGTCGGCGATCTGCTCGGAGATTTCCTCGGTCGCCTTCGCCGTCTGGCTTGCCAGCGATTTCACCTCGGAGGCGACCACGGCAAAGCCGCGGCCGGCCTCGCCGGCGCGCGCGGCCTCGATGGTGGCGTTGAGCGCAAGCAGGTTGGTCTGGGCCGCGATGGTGTTGATGAGGCCGACGACTTCGCCGATGCGGCCCGCCGACTTCGCCAGGCCCTGAACGGTGCCGTCGGTCTCGCGCGCCTGCGTGACGGCGCGGCCGGCGATGCCGGCGGCATGGGCCGCCTGCTGGCTGATGTCGTTGATCGAGGCCGAGAGCTCCTCGGCGGCGGCGGCCACGCTGTCGACGCTCATCGAGGCGTCGTTGGACGCCTTGCCGGCGATCTGCACCCGGTCGTTGGTCTGGCGCGACACGGCGGAGAGGTCGCCGGATGTCTTGCGCATCTCGCCGGAGGCCTCGCCCAATTCGCCGAGCGTCTTGCGCACGGCGCCCTCGAACTCGCCGACATAGGCCTCGACGGCGCGCTGGCGTGCGGCGGCGCCCGCGTTGCGCTCGCGCTCCTGCTGTTCGATCCTGAGCTTGTCGGTGGCCTGCTGCTTGAAGGTTTCCAGCGCACCGGCAAGTGCGCCGATCTCATCCTGGCGATCGAGATAACCGCTGTCGACGGCAAGGTCGCCGCCCGCGACCTTGAGCATGGCGTCGCGGATGGTGTTGAGGGGACGGATCACGCGGCGGCTGACCAGCATGATCGCGCCCGCGGCAAGCCCGAGGGCAAGCGCAAGCAGCACGAGCTGCACGATCAGCGCGCGCAGCGCGGCACTGCGCTGCTCCAGCGTATGGTTCTTGGCGGCGTCGAGTGCCGCCTCGGCGACGGCAACTGCGCTCGACAGGCGGCCCACGGTCACGGGGGTCCACTGGTTCGCGGTCATTTCGGCCTTTTCGCCATTGGCCAGCGCGCCCACCAGGCGATCGCGCAGGGCCAGATATTGCGGATCGAAATAGGCGGTCTTGGCCGCGGCCATGGCCGACGACAGCGCCTGCGGCAGCTGCATGCCCGAAGTCGACAATTCCAGCGCCTTCCATGTCGCGGCCGTCCCGCCGACGAATTGGGTGTAGGCGAGGCGGGCCTCCGGCGCGACGCGGCCGGCGTTGAGCCCGGTCGAGACGACCAGCGAGGCTTCACCGCCGGTGTTGCGGAGCAGCCAGGCATTCTGCTTGATCGACAGCAGCTGGTCGATCGTGGCGTCCTGGTGGTTGACGGTGGCGGCGAGGGCGTTCGAAAGCTTGTCGAGCGTGTCGAGCAGGCCCTGCGTCGTCTCCATATAGGCCTTCGGCAGGCCGGCGCGCCGCTGGTCCTTCGGTTTGGCGACGTCCTCCCAGAACTGCTTCTGCTGCTCGGTCGCCGATTTGTAGAGGCGCGCGAACTCCGGCACCAGCGTGGCGGATTGCGGAAAGTCCATCGCCGGCAGCAGCTCCAGCGCGTGCGCCATCGCGGGCATCTCGGCGTCGCGGATCGCACGCAGATATTTCTCGATCTCGGCATCCATCGGCTCGGTCGAGTTGAGGAGCCGGTTGGTGGTCGAACGGTCGGTGCGCAGATTGTGCATCGCCTTGAACAAATCCGCGGACGCATCCGTGATCTGGGAGATGCGGGTGGCGGTCCTCAACCGATCCCAGGACTCATAGGCGGTGAGCGAGAGGGCGATCACCACACAGGCCGACGTGATCGCGATCACCGCCTTGAGCAGCGCGGATACGGTCAGACGATTGAGCATCGAAGTCCCCTCAAGTCCCATGTCCAAAGTAAAAAGACGCCCGGCAAACATCGAGACATTGGGCGCGGCAGGTCGGCAATCGCATGCCATTCGGGCGCAAGACCCGCATGGTCTCGGCATCTGAGAGCAAAAGGGTAAAGTTTTAGGCAGCCCGTGTGCCTGTAGAAATACGGAATTACCAGAAGTTGCAACGGGTTGCCTGCGTGGAACCAGCGCGAGTGACGGGCGTTAGAGAAGGGATCGCAATTTGCCTGAAGGGGGTCCCGCGATGCTGGTGGGCGTGCTCGTTACTTTTCTCGTCGTTATTCTCGTTCTCTATCTCATCAACATGCTGCCGATGGACGGGCGCGCCAAGCAGATCGCGCGCGTGATCGTCATCATTATTGGCATCGTGTCGTTGCTGAAATATCTCGCGGTGTTCTAGTGAAGGTATCGTAGCCCAGACGAGCGAAGCGATATCCGTGAGCAGCAACAAAGGTCCCGGATTTCGCTCCGCCTATCCGGGTTACTCCTCAAACAAAAAAGCCCCGGCTCGCGCCGGGGCTTTTGACATTGCCGTGACTGGCCTCAGCCAAGCGCCTTGGCCTCGCGGCGGCGTGCGGTGAGGATGTACTCGGTGTAGCCGTTCGGCTGCTCGCGGCCCTTGAAGATGAGGTCGCAGGCGGCCTTGAAGGCAACGCCGTCAAAGGCGGGCGCCATCGGCTTGTAGATGGCATCGCCGGCGTTTTGCTTGTCGACGACGACCGCCATGCGCTTCAGCGATTCCATCACCTGCGCTTCGGTGATGACGCCCTGATGCAGCCAGTTGGCGAGATGCTGGCTGGAGATGCGCAAGGTCGCGCGGTCTTCCATCAGGCCGACGTCGTGGATGTCGGGCACCTTGGAGCAGCCGACGCCCTGGTCGATCCAGCGTACCACGTAGCCGAGGATGCCCTGGCAGTTGTTGTCGATCTCCTGCTTGACGTCATCAGGCGCCCAGTTCGACTTCGACACCGGAATGGTGAGGATGTCCGAGAGCTTTGCGCGCGGGCCGCCCTTGGTCAGCTCCTGCTGGCGCGCGGTCACGTTGACCTGATGGTAGTGCAGCGCGTGCAGCGTTGCCGCGGTCGGCGAAGGCACCCAGGCGGTGGTGGCGCCGGCCTGCGGGTGGCCGAGCTTCTGGGCAAGCATGTCTGCCATCTTGTCGGGTGCGGCCCACATGCCCTTGCCGATCTGGGCGTGGCCGGGAAGGCCGTCGATGAGGCCCATGTCGACGTTCCAGTCCTCATAGGCCTTGATCCAGGCCTGCGCCTTCATCTCGTTCTTGCGGATCATCGGGCCCGCTTCCATCGAGGTGTGGATCTCGTCGCCGGTGCGGTCGAGGAAGCCGGTGTTGATGAACATGATGCGCTTGGAGGCGCGCTGGATGCAGGCCTTGAGGTTGACGGTGGTGCGGCGCTCCTCGTCCATGATGCCGACCTTCAGCGTGTTCTCGGGCAGCGAGAGCATCTTCTCGACGCGGTCGAAGATCTCGCAGGTCAGCGACACCTCGTCCGGGCCGTGCATCTTCGGCTTGACGATATAGGCCGATCCGGTGCGGCTGTTCTTGACCTTGGAGTTGCCCTTGAGGTCGTGGATCGCGAGCAGGCCCGAGACGGCGGCATCGAGCAAACCCTCGGGGGCCTCTTCGCCCTTTTCGTCCAGCACCGCGTCGGTGAACATGTGGTGACCGCAATTGCGCATCAGCAGCAGGCTGCGGCCGTGCAGCTTCACTTCGCCCTTGCCGTCGGGAGTCTTGTAGCTGCGGTCGGCGTTGAGCGAGCGCGTCAGCGTCTTGCCGCCCTTCTCGAAGTCAGCCGACAGCGTGCCGTTCATCAGGCCGAGGGTATTGCGGTAGACCAGCACCTTGTCCTCGGCATCGACGGCGGCGACCGAGTCTTCCATGTCGAGAATGGTCGAGACCGCGGATTCCATGATCATGTCGGCGACGCCGGCCGGATCGTCCTTGCCGATCGCGCTGCTGCGGTCGATCTTCACCTCGACATGCAGGCCGTTGTTGACGAACAGCACGGCGGACGGGGAAGCCGCATCGCCCTGGAAGCCCGCGAACTGCGCGGCTTCCTTCAGCGCGGTGGCGTTGCCGCTCTTCAGCTTCACCGCGAGATGGCCCGCGACGACGCTATAGGCGGTGACGTCGGTGTGGCTGCCGGTGGCGAGCGGCGCGGCGGCATCGAGGAACGCCTTGGCCTTGGCGATCACCTTGTCGCCGCGTGCCTTGTTGTAACCCTTGCCGCCCTCGGACGGATCGTGCGGGATCGCATCGGTGCCGTAGAAGGCGTCGTACAGCGAACCCCAGCGCGCGTTCGCAGCGTTCAGCGCATAGCGCGCATTGGTGAGGGGCACGACGAGCTGCGGACCGCAGATCTTGCCGATTTCCTCGTCCACATTAGCGGTCTCGACCTTCTGCGTCGCCGGCTCCGGGACGAGATAGCTGATCTCCTTGAGGAAGGCGGTATAGGCGTTGAGATCGAACGCCTTGCCCTTATTGGCGCGGTGCCAGTCGTCGATCTTGGCCTGCAGCGTGTCGCGCACCGCCAGCAGCGCGCGGTTCTTCGGTCCCAGATCCTTGATGATGCCTGCAACCCCGGCCCAGAACGCGTCCGGCGCGATCCCCGTTTTCGGGGCCGCTTCCTTGGCGATGAAGTCAAACAGGACGGGGGCGATCTTCAATCCGTGGGCATCGACGCGTTTCATGATGGGCTTTCTTGTTGGAAATGGCTGTTTTTTGGCTGCTTTTGACCCAACAGCAGCAAAATGCGCCCATCGAGGGCGGCTTTCGGGGCCCTATTAGCCCCAAAACCGGGGCGGTGAGAAGACCTCCATAAGTTGTCAAAATGTCAAGGAGAGGGGGCGGGACTGACGCCTTTTACAAGCGGTTAGGCCCGGCTCGCCGCCGCGCACACCGCTGCGCTCCCCCCTTGCGGGGGAAGGCGAGGGAGAGGGGTAGCCCAGGAAAAGGTGTGTTTGAGATCGACGGAGCGGAATGCTTCTGGTGGAGAGAATCCCCGGGTGGACCCCTCTCCCTAACCCTCCCCCGCAAGAGGGGAGGGAACGTACTGCCTGTGCGGCGGCGGCGCGTGAACCCGCGAAGTACGCGCTAGATATTCGCGGCGAGGTCCACGACCTCGTCGAACAGCACGCCTGATGTCTTCAGCATGCGCTCGATCTCGTCGGCGGCCTCGGCGACCGTCCGTGTCGAGGTGTCGATCACGAGCTCGGCCGCCTGCGGCGCTTCGTAATCGTTGCCGATGCCGGTGAACGAGGCCAGCGCGCCGGCGCGCGCCTTCTTGTAGTGGCCCTTGGGATCGCGCTCCTCGCACACCTCGGCCGGCGTTGCGACATGGATCTCGCGGAAGGTGGTGTCGGCGATGCGGCGCGCGGTGGCGCGGTCTTCGCGCGCGGGCGAGACCGCGGCGACGATGGCGATGTGGCCGTTGCGGGCGAGATGCGTCGCGACTTCGGCGAGGCGGCGGATGTTCTCGCTGCGATCGGCTGCGGAGAAGCCGAGATCGCCGTTGAGGCCGGCGCGCAACGTGTCGCCGTCGAGCAGGATCGGCGAGCCGCCATTGGTGAAGAGGCGCCGCTCCAGTGCCTTGGCCAGCGTCGACTTGCCCGAAGCGGGCAGGCCGGTGAGCCAGACCACGGCGCCGTTGTGCTGATAGCGCGCGGAGCGCTCGTCGGGACGCAGCGCTGATTCCACCGGCACGATGTCGACGGGCACGGCGCGCTGGCCGGCGTCGACCGACAGAACGAGGCCGCCGCCTGCGATACGCCCGGACACTTCGATCACCAGGCGCCCGGTGCGCGGGTTTTCCGTGTAGGGATCGGTGGCAATCGGGTTCGACAAAGAAATGTCGATCTCGCCGACATGGTTGCGGCCGATCGCCTTGTTCTCGCTGCTCGCGAGCTCGCCGGGATCGACAGCCTTCTCGATGGCGACGACGGTCGCGCGGCTTTCCTTCGGCCCGCAGCGGACCAGCAACTGGTCGCCCTTGGCGAGCGGCTTGTCATGCAGCCAGAAGATGCGCGCGCGCAGCCGCCGCGTCTCGCGCGGGGCGGTGGCGGCATGCGCGACGATGTCACCGCGCTCGATGAACAATTCGCGGTCGAGCGTGATGCCGACCGAGCGTCCGGCACCTTGCCGTCCCGCGACCGGCGTCACCGGCCAGCTCTCGACCGTCTTGATCTTGGCGATCTTGCCGGCCGGCATGATCACGATCTCGTCGCCGGCGACGAGGCTGCCGGACTCGATGCGCCCCGCGACGATGCGGCGGTCGTCGAACTTGTAGATCGCCTGCACCGGTAGACGCAGCGCCAGCGATTCCAGCGGCCGCGCCGGTTCGAGGGCGTCGAGCGCCTCGACCACGGTGGGCCCCTTGTACCAGCCGATCCGATCGGTATGCTCGGCGACGCCATCGCCATCGCGCGCCGAAATCGGAATCACCGCCGTGGGCGTCACGCCGAGGCCGTTGAGATGGGCGGAAATCTCGTCGCTGATCGCCTTGAAGCGGTCAGCGGAAAAATCGACCCGATCCATCTTGTTGACGACGACGGCGACCTGCTTCACGCCGAGCAGATGCAGCAGATAGCCGTGCCGCCGTGTCTGGTCGCGCACGCCTTCGAGCGCGTCGATGATCAGCACCGCGCCGTCGGCCTGTGAAGCGCCGGTGATCATGTTGCGCAGGAATTCGGCGTGGCCCGGCGCGTCGATCAGCACGATGTCGCGCGAATTGGTGCGGAAGCGGATCTGGGTAGTGTCGATGGTGATGCCCTGGTCGCGCTCGGTCTGCAGCGCGTCGAGCAGGAACGACCATTCGAACGGCATGCCGCGCCGGGCGCTGACGGCTTTCAGCATTTCCAGCTTGCCGTCGGGCAGGCTGCCGGTCTCGTGCAACAGGCGGCCGACCAGCGTCGACTTGCCGTGGTCGACGTGGCCGACGATGACGATGCGGACCTGCGGACGGGTGGTGCCGTTCGGCGTGGCGGGCGAGGTTGGGGTGACGATCATGTTCATGTCGCGCTCGCGTCCTTGAGGATCAGAGATAGCCGGCGACGCGAAGGCGCTCGAAGGCGTCCTCGGTCTCGTGGTCGAGCGCGCGCCCTGCGCGCTCCGGCACCTTGGTCTGTTCGAGCTCGATCAGGATCTCGTCGATGGTCGACGCCGTCGAATTCACGGGGTTGGTGATGTCCTGATCTCCGAGCGAGCGATAGCGCTTGCCGTTCTGCGAGAGATAAAGCGGGATGATCGGGATGTTCTCGCGCTTGGTGTAGGCCCAGATATCGGCCTCGGTCCAATGCAGGATCGGATGGATGCGCAAATGCGCGCCTTGCGGCGGCGAGGCGTTGAAATGGTCCCAGAACTCCGGCGGCTGGTCGCGCACGTCCCAATTGCCCTCAAGGCCGCGCGGCGAGAACACGCGTTCCTTGGCGCGCGTCGCCTCCTCGTCGCGGCGGATGCCGGCGATCAGGCCGTCGAAGCCGTATTTGGCGAGCGCCATCTTGAGACCTTCGGTCTTGCGCGCGGCGGAACGGGCCGCCGGCGGCAGCGTCGGATCGACGGCATCGATGGGCGGGCAGGGCTCGACGCGCAGATCGAGATCCCACTCTTTGCCGTAGTGGTCGCGGAAGCGATACATCTCCGGAAACTTCTTGCCGGTGTCGACATGGAGCGCCGGGAACGGCATGCGGCCGAAGAACGCTTTCCGCGCCAGCCAGATCATGACGTTGGAGTCCTTGCCGAGCGACCACAGCAGCGCGATCTTCTTCAGGCGGGCAAAGGCCTCGCGGAAGATGTAGATGCTCTGCGCCTCGAGCTGGTCGAGATGGTCCATGCTCGGCGCAACATCGGCGGAAAATTCTTCCGAGCCCGCGCGTGCGAGGGGGGCCTTGCTGCTCATTCCGATAGCTGCGGAATCGTCCCTGAGAAGATGCATCTCTGCCACTTTGCGTTTGGAGGCGAAAATTCTATAGTCGCGACGCGGAAGAGAAGAAAAAATTTCTCTTTGCGCGCCAGAAATGACACATATATAGAAAATAATTCCAGTCAACCCCGGATGTGGGGAAGCGAGTATCGCATGCGGTTCTTGCCGGTATTTCTCGATCTCAAGGCCGGTCCGGTGGTTCTCATCGGCACGGGCGAGCTTTTGCGCGCCAAGTTGCGCGTGCTCGCCGCCGCCGGCGCGCGCATCCGCGTGCATGCGATCGACGGCAATCAGGATTTGGGTCTCAGCACGGAGAGCGCGGCGCATATCGAGATCGCGACGGCCGATCCGCTCACGGCCGATCTCTCGGGCGTCATTGCCGTCGTCTGCGCAGGCGCCGGGGACGTCGGTGTAGCGATGTCGGTTCGGGCCAAGTCGCTCGGCCTTCCCGTCAACGTCATGGACGATCTCGAGCACTCCAGCTTCATCTTCCCGGCGATTGTCGACCGCGGCGATGTCGTGGTCGCGGTCGGCACCGGCGGCACGTCGCCGGTGGTGGCGCGGCGCGTGCGCGAGAAGATCGAGGCGCTGCTGCCCGCTCGCATCGGCGAGCTCGCCGAGTTCATCGGCGGCTTCCGCAAAGCCATCAACGAGCGCATCGCCGAGTTTCCGCTGCGCCGGCGCTTCTGGGAGCGTGTGATCGACGGCCCGATCGGCGCCGCCGTGCTCTCGGGACGCAGGAGCGAAGCTGACGCGGCCCTGAAGGCCATTTCCGATCCCGCCGACTTCGCGCGCGCGGACAAGCCGCAAGGTTCCGTCGCGCTGGTCGGCGCCGGCCCCGGCGATCCCGATCTTCTCACCATCAAGGCGCTGCGTGCCTTGCAGGACGCCGACATCGTCTTCCACGACGAGCTGGTCTCGTCCGAGATTCTCGACCGCATCCGGCGCGACACCACGCGCGTTGCCGTCGGTCGCCGTGTCGGCAAGCCCGGCATCGGCCAGGACGCCATCAACCAGCGCATGGTCGAGGCCGCGCAAGCCGGCCTGCGTGTTGTGCGGTTGAAGGGCGGCGATCCCTTCGTATTCGGCCGCGGCGGTGAAGAGATCGAAGCGCTGCGCGCCGCCGGCGTTGCCTATTCCATCATTCCCGGCATCACCGCAGGGCTTGGCGGTGCCGCCGATTTCGAGGTGCCGCTCACCTACCGTCACGAAGCAACCCGCATCACTTTCCTCACCGCGCACAAGGCGCGCGACGCCGAAGCCGTGGACTGGTCGACGCTGACCGACACGCGGATGACCATCGTCGTCTACATGGGCGTATCAGCTGCTCCTGCCGTGCGTGCGGGCCTGCTCGCTGCCGGCCGTCCGCCGGAGACGCCGGTCGGCGTGTTCGCCCGCGTCACGCGGCCCGATGCGCAAGGCGCCATCGGTACGCTCGGTGACCTGCCCGAGCTCGCCCGGCGGGCCGATGGCGGTCCCGCCATTCTCATCATCGGCGAGGTGGTCCGGCATGCCGGCTCGCTTCGCCGCCAGACACCCCACCAAATCATCTCTGACCTATTGGATGCAGCCGAATGACCTCTCCGCTCGAACAGAAGAAGATCAAGATCGCCGGCCCCTCGATCGTGACCGCCAACCGGACCTGGGATGGCATCGTGGTCTATCGCACTGCCGCCAAGAGCTGGTCTGCGGACCTGTCGGAAGCCGCAATCGTGCGCAACTCCGACGAGGCCAAGGCGTTGCTAGCGGAGTCCGTCGCCGATGACGTCGGCGCGATCGGACCCTATATCGCCCCGGTGCAGGTCGGCGCGCACGGCAAGATCGAACCAGGCAATCTGCGCGAACAGATCCGTCGCACCGGTGTCACCATCGGACAGTCGGCCCAGGCTTAAGGCACTTTACCCATGTACGCTTACGACGAAATCGATCGCACGCTCGTCAACGAGCGCGTCTCGGAGTTCCGCGACCAGGTGAAGCGCCGCCTCTCCGGCGAGCTCACCGAGGACGAGTTCAAGATCCTGCGCCTGCAGAACGGCGTCTATCTGCAGCTGCACGCCTACATGTTCCGCGTCGCGATCCCCTACGGCACGCTGGCGACGAACCAGCTCCGGGCGCTCGCGCACGTCGCACGAAAGTACGACCGCGGCTACGGCCATTTCACCACGCGGCAGAACATCCAGTTCAACTGGATCAAGCTCGCCGAGCTGCCGGACGCGCTGGAGGATCTCGCCAAGGTCGGCATCCATGCGATGCAGACCTCCGGCAACAACATGCGCAACGTCACCTCGGATCAGTGGGCCGGCGTCGCGCCGGGCGAGATCGAGGATCCGCGCATCTGGTCCGAGCTGATCCGTCAGCACACGACGCTGCATCCGGAATTCTCGTTCCTGCCGCGCAAATTCAAGATCGCGATCACCGCTTCGGATCACGACCGCGCCGCGATCAAGATCCACGACATCGGCCTGCGCCTGATCAAGAACGAGAAGGGCGAGACCGGCTTCGAGGTGCTGGTCGGCGGCGGTCTCGGCCGCACGCCGTTCATCGCCAAGACCATCAAGCACTTCGTGCACGGTCGCGATATCCTCAGCTACATCGAGGCGATCCTGCGCGTCTACAACCAGTATGGCCGCCGCGACAACATCTACAAGGCGCGCATCAAGATCCTGGTGCACGAGCTCGGCATCGAGAAATTCTCGCGCGAGGTCGAGGAGGAGTGGCAGCATATCCGCAATTCCTCGCTCCAGATCGACGACGAGGTGATCGAGGACATCCGCTCACGCTTCACCTATCCGGCCTACGAGAAGCTGCCGCACATGCCCGACGAACTGCGGCAGGCCGCGGCCGATCCCGAGTTCGAGGCGTGGCGCAAGAACTCGGTGGCTCCGCACAAGGTGCAGGGCTATTCGATCGTCACGATCTCGCTGAAGCCGATCGGCGCGCCTCCGGGCGATGCCACCGCCGAGCAGATGGATGCGCTGGCCGACCTCGCCGACAAATACTCCTTCGGCGAGATCCGCGTCGGCCACGAGCAGAACCTGGCGCTGCCCCACGTCGCAAAGCGCGACCTGCCGGCGCTGTGGAAGGCACTCGAAAAGCTCGGCCTCGCGACGCCCAACGTCAACCTGATCACCGACATCATCGCCTGCCCGGGTCTCGACTATTGCTCGCTGGCGAATGCGCGCTCGATCCCGATCGCGCAGGAGCTGACGCGGCGCTTCGCCAATCACGAGCTCGCCAATCTGATCGGCCGGCTGCACATCAACATCTCCGGCTGCATCAATGCCTGCGGCCATCACCATGTCGGCCATATCGGCATTCTCGGCGTCGAGAAGAACGGTGAGGAAGTCTACCAAATCACCATCGGCGGCCGCGCCGACGAGAACGCCGCACTCGGCACCCTGATCGGGCCCGGCGTGAAGTTCGACGAGGTCGCCGACGTCATCGAGGACGTCGTGGAAGCTTATCTGGCGCTGCGCGAGCGGCCCGAGGAATTGTTCATGGACACGGTGAAGCGCCTCGGCGTCGAACCCTTCAAGGAGCGCGTCTATGCCACTCGTTAACGGCGGAAAGATCGCCGACGACAGCTTCGTCAAGCTGGCCGTCGACACACCGCTGCCCGAGGGCGGCGACATCCTGGTGCCGGCCGAGCGCTTCATCGGTGAAGCCGACGTGCTGCTCAGGCGTTCGGGCAAGGTCGGCGTGATCTGGCCGAACAATCGCGACATCGCCGAGATCGCGCCCTATCTCGGCAAGATCGCCGCCGTCGCGTTGGTCTTCCCGACCTTCCGCGACGGGCGCGCCTACAGCCAGGCCCGCCTGCTGCGCGAGCGCTACAATTATCGCGGCGAGTTGCGCGCGACCGGCCAAGTGCTGCGTGACCAGTTCGTGTTCATGCTGCGTGCCGGCTTCGATGCCTTCGAGGTCAAGAAGCAGGCGGACGCGGAAGCGTTCATGCAGACCGCCAAGCGCTATTCGGTGTTCTACCAGCCGACCGGCGACGGCCGCATCACCGCGCTGCACCGGCGCATGCAGCTGCGTCATTCCGAGGGTGTCGGCACGTGAACGTCGTTGCGTCCCAGCTCACTCCGGTATCTGGTTCTGCGCTGCCTTCGGCGAAGGAGCTCGATCGGAGCCTACGCGATGCCTCGCCCGCCGAGATCATCGCTGCAGCGCTGAAGACGGTCGGGCGCGAGAAGCTGGCGCTGGTGTCATCCTTCGGCACGGAATCGGCGACGCTGCTGAAGGTCATGGCGGACGTCGACCCGGCGATCCCCGTGATCTTCCTCGATACCGGCTGGCTGTTCGAGGAGACGCTCGCCTATCGCGACACACTGATCGCGACGCTGGGCCTGAAAGACGTCCGCTCGATCAAGCCTGCCGAGGAAGCCTTGTTGCGCCAAGATCCCGATCGCGAGCTTTGGTTCTCCGATCCAGACGCCTGCTGCCGCATCCGCAAGGTGGAACCGCTGGCGCGTGCGCTCAAGCCGTTCTCGGGCTGGCTCAACGGCCGCAAGCGCTTTCAGGGCAACGCGCGTGCCGACATTGCCGTCGTCGAGGACGACGGTGCGCGGTTGAAGTTCAACCCCTTCGCCAACGTCTCGCGAAAGGAACTCGAGGCGATCTTCGTCCGCGCCAAATTGCCGCGTCACCCTCTGGTCGCCTCCGGATTCCGGTCGGTTGGGTGTATGCCTTGCACGAGCAGAACGTCCGACGACGAGGATGAGCGCGCCGGTCGCTGGCGCGGCCGAGCCAAGACAGAATGCGGCATCCATACGATGAAGACTTCGTAGCACAGCCGCGCTGCGAGCTAGCGAACAAGAAAATCCGGTTTCGTTGACTTGAGCGCGTTTCGCCGCGAGTTTCGCCTGCATGTCTTCGCTGACAACGACGTCGGCGAAGTGAATGGAGATGGACATGATGCGCCGTATCGTTCCGCTCGCTGCAGGATTCCTCTTGACGGGTTTCTTGGCAAGCTCGGCTCTCGCCGCTGACATCAGCCTCTTGAATGTGTCGTACGATCCGACGCGTGAGCTCTATGTCGAGTTCAACAAGGCATTTGCGAACGCCTATCAGAAGGAGACCGGCAAGAGCGTCGAGATCAAGCAGTCGCATGGCGGCAGCGGTTCGCAGGCGCGCGCCGTGATCGATGGATTGCAGGCCGACGTGGTGACGCTTGCGCTCGCCTACGACATCGATGCGATCGCGAGCAAGGGTCTCACCGCGGCCGACTGGCAGAAGCGGCTGCCGAATAATTCATCACCCTACACCTCCACGATCGTGTTCCTGGTGCGCAAGGGCAATCCCAAGGCGGTCAAGGACTGGGATGATCTGATCAAGCCTGATGTCGCGGTGATCACGCCGAACCCGAAGACGTCAGGCGGTGCGCGCTGGAATTATCTTGCGGCCTGGGGCTTTGCGCAGAAGAAATACGGGTCGGCGGAGAAGGCCAAGGATTTCATCGGAAAGCTCTATCAGCAGGTGCCGGTTCTGGATACCGGCGCACGCGGCGCGACCGTGACCTTCGTCGAGCGCGGCGTCGGCGACGTGCTGCTTGCCTGGGAGAACGAGGCTTTCCTCGCGCTGAAGGAGTTCGGCGCGAACAAGCTCGAGATCGTGGCACCGCCGCAGTCGATCCTCGCCGAGCCGCCGGTCGCGATCGTCGACAAGGTGGCCGACAAGAAAGGCACCCGCAACACCGCCGACGCGTATCTGCAATATTGGTACACGAAGGAAGGTCAGGAGATCGCCGCGCGCAATTTCTACCGCCCGCGCGACGCCGAGATCGCCAAGAGACATGAAAACGCCTTCGCCAAGGTCGAATTGTTTACGATCGATGACGTTTTCGGTGGTTGGACCAAGGCGCAGAAAGAACATTTCGCAGATGGCGGCGTCTTTGATCAGATCTACAAGAACTGATCGGGCGCAGTCTTAAGAGGCTTAGCAGGGAACCTGGTGAGCGTACTCGCAGCACGACGCCGGACATTGCCGGGCTTCGGTCTCACGATGGGACTGACGCTGTCCTGGCTGTCCGTCATCATCCTCATTCCGCTCGCCGGGCTGTTCCTGAAGTCGCTCGAGCTCAGCCCCGAGCAGTTCTGGGACATCCTCACCAGTCGGCGCACCCTGAATGCGCTGCGCGTCTCCTTCGGCCTCGCCTTTGCGGCGGCCTCTGTCAATCTCGTCATGGGCAGCGTCATCGTCTGGGCGCTGGTGCGCTACCGCTTCCCCGGCCGCCGGCTGTTCGACGCCATCGTCGACGTGCCCTTCGCGCTGCCGACGGCAGTTGCGGGTGTCGCGCTCACCGCGCTGTTCGCCGAAAAGGGCTGGCTGGGCGCGCCGCTCGCGGCGCTCGGCATCAAGGTGGCGTTTACGCCCGTCGGCATCTTCGTCGCCATGATCTTCATCGGTATTCCCTTCGTGGTGCGCACGGTGCAGCCGGTACTGCAGGACCTCGATCCCGAGATCGAGGAGGCCGCGGGCAGCCTGGGCGCCAGCCGCTGGCAGACCATTATTCGCGTGATCCTGCCCTCGCTGGCGCCGGCGTTGCTCACCGGGCTCGCGCTCGCCTTCGCCCGCGCGGTCGGCGAGTACGGCTCGGTGATTTTCATCGCCGGCAATCTGCCCAACGTCTCCGAGATCGCCCCGCTCCTGATCGTGATCCGCCTCTCCGAGTTCCGCTACGCCGATGCGACCGCCATCGCGGTGGTCATGCTCGTCGTCTCCTTCGTCATCATCTTCGCCGTCAACCGGCTCCAGCGCTGGGCGCAGAGCCGGATCCCGGCGCGCTGAGGGGCGGACCATGACGATGCAGATTGTCCATTCGGGCCCGGTCACCTCGTCCAACGAGAAGACCCGCGCACGTGAAGCCTTCGCGCGGGACAATCTCCGCACCGAGCCGAAGGCCGTGCGCATTGCCGTCATCACGATCGCGATCACGTTTCTTACCGTCTTCGTCGTGCTGCCACTTGTCGTGGTGTTCGCCCACGCGTTCTCGAAAGGGATCGCCGCCTATCTCGCCGCGCTCGCGGAGCCCGAGGCGCTGGCTGCGATCAGGCTGACGCTGCTGGTTGCGGCGATCTCGGTCGGTCTCAATCTGGTGTTCGGTCTCGTCGCGGCCTGGGCGATTGCGAAATTCGATTTCCCGGGCAAGACCTTCCTGATCACGCTGATCGACCTGCCGTTCTCGGTCAGCCCGGTGATCTCCGGTCTCGTCTTCGTGCTGCTGTTCGGCGCGCAGGGCTATTTCGGCAGCTGGCTGCGCGACCACGACATCCAGATCCTGTTCGCGGTGCCCGGCATCGCGCTCGCCACCACCTTCGTCACCTTCCCCTTCGTGGCGCGCGCGCTGATCCCCTTGATGCAGGAGCAGGGCACCCAGGAGGAGGAAGCCGCGATCTCGCTCGGCGCCTCGGGTCTTCAGACCTTCTTCCGCGTCACGCTGCCCAACATCAAATGGGGCGTGCTCTACGGCGTGCTGCTCTGCAACGCGCGGGCGATGGGCGAGTTCGGCGCGGTCTCCGTCGTCTCCGGCCACATCCGCGGCGAGACCAACACGATGCCGCTCTTGGTCGAGATCCTCTACAACGAATATCAGTTTGTCGCCGCCTTCGCGATCGCATCGCTGCTCGCGATGCTGGCGCTGATCACGCTGATCGCCAAGACCGTTCTGGAACGGCATCTGGACGAGGGACAGGCAAGTGACCATTGAAGTCAAAAATCTCGTCAAGACGTTCGGCAGCTTCAAGGCCCTCGACGGCGTCGACCTCAAGGTCGACAGCGGCGAGCTCGTGGCACTGCTCGGACCTTCCGGGTCCGGAAAGACCACGCTGCTGCGGATCGTCGCCGGCCTCGACTGGCCCGACTCCGGTGAAGTCCTCATCAACGGCGAGGATGCGCTGGCGCAGGGCGCGCGCGAACGCCATGTCGGCTTCGTGTTCCAGCACTACGCGCTGTTCCGCCACATGAGCGTGTTCGAGAACGTCGCCTTCGGTCTGCGCGTGCAGCCGCGCGCAATCCGCAAGGACGAAGCGGCCATCCGCGCGCGCGTCAAGGAGCTGCTCGATCTCGTGCAGCTCGACTGGCTTTCCGACCGCTATCCGAGCCAACTGTCCGGCGGCCAGCGCCAGCGCATCGCGCTCGCCCGCGCACTTGCGATCGAGCCGCGCATCCTCCTGCTCGACGAGCCCTTCGGCGCGCTCGATGCCAAGGTGCGCAAGGAGCTGCGCAAATGGCTGCGCTCGCTGCATCACGAGATCAACTTGACCTCGATCTTCGTCACCCACGACCAGGAGGAGGCGCTGGAAGTCGCCAACCGCGTCGTCGTGATGGACAAGGGACGGATCGAGCAGATCGGCTCGCCCGACGACGTCTACGAGACCCCGGCAAGCGCGTTCGTTCACGGCTTCATCGGTGAATCCATCGAGTTGCCGGTTCAGGTCGAAGGGGGTGCGGTCAGGCTCGGCGACCGGCCACTCGCGCTTGCGGCAGGCGGGGCTGCGCCTGGCGCGTCAAAGCTGTTCGTGCGGCGACATGACATGCTGGTCGGACCGCCCGGCAGCGGCGCCTTCGAGGGCGCCGTGCAGCACGTTCGCAATTTCGGTCCCGTGCAGCGGGCCGAGATCGCCCTGTCGGGCGGCAAGACCATCGAGATCGACGCCCCCCGCGACAAGGAACTGCGCGTCGGCGACACCATCGGCCTTCAGCCGCGCCGTTACCGGATATTTGCGGGTGCCTGAGCTACCCTGACAGGTCGAATTTTCTTCAAAATTCACCTTTCAGCCATTGTTGGTATGCAACAACGGCCCCTCATTCGGGGGCCTCCAAACATGCGCGCTGCGGCCGCAATTCTCATGACTTTGCTGCTTGCCGGCTGCGCCGGCAACGAAGCGCCGGTCCAGCAGCCGTCGATGTATACCGACATGGCCGCCCCGGGCTCCAAGCTCGATGCGCAGGCGGCCGCGATCATGATCTCGCAATACCGCCAGAACAACATGCTCGGCACCGTCGTGGTCGACCCCGATCTGATGCGGCTCGCCGAATCCCAGTCCAATGCCATGGCGGCGGCCAACAAGATGGACCATGACGTGCGCGCCCCCCTGGCCAAGCGCCTTGCCGCCGGCGGCTATCCCGCGACCGTCGCGGTCGAGAACATCTCGGCCGGCTATCATACGCTGGCGGAAGCGTTTTCCGGCTGGCGCGACTCGCCCCCGCACCGTGCCAACATGCTCAAGAGCGGTGTCACAAAATTGGGCATCGCGGCGAGCTATGCTCCCGGCACCAAATACAAGGTGTTCTGGACCATGATCCTGGCCTCGACCGAGCGATAAGCCAGACTTGATCTCGGCATGCATTGACGCCGCGGCAGAGTGTCGCCACGGTGGCGCGCCATTGCTATTGTTCCCCCATGACCGATCGTAGCCCGGAATCCGCCAGCATCCCCGCGAATGCGCAACGCGTCCTGGTTCTGCAGGGCGGTGGTGCGCTCGGCTCCTACCAGGCTGGCGCCTATCAGGCGCTGTGCGGCCACGGCTTCGAGCCGGAATGGGTCGCCGGCATCTCGATCGGCGCAGTCAACGCCGCCATCATCGCCGGCAACGAGGGGCAGATCCGGGTCAAGCGGCTGAAAGAATTCTGGGAGATGGTGTCGGCGCCGGTGCCATGGAAACCGATCGGCAAAAGCGACCACAGCCGCGAGCTCTTCAACTCGACCAGTGCCGCGCTGATCGCCACCTTCGGCGTGCCCGGCTTCTTCGTGCCCCGTGTCCCGCCGGCACCGCTTTGGCCGCCGGGGCATCCCGAGGCCGAGAGCTATTACGACACCGCACCGTTGAAGAAGACGCTGGAGCGCCTGGTCGATTTCGACCGTATCAACGATTTGAAGACGCGCCTGTCGGTCGGCGCGGTCGGCGTCACCTCCGGCAACTTCAAATATTTCGACAATTACGAGTTCAAGAAGCTCGGCAAGACAATCGGCCCCGAACACATCATGGCCTCCGGCGCGCTGCCGCCCGGCTTTCCCTCGGTGATGATCGACGGCGAGCATTATTGGGACGGCGGCATTGCCTCCAACACGCCGCTCGACTACGTGCTCGACGCCGAGGTCGATCGCGACATGCTGATCTTCCAGGTCGACCTGTTTTCCGCACGCGGCGACCTGCCGACCTCGCTGCTGGAGGCAGCCGAGCGCGAGAAGGACATTCGCTATTCCAGTCGCACGCGAATGAACACCGACAAGAACAAGCAGTTGCACAACGCCCGCAGGGCGGTGCGCGACCTGATCGGCAAATTGCCGGACTATCTGAAAAACGATCC
Source organism: uncultured Bradyrhizobium sp. (assembly GCF_936943645.1). Classification (GTDB taxonomy): domain Bacteria; phylum Pseudomonadota; class Alphaproteobacteria; order Rhizobiales; family Xanthobacteraceae; genus Bradyrhizobium. Next base: position 19,984 of record NZ_CAKZJO010000101.1, on the reverse strand, counting down.
TTCCGTCGAATTCCTCGCGAAAGTGTCGCGCGAAAGCACCGTCACCGTGGTGCATCTGATCTACCGCAGCAAGAACTACGAATCCTCGTCGAAGGATTACGATTTCTCGCACGTCGCCATGGTCGAGCATTGGGGGGCCGGCGTGAACGACGTGCATCTGTCGATGCGCCACAAGGACTGGCTCGAGCGGCCGCAGTCCGGCGAGACCATGGTGACCTACGATCTCACGGGGGACGTCTCCGCGCCCCCGGCAAAAAGGAGCGAATCAAATGGGTAGTCTGTCAGGCAAGAACGCCGTCGTGACCGGGTCCACCAGCGGCATTGGACTCGCTTATGCACGCGCGTTCGCCGGCGCCGGCGCCAACGTCGTCATCAACGGCTTCGGCGCGCCCGAGGACATCGAGAAGGAGCGTGCCAAGATCGAGCAGGACTTCAAGGTGAAGGCGATCTATTCGCCGGCCGACATGACCAAGCCCGCCGAGATCGCCGGCATGATCGCGCTCGGCGAGACGACGTTCGGCTCGGTCGACATCCTCGTCAACAATGCCGGCATCCAGTTCGTCTCGCCGGTCGAGGAGTTCCCGATCGAGAAGTGGGACCAGATCATCGCGATCAACCTGTCCTCGGCCTTCCATGGCATCCGCGCCGTCGTGCCCGGCATGAAGAAGCGGGGCTGGGGCCGCATCATCAATACGGCGTCCGCGCATTCGCTGGTCGCTTCGCCCTTCAAGTCGGCCTATGTCTCGGCCAAGCACGGCATCGCCGGCCTCACCAAGACCGTGGCGCTGGAGGTTGCGACCCACAAGATCACCTGCAATTGCATCAGCCCGGGCTATGTCTGGACGCCGCTGGTGGAGAAGCAGATCCCCGACACCATGAAGGCACGGAGCCTGACGCGCGAGCAGGTCATCAACGACGTGCTGCTGGCTGCGCAGCCGACCAAGGAGTTCGTCACCTCCGAGCAGGTCGCATCGCTGGCGCTGTTCCTGTGCAGCGACGACGCCGCGCAGATCACCGGCACCAATCTGTCGATCGACGGCGGCTGGACCGCGGCGTAAGGCGGCGCGGCCGTAGCCGTAGGGTGGGCAAAGGCGCGTAGCGCCGTGCCCACCGTTTTTCGCGATTGAGAGAAGGTGGGCACGCTTCGCTTTGCCCACCCTACGGCATCGAAAGTGAGGCGGCAGCTTCCCGCTAATGCCCCCAGGCCAGCGCCGTCGCGAACGCCGACGACAGGCTGAGTTCGGCAAACATGATCTTGCCGGCGACCAGGAACAGCACGCAGGCCAGCGTCAGCCGCAACACCGTCTCGGGGACGCGGGTCGCGCTGTAGCTGCCGATGATGATGCCGGGGAGTGAACCCATCAGCAGCACGCCCATCAGTGCCCAGTCGACGTCGCCGAGTGCCCAGTGCCCAATGCCGGCGACCAGTGTCAATGGTACCGCATGGGCGATATCGGAGCCGACGATGCTCACCATCGGCAGACGCGGATAGAGCAGCAGCAGCACGGTGACGCCGACCGCACCGGCGCCGACCGACGAGATCGACACCAGCACGCCGAGCACGATCCCGGTGATCACGGTTGCAATCACGGTGGTGCGATCGTCGAGACGCTCCAGCCTGCCGCGGTAACGCTCCATGATCGACTTGCGGAAGATCAGCGAGGTCGCAGTCAGCAGCAGCGCGAAGCACAGCACCAGATTGACCAGGCTGCGCTCGGAATCGCTCTTGAGGTCGAGCTTCCACAGCACCAGCAGGGTCATTGCGCTCGCGGGAATGCTACCGCAGGCCAGCCGCAGCACTGCCGGCCAGTGCACGCTGCGCGACCAGCCATGCACCAGGCTGCCGCCGGTCTTGGTGGCGGCGGCATAGAGCAAGTCGGTTCCGACCGCGGTCGAGGGATGCACGCCGAACAGCAGGATCAAGAGCGGCGTCATCAGCGAGCCGCCGCCCACGCCGGTCATTCCGACAAGCAGGCCGACGCCAAATCCGGAGGCGACGTAGAGTGGATCAAACATGTCAGGGGAATCTTAGGTTGATCTCGTCGGTTAGGCAATACGACGTAGAATAAAGTTCCCCTAACACGCAACCACTTGGGCAGAATAAGAAAAATTTTGCCGCAGGTTGAGGAGGCGGAGGCTTTTTACCTCGTTCCCGGGGCTGCGCTGACAGAGCCCTTCCCCAACGGCAGCAAGCATCGAGGCGCGCGGAGCGCCTATTTGCCAAATGCCAGCACGTGCAGGCCGAGACGCTGCCGCACGATCCAGAACAACAGCACCGTCTCGAAGGTGAGGGAGATCGATGTCGCGGCTGCGGCGCCGTGGCCGCCGTAGTGCGGCACCAGCGCGATGCAGAGCACGACGTTCATCACGAAGGCCAGTGCATAGGCCAGCGCGCAGATCTTCTGCTGACCGAGCATGTTGAGCAGCCGCTCGACCGGCCCGATCGCGGCGCGCACCACGAGCCCGATCGCGGCGACGAACATGATGTCGTAGCCGACCACAAATTGCGGCCCGAACAGCCAGAGCAGCGGCTTGCCGAGCGCGAGCAATACGATCGTCGCCGCCAGCGACGGCCAGAACGTCCAGCTGATGGCATGCGCGACATAGGCCGATAGCCGCGCCTTGTCGCCGCTGGCGTTATATTCGGCGAAGCGATGCGCGGTCGTCGCCGACATCGCGTAGTGGATGAACGAGACCAGCGCCAGCGTCTTCACGACAGCGAAATAGACGCCGACCTCGTCGGAGGGGCGGAACTGCTGCAGCACCAGCACGTCGGTGTAGGACAAGAGCAGGTAGAAGCTCTCGACCAGCAGGATCGGCAGTGAGACCGCGAGCCAGCCGCGGATGTCGTATGTCTTGGGGCCGGACGGAATATGATCGGCGAGCTTGCGGTTGAGCACCGCCATCTGCCCCGTCATCGCGATCCACACCGCGCCCGCGCTCGCGGCCATCGCGGCGACCGCGCCGAGATGATAGCCGAGCAGGAAGGCAGCGCCCGTGATGCCGATGATCAGCGCCTGGCGGATGATGAATTGCGGCATCAGGCCGAGCTGCATCCAGTCATGCGAGCGTGCGATGCCGTCCTGGGTATTGGCGACGACGAAGGCAGGCAGTGTCATGCAACCGATATAGAGCGGCAGCACCTCGGACGGATCGAGCCATGGCGAGAGCAGCTTGACGATGCCGGCAAGCCCGAGCGACATCAGCGTCGAGACCGCGAAGGTGAGCCAGCGGCTGCCGGCGAGGAAGCCTCGCAAGAGTGCTTGGTCGCCGCTGGCGCGATATTCAGGAATGATCTTTTGCGCGGAGGCCGAGATGCCGAAATCCATCATGCTGCCGAGCAGCAGCACCCAGGTCCAGACATAGACGTAGATGCCGTAATCGGAGGTGCCCATCCAGCGCGCCAGCAGCACCTGCGAGACGTAGGCCATGCCTGCGCTGATCACGCGGATGACGAAGATGGTGCCGGCGAGCCGCCGCGTCAGCGAAGCCTCGCTCGTGCCGCCCGTCATCCTGGCCCGCAGCCGCGCGATCAGCCCGGCCGGTCCGGTCGTTGCGGGTTGTGCATCCATCACGGCCACGACGAGTCCCCAGTCTTCCGCCCGCCGCAGGTTTGCTGCGGTGGCCTTGGGGCTTAGCAACCATTCGTTAAGATTCGGTTGGATGAGAGGAGCTGTCGCCTCAATCGCAATGTCGTCCCTGCGAAAGCAGGGACCCATAACCACAGGGCGTAGAAGCTACGCGAGCTGGTCACTCGAGTGTTCGCCAAACTGCTCCCTGTGGCTATGGGTCCCGGATCTGCACGCCGCTGCGCGGCGCTTGTCCGGGACGACAGCGGAATGTGGAGTGCCGGCAGCGCAACTCATTCGCCGTTCGGGTCGACCATCACTCGAGATTCGTATTGAACTCGTACGACTTCTCGGGCCCGACCAGCGTGAATTTCAGTGCTGCACCGTCGGGCTTGGCGCCGGGCGGCAGGCCGTCGAGCTCGAAGGAAAAGCGCTTCACGCCGGCCGGGCTGTCTTTGACCGGCTCCGGAATCGGCAGCGCCCAGTCGGGCGTTGGCCCTTCCACGTACAAATTGACATTGCTTCTGTCGGGCGTGACCACGTCGACCACCACATTCTTCGGGCCGTCGCGTTTGACGTCGCGGATGGTGAGCGGATTGGGATCGCCGATATTGGCGGGCTTGGGCACGGTGTCGAGCGCGGCACGCAGGTTCGCATCCTCGGTCGAGGCGACGTTGTTGAAGCCAAGCTCGATTCTGGCGTCGACCGGAATACAGAGCTTCTCGCACACCGCGTAATTGATCTCGGCGCGCAAGGTCACGGGCTTGTCGGCCGCCTTGGCGACGATGCGCAAGGGCAGCACGATCTGGTCGTGATAGCCGATCGAATGGCCGCCCGCGCCGTCGTCGAATTTCAGCGGCGCCGGCCACATCACCGTCACCGCCTCGACATTGTCCGACTTCGAAAAGTCGAACCGCGGCGGAACGCCGGAGTCGCCGGGGATGCGCCAGTAGGTCTTCCACCCCTGCTGGAGCTGGAAGGCGATACCGCCGAGCAGCACGGCGCCGCTGCGCGATCCCGCCAACAGCCGCACTGCGGAATGCCCGTCGCGCTGCCACGGCGAAGCGTCATCGGCGTGGGCTGCGATGGCCAGAGACGACGCAAACAGGGTTGTCGCGACGCCAATCGCCGCACGCAGGGGAACTCTTGTCAGCATGGCACGTCTTTACAGGGTCGCCCCGGGGCAAACCATTGAATTGCTTGTGATGGATGCACTTGAATCGAGTCTCTGCAAGCCTTGATTTGACAGCGGCTCGGGCCGACATCAGGATAGGAATTGAAACCGGAGTGCTTCACCGATGGCTCCCACAGGAAAGAGAACGGGCGAAAGCACCCGCAGAGCGGGCCCCGCGCTCCCCAATTCGGCCGGTTATCTCGACGGCCGGCTGTTGATCGCCATGCCTGTGATGGGCGATTCCCGCTTTGAACGTTCGGTGATCTATCTCTGTGCCCATTCGGCGGAGGGCGCGATGGGTATCATCGTGAACCATCCGGCTGGCAGTATCGACTTTCCCGAGCTGTTGCAGCAGCTCGGCATCATCAAGAAGGGCGAGCACATCAAGCTGCCGGAGAATGCCGAAAGCATGAAGGTGCTGCGCGGCGGCCCGGTCGACACCGGCCGCGGCTTCGTGCTGCATTCCAGCGATTTCTACATCGAGAATGCCACGCTGCGGATCGACGACGGCGTCTGCCTCACCGCGACCGTCGACATCCTGCGCGCCATCGCCAACGGCTCCGGCCCCAAGCACGCCATCCTCGCGCTCGGCTATGCCGGCTGGGCGCCGGGCCAGCTCGAGACCGAGATCCAGAGCAACGGCTGGCTGCATTGCGATGCGGATGCGGATCTGATTTTCGGCGACGACGTCGACGACAAATACAACCGCGCCCTGCAGAAGATCGGTATCGATCCCGGCATGCTCTCGAACGAGGCCGGGCACGCGTAGCGTCATCCGCCGCTATTGCCACACTCTCCACTGCCGTGGGTTATCCTCCGCTGTCGTCCCGGACAAGCGCGCCGTAAGCGCGCGTAGATCCGGGACCCATAACCCCAGGGAGGAGTTCGAGGCAGGCCGGTCACCACGAGTCTTCGCCAAACCACTCCCTGTGGTTATGGGTCCCGGATCGGCGCTTCGCGCCGGACAACGCTACGCGCTGCCCAGCGCTGCGCTTGTCCGGGACGACAGCGGAATTCTTGGCTAAGCCGATGCCGCTACTCCGCCGCCTGCTGCTGCACTGTCGGCTCCGTGCCCGCCACCGTCGCCCGGCGCATGTCGCGCGGCTGGGACTGGTCGTAGCGGCGGACGCGGTGCATGGTCTGGCGGTTGTCCCACATCACGAGGTCATGCAGCTTCCATTTGTGGACGTAGACGAACTCCGGCTGCGTCGCATGCTCGTTGAGATCACGCAGCATGAGCCGTCCCTCGGGCATGCTCATGCCGACGATCTTGCCGGCATGCGATGAAAGATAGAGCGACTTGCGCCGATGCACGGGGTGCGTCCGCACCAGCCGCTGCAGCACCGGCTTGAACATCGCCTTCTCCTCGTCGGTGTATTCGGTGAAGCCGAGCGATCCGCGCGAATACATCAGCGAGTGCTCGCAGACGAGATCCTCGATCTCCGCCTTGGTCTCGTCGTCGAGCGCGTCATAGGCCGCGCGCATGTCGGCGAATTCGGTGTTGCCGCCCTTCGGGTTCACCACCCGCGCCGACAGCAGCGAGAATTTCGCGGGGATGGGCCGGAACGAGCTGTCGGAATGCCACAGGCAGTTGCCGAGGTTGAACAGATTGGCGCGGCTGTCCTTCGGCAGCGGCTTGCCGTCCTTGCCGAGGTTGGAGACGTCGTTCAGGCCCGAGGTGAGGCGGTATTCATTGGCCTTGGTGATGTTGCCGCCGCGCGCGTCCTCGCGCTGACCGAAGTTCAACGCGAAGGCCATCTGCTGCTCGTCGGTGATGTCCTGGTCGTGGAAGACCAGCACCGCATATTTGTCCATGGCGGCCTCGACCTCGCGCGCCTCGGCCTCGGTGAGGGGCTTTCGCAAGTCGAGGCCGGAAACCTCGCCGACAAAATGCTTCTGAAGCTGCCGGATGGCAATCGTCATGGCGTTTCTCCCACAGGTCGCGAGCGGTTGGTCCGCTCTGTCGGCGAAAAAGCTACTCCCGCGCTCGTGCTTGTCAACGCTTCGAACGCATGCCCCTCACGCGTTCCGCGCCATCAAGCCGCCGTCGACCGGAATCACCGCGCCGGTGAGGAACGACGCTGCGGGCAGGCACAGGCTCAGCGTCATATGTGCGACCTCTTCGGGGTCGCCGTAGCGGCCGAGTGCGGTGCGGCGCTTGGCGTAGATCGTCTTGTGCTCCTCCGAGATGCGGTCGGTGATCGCGGTGCGGATCGGACCGGGGCAGATGCAGTTGACCGTAATGCCCTCGCGGCCGAGCTCCACGGCGAGCGAGCGGGTGAGGCTGGCAACGCCACCCTTCGCTGCCGAATAGGGGCTGTGCAACGCGGTGGCGCCGAGCGCCTCGGTGGAGGCGATGTTGACGATGCGCGGGGACTTCGACTTGCGCAGATGCGGCAGCGCGGCGCGGATGATGCGCGGATGCGCCGTCAGCATCACGGCAATGCCCCTGGCCCACGCGTCCTCGTAAGTCTCGTCGTCGATTGCCACGCGCACGGAGATGCCGGCATTGTTGACGACGATGTCGAGGCCGCCGAAATGCGCGGCAATTTCAGCCACGACGCGCTTGATCTCATCGCCGTCGGCAACATCAAGCTTCCACGCCTTCGCCGCTCCGCCGCTCGCCGCGATCTCCTTCGCAACCGCATGTGCGCCCTGCTCGTCGTAATCCGTGACGGCAACGTTTGCGCCTTCGTTCGCGAACACGCGGGCGGTCGCGCGCCCCATGCCGCTCGCCGCGCCGGTAACGAGAACGGTCAGGCCCGTGACGGACCGGCTGAGCTGTTTGAACTCGGACATGCTGTTTCCTCGGAGGCTGCTTGTTCTTGTTATGATTGACAAGGCTGGCACCGATCCGCAGACAGGTCAAACAAGCAAAACAAAAGGGAGGCCGCGATGGCGAACGAGCTCGATTTCTCAGGCAGGCAGGTGCTGGTCGTCGGCGGATCGAGCGGGATCGGCAACGGCATCGCGCAGGCGTTTCGCACCAGGGGCGCCCAGGTTGCGGTGTGCGGCACGCGGGCTCACGCAACGGAATATTCGGCGGAGGAGGGCTCCGATCTCAACGGCCTCGCCTACGCGCAGCTCGATGTCAGTAACCCCGCTGCGATCGAAGTCTTCAAGCCGACCTTCGACCGGCTCGACGTGCTCGTGCTCGCGCAGGGCGCGGTGCTCTATCGCCGCGGCGAGTTCGAGATGACCGGCTTCCGCAAGGTGGTCGAGGTCAATCTGATGAGCCTGATGGCCTGCGCGACGCGGTTTCATGCCATGTTGCGGGATTCCAGGGGCGCGCTGATCATGGTGTCCTCGACCGCGGCCTATCATTCCACCATGGGCAATCCCGCCTACAACGCCTCGAAGACCGGAGCGGTCGGATTGACGCGGACCCTGGGCGAGGCCTGGGCCGAGGACGGCATCCGCGTCAACGGCATCGCGCCTGGGCTCGTCGACACCAAGATGACGAAAGTGACGACCGACAATCCGAAGCGGCTCGAAGGCGCGCTTGCCCGCATCCCGCTGCGACGGTTGGGCACGCCGGCCGACATGGCGGGCGCCGCGCTGTTCCTGGCCTCGCCGCTGTCCTCCTACATCATCGGCCAGACGCTGGTCGTCGATGGCGGGCTGATTTTGTAGGACTACACTTTCGTCATGGGTTGGAACTGCGCCGCTCCTGATCGGTTACTTGGGCTGACACCCGAGGAGGAGCATCATGGATACGGATCGGATTGTTGGCGCGGCCAAGGACTACGCAGGTAAGGCGGAAAGCGCGATCGGAGACATGGCAGGCGATTCCAAGACGCAGGCTTCAGGCAAGGCGCGCGAAGCTGCAGGTACGGTGCAGAATCTCTACGGTCAGGCCAAGGACGCCGTGCGTGATGCCGCGGACACCGCGACGAGCTACGCCAAGGACGCCTATGACAACAGCGGCGACACCTTCCGTGATGGCACGCAGGCGCTGTCGAAGAAGGTGCAGGACAATCCGCTCGGCGCGCTGATGGTCGCCGGCGGTATCGGCTTCGCGCTGGCGCTGCTGATGTCGCGCCCCGCACGCCGTCCGCCGCCGCGCTGGCGTTATTGACGTCCACGCGACAAATACTCATCTTGTGCCCCGGACGCGCAGCAGTGCCAGAGCGCTGCTGCGGAGAGCCGGGGCCCATTGTTTTGTAGGCGAGTTGGAGTGAGAGAGCTGGGTCCCGGCTCTGCAAGGTGCTGCGCCGCGTCCGGGACACGTCAGCAATTACCGGAGCACTTCCGCTGAGCGTCCGACGTTACCTGGCGGACGCGGAACCCCTGGATTGGAATTCGGATTGCGCGGCCCGGGCGCCGGCGCCAGTTGTCTCGGCGGCGCTGGTTGCGGAGAGCCGAAGCCGAAGAAATCACGCAATGACGGGGTGGCCTGTGCGGGCTGCTGCGGCGGTGCGGGCGGCTTCTTCGGCTTCGGCGGCGCGATCGCGGCAGCCGCTCCCGGTACGCCGGGAGAGGCGACGTTGCCGTCAGGCGTCGTCGCGGCCATCGGCGTATCGCCCTTGGCCTGCTCGCGGCCGACTTCGCGGCGCGGCCAGGCATAATCGTCGGCGCGGCCGGCTGGAGCGGCCAGCGGCTCGCCCTTCACCATCGTCCTTGCCGCGAGCGCATCGACGGCGGCGGGCCGCGAGCCCGGACCGCCCAGCAATTGATCGGTCGAGATCGAGGCCGCGATTAGCGGCACGATCGGTCCCGCCAGCGGCCGCGGCGCGGGCTTGCCCGGCTCGGCGCTGGTGTCCGGCGTCGCAGGCTCGCTCGGCAGCGCGATCGGGCCGGAGCGGCCGGCCAAAAGGCGCGTGATCTCGCGCTCGACGTAGTGCGCGAGCTTGCGCGCGCCGGGTTTGGTGAAATAGACGCCGTCAGAGCTACGGAGCTGGCGGATCTGGCCTTCGAAGTCCGGGCCCTTCTGCAGGAAGCGGCCGGCTTCATCGACAAACCCGTCCCAGACGTCGACATAGGTGATGCCGGCCTTGGCCGCGCCTTCGCGATAGAGCGAGTCCAGGAACAACGTGTCGGCGGTGCCCTTGGGGCCGCGAACCGCGGGCAGGCCCACCCAGAGCACCGGCACGCCCTTGGACTTCAGGACATTGGCGAGCTCCTCGATCTTCTTGCCGTAGAGCTCGACCCAGCGCTCGTCGCGGAATTCGTAGAGGCCGTTCGGATGGCGGGCCGTCTTTTCGGGCGCGGCCGCAGGCGTGTCGGCATTGTCGGCGTCGTCCTGCGGCAGGTCGGCATCGGCAGGCTTGTCGTCGGGCTTGGCGGCCGTGTCGTTACCGGGCTTGGCGTCGCCCGGCTTCGCTGGCTGTTTGGCGCGCGCGCCCTTGTCGTTCTTCTTGTCCTTGTCCGCAGGCTTCTCCGCCGCCGGCTCGCGGATCGCGGCACGGTCGTTGAGGCCGAGCATGACGACGATCACGTCGGGCTTTTCGGTCTCGAGGATGCCCTTGGCTGCCGCCGCCCAGTCCGAGGGCTCACCCTTCGGCTGGTACTTGATCAGGCCTGAAACGGTTTTGTGCTTGCGGATCACGCCCATGTCGGGCTGCTCGGCGTAGGCGTCTTCCAGGCCGTAAGCGAGCCAGTCGGCCATGGCATCGCCGAGCACCAGCACGTTCTTCTCGGGGACGGTGTCGCGCTTGGCCGGCCCCGGCGCGCGCGAAAAATCCTGGCGCGGCGCCTGCGGCTGTTGCTGCTGGAACGGCGCGAAGAAGTCGCCGCCGAACCAGCCGCCGCCGCCACCTCCTCCGCCATGGCGAGGCGGCGGCGCCGAGCGCTGCGGCGGACCGCCGAAGCCGGGGAAGTTGAAGAACTGCGCCGAAGCGGGTCCCGCGACCGAGACCAGAATCGCAAGCGCCGTCCCCAGCGCGATCAACGGGCCGGTCTCGGTCAGCGCCTTGAAGAAAGACTTTGGCTTCGACATGCGATCTCGGGCACGCGCAATGGGGATCGGGAGTGGTCTGAATATAATAACGGAATCGGGCGCCAAACGGGCAAATTCCGTTGCAGATTCTTAAGCCCATACACCGGGGAACAGCCGCCTCCGTCAAGGTTATCAGGCAAAATCCCTGTTCAGGGTTACTTTCGGGCCGATTTTACCGTCCGCGCAGCCGGTCCAGTACGTCGGACGAGGCAAAGCCGTCGGCGGGGACCCCGATCGAGGCCTGGAAATTGCGCAGCGCCTCCCGGGTCTGGCCGCCAAACTGGCCGTCCGGGGTGCCCTTGTAGAAGCCGCGCTGGGCCAGGAGCTGCTGCAGTTCCAGCCGCTCGCTGCGCGACAGCTCGCGCTCCTGACGCGGCCAGGGCTGCACGAAGGGCTGTCCGCCGCGCAGGCGGTCGGCGAAATGACCGATCGCGAGCGCATAGGCCTCGGCCGGGTTGTACTTCATGATGACGCGGTAATTCTGCAGCATCAGGAAGCCCGGTCCTTGCGCGCCGGCGGGCGCCAGCAAATAGGCCTTCTCCGCCGGGTGCGGGAACGGCTGGCCGCTCGCCCGCTTCAGCCCGAGCTTCTCCCATTGCGCGATCGGCATCGCCTTGGCGCGGTCGGCCAGCATGTAGTTGAAGCCCTGGGGCACCACGACCTCGAAGCCCCAGGTCTGGCCGGCCTGCCAGCCGTCCTTCTTCAGATTGTTGGCGGTCGAGGCGATCAGATCGGTGGGATTGTCGACGACGTCGCGCCGTCCGTCACCGTCGCCGTCGACCGCAAAGCGCTTGAACGCGGTCGGCATGAACTGGGTCGGACCGAACGCGCCGGCCCAGGAGCCGCGCATCTGCTCCGGCCTGAGATCGCCGCGGTTGAGGATCTCCAGTGCTGACAGGAACTCGTCCTTGAAATAGGCCTGGCGGCGGCCGATGCAGGCGAGCGTCGCCGTCGATTGCAGCACGCTGCGGTCGCCCATCTGCGTCGAGTAGTTGGACTCGATGCCCCAGATCGAGGCGATGATGTAGCGGTCGACGCCGGTGGCCTTCTCGGTGGCGTCGAACTGCGCCTTGTACTTGGCGAGCACCTCGCGCCCCTTGGCGAGGCGGTTGTCGTTCACGAGGATGTCGAGATAGTCCCAGATCGACTTCGTGAACTCCGGCTGCGAGTCCATCAGGTCCATGATGCGCAGGTCGGGCGAGAGCCCGGCCGTGAAGCGCTGGAAATTGTCCTGCGTGACGCCGCGCCGCGCGGCATCGGGCCACATCCCGGCGACGCAATTGTTGAAGTTTGAGGCGGCCTCGCGGATCGCTGCGGCCGTCATCAGGGGATGGCCGGAGGCGCCGTCCTCGCCGCTCCAGGGCAGAGCGCCCCCGGGGCCGGGCGGGGCTTGCGGAGGCGCGGCGTTCGGACCCGAGAAGATGCCGCCGAACAGGTTGGACAGGCCGTTCTGCGCCTGGGCATGCGCATCGCCGGGCAACAGCAGCGCGGCCGCCATCACCATCGCGGTCGCAAATACCGTCCGTCTTGCCCGCCCTGCTACCGATTGCATCATGCCCTATCCGCCGGCTCCAAGAATCCGCCATCAGGAGGCCTGGTTACGGTTGCCAATAGCTTAACAAAGGTGAAATTTTGGTGGCGGCCTTTTTCTTAACTCTGCGCGGATGAGGCCCCACATCCGCCTTTGTTGGCGGCTGCAAACAGGCTAGCAAGATGCCATTGCTCCCTTCACGTATCTCCTCAGGTATTCGATCGCTGCCATGAAAATTCGCAAAGCCGTATTCCCCGTCGCCGGCCTCGGCACCCGTGTCCTGCCCGCCACCAAGGCGATGCCGAAGGAAATGCTGACCATCGTCGACAAGCCGCTGATCCAGTACGTCTATGACGAGGCGAGGGAGGCCGGCATCGAGCACTTCATCTTCGTCACCGGCCGTAATAAGAACGTCATCGAAGATCATTTCGACCGGATGTACGAGCTCGATGCGACGCTCAGCCAGCGCGGCAAGAAGGCCGAGCAGGAGATCCTGGCGCAGAACCAGCCCGAAGCCGGCGCCGTCAGCTTCACCCGCCAGCAGGCGCCGCTCGGTCTCGGTCACGCCGTCTGGTGCGCGCGCGACATCGTCGGCAACGAGCCGTTCGCCGTGGTGCTGCCCGACGAGCTCGTGCTCAACACGCCGGGCTGCCTCAAGCAGATGATCGAGATGGCATCCTCACTCGGCGAGAAATCCAATCTGGTCGCGGTCGAGGCCGTGCCGGACCATCTCACTCATCAATACGGCATCTGCGGCGTCGGCAAGCGCAGCGGCAAGATGTTCGAGGTCGACGGCATGGTCGAGAAACCGGCCAAGGGCACCGCGCCCTCCAACCTCTCGATCACCGGCCGCTACATCCTGCAGCCCGAGATCTTCAAGATCCTGGAGACCCAGGAGCGCGGCGCCGGCGGCGAGATCCAGCTCACCGACGCCATGATCGGCCTCGCCAAGTCGCAGAAGTTCTACGGCGTCGAGTTCGAGGGCGAGCGCCATGATTGCGGCTCCAAGCCCGGCTTCCTGCGCGCCAACATCGCCTACGGCCTGAAGCGCCCGGAGTTGCGCGAGGGGCTGATCGCGGAGATGAAGAAGTATCTGGGGCAGTAGTCGCCGCTGTCGTCCCTGCGAACGCAGGGACCCATAACCCCAGGGAGTAGTTTGGCGAAGATCATGAGTTCGGTACTGCTACCTCCCACGATCGATAGATTCCGCGGTATGGGTCCCTGCGTTCGCAGGGACGACAGCGATGCTGTGGCAGATTGCGTCGCGCCTGGCGACGATGACCAAACTCACGCCACCAGCGACAGCTTCGGCAGGCTCGCAACCACCGACTGGTTGCGGCCGCCCGCTTTCGCCGCGTAGAGCGCCTTGTCGGCGGCGGCGACCAGGACCGTCCAGTCCATGCCGGCGCTGGGAACGAGGCTGGCGACGCCGCAGGACACCGTCGAGATCACCTCCTCGTCCGACCAGCCTTGCACCTTGGTGCGGATCGCCTCGGCGACCTTGAACGCGTCGGTGGCCGAAATGTTCGGCAGCAGCACGGCGAACTCCTCGCCGCCATAACGCGCGGCGCAGTCGCCGGCCCGGCTCACCGAATCGGAAATGCAGATGGCGATGCCGACCAGCACCTGGTCGCCGGCCTGATGGCCGAACGTGTCGTTATAGGCCTTGAAGTGATCGGCATCGATCATCAGCAGCGCGACCGGCGCCTTCTGGCGCATGGCGCGCCGCCATTCGACGTCGATGACGGAATCGAACTTGCGGCGGTTCTTCAGCCCGGTGAGGGCGTCGGTCGTCGCCATCTCCTCGAGCTTGCGCTCGGCCTCGGCGCGCCGGCCGATCTCGCGCGCGAGCACGAGGGTCGATCCCAGCACGAACAGCGCGAGCACCAGCACCACGGCGCCGATGCGGAATGCCTCCTTCTGCCAGAGCGCGAACACGGCGGCCAGCGGCTTGCCCGCCACCACGAACAGCGGACCGCTGTCGCCGCTGCGGACATAAAGCCGCGGCGTCGGATCGACCGGGCCCTGTCCCGAATAGGCGGCGCCGATCGGGAGATTCTCGGGTTTCCAGGCCCGGCGGTCGTTGAGGTTCGTGCCGATGATGTCGAGATCGAACGGGCGCCGCATCATGATGGTGCGGTCGCGCTTGAGCACGGTAATGGTGTCTTCAGGATCGAGGTTGAGCCGCTCGAACAATTCGTGGAAATAGCTGAAGCGGATCGATCCGGCGACGACGCCGAGGAAGCCGCCGTCGGTGTCGCTGATGCGCCGGCTCAGCACGATGGAATAGGCGCCGCGGAACAGCATCGGGCGGCTGATGAACAGGCCGGCCGAGGGATTGTCGCGATGGACCTTGAAGTACTCCTCCTCGCTGCGGTTCTCCGGCAGCGGGTCGAGCGTCGAGGCGTCGATGGCGAGCCTGCCCTCGGAATCGAACACCTGGATCGCGCCGAAATGCCTGGCCGTTGTCGCATGGTCGAACAGGATCAGGTGGCGGATCGCCTTGGAGACTGTCACGAGCTCGGGCAGCAGCATGTTGCTGGCGACCGCCTTCAGCGACAGATCGTAGATCTCGACGTTGCGGCTGACGTCGGACTGAATGGTCGTCGCGAGGTTCTCCAGCGTCTGGCGCGCGAGCGCCTCCTCGCCCCGGCGCATGTCGAGCATCACGTTGACGCAAATGGCGGAAAAGCCGATCACCGTCACCACGGACGAGATGATCAGCAGCTTCGCCGAAATCCGCCACGGCCGGCGGGCCGTGATGTCGCGCCATCCAGAAAGCATCGTTTGCTCCGACCCCTAGTGGATGCGCCCGAAATCTTGAGTAGTGTTTAAGGCAGGACGGCGCTGCCGCAATGAGTTAAGGATCGGTTTACATCGCTCCCGGTTTTGGCCGGGCCTTGCGGGAGCTGATCCGGTTTCGGACAAGAGGATTGATGTGAACGACTACGACGCGTTGCGGGACTATCTGCTGCGGCACAAGCAGGCCGAATTCGTGCTGACCTTCGAGCAGATCGAGGAGATCATCGGCGCGGCCCTGCCGCGTGCCGCCAACCGTGCCTCATGGTGGGACACTTCGCGTAGTCCGGATATCCAGATGCCGCAGCGCGAAGCCTGTATCGCGGCGGGTTTCAAGGCGACGCGGATGCCCGACGGCCAGACCGTGCGGTTCACGAAGCAGAAGAACGAGCGGCGGCGGTAGTGCAGCGGCACGCTGCCACCCTCCAGGGAGGGTAAGAGGCTAGCTCGCCGCTTCCAGCCGCACTTCCGTGAGCAGCCGCATCGCCGCGTCCGCGTCCATCGGCTCGCCGAAGGCGAAGCCCTGCGCGTATTCGCAGCCCATCTGGTAGAGCTCGACCGCATCCGAATCCGTCTCGGCGCCTTCGGCCACCACGTCCATGCCGAGGTCGTGCGCGAGCGCGATGATCGATTTCAGGATCACCGGACGCGTGCCGCGGTTGGTGGTGCGCACGAAGGACTGGTCGATCTTGATGGTGTCGAACGGGAAGCGCTGCAGATAGGCCAGCGAGGAATGGCCGGTGCCGAAATCGTCGAGCGAGAGTCCGGTGCCGAGCTCGCGGATCCGCGTCAGCATCTGCGCCGCGTGCTCCGGATTCTCCATCACCAGCGATTCCGTCAGCTCGAGCTTGAGCGTGCCGCGCGCCACCGAGGAGCGCGACAGCACGGTGCGGATGTCGTGGATGAGGTCGTGGCGCAGCAACTGCCGCGAGGAGACGTTGACGGAGGCGAAGATCGGCTCGCGCGAGCGCATCGCGCGCTGCCACACCGAGAGCTGCTTTGCGGTCTGGTCGAGCACGAACATGCCGAGATCCACGATCAGGCCGGTCTCTTCCGCGATGGAGATGAATTCCGACGGCGCCATGCGGCCGAGCTTCGGATGATCCCAGCGCACCAGTGCTTCGAAGCCGGCGACGGAGCGATCCTCCAGCCGCACGATCGGCTGGTACAGGATGGTGAGCTCCTGGCGCTCGATGGCGCGGCGCAGCTCGCTCTCCAGCGTCAGGCGGTCGGTCTTCCGCGCCCGCATCGCGGGCTTGTAGACGTCGATGCGGTCGCCGCCGATGCGCTTGGAATGATACATCGCAAGCTCGGCGTCCTTGATGATCTCGTCCGTGAGCTGGGTCTGCGGATCGGACAGCGCGAGACCGATCGAGGCCGTGAGGAAGATCTCGCGGTCGTTGAAGGCGATCGGCGCGCGGATGGTCTTGCGGATGGTCTCGGCGAAATTGGTGATCCGCGCCGGGTCCTGCTCCGACAGCAGGATCAGGCCGAACTGGTCGCCGGCCATGCGCGCCAGCGTGTCCTGCGGTTTCAGGATGCGGGTGAGGCGGCGCGCCAGCGTCAGCAGGATGGAATCGCCGACCGCGATCCCGACGGAATCGTTGACCTGCTTGAAGCGGTCGAGATCGATCACCATCAGCGTCGGCCGCAGCGTCGGCATGGTCTTGGCGAAATGCGCGACGGCGCCCAGCCGGTCCATGAACAGCTTGCGGTTGGGCAGGCCGGTGAGATTGTCATGCACGGAATCGTGCAGCAGGCGCTCCTCGGCGTTGCGCAGCTCGGTGACGTCGGTGAGCGTGCCGACCACGCGCGAGACCTCGCCGTCGGAGCCGACCACCGGGCGCGCCTTCAGCGCGAACCACATGAAATGGCCGTCGGGGGTGCGCAGGCGGAAATCCTGCACCAGCCGGCCGCGGCGCTGGTCGAGCACGCTGTCGAGCGCGGCCCGGAAACGGTCCTGGTCGAGCGGATGCAGCACCTCGAGCCACGAGGCGGCCGGGCCTTCCAGCGTGCCGCGCTTGAGGCCGAGCAGGGCCTCGGTCTCGGGGCTGGTGAAAACCTTGTCGGCGGAGACGTCCCAGTCCCAGATCAAATCACCGGAGCCGGCCAGCGCCAGCGCGCGCCGCTCGATGTCGGAGACGACGCCGGTGGTGGCACCGCCGCCGGCAAAGGCGTGCTGCATAACGGTGAAGCCGATCAGCATCACGATCAGCACGAGCCCGCCGAGCAAAGCAGGGCCGACGATGTCGTTGGTGACCGAGCCGGCGACCGTCATGCCGGCCGCGACCACCCAGACCACGAGCAGGAACCAGGTCGGAATCAGCAGCACGGCGCGGTCGAAGCCGTGGGTGGAGAGATAGACGATCAGCGCAAAGCCGGCGAAGGCGATCAGCACCAGCGAAATGCGCGCGATGCCGGAGGCCACAGCCGGATCGAACAGAGCCAGCGCCACCAGCGAGCCCAGGAAGGCGAGCCAGCCCACCGTGATGTGCGAATAGCGGACGTGCCATCGACTGAGATTGAGATAGGCGAACAGGAACACCAGCAGCGTCGCCGCCAGGATCGCCTCACCCGCCGCGCGCCAGATGCGCTCGGCGTTGTTCGACATGTCGAGCACCTTGCCCCAGAAGCCGAAATCGACGCCGATATAGACCAGCACCGCCCAGGCCAGCGCCGCGGCGGCCGGGAACATGATGCTGCCCTTCACGACGAAGAGAATGGTGAGCACGAGGGCGAGAAGACCGGAGATGCCGATCACGATGCCCTGGTACAGCGTGAACGAGTTGACCTTGTCCTTGTAGGCTTCCGGTTCCCACAGATAGAGCTGCGGCAGCTTGTCGGTGCGCAGCTCCGCGACGAAGGTGATGACGGCGCCGGGATCGAGTGTGACGCGGAACACGTCGGCGGTCGGGCTTTCCTGCCGCTCCGGCCGGTCGCCGGTCGAGGGCGTGATGGTCGCGATGCGCGACAGGCCGAGGTCGGGCCACAACAGCCCCGAGGAAACGATGCGGTAATGCGGGGCGACGATCAAACGGTCGAGCTGGTCGTCGGTGTTGTTGGCGAGCGCGAACACCACCCAGTTCTGGCCGCCTTCGCGGGCGCGCACCTCGATGCGACGGACGATGCCGTCGGTGCCGGGCGCGGTGGAGACCTGGATGCGGTCGGCATCGCTGCGCTGATGCTCGAGCACGCCGGTGAGGTCGATCGCGGGCGCGTCACTGCGGACGCTGACGGCGTCGAGCGCGCGCGCGGGATACGCGGCGACGAGAATCATGAGGCCCAGCGCGATGGGCGCGAGGCACCTGATCAGACGCAAGGTCAGTTCTCCGCGTTCGACGCAAACTCTTCGGTGAAGACGATTTCAGACCGAACGGAAGTGGTTCGGTGCGTCGCGATAGATGCCACGAAAGCGAGGAAAATCAAAGGGTTTCCGCCTCGCCCTGTGGGTCAGCGGCCTAGACCTCCAACACAATTTTGCCAATATGTGCGCTGGTCTCCATGCGCCGGTGCGCGTCCGCTGCCTTTTCCAGCGGGAAAGTGCTGTCCATCAGCGGTTTGACCCGGCCTTCGCGCAACAGCGGCATCACTTTCGCTTCGATCGCGGCCACCATCGCCGCCTTGTCCGCATTACTACGGGGGCGCAGCGTCGAGCCGGTATGGGTGAGGCGCTTGACCATCACCTTGGCGATGTTGACGCTCACTTTGGGCCCGTTGAGCGTCGCGATCTGCACGATGCGGCCATCGACCGCGGCGGCATCATAATTGCGGTCGACATACTCGCCGGCGACCATGTCGAGGATCAGGTTGACGCCTTCCTTGTTGGTCGCTTCCTTGACCACGGCGACGAAATCTTCGGTCTTGTAGTTGATGGCGCGGTCGGCCCCGAGCTTGAGGCAAGCATCGATCTTGTCCTGCGATCCCACGGTGACGAACACCTTCGCGCCGAATGCCTTCGCGAGCTGGATCGCCATGGTGCCGATGCCGGAGGAGCCACCATGGATCAGCAGCGTCTCGCCGGCCTTGAGGCCGCCGCGCTCGAACACATTGTGCCAGACCGTCATCAGGGTTTCCGGAAGCGCGCCGGCTTCCTTGATCGACAGCGCCGGCGGCACGCTCATGGCCTGGGCGTCCTGGGCGATGCAGTACTGCGCATAGCCGCCGCCGGCGACCAGCGACATCACTTTGTCGCCGATCTTGTGCCGCTTGGCATTGCTGCCGACCGCCACCACTTCGCCTGCGATCTCGAGGCCCGGCAGGTCGCTGGCGCCGGGCGGCGGCGGATAGGCGCCGGAGCGCTGCGCGACGTCGGGCCGGTTGACGCCGGCCGCCATCACCTTGACCAGGATCTCGTCGGGACCGGGCTGCGGAACGCTGCGCTGTTCCGGAACCAGCACCTCCGGTCCGCCGGGCTTGGAGATGGCGACCACGGTCATTTGCGCGGGCAGCTTGTCCATGATGTGTCCTTGAGCAAAGGTGCGGGATGAACGAGGCCCTTGCTTAGCCAGCGTGGTCCGGACTGGCAACTGCCTCAGCCGTATGGTCCGGTCCGCGGACGAGAGGAGGAACGAGGATGGCGACGGAAGACGACGACCGCCCGCGCAAGAAGATCAGCCACGAAATCGGTCAGGATCTCTCACTGTTGTCCGTGGAGGAGCTGGCCGAGCGCGTGACGCTGCTCAAGACCGAGATCGGCCGACTGGAGGAAGCCGCCACCAAAAAGCGCGCCTCGCGCGATGCGGCGGATCATTTTTTCAAGAAGTAGCAATCGCCACATAACAGCTGTCGTCCCGGACAAGCGCGCCCCAAGCGCGCGCAGAGCCGGGACCCATCCTTCTCCAAACACATTTCCCGCCGTCATTCCGGGGCGGCGCAAAGCGCCGAGCCCGGAATCCATCACCACAGGCCGTGGCAACGGGCACGCTGATAGTGAACGGCTGCCACATCCGCCTGTGGTTTTGGATTCCGGGCTC
>NZ_CAKZJO010000100.1 GCF_936943645.1 uncultured Bradyrhizobium sp. | reverse complement strand
CCAAGGCGCTAAGTCGCTTCCATCGCACAAATCATGGCCATGCAGATACAAGGGGGAGCCTCCGCAGGGACGTTGGCAGTGAGACTCGCGGAAACTCCCCCTCACCGGCCGCGCGTTCCGCGCGTCGGCCTCTCCCCGCAAGCGGGGAGAGGCGAAGAACTACCTCTCCACCTCGAACTTCAGTCCCGCGTTATCCCGCAGCCGCTTGATCAACCTGTGCTGCATCGCCGCGCCCGGGGTCCAGAGACCGGCCGGAACGTCTGTCGCGTCGCGCAGCAGGCAGATCGCGCATTCGGAGATCATCTTCGCGGTGGATGCGTAGCCGGGATCGAGATCGCCCTTCACCGCCGCACGCACCTGACGGCCGTCGGGCGCGATCGCGACATAGAGCAGGTCGTAATGACCGCTGTCGCGCTCTGCCTTCGAGGGGCCCTCACCGGGCTTGAGCGCTTTGGGACCGGTCTTCTCGCTGTTGGCGGCCATGACCAGCTTCGCGTTGGCCTGCCCTTCCTCCCCCGCGCCCGTCAGCACCATCTCGTCGTAGACGAACTCGCGGCCATACGGGAAGCCCATCAGCATGTTGGAGCGATGGACGTTGCGCGTGTTCAACGTCGCCATCGCGAACGGGGCGGACCAGGATTGCAGGTCTTCCTCGAAGACAGGCTTGTTGCCGCGCGGCTGCTTCACACCCTCGAAGCCGGGCGTGAATGCGAAGGGGTCCTTGAGGATCGACACCAAGCTGAGATCTTGCGCGACCGCTTCAAAAGTGACCCTCGCGCTCGCCGAGGTGCCGCCGGAGAACTTCCAGCTGAGGTCCCGCACGCGCCCCTTGACGCGCGGCGCCGGTGCTCCGAACACGCGCCTGGCTTCCTCCTGCACGAAGAACGCACCGAGCTCGAACGGGATGGAATCGAAGCCGCAGGAGAACATGATGCGCGCGCCGCTCGCCTTTGCAGCCGCCTCGTGCCTGTCGATCATCTGCTTCAGCCAGATCGGCTCGCCGCAGAGATCCATGTAGTCGGTGCCGGATGCGACGCAGGCGGCCAGCAGATCGGAGCCATAAAGCTGGTAAGGACCAACGGTGGTGACGACCAGCTTGGCCTGATCGACCATCGCCCGCAGTGACGCAGGATCGGCCGCGTCCGCCACGATGAGCGGCGTATCCTCGGGAGCACCGATCGCGTCGCGAACCGAGGCGAGCTTGTCTTTGCTCCGCCCCGCCATCGCCCAAGTTGGAGACCATGTCGGCGCGCCGTCGCCGACGTAATGCGCGGCGAGGTACTCGGCCACGAGCTGGCCGGTATACCCCGTCGCGCCGTAGACGACGATGTCGAACTTCGCGGCCACGGAGCTCAGGCTTCCACCCTGAACGCCAGCCCCGCATTGTCCTGCAGCCGCTTGATCAGCTTGTGCTGCATCGCTGCGCCCGGCGTCCAGAAGCCGGCCGCAACATCAGTCGCATCGCGCAACATGCAGATCGCGCATTCGGAGATCATCTTCGAGGTCGAGCCGTAGCCGGGATCGCGATCGCCGGTGACGCCGGCGCGGACCATGCGGCCGTCGGGCGCGATCGCGACGTAGAGCAGATTGAACAGCCCGTTCTCGCGCTCTTCCTTCGACGGCCCCTCACCCGGCTTCGGCGCGCTCGGGCCGGTCTTCTCGGCGTTGGCGGCCATCACACGCTTGGCGTTGGCCTCGCCCTTCTCGCCGGGACCGGTCAGAACCATCTCGTCGTAAACGAAGTCCTGGCCGTAGGGAAAGCCCATCAGCATGTTGGAGCGATGGACGTTCCGGGTGTTGATCAGCGCCATCATGAACGGCGCGGCCCAGGAATTGAGATCCTCCTCGATCAGCGGCTTGTTACCCTTCGGCTGCTTCGGTCCGGTGAAGCCCGGCGTCAGCGCGAACGGATCGTTCAGGATCGCGATCAGGCTGATGTCCTTGGCCACGGCGTCGAAGGTCGCCTTCGCGCTCGCCGCGGTGCCGCCGGACAGCGTGCCGCGCATGTCGCGCACACGGCCCTTCACGCGCGCGGCGGGTGCGCCGAACACGCGCTTGGCCTCTTCCTGCACGAAGAACGTGCCGAGCTCGAACGGCACGGAATCGAAGCCGCAGGAGAACACGATGCGCGCCCCGCTCTCCTTCGCCGCCGCCTCGTACTTGTCGATCATCTGCCGCATCCAGATCGGCTCGCCGCAGAGATCGAAATAATCCGTGCCGGTGGCGACGCAGGCAGCCAGCAGCTCTTCGCCATAGAGTTGATACGGCCCGACCGTCGTGATGACGGACATGGTCTGCTCCGCCATCGCCTTCAGCGAGGCGGCGTCGGATGCATCGGCCACGATCAGCGGCGTACTTGCCGGCGCGCCGATGGCGTCGCGCACGGATTTCAGCTTGTCGAGGCTGCGGCCCGCCATCGCCCATTTCAGGGACTTGTCGTCCTTGTAATGCGCCGCCAGATATTCGGCGACGAGCTGGCCGGTGAAACCGGTCGCACCGTAGACGACGATGTCGAATTTCGCAGAGGTCATGACTAGCCTTTACTTCTTTGCGTAACTCACGCCCATGCCGGCACGGACGTCGCTTTGAATGCCATAGGGCGGAATCGGATAGCGCAGGCCGTTCTTGGCCAGCGCTTTCATGCCCTCGATTGCCTTGGCGAGATGCGAAGGCTTCAAGGCCATCAGCATCTCCTCGTCCGGTACGCCGCCATAGCGCCGTTCGGCATAGCATGGCAAGGACAGGCTAGGCTCCCCGGTCTTGAGCGCCCGCCCCCAGGAATCCGCGCATGCGGTCTCGCCGACGACGCCCCATTCGAACTTCTTGTAACCGGTATATTGCAGCCCGTTGATGAGGATGATCATCTGCCCGGGCGTCGCATAGACGAGGCAGATGTCGGGCGGATCGAGCCTTCCGCTCGCGAGCGGACTGACGGCGAGCGCCTGATACTGTCCGAACGGAACCACATCCAGCGCCTCCTGGCGCTTGCGCGCGTCCTCGGCGGTGCCGTGCCAGACCCCGACATAGTTTTCACCGGCAAGCCATTTGTCGTCCTGGGGGCTGAGGCCGATCACCGCGCGGCACTGCGCGCCGACGAGATCATCGGCGGTGATGCCGACGGTCCAGCCCAGCCGCGAGGCCATGCTGACGATCTGGTCGGTGGTGTGGATCGCATTCGGCCGCCGGATCTTCGGGATCGCTTCCATGTCCGCGGCGCGCGCGAACAGCTTCATGCCGATCACGTTCGTCTTCAGCCGCAGCAGGCTGTTGAGATCGGCGACGAGGCCGGCAAGATCGATGCGGTCTGCGCTCTGCTGTTGCATGGCTTCCTCCGGGAGCGGCGCGTTCCGCCGCATGTTCTTGTTTTGCAGTCTTGGTTCTAGTCCTTGGCCGGCCCTGGAAGCAACTCGCCGGTCCGGCCCATCAGACGGTAGGCGACGAGGCCAATCCACTCGCGCACCGCGACTTCGGTTCGGCCGAGCCCGTCGGCGCCCATGTTGGTGAAGGAGAACAGATCGTCACGTCCGCCCATCCGCCAGTCCACCGGATAGGCCTCGACATCGAATCCGGCTCTGCGGAAGATTCCCATCGAGCGCGGCATGTGAAAGGCCGACGTCACCAGAAGCCAGCGCTCGCCCGGCTTCGGCTTCACCAGCTGTTTCGTGAAGATCGCATTCTCCCAGGTGTTGCGCGAGCTCCGCTCCAGGATGAGGCGCTCTTTCGGAATGCCCAGATTTTCCAGGATCGGCGCGGAGTAATCAGCCTCCCTGGCATCGGTCGAGACCAGGTTCGCAGTCCCACCGGTAAAGACGATGCGCGCGTTCGGGTAGCGGCGCGCGAGCTCGGCTGGCGCGAACAGACGATCGGCGGCGTGCGCGACAACAGGCGTGCGATGCGCCGCCGACAGATCGGTGTCGACGGAGCCGCCGAGCACGATGATGCCGTCGGGCGCACCGCGCGCGGCGTCCCACGCCGGAAAGCGCGATTCCAGCGGATAGATCAGGAGATTGCCGAGCGGCGAGAACGCCGCCAGCGCCAGCAGCACCAGCGTGGTGACGGCAAGCTTGCGGCCGAGCGCGGCAAAGCGCGTCGCCATCAGCAGCAGCGAGACGATGCCGAGCTCGACCAGAAGGTTGATCGGCAAGAGCGCGGTGCCGATTGTCTTGGACAGAACGAAAAACAGGGGAGCCTCGCCGCGATGATCGTGCCAGTCTGCGCAGGGCTTGACCCGCCCTGCCATGTTCAGAAATCTTCTTGGAAGAGGATCGATCGCCGGGTCAAGCCCGGCTTGAGGAAAGCGACCGGACGCGCACATGACCCATCACCACCTGCATTCCAGCCCCAAGACCTGCCATTGGGGCTTCTTCGAAGCTGCCCTCAAGCCGGTCCTCACCATCGCGAGCGGCGACGAGGTGACCGTCGACACCATCAGCGGCGGCCCGGACATGCTGCCCGACCGCGACAAGTTTCACATTCCCCCCGAGATGTACGAGGTTCATGCCAGCAACGAGCGCATGCTGCCCGGCCATATCCTCACCGGGCCGATCGCGGTCGAAGGCGCCGAGCCCGGCGACGTGCTCGCGGTGGAGATCCGCGACGTTCAGCTCCGTCAGGATTGGGGCTGGAACATGATCAAGCCGCTGTCCGGCACCCTGCCCGACGATTTCCACGAGACGCGAATCCTCAACATCCCGCTCGATCGGGCGCGGATGACCGGCCGCATGCCGTGGGGCCTCGACCTGCCGCTAAAGCCCTTTTTCGGCGTGATGGGCGTCTCGCCGCCGCCGAGCTGGGGCCGCATCTCCTCGCTGATTCCGCGCGCGATGGGCGGCAATCTCGACAACAAGGAGCTGGGCACCGGGGCGACGCTCTATTTGCCGGTGTTCGTGCCCGGCGCGATGTTCTCCTGCGGCGACGGCCACGGCGTGCAGGGCGACGGCGAGGTCTGCGTCACCGCGATCGAGACCGCGTTGCAAGGCCGCTTCCGCCTGACCCTGCGCAAGGACCTGAAATTCGACTACCCCCGCGCCGAGACGGCGACCCACTACATGACCATGGCGATGGACCCCGACCTCGACCAGTGCGTGGTCCGCGCGCTCAGGGACATGATCGCCCTGATCGGCGAGCGGCGAAACCTGTCGCGCGAGGATGCCTACACGCTGTGCAGCCTGGCCGCTGACCTGCGGGTGACCCAGACCGTCAACGGCTCCAAGGGCATCCATTGCATGATCGAAAAGGCCATCGTGCACGGCTGATCCGGCCCCGCGCCTTCCGCCCTGTCAATGCTCCGCCGCCCCTGGCTAGGTCCTGCGGCGTGCTGAGTCGTGGCTATTTTTCCGTGCGATTCCAACGCTCTGAACGTCAAGCGCAGACTGCATTTGACTTCAGCCCCTGAACCTAAATAGAGTCTTAATCGTTACTTTTATGTACCTGCGTATGAGGCTAGCGTTCGGACCATGGCCACCGAAAAAGCCGAGACTGACCGTATTCCCGTAACCTTGGCGCTCTCGACCATCACCTACCTGGAGAAGTTGGTGAGACAGGGCACCCACGGCACCAGCGTTCCCGGCGTCGCACGGACCTTGATCGAGGAAGGCATCCGTCTCGCCATCAAGGACGGGCTTTTGTCGATCCGCGACAATGGCAGGACGTGAGCGCGCGCCGGTGCGTGAAGCGGACGGATCTCGCGAGGCGGATGGCCGACATCTGCAACCTGGGACCGTTTACAAATGCCTGTTCTCTCACCCACCTGGACCGACGAACGAATTGAACTTCTGAAGCAGCATTTCGAGGCCGGCCTCTCCTGCCGCGAGATCGCCGCCGACATCGGCGTCAGCCGCAACGCCGTGATCGGCAAGCTGTCCCGCCTCAATCTGACGCGTGGCCGGACCGTCGACGACCGCAAGGTTCAGGACAGAAGCTCAGCGCCGGCAAGGGTGCGGGCCGTGCCGCGGCTGCAATACGAGATGCTCGCCTCGATCTATGGCGAGACCGATGCCCCCGTGGTCGCAGGTCCCATCGACGAGGCCAATCGCTGCTCGCTGCTGGAGCTGGCCGAGAACCGCTGCCGCTGGCCGATCTCGACGCCGGGCGCCGAGGATTTCTGCTTCTGCGGCAATTCCGCGCCCGACGGCCAGTCCTACTGCACCGGCCACAGCCGCCTCGCCTACCGGCCGAATTCGCGCGCCCGAATGATGCGGGGCTAATCGTCTAGCGTTGGGTGTCCGCGTCGCTCCAAAACGCTGCGCCGCCCAACAACGAAAAACCTCCGGCGGGGCATCACCGGAGGTTCTTGGAGGCTTAGCATCAAGGCGGAAACCGGCGCCTATGATCAGCCAAACATACATGAGTAACTCAGGTAAGTAAACAAGTAAAAGCCGGCAGAATTGCATTGCTCTTATCTGCTGTCCGACGAAGGGCCGGCGCGAAGCCCGCCCTCTCTCGACAACGCCCCCGGCGGGTTCAAGCCGGGGGCGTCCGTCATGTCGCGATGACCTTACCAGTTGCGCTGAGCGCGGAGCAGCAGCGTGAAGCTGTCCTGATCCTTCAACTCGTAGACCGCGGCGGGTTTGGCCGAGCCGGCAACGGCCGGCGCGGCGACCGTACCAGAGTACTTCTGATCGATACGAGTCCAGTTGAAATCACCCGAGAAGGTCAGGTTCTTGACGGGAGTCCAGCGGGTGATCACGCCGACCTGCGCAATGTCAAAGTCCGGATTGCAGGTGCCAGTCAACGCCAGAGCGGTCATACCGGCACTACCGCAGATCAGCCCCTTGGCAGTCGAGCTGTAGCGGACCGCACCGTATGCACCGTACAGAGCGCTGTTCCAGTACGGGTTCCAGTTATGCGTGTATGCGCCACGCATACCGTAGGTCGTGGTCAGCTCCATGCCAGTGCCGGTCGCGTAGACCGCATCGGACACACCGGCGAAGCCGACGCTCTGATAGGCACCGGCACCTGCGCCGCTGTACATCGAGTAACTGGTATTGGCGAGGCTCTGGAAGTTGTAGCGGCTCGCACCCTCGGTGTAGACGCCCTGGATGTTGATCTGGTCACCCGCACCAGTCGGGATGTTCTTGATCGACAGGGCCAGCGCTGCGGCCCACCCCCATTTGTCCGACGCGTGCCCAGTGACTTCGGTGGCTCCGTAGTAACCGGCGTGGTTGTCGTGGGCCGCCACCGATGCCTGGAACAGGCCCCAAGCCTGATCGACGCGGACCATGCCGACGATGTCGGGAGCGCGGGTACCGCCGATCGCGTTGGACCCGTAAGCACCGCCGAGGATTCCGCCGGCCGTCGCGCCAGTTGCGTTCCAGATGTTGGTCTGGCCATAGGCAACCTGATCCTGCGCCGAGATCGCCGCCGTCACGCCCTGACCGAAGTCGGCCGTATAGGTCAGCTGGTTGACGCCGGTCACGCTGCCACCGCCACCGACGAGACCGTCGAAATTGTTGCCGGGATAGTTGGTCCAGGGCGCGTCGAACTGCGACACGGACTTACCCATTGTGAAGCCCGCGAACTGGATGAACGCGTAGTACACACCGAGTGAACCGCCGGCGATGCCGCCATCAGACGGGTTGCCGACGCCACCAAAGCCGCCCGACTGGGCGGCGCCCGAGTAGACCGTGGTGCCCGTGCCGGAGCCGGTGCCGGTGTAGCTGCCCGAGGTCCAGGTGAACACCGCATCGAAATAGGTGCGGACGACTCCGTACTCGGTTGCGGTGCGCGTGTCGATGTTCAAGTCCGCGCGGGAGCGCATGGAGTAGTCGTTGGTCAGCCGGTTGTGAGCACCGGCCACACTGCTGAACTGACCGTTGTAATGGCCGCCCGAGTTGAGCGCGACTTCAGCGCGCAGATAGCCGCCAAGCTTGACGCACGTGTCGGTGCCCGGGATGTAGTAGAAGCCGGCGCCGTACAGCGAGCAGATCCTGACGTATTCAACCGCCTTCGCTTTGACGGGCAGATCGGCTGCCTGCGCTCCACCCACGGCGATTAGACCCGCCGCTGAGCCGAGCAAAAGGCTCTTTACCAATTTCATAGTAACCTCCAAGTTTTCATCACGGCGAGGCGGGCCGTAGCGCCCCCCAGTCCCCGCCTCTCAAATCCGCCCAGCCGCTTCGCGCATCCGGACCACCCACTTGACGCGAGTGATCCGGGCGACCGCCTGCAACGGAACGGTCGAGAATTCCCCCCACCGTCGATGAAATTATGCATCCAGCCATTTGCTAAGCACAATAGCTGATCAAGTAAGCTTTCTAATTCGCTTCTCCGCTGTGTCTCCACGGCAACAACAAAGATGACGTAGTCGGCTGAGTGCGTCATATATGTCGATTTTACAACGGTGGCTTCGCACTGCTCTTGAAACAGATCAGACTTGCGTAAAGTATGGCCCCAATGGCAAGAGCCGGTTCACGGGAGTGACGCTGTGTCCGCGACGAGGAAAGAAGGAGCGCGAATGCGCTCGATCGGCAACCTGGATATCATCCGGCGTTTCACCTGGGAGATATCGTCGATCAACATGCACCTGGAGGAATTGCGGCAGTTCTGGGCGAAGACGCTCGGCATCAGCGGCCCGCAATGGCTGATTCTGATGGCCATCTCCGACCTCGACAAGGACGACGGCATCCCGGTCAACGTCGTCTCCAAGCTGCTGCACGTGGATCCGTCCTTCATCACCACGCAGTCCAAGCTGCTGGAGAAGAAGAGCCTGCTGCGCCGTCGCCCCTCGCCGACCGACGCCCGCGTGGTGCGGCTGTCGCTGACCGACAAGACGCAGAAGCACATCGCGAGCCTGAACGAGCAATACAAGACGATTCGCGAATTCGTCTTTCAGGAGTTCGACGAGAACGAGCTGACGGAGTTCACGGCAAAGCTCGCGACGCTGAAGAACCGCCTCGAGAAGGCCTGCGTCCGGATCTCGCTCGACTTCGACACCTGAGATCCTGGTCAGATACGCCGGGCAGCGGCACCGAGCCGCGATTCGAGCCAGTCGAAGATATATTCGTTGGCAAGGCTCGGATTGTCCGCATGGGACTGCGCCGCCCCGGTCTCGGCCGCGGTGAACACCTTCAGCATGACGTCGGACGCGCCGTGCCGCGAGCTCTGGACGATCTGGCGCGCCCGGTCGGCCTTGAGCCAGCCGTCCTCGCCGAGCGTGATCAGCACCGGACAGTCGGCGCTCGAGGCCATCAGCGGCGCATGCGGCACCGGCACGACACCGACGTCGCTCAGCGCGAATCGGCTGGCAAAGAACGCCCGCTCGTGCAGGTCCCAAAGACCGCCGTCGCAGACGGCGGCGGCAAGCCGCGGCTCCTGCAGCACCGCGCGTGCCACGAAGGACGAGCCCCAGCCATCGGCGATGATCCCGACCCGCGCGAAATCGACGTCGCTGCGCGCTTCCAGATGGTCCATCACGCAGGGAATCGCGCTCTCGAGATCTCCGCGCCGGAGCAGCACGTCGATGTAGTCGTCGCGCTGGTCGCCGAACAGGTCGAGCGCCAACATCGAGAAGCCCCGCTCGCGCGCATGCGGCACGAGCTTGTACAGGAACTCCTCCTTGCGGTGACCGGGCTCGCCGATGCAGATCACGGTCGGCGCCCGCACGCTTCCCGGAGGTGCCGGCAGGAAGTAGCCCTGCAACGCATGTCCGTTGAGCCAGGGGATCGTCACGACCTCGCCGGCGGGGCTGCGCGCTGAAAGATAACGGCGCGCGCATTCCTGCATCGCCAGCACGGCGACCCAGCGACGTTCGTCGGCCTGGTCGAGCGGCATCGCCGCGGCACCATAGTAGTTCATGGCGCGCAGCCAGTTGCGCTGGGCGCTCGCCATGTGGCCTTCCGCGAAAGCGGCCTCGGCGCGCTGACGGTTGGCTTGCGCCAGCCGCTTCCACTCGCGGTGCCAGGAGCGGTCGTCGCCGCGCTTGAGATGCCGCGCGATCATCAGGCATTCGGCGATGGTGGCGCCGCCCTCCTGCGCCGCAGTCAACAGCCGCGTGAATTCAGCGGAGATGTCCTCTCGCTCCGGGCAAAGGGTCCAGTCGTTGGAGAGGCATGCGGGTATCATTGGGAGCTACGCTCTATCTCGCGTTACCCCTGATTGACTAAACCATTTCAGTTCGCCGACCAAGCAGCCGTGCACTGAATGAGAGCCGCTCGAGATCACCATCGCTTGAACGATGAGCCGTGACGCATGCATGACATTCCAATTCGGCATGCAGGCCTGAACATCGGCAAGAACATTGGCAAAAACATTGGCAGGAGGTGGCACGCAAAATCAGCGGCGCACCTCTTGTCATGATGATGATCATACCTACATGAGCGCGCCGCGCGACCATGCCGGCCCGGCGGCTCAACCGAGCCGCCAGCCGACTTCCTGCGTGAAGCTTTCGTAGAAGGCGCGGTCATAGGCCTGCTCGGGCGTCGCGCGCACGCGCTCGTCGAGCCGCTTGGCGTCGTCACCGACGAGGATGCGCCAGCGCTCCGCCTTCACCCCGTCGAGGATGATCTTCGCCGCTTGCGCGGCCGTGGTCGGCGCATCCTCCAGGAAGCTGCGGGCGCGCTCGGCGAACACCGCCTGGATGTCCTCGTCCGACATCTTGTCGGCATCGGGCACGCCGGCCGCGACCATGCGCTTGCGCGTCAGCGCGACCTCGTCGGGGTTGAGGCGCTCCGATCCATCGGCGCTCTGCACCTTGCGCGAATTGGAGACGATCGAGGTGCCGATGTGGCCGGGCATCACCACCGAGCATTTGACGTGCGGCGCGTGCAGGCGCAAATCGTTGATCAGCGCTTCGGTGAATCCCTTCACGGCGAACTTGGCGGAGCTGTAGGCCGTGTGCGCCTGGCCCATGCCGATGGAGGCCCAGAAGCCGTTGACGCTGGCGGTGTTGACGATGTGCGCCTCGTCGGCGGCGACCAGCATCGGCAGGAAGGTGCGCACGCCGAGATAGACGCCGCCCCAGCAGATGTTGAAGGTGCGCTCCCACTGCTCGCGCGTGTTGGTGAACAGGCTGCCGCCGCCGCCGATGCCGGCATTGTTGAACAGCAGGTGGATCCTGTCCGTCTTCTGCTGCTCGGCGAGCTCGTCGCGAAAGCGCTTCAGGTGATCCTCGATCGCGACGTCGGCGACGTGCGTCGTGACGCGCAGGCCCTGCGGCAGCTTCTCGACCTCGCAGAGCCGCTTGGTCTCCGCCATCGCGGCTTCCGAGACGTCGCACATCGCGACGTTGCAGCCCTCGGCCACGAGCTGCCGCGCGAGCTCGCGCCCCATTCCCGTGCCGCCGCCGGTGATGACCGCGATCTTTCCTGCGAAATCCTTCATGGGACTTTCGGCCCCTCCCTTGTCGGTATGTTTCTTCGTCGCCGCGCCGCCAGCGGGCGCGCGCGCGAAATGTAGCAGCGCCGCCTCCGCAAATGAAAGAGATCGGCGATGCCAGCGTTATTTCGGCACGCGGATTATCCGGCATGCGAGGCTATCGTATGTGAGGCAGCCTCGCCCGCAACGCATCCTTCGAAACGCCCGCCGCTGGGGGCCCTCAGGATGAGGGCAGAGGATGCGGCGCCAATTTTCAACTCGCGACAACGCCACGTAGCCTCATCCTGAGGGACCGCTGAAAGCGGTCGTCTCGAAGGACGAGGCGCTTGCTCAGTCGTCGGCGGCAATCGCCGTCGGGAGGCATACTGGCCCTGCGCGGAGCCGTACTTCCCCGGTTCCCGTATTTGACCGGCTTCGGTTTAGGGGCAATTTTTTTACAATCCGAATCGTCAAATGGACTCCGGACGCTGGGTCGAGTCGGCCAGGCCAGCGTGTTGTTTGCGTGTCACAGGCTCTGGCACTCCGCTTGCATCCTCTTCGTGGTCTGCAACTACCGATGAGGTGACAGGAATGTTCGTGACCGTCGTAGCCGTGCTCTGCCGGCTTAGCGCAGCTAGCTCAGGCAGTTGCGTCGAGGAAATCGTGACCGACAGCAACATGACGCCCGAGATTTCGATGATGCAATGTGCGGTCGGCGCACAGGCACCCCTCGCGAAATGGATGGGCGAGCATCCGATCTATCACGCCAATTGGCGCCTGGATCGGTACAAATGCGTGCCCGGCCATTACGAGATCAAGGGCCACGCCTAAGGCCCCGCAAAACTACTGATACGCACTAGCGTATCCGAGGAAACGCCCCGGAGGCCGCCTCCGACGGGCCGCACCGCGCCAGTCGCAATGAGACGGCGCGCGTCCTGTGACATCGCTCACACGCCCCCTTTCATCACGCCACCGCCCGCAAGATCATCGCCCGCGCGCGCCGTCCCTCCGGCGTCGGCATCAGCGCATAATTGTGCGGCTGGTCGCGCAGCAGATGCAGCTCCACCGGTACACCCACCGCCCTCGCCCTTGCCGCGAGGTCGACGCTGTCGGGATAGAGCAGATCGCGCGTGCCCGAAAAGATCGTCATCGGCGCCAGCGCGCGGAAGGCGCCGTTGAGTGGGCTGACGAAGGGATGGCCGATATCGAGCGCGCCGGCATAGAGATGCCCGGCCTCGACGATCCCCGGAATGTCCTGGAGCGGATCGCGCCTTGCGATCTCGACCTGCTCGGGACGGCTGACCGAGGCGTCGGCGGCGGGCGAGATCAGCATCATCCGGTCCGGCTGCCGATGCCCGCGATCGCGCAGCCATTGGCACGCGGCAAGCGCGAGCCCCGCGCCGGCGGAGTTGCCGACCACCGTCACCTTCGCGGGCCCCGCGTC
Organism: uncultured Bradyrhizobium sp.; assembly: GCF_936943645.1. Taxonomy (GTDB): domain Bacteria; phylum Pseudomonadota; class Alphaproteobacteria; order Rhizobiales; family Xanthobacteraceae; genus Bradyrhizobium. The sequence goes on along the minus strand of NZ_CAKZJO010000100.1, from coordinate 101,195 downwards.
TTCCAGCAGCATGCGCAGGATCTCCGCTGTCGCCGGCACCACATCCTTCGCGGTGGCGCGCGGCGCCAGCGGATAGATCGGCACGACGCAGACGACGTTCGCCTTGCGCGTCATCTCGCCGACGAAGCGCCAATGCGCCGGCACGATCTCGTTGATGTAGCCACCGCCATGCAGGAACATGACGAAGTTGCAGCCTTCATGGCCCGAGGACGGCGCAGTGTAATAGACCGGCCATCCGCCCATCTTCGTCAGCGTCGCCTCGACGCCGCGGCCGAGGTTCGGCGGCTCGAACGTAACAGGCTGCAAGGCGAGCTTCTGCACATGCGCCTGCACCGCTTCGGCGGATGCGAGCTGCTGCTTGTAGGGGAGCTGTGCCAGCAGCGCGTTGAACAGCCTGCTCTGCAGGCTCGGCCCGGGCTCGCGGCTCCGCGGTGCGCACATGACAGGACAAAACTGCAAGGCCGACACAAGTCTTGCGACGCTCATGGTCCCCTCTCCGCCGGGCTTTCGCATCCATATGGCGACGAAGACGCTTGCCGGAAGGTCGCCATGGGGCAATATAATGCGAGCATTCGCTCGCTTTTCCTACTCGCATTCGGATCGCAACGCCATGGCGCGCACGCCGCCGACAAAGCCTCGGAAAAACGCCCTGCAGGCGCGATCACGCGCCACCGTCGACGCGCTGGTCGAGGCGACCGCTCGCATTCTGGTGCGCGACGGCTTCGAGAAGACCAGCACCAACCGGATCGCGGAAGTCGCCGGTGTCAGCGTCGGCTCGCTCTACCAGTACTTTCCGAGCAAGGAGGCGCTCGTTGCCGCCGTGATCGACCGTCACAACGAGGAGATCATGGGCATCGTCCGCACGGCGCTGACCGAGGTCGCTGACCTCCCCGTCGACAAGGCGGTGCGCAACCTCGTCACCGTCGCGATCGAAGCCCACCGCATCAACCCGAAACTGCATCGCGTGCTCGCCGAACAGATCCCCCGCACCGGCCAACTGAAGGACGTCGAAGCCTTCAACCGCGAGATCCAGGCCCTCGTGCGCACCTACCTCGAAAGCCGCCGCAAGGAGATGCGCAAGGTCGACCTGGATGTCGCAACTTTCATCTGCGTCAGCGCAATCGAGTCGGTGGCGCACAACACGGTGCTGAATGGGGCGGAGATGCTGTCGGAGAAGATGGTGAAGGTGCTGGTGGACGAGACGACGAGGTTGGTGGTGGGGTATTTGAGGTAGAGCAAGCAGCTTGCCCATCGACGAACATCTCTCACCAACCCGTGATGCCGTCAGTTCGAACCGGGCTCCGGCGCGTCAATACAGATTGAAAGGGCAGGCATGGAGACTTGATCATGTCATTTCGAAATTGCTCGATAGCGGCCGCCCTGTCTCTTGTCGTGATCGGAATTCCTCAACTCGCCTCAGCCTTGCCGAAACAGGGCACGGGAAAATGTCGCTGCACCTGCGTTGCGCCGAGCGGGATGGGCGGTCAGATCTGGGGCGACAACATCTATAGCGCCAGCGGTTTCTCGTGCGGCGCCTTCACCGGCAAGACCTGCACAGTCGACAATCCAAACACCGGCGGAGTTGCGACTGGCGAGATCATCGGCTGCGAAGCGGCATCGGCATCACGACGCTCAGTCATTATTTTCAATCCCATCACCGGCGGTCAGCTCGTGCCCTCGAAGCGCTGAGCCCAGTGCTTCCGAGTTGCGACAATGGTGCACTTGTTTCGGTCGAGACGGTCCCGCGAGATCGTTGGGGTGTGTTAGATTGACTAAGTGCACTGGTGCAGTCCAGCACTGTCACCGTGATTCCGGTGTCCACACAATGGGAAGACCCTATCGAGCGCACTGATCGAGCATGCCGACAAGCTTCGGCCTGCCGCCCCCAACGCTCATTCCCTCGAACCCGAGGAATATGGGTGCCTCATACGAGAATTGCACCGCCACGCCAACATTCTCTCCCTTGCGAAGAGCGGCTGTTTCCTTTTGCGACAGAGGGTATGTGACATTGAACAGCCCGTTTTGAATCCGCTTGGACTTCGGACTCAGTCGATACACCTGCCCGTCGATCAAAAGAGAATGAGCGGCCATATTCATGAGCTCTGTGTCCCTACGAAGAGCATCGAAGATAGCGATCAAGAATGCGCGGCGCTTTTCGCAGTAGAGGATGAACTTGTTGATTCCGGATTCCTCGGTTGTTCGCTGTCCCTTCAGATAAAGTTGTCCGTCCGTACTTTCGATTGTCCAGACAGGTCGGGTCCGCCCGTTATTGACGACATTCAACCGTTCCAAAGTCGCCTTGTCGATTTCCTGCATCCCGTCAGGGCTCGCGGCGGCGCTCAACGTGAAAAGATCTGGATCAACATCCATCGAGCGCATGTATTCGACTGCCAGAGCGGAGATGACCTGAGCAGTCCCTTCAACGCGATCATCGGCCCGCACCGACTTGAATTGGTGAACGCCGTATCGGGAGCTCTGTCTTAAATATCTGAATTGACCGCCCAAATAGGCGTATGCGCACGCGCTGTAGCAGCCGCCCTCATCAATATCGGAGGACTTCGAGGAGAAAGGTGATTTCCGACCGACATCGGTAGAAAAGCCATATTTCCGAAACAGGCGGCCGAGTTCTAGTCCCGCAGCCAAGCTTCCGCCGGGAGAGTTCAGATAGACAATAGACCGGTCGGGAATACGATTCTGCGTTACATATCGCTCAAACCGCTGGGGTGCGTCCGGATCGATGTCTCCGTCCAAGAAAACGAACCACCGATTGCCCGCTATCTCAATGGGTAACTCCGGCGGGAATCCCTTTACGGTCATGTTCGATTGCGCGTCCGCTGATCCCGACTGAAAAGCCAACAAGAGAGCGAGCGTGTAAATCGTTCGCCTCACCATGGCTGTCACAAGCTGCGCCATCGATTACATTTCCTGCCCCAAACGCCACAAGGTAGCGTGCGAGCACAGGCCGCCGCTACACCTTTTGGTAGAAGCAGGTTGGTAGAAGCAGGCCTCACGCACGACAAATCGATTCGGAAAATGACATCCAATCAATGACATCGCTACTGTGCATGGGGTTGTTTTCGAGCATTTTGGTTTGCCGACCATCTAAACAGCCACCGCTGCCGACCGTCGCGCACGCATCCTCGGCCAGCGCGCGCCCTACGCCCCGGCCCATCCACCCGACAGATCATTTGGAAAAAATGGTCGGAGCGAGAGGATTTGAACCTCCGACCCCTAGTCTCCCAGGCACGGGCGCTGGCTGCAGCATTTATCAAGCCTTCCAATAGGTTATCCTGCCTTGACGGCAGGTATTCGGGACCTTTTTCGGGACTTCTCCCGGTTTTCCTGCATGGCCTCGATCGCGCCCGCGATCTCGTCATCCAGGACGTGAGCATATTTGAGCGTGGTCCTAATGTTGCGATGGTTGAGCGCCTTCTGGACCAGCTTGAGGTTCCGACTGTCGCGAAGGAGTTTCGTCGCGAAGTCGTGACGCTTGTCGTGGAACCGGAAATCCTCCACCCCCGACCGCGCACGATGGCGTTTCCATTCGGTCTTGAGACCACTGTACGTGACAGGGTAGCGGGCTCCCTTGGAGAGGTGGCGACGCTTCTGGGTTCGCTTGGCCACGTAGGTGAAAACAAACTCCTCGTGGTGCCCGCGAAGCGGCCAGAGGATACTCCTGATCAGCGGCGTTATCCGGACTACGATCTTGCGGCCACCCTTTCCGGCCTTGATGATCTGTCGGGCATCCCAATCGACTTCCGACCACCTCAGCAAGCATTCGCGCAAGCGAACGCCTGAGGCATCCGCGAAATTCATGATCGGCCGGTAATCGTCCCGGCCAGCGGCATCCAGACGATCTAGCTCGTCCGCCTTCAGCTCCCTAACCCGCTCCTCCGGCTCGTCCAGCATGTGCTTCGGCCAGTCCGGTTCAGCGTCAAATTTGACGTTCCAAGCCTTCGCCCTGGTGAAGAGCTTTTTGAGCACCTCGGTGGTGCTGCGATTCACCGTTGCCGAAGCGACCAAAGGCGCCGGCGGAGCACCCTTCGGCGGCGGGTTCTTCCGGTGCACCGTCCGGCGATGTGCCCGCCGCCATGCCACCAGCTTGGTAACGTCGTCATCAGTGATCTCATTGATCAACTTGTCCGGGCCGAAATAGGAGATCAGCCTGGCAAGGTCGCGTTCGGTGGTATCCGCACCAACATGATACTGACCCTTCTCAAGCCAATACCGATCGGCAACGTCGTCGAGCCTCAAAGAGACGGCAGTCCTGCCGGCGACTTCAAGCTCTTTGCGCGCCGCGACCTTCCTCAACCGCTCGAATTTTTCTGCTTCTCGCTTGCCAGCATGGCCCGTCGAGCCGTGAAACCGATGACGTTTGATTTGGAAGTCGTAGTGGTAGAACGGCGAGCCTTTGGGGCGGTAGACGGACACGGCACGTCTCTCCTGGTCCGACGGGAAATGAACTCTTCAACGAACTCCGGGGTGTAGCGCCGGCGCTTATTCTTGCCGCCGCGACTCAAATCGACGTAGCGAATCTCACCAGCGTCCGCATAGCCATCCAAGGTTTTTACAGAGACCTTCAGCCGCTCGGCGACCTCTTTGGGAAACAGCAAAATCATGCGCGTTCCCCCTCGCCTGCGATCGCCTTCAAGCGATCGAACACGGGAGAGATCAAGTCGGAATGACTGATGAAGATAGCGGCCTCACCATCGCGAGGCTCAATGAATTCGATCTCTTCGACAGTGATCGCCGTGCACAAAGCGTGGCTGAACCAAATCGCCAGCCCCTTAGGTTCGATTTCGCCGCTGTCCACCACACGCTGAAAGACCGGAAGCGCCTGGGAAGCCGCACATACCGCAAAACGCGGCGAAATTCCGATACTCGTGAGCCTGGTCACCAGGTGAACTGCGAGAACCTCAGCGAGCGTAAAGGCAGTCCAGCCGCCAAAACGGCCTGGCTTGCTTAGCAGACCATTCCGATTTCGCCACGAGCGAAGTGTTTCAGCAGAGCAGCCGACCGCGCTGGTGACAGCAGCTGAGTAATATCTGTCGCTTTTCAAAGCCAAACATCTCGATCTCCAGACGATTTGTTGGCATCCACCCGGCGAATCAGCCGGAGCTTCCGTCTTCATTCTCCAACATCTCGATCTGCACCCGATCTGTTGGCCACACATCCGCGCTGCCCTAACGGCGGATTGGAAGGTCGGAGTTGCCCAAACTCCGCAATGAACTTCCACTCGCTTTCATGCCCTGATTTGCGAAACGACGCAAGAAAAACGATCTTCCGCGAAATTTTCAGCTGAGGAAAAGCCCGCGCAGCGCCGCCGCGACCCGGGCCGCTTCAACTCCTCCAGCCGCTACCATCCGAAGCCTCACTCCTGCGTCCGGCAGCCAAGACGCCCGGCCGCCGCGAGATGCCTACGGGCCCGTGCGACAGGGTCATTTTTCTTGAGTTCCCCCAGCTCATGCTCGAGCCGATCGAGCCAAGGGCCGTATTGCGGACCGTGCTGAACGATCACTTCGGAAACAAGGCTGATCGCGGAGAGCAGCCATTCCTCTGTGAAGCGACTCGCTGAGCGAGGTGCCATCGGCGTCATAAATCGGTCACCTCTTGTCGCACTCGATCCGGCCGATCAACGCGCATTCCCGGCGCCAGCGCGATCTTCTCGATGATCTTCAGTTTCAGATGCAGGCCGTGACCGTCGCCGTATTTCGGCTTCTTGGTGTCATGGCCCATCAGCTCGTCCTTGAGCTCGTCCGTGGCCGCGGTCTCGCGCAGCCGGTCCTTGAAGCCGTGCCGCAGCGAATAGGCCGTGTGCCGCTCGCTCTCGCGCAAGCCGTGCTCCTCCAGGAACTTGTTCACCGCGGCCGAGAAGGCATCGCCATTGTCGCGGTAGCGCGGGAAGCCGTCCGGGAATTGCCGCATCGCCTCCAGCGAGATGCCGACCAGCGGGATGTCGCGCCAGGAGAACTCGGTCTTGAGCACGCGCTCGTCGGGACGGACCTGGATGTGCGGAATGTTGGACTCGAGGTGAATGTGCGCCGCGCGCAGGTTGATGATCTCTGAGGGTCGCGCGCCGGTGTTGATCATCACCAGCAGCGCGGCGCGCTCCTCCGCGTTCATGGCGTCGAGGCGACCTGGCGCCAGCAGGCGGTTGACGATCCACCACGCCGAGAACGGCGGCCGCGGCCGCGAGCCTTCGCCTTCGAGCCGCAGGCCAGTGAACACCGGCTCGAGCTGCAGCCGGTGCCGGCGCGCCACAGCCGTGAGCATGCCGGTGATGTGGGTGAGGTTGCGGTTGGCGGTCTCGGCGACCACCTGGCCATCGACCACGCGCTCGGCCCAATGATCCATGAATAGCAGGGCGTCGTCGCGGCTGATGCGGTCGATCGCCTTGTCGCCGATGATCTCGGTCAGGCGCGCGATCGCGCGCAGCTTGCCGTTGCGCCATTTGCGCCGCTGGTTCTTCGAGAACCTCGCCAGCGTGGTTTTCTTCGCCACCTCGAACTCGCCGACCAGGCCGGAGAGCATGATCTGCGGCAGCGGAACGCCTCCAAGGACGGCCGCGACGGTTGCGCCGTCATGGCGTCGCGCGCCCACCGCTAGCACATCGAGCCGGCGGATGATCTGCTCGGCGCTCTCCTGCGCGGCGATCTCGGCCGGCTTGTAGTCGAGATGCAGCGTATTCGCCCTGCGGCGCGCTTCTTCGACGTCAAGAAGGGCCTTGCGCGTCCCTGCGCCGGCGGCGAACTGCCATCCCGCTTCCAGATCAAGATCGATTTCGCGGGCAATCCGCGAAGCCTTCACTGCGCTGCGATCATGAGCGACCCTGATACCGGTGGAAATCCGAATGTTGATCCGCGGCTCAACCGTCGCAAATTTCGGAGGCCGGCGCCGAACAAAGTACCAGACGCCATCGCGGTTTGTCAGTCGTCTCGATCTCACCGCGGCCGGGGCACGCCGTTGGTGTCGAGAACCCTGAAGCGCTTCTTCGATTGTGCTCATACTTCGTCGCTCAAGTTCAGAAATGGCCCAGCACCGCCCACACCGCCGCCACTCTCTGTGACGGCGGCGCGGCGTTCCCGCAGCAAAGTTCAGGCCCGACCTTCCAACGCCAGCCTTTCGACAGGCTCGCCGGTCAGATCGGCAATCAAACCGTAGATCAGCCTTGCATCCGTGCAGCCGCAGCCGCCAAGCTGATCTCTTGGGTCGCCATTCCAAATCGACCGGTAGAGGACGCGGGCCTTCGCTTGAACGCCCTCGAGCGAGCTGGCGCGGAGCTGCAGCATCTTCTGCCACATGGCACGCAGATCTTCGTGCAGCTGCTCCGAACGCTTGTCGAGCTCGTCGACGCGTAATTCGCGCCTCAACTCCTCGAGATCGAGCTGCCAGCGGTCAAGCGCGGCGACCAGTTCGTCGGCCCTGGCCTGCCCCTCGTGATCCTGGACTTCGCGCCAGAGATGAGCACATTGAGGAAGCGGGCGGCGATCTTTATCAAAGCGGTGGCTCTCGTCGCGCTCCCACTCCTCGTCTGTGCCGACGAAATCCCAGCGCATCAGCGGCTTGCCTCGCAGCTTTTCGATATCCGCATCGAGGCACCAGAGCCGGCCACGCCGCTGCGCCTGATAGGGATGCTCGACCTTGAGATCGACTTGCTCGACGTCATAGGTCACCGGATCGTCAGGACGCCAGGCGAGCTCTGAGGGGCGCTCCGGCATCTGTTCATAATAGGCCTCCCAGGCGGCTTCGCTGGCCTCGCAGGCTCGCTGGTAGGCCGGCTGAACGCTCTCGACGCGCGCCGCCAGCTCAACCAACCGTCGATCGTCTGGCGGAAGTTGGTCGAGCGAATGAGCGATCGAAGGGGTCGCGACGATGGGCAGGACGGCAACGCTGTTCATGAATACTCTCCGAGATACGCTTACGCCCGCCTCACGCGCGGGCGAGCCATGGTCGCACCGCGATACGTCGATTTTTTGGGTCATGGGGTCAGGTCCAGTTTTAGGCTTCTCACAGCCCCGCCGGTGACAGACCGGCAGCCGGGGGGTGAGAACCAGCCTGGACGACTGGTCGGCAGCGCTTTTAAGCCTTGCGGCTCTGGACATGACGCACCGCCCCCGGCCATAATGGCCAGGTGGCGCGCCCGCCAAGGCGCTCCCAAAAGCGCCATAGGAAACCCGCCAAGGTCTCCTCCGCGCGCATTTCAGCGGCCCCGCCAAGGGCCGCCATAGTCCAAGTCCGGGTTCTCACACCCACGGGCAGATTCTATGATTTGTGACCGGTTGCCAAGCCCCTTTGGGGCCAGTATCGGCATGCCGCCTTCTCATCTGACCAGGTGAACCCATGACGAGAGAGCCACGCGGCCGCGCGCCGGCCTCGCCGGAGCGTCAACGCGTCAAGATCGCGGAAGCGGTTTCGATCTTGGGCTTGGAGGCTCGCACCATCCGGGACATGGCTGCGCGCGGCCAGATCTCCGGTGCGGCCAAGCCAAGAGGAATCTGGACGTTCGATCGCGACGGGCTGCAGCAATACCTTCGAGATTGCGAAGCGGAGGTGCAGCAGAGGGCGGAGAGCCTGCAAATCAACCGGGTCGCTCCCGCCAGGCCAACCAACACAAGGCGCCCACGGCCGCTGCACGCCGATAGCATCAGCGCCGTGATCGAAAGATTGCGGAAGCTCGCGAAGGCTAGGCCGGACGAGTGACGGCGAGATCGGTAAATCCCCTGCGTCGCACTGCGAAAGGTCCAAAGGCCGGAGTGGAACGGCTTGATCACGCGCCCTAGTTGCGCTTGGATGCACGCTTTAGGTCTTGGGGAGACCACAATGCGTATTTCAGCGATTTTGGCGCTCTGTGCGCTGCTGGGCGGCTGTGTCACCGGTGGAGACACCGTCGCCTTCCGAGCTTCCAACCCGCAGCAACAGACGATGATGCGCGACGGGCAGCCCGCCTTGGTATCACGGCAAAAAAGCTCGCTGGTGCTGGTCCGCCCCGCAGCTCGGCAGCTCCAGGTCAACGGCAGGCCGGTGTTCGTCGTCGGCATCAATAATCTCGGCCGGCAGCCGGTCGACTTCCGCGTCGGCCAGGTCGAGGCCTCGCAGCACGTCGCCGGCTCCGACTTCGAGATGAAAGTTGTCACCTATGAAATGCTGGTCCAGGAGGAAAAGAACCGGCAGGTGGCGGCCGCCCTGCTCACCGGCATCGCGGCCGGCGCGAACTCCTACAGCGCATCCCGAGCCGGATACGGCCATTACACGACGCCCAGCGGCCGCACCGGGACGTTCTACAGCCCGACCGCGGCAGCGATCGCGCAAGGCAACGCAGCCGCCCAGAACGACGCCATGATCGCCAACACCGTCGAGGCCGGCCAGCGCAACATGGCCGCGCTCGAGCAGGCGGTCATCAAGGACAACACGCTGATGCCCGGCGAGTGGTACGGCGGCCAGCTCCACCTGGCGCCGCCGACCGACACCGGCGGTGGTCAGAAGACGTACACCATCGTCATCACCGTCGGCGCAGATCGGCACGTCGTCGAGGTCGCTCAGGGGCCGGCGGGCGCTTAGCTCTTGCCCGTAATCCTAACTTTTGAAAAGGAGTGCACACGATGGAAGGCGTTCGAACGAGCGACGAAAAGACAGTGATGATCTTGACCGAACAGGAACGCGCCCACCTTGCCAAGGCCCTGGTCAAGACGAGCGGACTCTCCGCCGACGAGCAGGCCACCATCGACGCGGCAGTCGAATTCCTGACCAGGATGGCGCGAGCCGCGCGATAGCCGCCGCCCATGACAGGCATCACCGACTTTATTGCCCTCGACGTCGAGACCGCGAACGCGGATCTCGCGAGCATCTGTTCCATAGGACTCGCTCATTTCAAAGGCGGCGAGCTGTTCAAAACCCTCACTATTCTAGTTGATCCGGAAGACGAATTCGATCCGGTCAATATCGGCATCCACGGCATCCGGCCACAAGACGTTGCTGGGAAGCCGACCATGGCGAAGGTCTTTCCCGTGATCGGTGCAGCGCTGCAGGACGCCGCGATCGTGCATCACAGCCCGTTCGATCGGACCGCGCTCTGGCGCTCTGCGGAGAAGTACGGCGCGGGCGGCCTCCCTTGCTTCTGGCTCGACAATCTCCAGGTCGCGCGCCGAACATGGGATCGCTTCAAGGACGATGGTGGATATGGACTGGCGAATCTCGCCCAGGCGTTCGGCCTTTCGTTCCGCCACCACGATGCCGCGGAAGACGCCAGGATTGCCGGGCAGCTGCTGCTCAAAGCCGTCACGGATGGCGGCACATCGCTACAGCAATGGATCGACGAACTAGGCTATGCATCGGCTTCGCATGGGATAGCTCCGAAGCGGATCAAGCCTTACCGATCTCCAAGGGTTGCACGCGAAGGCGATGGTGATGGTCCCCTGCTCGGCGAAACCGTGACGTTCACCGGCCAACTGACCATCGCCCGCGAGGCCGCCGCTGCTCAGGCAGCCATCGCCGGCGCCGACGTCGCCGATAGCGTCAGCAAGCGAACGACGGTCCTGGTCGTTGGGGATCAGGATCTCCGCGCGACGAAGGGCCAAGAGAAAAGCACGAAGCACCGGCGGGCCGAGGAGCTGATCGCGAAGGGCTGCGCGATCAAGATCGTCGGCGAAAGCGATTTCATGCTCATGACGGCGAGCTAAGCGAGGGATCAAGAACTAACATGGACAACGGCACTTTGATCAGCTTGACTTCCGCCATCGTCGCCGTTGCTGCCGCCGGCATATCGATATGGCAGGCAACGGCCGCCCGGCGCCAGGCCGCAGCTGCTCACGGCGAACTCGATCCCACCTTCCATGTTGTCAAAGCGTCGAATCTTGGCATGCCTCCGTGGCGGTTCGATTTCGTTGCCAACAATTTCAACCGCCGAGCGATTGAACTTCTGGAAGTCGGTATACAGATCCCGAATTGCGTTGTTTACCGAGAGCATGAACAGAGCCGGGAAGTCATCCGCTCGATCATCCAGGGTGCCAGGCAGGACGGGGACATCGCATTATTTGATTTTACCCGATCGGTCGGCTTCACACTGCCAGGCGTAGCGCCGAACTCAGCGGACCCTGGGAATCCGCTTTGCCTTTGGCCCAAAAGGGAACGCGCTGGTGCCCCCGACCGTCATGATCGAGATCTCAACGCAGTGGACCTATGCCGACGGAGGCAAGAGGCATATCAGGAAATTTAAGAAGGAGATATCCACCGTCGGCGAAAGTTGAGCGGGCAGGAAACGCCTCAGGCCCGGCCGGCCGGCTCCGAATTCCTCGCTTCGACAATGCGCCGGCGACTGACGAGCCTCGGCCTGTGCTGTCTGCAGCAGCACCGCGATCAGATCGATATAACATCAAGATCGTGGTTATCGCCTGTCGACGGGAGGAGCACCGGGCGGCAAGAACACCTTCGATAGTCGCTGGCTCTGCGCTTGCTTCGCTGCTGCCAGCATTTTCTCAGTACTCTGGATATAGATTGCCAAAGTCACATCATCCATCGCTGCAATCTGCGCCACCACAGCCGTAAGCGCTGCGGCAATCTCGCTACCATTTTCGATTGCAGCTTCCCGTGGCCTCTTGCTCATCGATGCCTGCCCTCCGAATCGCAGTACCGCATCATTGTAAAACAACCTTGCCACCGTCGTTCTGAAAGTCGATCAGCTTGCCGGCGAGTTCGCGAACCTGCTCGCGGCCGAAGAAGCTGCCATTGAGCGACAGGAACATGGTCTGCGGCTGCGCGGCCGGCGGCGCCGGCGCGGCAGCGGCGCTTGCTGCATCACCGCCGCCGGGGGCAGCGACTGTACCACCTCCACCACCGCCACCAAGGCTTACCCCATTCAACTTCGCAATGTACGCTGCTGTCCCCACGGCAGATGCCGCCGCCATGATTGCACCCATGCCCGGAATGCCCGTCGCATTGCCGGCTGCGTAGGCTGACACGGCCGCTTCGTAGCCTTTGACAAGAGCGGTCGCCGACGAGATAGCCTTGAAGATCGCGAATTGCTTTGCGCCCTCATCGCCGACCAGGCTGGTGATATCGCCCATGGCGCTGTCGACGATCCCAGCCAGAGCCGAGTACTGGCGCGCCTGAAGCTGGACCGAATCGAGCCGCGCCCTTTCCTCGATCTTGCGCCGGAGCGCGGCGGCCTGCTCAACGGTATAGGTGCGATTCCTTTCGAACTCGTCGAGGTCGGCCAGCTGCTTGGCATAACGCTGCGCCATCAGCTCGTCCTCGGTCGCGACGCTGTCCTCGAATCGCTGCTGCTTCAGGGCCTGCAGGTCCTTCTGGTACTTGTCCTCGATCTGCAGGCGCAGCGTGGCCGCCTCGGCCGTCGTCGCGATCTTCTTCTGCTCGAGTTCGGCAAGGTCCTTGAGCTGGTCGTCGCGCTGGATACGCAGCTGCTCGTCCTCGGCCGCGATCGACTTGCGCAGGCGATCGAGCTTGTCCTGTTGCGACTTGCGCTCGCTGTCGGACATGCCGTCGCCCGTATCGCCGCTGCCGGCGTTTGCCTTCTTGCGCTGGTCGACGACCTCCTTGGCGGCGGCCGCAGCTTTGTCCTTGAGGCCCTGCCACCACTTGTCCCACTCCTCATCCGTGGGAGGAGCCTGCAGCGAGCCCCGCAGCTTGCCGAACGTGTGCTCGATGTCGTGATAACCGACATCGGCGGCCGTAATTGCGCCGTTCGTGACTTTCTCAATGGTCTTCGGAATGAACCCGGCGGTGTTGTTAAAGAGGTTGACGATGTCCTCGCCGAACTCATCCAGCTCAATGCGATTCTGCTGTATGGCGCGCTGCACCTGGCCGAACAGCATCACCCCCATCTTTACGCCACCCTGGATCGCATCAGCGAAGCCATGAGTTTCGCGACCCGCATCCGCAAGGTTGTCGGCAACGTTCTTGATCAGCGGCGACAGCGCCACCGCCAGCTGGTTGCCGATGCCGGTCAGTGCCAGGCGCGCCGTAGTCCAGGCGTCGTTCGCCGCCTCGATCGAGGCCGCATCGATATCGGAGACGGCGACACCGAAGGCCTCGACGTCCTTGGTGGCATTGCGGATGCCATCGCCGCCGCCCTCGAACAGGCTGATCATCTCCTGTCCCTTGACGCCGAGCTGCTTAAGCGCATCGGCCTGCTGCGCCGTGTTGTAGCCGAGATCCTTGAACTTGTCGGCGAGCGTCGCCAGGCGCTCATCGACCGGCAGATCGAGGAACGCCTTGGCCGACAGCCCGAGCCGCTGCAGCGCCTCATAGGCCGGGCCCTGGCCTGTCCGCGCCGCTTCCGCCAGCTTCTGGTTCATCTTGCCGACCGAGGTGGAGAGCATTTCCATCTCGACGCCGGCGAGATTGCCAGCATGGGTGAGCGACTGGATTTCCACCACCGTGCCATTGAGGCGCGCCGCCAGCTTGGACTGCACGTCAATGGTCTCCATCGACTTCGCGATCAAGCCCGCGGCCAGCGCCGCGCCAGCGCCGGCGGCGGCCGCGGCATAGCCGGCCAGGTGCGCGACCTGGCTGTTCAGCCCGGTCGACAGTTTGCCGACGATGCCCTCAGCCTTCGCCGCGGCCTTGTCGAGCCCAGAGATATCGCCGCCGATCACGATCGACAACGAACCGAGGACAGCGGATTGAATCATTATCGCCTCCGCGCGTCGGAATGCTACCGTTTCTGCGGTTGATCTGAGATGACAGAGCCGCGGCAGATCTGAACGCGGTCGGCAGTCTCTGCCTTCCGAAGCGCGACGTAGCAGCCGACATCGGTGAACTCGCGCTGCAGATCCGGCGTTGCCGCGAATTCGGCCGCCCATGCCTGCTCGCCCGTAAGGGCGGCCGGCGCCTGTGCGGCGCGCGTCGCGGGCGGCTTCGCCGCGATGGGCTGCGGCACAGTGCGCTGCGCCTGGACAGCCGCAACACGCGCCCGAACCTGCGCAATCCGCTCCGAGGCGACTTCGGCGGATGAATTCAGCGGATCAACGAAACCAGACATGCGCTGCGCTTGGTCGGGTGGCAGCGATGCTAGGTAAACGGCAGCAAGGCTGGACATTCGGAACCCCTTTCTGTCTTGCGGCGAGGGGCGCTTGCCGCGTCCCTCGCCGTCGTTCGGTTGACCACTTTGGCGGACCTGGCTGGAGGTAAGAGCCGGGCCTAACGAGAATCCTGCGCAGATTCCCCTGGTGTTCATAGGACCAATTAGGACCAATCAATTCTACCGAAGCACCCCGCGCGCGCCGCGCCCCCGCCCCCTCCGCGCGCGAGCGCATTCGACGCCCAAAACCCTCGCATCTTCCCACTGACTATTCGGAAGCCGGCGAGCCAAGATGTTCCGCAATGACTTTTTCCAGATCGATCTGGACGTGCTCCGGTAGAGAAGCGGCGCGCGCTCTGCACTGTTTGGCGTATTCCTCTCGCATTTTTCGAAACTCTTGCCGGAGAAAGAAGATCACGTCCCGCTGCGACGCTTTAAACTCCGTCGCGAGGCGCGTAGCCAAGTCGATGTGCATGGCTTCCATCAAAGCGATCACGTGGCCGCTGCCTTTGATCACTTCTCTCCGTGCGTCCGCTGCGACGATCAGCGCCCCACACTGGATCGCGAACTCCACTCTTTCTCGTTCGTTTCGGCGTTTGATCTCGATCAGCTTCTGCTCGGCGATCTGGTCCTGCACCGTGTTTGTGGGCGGCACGCTGGCGCCGGTTATCGGCTCGTTGCCGGCGCTCTGGCCTGGCAGCCGATCAAGCAGCGGCGCCTCAAGCCTGGTCGACAGACCATTGCCAAAACGCTGTGACACGTCGAGGGAGCGTTTGAGCTGCTGGCAGGCCACCGTTTCGCGGATCCGCGCCCCACGACCTTCGCCCACGATCGCAGCGCCCTTGATCTGACCCGCGTTGATCCACTGCGTCACCCGAGCCGGCGCCACGTTCCGCCGGCGCGCAAATTCCGACTTTGAGATCACGTCCGGATCGTGCTGCTCGGTCGGGCCGTCGGTCAAATGAGCCTCTTAAAACCAACTTTGAAGGCAGGCTTTTAAGACTATAAAAACCGGCTCAGACTGGAGAACCGTCGCGGTCCGAATTACTCGCGGTGGGCGTTTCGCCAGAGGGACCCGTGATCGGGCCGAAGGTCACGATGAGCTTCGCGAGAAATGGTTCCGGAGAGAACCATTGTGGTCGAACGGCCGAACAGAGATCCAGCTCAACCTTGCCAGCCCGTGCGAGGTCAATCGACCCCGCGCTGATCGGAATGAAAATGGTCGTTGTGCTCGACCATTTCCCGAGAGGCATCGGACGTGCACTCGTCGATCAGCGCGACTGCGCCGGCGGGCAGCGTGTTGGCAACCTGGTCGGAGAGATAGACCCGCTCGGTTGCCTTGAACTCGATCTCGTCCATCACGTCCACGATCAAGCACTGTTCGATCTCCCGGACCACGCGCAGGCGTGCAGCGCGGCCGACGAGCTGATCGTGCGAGACGCCGATCGTGCCGGCAATGATCTTCAGAGGCGAAGTGGTGACGCTGTAGAGCTTCATCGTTTGCGAATCCCGCAGTTGGAGAGGTTGCCACGTGATCGAGAAATGGTCCTAGCTCGCGACCATTTCCTCGATCAGCTCAATCGATTGATCTGTACGGGCCGCCTTCACCAGGTTGACGGGCGATAGCGCTGTACCGGGAAGCGCGCCCATGGCCGTATCGCAAAGCCACACGCGTTCGCCCTTTTTGAACTCGACGTCGCCGCGCACCTCGACGGTGACGTGAAGGCTGTTCTCCGACAGCACCCGCAGCCGTGCAGAGCGGCCGACGAGCTGATCGTGCGAGACGCCAATCGTACCGGCGATGATCTTCAGAGAAGTGGTCACGCTGTAGAGCTTCATCGTTTGCGAATCCCGCATGCTTGAGAACGGATGCGGCCAGCAAGCCAGCTTCCTCGCTGGAATTCTAGGAACAATCCGGACCAATCAATTGGTCCGATAGGTCCGGGAGGAGCCGGGAGGTTTCGGGAAGAAAGGCAAACGATCAGGCCAAAGGCAAATCTGTTAGATCCACAAGTGGTTAGCTTCCTTTTGGGAGGATACGGGAAGATCGGGAGGTTATTTATGATCTTGTATTGCGCGCCTGCGCGCGCGCACGCGCATGTAGGCATCACGGGAAAATCCTCCCAACCTCCCACGCGCGTTGATTTCGCTCGCGTTTCATCCTCCCGGGAGGATTTCGGCCGGGAGGATGACATCCTCCCGGAAGGTCCGATCTGAGATGTAGTTGCCCTTCATCGTGCAGCATCGGAGGCCTTTCGATCCGCGAAGCGCAGTCCGATCCACCAACGGACGTTCGAGTGCAGCCGTTTGATACCTCGTTCCTTGAGATGCAGCGCGAACCGCCTGGCCGACAGCGGCGCTTCGCCCCGAACATCGCACCACCTGACATATGCCGCATATAGGATCGAAGCCTGGATGCGATCAGCCGAAGATCCTCGCACCAGGGAGTCATCGAAGAAGCTCGACAGCGCGTCTGCAACGACAACGCCGCCTCGCCTAGTAGTCGCCGGCCGCACCACATCGCGAAACAGCTCCGCGAGAAACTTCCGCCGCGCCGGCTCGCTTGACGCAGACCAAGCGACCTGCAGCAGGCCGACCTCCGAATTGACGTCAGGCATGCTCATGCTCCTCTGCTCGTGAAGTGTGGAAGTGTGCACCCGGAGGAAATTCAACGATCGTCCCAATCCGGGAGCTTGGCTCGCATTTCCCCCCTTCAGGGGGCGCGGGGGCGGCACTCGATCTGCCAGAAAGGTGCGGCATGACCTGGCTCGGAAGCCGGTTCGGGAAACTGCGCCGCGTCGGAACCGTTTCTCCAGTGAGATCGGGCGATTTCATCAGTCTGCGAGGGTTTCGAGGGTTTTGCGAAGGTTTCCAAAAGTAAGTGCGAGGGTTTTTCTTCTTTTCTTTCATTTGATTAGGAGGAAAACGCGAGGGTATCGAAGGTTTTCCTCGTGTAGCGCGCAAAACAACATCGCATAAATCGTTGAGCAGATTGCGCCCGGCGGCAGCGCTTGCACCCCGCCCGTCGCTACGTGTACGCGCGCGGAAACCCTCGAAACCCTCGCAGGATGAGTTTATCGCTCTGAATGCGCTGATCATTTCCAGACTGCGATAGTTTTTTCATACCTTCGCAAAACCCTCGAACCTTCGGATGCAAATTTGCAACAACGCGAGGGTTTGCGCTCTCAAAAGCTACGCTCATGGAGGGGGAACGGGGGCAGCGCTGGCGCTGCGCAACGCGATTCCCGTCCACCAGACAAAGCGGCTGCGAGACGAGCGCAGCCCTCGTCGCTTCAGCGCTGATGCGAGCCGACAACTCGTCCAACGAACACAGCCGGCGCTCTCAGCCCAAGCGTTGAAGCGATCGAGGATCTTGGAGGCCTGCTCGCGGCGATGGGCCCCCTCGATCGCATGCGCATCCAGGAAAGCCGAGAGGCATTCATCGTCGCTGCGGTGGAGATCTGTGCGCTCTGGAGGGTCGAGCTTCGGCGCCCTCAGAGCGGCGAGGCAGAGATTGCCCACCACCTCGGTCAAGAACTGCCGTTGCACATCCGCGCCGGCGCTCGACCAGGCGGCACGCAACATCAACAGATGCCCGTCAGCCTGGCGGCTTTCGAGGCGCACCCGCGCCGGCCGCCTCAAAGCTTGACCTCCTTCATTCGCGCCATCGCGGGCCCTCGCGGATGCCGCGGGAAATAGCCGCGCACGCCATTGGCGTAACCCTGCCGAGGCGTCTCGCTCGCTTGCCCGGAGTCGCCGATCAGCTGCATCAGCTTCTCCCAAGGGCTCGCGACGACCAGATCGGGGCGGCCGTTATCGACCGCGAACTTGTTAAACTCCCTCAACTCCTCTTCGTCGCTGCAAATCTCGTCGACCAGGGGGCCGGCGGCACTGAGGTGACTGTCCAAATTGATGTACGCGCCGCGAAGCTTTGCCTGCAGCTTCTTCGCGTCTTTCATCCGCTTTTCGATAGCGGCCCCTAGTTCGGCTGCTGCAGCCTCCTGGCGCCGGCGGTCCGCTTCCTTGATCTGAGCGCGAAGACGGTTTTGAAGCGCCTTGTTCTCGGCGATGGCCTTCTCGACTTCTTCGACCTTCGCCGGCGATTCGAACGATGCGATGCCGAGGCGCTCATTGAGATCGACCTCGGCCGCTTCGGCTGCGAGCAGCTGATCTTCGAGTTCCGGCAACACGGCAGCGAACTCCGCCGCGGTCTTCAGCTTTGGCAGCTTGTCGAGGAGAGAGCTGATCAGGTTCATGGCAGTCTTGTCCCTGCTGATTTGAGGTTTCGATCTGGAGAGGAACGATGGAAGAGGCGCCGACGTCTAGGCACCAATTCGGAACAATCAATTGGTCCTAAGCGCCCGGCGGCTTGAACACCTCGTAGAGAGCTGGACGATGTCCCTGAATATGCTTGAGAATTGACTTGATCTCTGGAACGCCGTCCGGAGCGTGCTTCCTTGTTAGCCCCTCAAACTCCCGTGCGACACGCGCTGCAAGTCCACCCCGCGTTGGCCATGCTGATTTCGGCACGAGGCTGACGAGAACGCGATCAATCGGCAGGTCATAGTCGTGGGTTGGTTTGGCTCCGGCCTTCTGGCCCCACTCGTGCAGCTCGAGCGCGCCGCTCTCGACGGCCAGCTTGAACTCTTCCTGAAGAGCGCGGAGGATCTCGTGAATCGCTGAGACTTGCACCTTGCGGGTTTGCAGTTCGTCGTCGAGAGCGGCGGCCGCGCGCTTGTCGCCCGATTGTTGAGCCGCGAGCAGCTTTCCCGCCAGCTCTTCCACCTGGACATCGTCGACCAGCAACCTGCCCTGCAGACGATTGTGCAAAAACCCGTAGAACTGCGCGGCGGATGATCCCGCCGGCGGCTGCTCGAAGGAAGTCGACGTGCGCGCCACTCGCGCGTCATAGAGAATGCTTCCAGTGGGCGATTTGAGCTTGCCGCGATCGGCGTCGAGCAGCAACAGCTCACAAGCCACACGTCCCTCGATTTCGGTACGCGTTGGGTCGCCAGGATCTCGAATAACGGAGAGCTTCAGTCGCCCGTCATGCAGCAAGCCGCAGAGCTCGTCCCAGCAGGCTTGGGGCGATCGCGTTCGTTCACCCAGCGTGCGCCGGCGGCCATCGGCACCGACCTGGTCGGATAGCCCCATGCTTTCGGTCAGCCCGCAATAGTGCAACAAGGCATCCCAGAGGCTGAGATCGTCTTCACGGTCGTCCATCACGTCACCCCCCTTGGATTTGATGCGAACAGTCTGACGACACCGCGCGCAGCGGCGGCCGCAGATCCACAAGAGCCGCGTTGACCGCTGAGGCGATCTCGATCAGATCAATCCGCATTCCCGGAACGTGCAGCGCTTCGCCGTCGTCAACGAATTCGACGAAAGGAACGGCATGGCCGGCGCGGACAGGGTGAACCAGGGCGACCAGTGGCCGATCCTGCGCATCCGTCGCGCGCTTGAGCAGCCGCGTCACCGTGTGGAGCATCTTGGCAGCAGCGCCGGCGGCCCCCCGGGGCGAGATGCCACGGTCGAGGAGCCGCTGAGACATCAGCACGCCAGCCACGTCAGCAGTGATCCTGGCGCGATCCGCGAGCCGGTTACGGGGAGCCGGCGACTGTTGGCGCCAGGCGGCCGCAGCTGCCGGCGAGCACTTTGCGAGGTCGATCGCAACGTGAGGCGGATAGAACAGGCGTGGCGCACGCGACATCACTGGCGCCCTCCGAGCACCGCGCCTGCGCCAACTCGACACTCAAGAGCGCGAGCTGTGTCGATCGAATGCTGGAGGGTCTCGCTCGTTGTCAGAACGAACGAGGAGAGAACAGTCTTCGGGAGAATTTCGGGACTTTTTGCGCGGAACCGCGCACTTTGGTGCCATTCCGTTCCAAATGCGGCACAAAGGCCGTACCCGGCAAATTCAGCACCTTTTTGAATTTGCTGGACAAAAATGGTCGGAGCGAGAGGATTTGAACCTCCGACCCCTAGTCTCCCAGACTAGTGCGCTAACCGGGCTGCGCCACGCTCCGAACGTCGTTCCATTAGCTAGGATCGGCGCGATGCGCAAGGCGAGGCCGCAGCATTTTGGTGCCTCTCCTCGATCGGCTTGGAGCCCCGGCCACCCTGCGGAACTGCCGCAAGCGGTCGGAATACCGCCGCTCACCCGTCGTTCAGCGCCTGATCCAGCATCTCGCGGCAGGCCACGAGGTCGGCGAGCGCCTTGCCGAGGCGTTCGCGGTCCAGCGCGCTGGGGCCGGCGGGCGCGGCAGGGCTGCCGCCCTTGCGGAAGGTGGTCAGGATTTCCTCGTCGTCGACCTCCGAGAAGCGGAAGTCGATGCCTTCCTCCTCGTCCCCCTGGTAGTCGTCATCGTCGGCGTCAGCGACGCCCTTGATCGGCGCCTCCTCGTCATCGGGCTCCATCAGGCTGGCGCCGATGGCATCCTCGATGGCGCCGAACGAGACCGCGGCGGCGCTGTCGGCGAGGCCCTGCACCGATTTGACGCCGTGCTCCTTCAGGATCCGCTGCACGCCGCGGATGGTGTAGCCCTCCCCGTACAGGAGCCGGCGGATGCCCTTGAGCAGGTCGACGTCGTCGGGGCGGTAATAGCGGCGGCCGCCGCTGCGCTTCATCGGCTTGATCTGGGAGAAGCGGGTCTCCCAGAACCGCAGCACGTGCTGCGGGATGTCGAGCTCCTGCGCTACTTCGCTGATGGTTCGGAACGCATCCGGCGCCTTGTCCAAATGCCAATCCTTATCCGTTGGGCGTTACGCCTCGGGTTGGACCTTGCTGCCGTCACCATTGGTGCGGTGCTGGGCGTTGATCCGCTGCTTGAGGATCGCCGACGGCTTGAACACCATGACGCGGCGCGGCGAGATCGGCACCTCGGTGCCGGTCTTGGGGTTGCGGCCGATGCGCTGGCCCTTCTTGCGGACCATGAAGGACCCGAACGAGGACAGCTTCACCGTCTCGCCCTTTTCCAGGCAGTCGGTGATTTCCTTCAGCACGAGTTCCACGAACGCAGAGGATTCCGTCCGCGACAGGCCCACCTTCTGGTAGACGGCTTCGCAGAGATCGACACGCGTTACGGTTTTACTTTGATCGGTCATCGCCCTGCCCCACATCACGGCGAACAATTGTTGTCTGAAATTATGAACTTACGATACGGCGGTCAACAGCGTTCATCAATGCAGACGCATCGATAGTCCCAGCTGATTCCGGCAAAATTTTATCGACTGTGGCTCTACCAGCGCACGAGCGCCGAGCCCCAGGTGAAGCCGCCGCCCATGGCTTCCAGCAGCACCATGTCGCCCTTCTTGATGCGGCCGTCCTTGCGCGCCACCGACAGCGCCAGCGGGATCGAGGCCGCCGAGGTGTTGCCGTGACGGTCCACCGTCAGCACCACCTTCTCGGGCGCGATGTGCAGCTTGTGGGCGGAGGCGTCGATGATTCGCTTGTTGGCCTGGTGCGGCACGAACCAGTCGATGGTCTCGGCATTGAGCCCGGTCGCCTGGAAGGCATCGACGATCACGTCGGTGATCATGCCGACCGCATGCTTGAAGACCTCGCGGCCCTCCATGCGCAGATGGCCGACGGTCTGGGTCGAGGACGGCCCGCCGTCGACGAAAAGTTTGGCCTTGTGGCGGCCGTCGGAGCGCAAGTGAGTGGTGACGATGCCGCGGTCCGTCGCGGCATTGCCCGCCTGCGCCTGCGCCTCGAGCACCACCGCGCCGGCGCCGTCGCCGAACAGCACGCAGGTGCCGCGGTCGTTCCAGTCGAGGATGCGCGAGAAAGTCTCGGCGCCGATCACCAGCGCGCGCTTGAAGGCGCCGGTCCGTAGGAAATTGTCGGCCGTGGCGAGCGCGAACACGAAGCCCGAGCACACCGCCTGCAGGTCGAAGGCCGCGCCGTGGTTGATGCCGAGCCCATGCTGTACGGCGACAGCGGTCGCGGGGAAGGTGTTATCGGGCGTCGAGGTCGCGAGCACGATGAGGTCGATCGACTGCGCGTCGAGGCCGGCGTCGGTCAGCGCGGCCTGCGCCGCCCGGATCGCCAGATGCGAGGTGAACTCGCCCTCGGCCGCGATGTGGCGCTCGCGAATGCCGGTGCGCTGCACGATCCACTCGTCGGAGGTGTCGATACGCGCCGCCAATTGGGCGTTGGTCACCACCTGCTCCGGCAGGTAAGAGCCGCAGCCGAGCACGACCGAACGAATTTGAGTCACGAAACAGCCTCCTGCGCGGCCTGCACGGAATTGAGTGCACCACCCTCGCGGTTGAGCATCTGATTGATCTTGTTCAGGAGATCGTAGTGAGCCATCTCATAGCCAACATCGATCGCATAGGCAAAGCCTTCGGCGCTGGTTCCGCCATGGCTCTTGACCACGATCCCGTTCAGCCCCAGCAGCACGCCGCCGTTGGACTTGTTGGGATCCATCTTGTCGCGCAGGGCCTGAAAGGCGCGGCGGGCAAGGAGATAGCCGAGCTTGGTCAGCCAGCTGCGCTGCAATTCGTTGCGGAGCAACTCGGCCATCTGCCGGGCGGTTCCCTCGGCGGTCTTGAGCGCGATGTTGCCGCTGAAACCCTCGGTCACGATGACGTCGGCGACGCCCTTACCGATGCCGTCGCCCTCGACGAAGCCGATATAGTCGAGCTCCGGCAGGTTCCTGGCGCGCAGGATCTCGCTGGCCTCGCGGATCTCCTCGTGGCCCTTGACCTCTTCGGTTCCGATATTGAGCAGGCCGACGGTCGGCCGCTTCTTGTTGAACAGCACGCTCGCCTTGGCCGCGCCCATCACCGCCATCGACACCAGATGGTGGGCATCGCCGCCGAGGGTGGCGCCGAGATCGAGCACCACCGATTCGCCGCGCTTGGTCGGCCAGATCGCGGAGATGGCGGGACGGTCGATGCCCGGCAGCGTGCGCAGGCAGAACCTTGCCATCGCCATCAGCGCGCCGGTATTGCCCGCGGAAATCGCGACATCGGCCTCGCCCCGCTTGACCGCGTCGATCGCCATCCACATCGAGGAGGTCTTGCGGCCGCGCCGCAGGGCCTGGCTCGGCTTGTCGTCCATGCCGACCGCCACATCGGTGTGGACGATCTTCGAGGCGGCTTTCAGCTTCGGATGGTTCTCGAGCTCCGCCTCGATCCTGGCACGGTCGCCGACCAGCAGGAATTCGGTATCGCGATGCCGGCCAAGCGAGATGGCCGCGCCCGGAATGACCACGGCGGGGCCGACATCGCCTCCCATGGCGTCCAGCGCGATGCGAACCTTGCTTGGCATAAAAGTCCTGGAAACCTGGTCTGGTGCGGTCTTGGGAATCAGCGGGGCCGCAAAATGGGTTCGCCACGGACATGGCGACCGGCCAAGCGCCACGCCGCACCCGGGCCGGGGCGCGACAATAGCGTTTTGTTACCCCGAAACAACCTCTTGCCCCCAGCCTTTTGCTTTCCGGACGATCCGGCCGCGAATCCCGGATTTCACAAGAAACATATTGAAATCAAACAGATAAATGACTGTTTTAGACCAAGGCGGCAAATGCCTCACGCGCGCTCGCAAGGCGATCCCCCGTAGTCATCCCACCGCCTAGTCCTTCTTGTTGTCCTGCTTGTTGTCCTGAAGCGCCTTCAGCGCCGCGAACGGGTGGTCCTCCGGATCGGGCGCGGTGACCTCCGCCTCGAACACGGCCCCCTCCTTGCGCGGATAGGGATCGATCGCCAGGAACAGGGCGTCGGTGGCGAGCCGGCCGAGGTCGATGATGCCATTGACGATGGCCTCCGGCGGGTCGACGACCTCGGGCGGCTCCTCGTCGTCCTGCCCTTCCTCGATCAGGTCGGCAAGGCGCCGCGCCTCGGCCTCGGGGGCGAACATCAATTCCACCCCCTCCTCGATCTCGCTCTCGATCGGATCGAGCGTGACCACGCAGGTCTGGCCGACCCTGGCCCTGATGGTGCCGGTCACCTGAACCCGGCCGCCGCTCTTGGGCAGCACGTCGAAATCGGCCTGGGCGGACAGGATCTCCCGCACGCCCGCGATCTCGGCCATGGCCTGCCGCTCGGCAGCCGAGGCCTCGAGCTTGCGATGCAGGCCGGTATCGGGAATCTGCGCCACGATGACGGGCGCCCGCCAGGGATCGGGCTCGGATCCGGTATTCGGTCGGCTCATGGCGTGACATCCTCGGA
Source organism: uncultured Bradyrhizobium sp. (assembly GCF_936943645.1). GTDB lineage: Bacteria > Pseudomonadota > Alphaproteobacteria > Rhizobiales > Xanthobacteraceae > Bradyrhizobium. The sequence goes on along the minus strand of NZ_CAKZJO010000100.1, from coordinate 76,984 downwards.
ACGCGCTGGAGGAAAGGTGAAGGAGGCCTGCAGCAGCGCGGCCTCGCCGGTCTGGCCGAGTGCGGCCTCGCTGGCCCTGGCATAGGCCGCGAGCCGCCTGGCGTGGTCCAGGCCGGTCCCATTCAAGATATTCTTGCAGATCGCCTCTGCCAGGGCCTCGCCGCCCGCCTCGACGGCCTGGTCGTAGGCCTGGACGCGGCCGTAAAAGGCCTCGCCGAAGGCCCGCATCCGCTTCGGCACGGTCTGGTCGCCCACCCCCATCTCGCGCAGATTGTCGTCCATATCTTCGCAGAAGCGGTCGAACAGCGCCTGCGACAGCTCCGAGGCGCTCTGGACCGTGCGCAGGCGGCGCAGCAACAGCCACAGATGCAGCAGCAACAGGTCGAAACGGCCGTTAACCGTGTCGGGCACGCCCAAGTCGCGGTAAAATATGGGTTCTCGCGCCTGCGTCACGATCATGCCATAGATGGCTTCAATGGTGCCCGGCGGGGTTAGCCGGGGTTTCCTGAAGTGATTGAACGGCCAAAGCATTGTGGTTTCCGCAAGCGGGCGCGCGCGAGTTGCATTCAGACGCCCAGCCCGGTACTTCAGCGCCTCGCGCGACGCAAGGGGACGGAATCAGTTCCACGATGACGACAACGAACCAGACCAGCCCGCGCGCAGCTCAGCGACGCGGCCTTCATGCACGCTGGCGCGGCGTTTATCTGCGCTGGCGCGGCCTGCGCATGCTCGCGGCCGTGACCCTGGTCGGCGCCGCCCTTGCCGGCTGCACCGGCGAGCAATTCCAGAAGGGCTATATCCTGCCGCCCGGTGCGCTGGAGCAGATTCCGATCGGCGCGAGCCAGGACCAGGTGCTGATCGTGATGGGCACGCCCTCCACCGTCGCCACCCTCGACGGTGAGGTGTTCTACTACATCTCGCAGCGCTCGGAGCGCATGGTCGCTTTCATGAACCAGAAGGTGATCGATCAGCGCGTGATCGCGGTCTATTTCGACAAGAACCGCCGCGTGCGGCGGTTGGCGAATTACGGCCTGCAGGACGGCAAGATCTTCGACTTCATCAGCCGCACCACGGCGACGTCGGGTCAGGAGATGAGCTACCTCGCGCCGCTGTTCAAGCTGCTCAGCTTCAACTAAGTCGCCGCAGCGTTTTTCGAGCGGCGTCGGGACCGGCTGGCGTCGAGGCAAGGCTTCAGACAAGCGTCTGAGCGCTTTCCAATTCCGCAGGAAGGCATATGACCCTTGCCTGCGGCGTCGTGCCGCCCTCCGCGCGATATCTGTCGTCGCGCGCGACTTGCCGTCGCACGTGCGGTTCCCTACGCTCCCTGCAAAGAAAGAAGCAGGGAGGGATTCGTGCCCAAGAAACTTCAGAACACTTTGTTGTCCCGCCGTCGCGTGCTCACCGCTGCCGCCGGCCTTTCGGCCGCAGCGATCCTGCCGCGATCGAGCCTTGCGGACTGGAAGCCGACCGAGACCGTTCGTCTGATCGTCCCGGCCGCAGCCGGCGGCTCGACCGACGTGATGGGCCGGCTGCTGGCCGCGCATCTGCAAACCGCCTGGGGCCAGTCGGCCGTGGTGGAAAACCGCTCCGGCGGCGGCGGCACCATCGGCACCGCCGAAGTGGTCCGCGCCAAGCCTGACGGCCACACCATCCTGATCGGCAATCCCGGCCCGAACGCGATCGCCTACAGCATCTTCAAGAATCTCACCTACAAGCCGGACCAGCTTCAGCCGGTCTCCAACATGATCCGGATTCCGAACATCGTGTCGGCACATCCGAAGACTGGCATCAAGTCGATCCCCGAGCTGATCGCCTACCTCAAGGCCAATCCGGACAAGCTCAGCTACGCCTCCTCCGGCGTCGGCCAGAGCCCTCACCTCACCGGCGCCTGGTTCCTGCAGCTCACCGGCCTCAAGATGACGCACATCCCGTTCCGCGGCGCCGGCCCCGCGCTGCAGGCCGCGCTCGCCGGCGACATCCAGATCCTGTTCGACAATCTCTATCCGAGCCTGCCGCAGGTGCAGAACGGCACGCTCACCGGCCTCTGCGTCACCACCACCGAGCGCAGCGAGCTGGCGAAGGACCTGCCGACCATGCGCGAGAGCGCACCGGAGCTTTCCAACTTCGACGTCTCCTCCTGGTTCTCGGTGTTCCTGCCGAAAGGCGTCTCGCCGGAGGTGCTCAACGCGCTCAATCTCCAGGTCAAGGCGATGCTGGAGCGCGACGAGATCAAGAAGCAGATCGTCGCCATGGGCGCCCGCACCGACTACGGCACGCCCGAGCAGTTCGCCGCCTTCGTGGACGCCGAGACGAAGAAGTTCGCCGGCATCATCCAGAAGGAAGGGCTGCAGATGGACGTGCAGTAGCTGCACGCTCCATTGTCCCAGCCCAAATGTCTCTTGACTTAGAGCGCACTCAAACTCGTAGTTTCCGTGCGTCGTGATGAGAGACAGGCATGAAAATCGGCGAACTCGCAAAGCGTTCCGGCCTCACGGCCCATACGATCCGCTACTACGAGCGGATCGGGTTGTTGCCTTACGCCGATCGGGATCGATCGAGCCGACGTGACTACGATCCCTCGATCCTGGTCTGGATCGAGTTTCTCGGCCGCCTGAAGACGACGGGCATGCCGATCCGGGACATGCTGCTTTACGCGGAGCTCCGGGATCAAGGCAGCGGCACCGAGGCCGAGCGGCGCGCACTGCTGGAGCGGCACCGGGAAAGCGTGCGTGCCCATGTCGACGAACTCAATGCCTGTCTTCTCGTCCTCGACACCAAGATCGGCGGTTATGCCGAAACGGAACAGAGGATGAAAGAATATGACGCAACACTTGCCGAACGCCGGCGAAAGCCGGTTGGAGCGCGGTCGTCGCGCGCTCGCTGAAATCGACGGAGACGCCGGCCACAAGGTCGTGGCGGCGCTCGGCGACATCGCCCCGGACTTCGCCACCTACATATTCGAATTTCCATTCGGTGACATCTACTCACGGCCCGGGCTCGACCTCCGTTCGCGCGAGATCGCAACGATCGCAGCGCTCGCGGCCATGGGGAACGCGACACCTCAGCTCAAGGTGCATATCGAGGCAGGCCTCAATGTCGGCCTCAGCCGCGATGAGATCGTCGAGATCCTGATGCAGATGGCCGTTTATGCCGGCTTCCCGGCCGCGCTCAACGGGCTGTTTGCCGCAAAGGAGGTGTTCGCGCAGGTACGCGATGACGATTCAACCTGATCCCATCGCGCCTTAGGACGCCTTGTTGATTTTCTTGACCTTGGCATCGGTGGCCTCGATCGCCAGAGCGAGTTCCAGGATGGCCTTGGACAACAGTTCGGAGGCCTCCTTCTGGTCCTGCGACTTGGCGGCGCGGAGTGCATAATTGCGGGCGGATGAGAGCGACATGGATTGATCTCCGTATTTGTTCGCATGCAGCGAACGAGGTTCTTCTCACGCAAAACCCCGCGGCTCGCGCCGCGGGGTTTTCTCTTGTCACGTCTGCGAGGCTCAGTGCGCCAGGATCGCCAGCAGCAGCAGGGCCACGATGTTGGTGATCTTGATCATCGGGTTCACCGCGGGGCCCGCCGTGTCCTTGTAGGGATCGCCGACGGTGTCGCCGGTCACCGCCGACTTGTGGGCGTCAGAGCCCTTGCCGCCGAAATGACCGTCCTCGATGTACTTCTTGGCATTGTCCCAGGCGCCGCCGCCCGAGGTCATGGAGATCGCGACGAACAGACCCGTCACGATCACGCCGAGCAGCATGGCGCCGACGGCCGAGAACGCCGCCGACTTGCCGGCCACACCGCCCCCCGCGATCGCGTAGATCAGGAAGTAGACGACGATCGGCGACAACACCGGCAGCAGCGAGGGGATGATCATCTCCTTGATCGCCGCGCGGGTCAGCAGGTCGACCGCCTTGCCGTAATCCGGCTTGTCGGTGCCCTGCATGATGCCCGGCTTCTCGCGGAACTGGCGACGAACCTCCTCGACGATCGCGCCGGCGGCACGGCCCACCGCGGTCATGCCCATCGCGCCGAACAGATACGGCAACAGGCCGCCGAACAGGAGGCCGACCACGACGTAGGGATTGTTCAGCGAGAAGTCCGGATTGACGCCGGCGAAGTAGGGATGGTGCGCGGAGTCCCCAACGAAGAACTTGAGGTCCTGGTTGTAGGCCGCGAACAGCACGAGAGCACCGAGACCGGCGGAGCCGATCGCGTAGCCCTTCGTCACCGCCTTGGTGGTGTTGCCGACCGCGTCGAGCGCGTCGGTGGACTTGCGCACCTCCTTGGGCAGGCCCGCCATCTCGGCAATGCCGCCGGCATTGTCGGTGACGGGGCCGAAGGCGTCGAGCGCGACAACCATGCCGGCCAGCGCCAGCATGGTGGCAGTCGCGATCGCGATGCCGAACAGCCCGGCGAGGCTGTAGGTGATCAGGATGCCGGCGATGATCACGATCGCGGGCAGCGCGGTCGCTTCCATCGAGACGGCAAGGCCCTGGATCACGTTGGTGCCGTGGCCGGTCACCGAGGCCTGGGCGATCGACTTCACCGGACGATAATCCGTGCCGGTGTAGTATTCGGTGATCCAGATGATCAGCGCGGTGACGACGAGGCCGACGACGCCGCATTCGAACAGCGCCATGCCGGTATAGTCGACGCCGTCGAGCTTGCCGAAGCCGATCAGGTAGTAGATCACCAGCGCGATGCCGATCAGCGACAGGATGCCGGTTGCGATCAGGCCCTTGTAGAGCGCGCCCATGATCGACTGGCTCGGCCCGAGCTTGACGAAGAAGGTGCCGATGATCGAGGTGATGATGCAGATGCCGCCAATCGCGAGCGGCAGCGTCATCATGTTGGCGAGGATCGGCGTCTTGGCGAAGAAGATCGCGGCCAGCACCATGGTGGCGACCGCGGTCACCGCATAGGTCTCGAACAGGTCCGCGGCCATGCCGGCGCAGTCGCCGACATTGTCGCCGACGTTGTCGGCGATGGTGGCCGGGTTGCGCGGATCGTCCTCGGGAATGCCGGCCTCGACCTTGCCGACGAGATCGCCGCCGACGTCCGCACCCTTGGTGAAGATGCCGCCGCCGAGACGCGCGAAGATCGAGATCAGCGAGGCGCCGAAGCCGAGTGCCACCATGGCATCGATGACGATACGGCTGTCAGGCGCAAGCTTCAGCGAATGCACCAGGAAGCCGAAATAGAGCGTCACGCCGAGCAGCGCGAGACCCGCGACCAGAAGGCCGGTGATCGCGCCGGCCTTGAAGGCGAGCTCGAGGCCACCGGCGAGCGACGTCGTCGCGGCCTGGGCCGTGCGCACGTTGGCGCGGACCGAGACGTTCATGCCGATGAAGCCGGCCGCCCCCGACAGGACGGCGCCGATCAGGAACCCGACGGCAACGTAGATACCGAGGAAATAGACAAGCAAGATGAAGATCACGACGCCGACGATCCCGATCGTCGTGTACTGGCGCCGCAGATAGGCCTGCGCACCCTCAGCGACTGCTCCTGCAATTTCCTGCATGCGCGGCGACCCCGCATCCGCGCTCAACACCGAAGACGTCGCCCAAATCGCGTAGACGACGGAAAGCACTCCGCAGAGCACAATCAACCATAATGCTGTCATGTGATTTTTGCCTCAGATCCTTGATGTACCCCCGGCGCCTTTGTTGTCCGTCGTGCGGTGCGGCGCCTTGATTTCGAACAAAACCGCCCCTTGCCCAAAAGGGGCGGCTTCAGTCGCCAACAAGCTTGCCAAAATCAAATTGAGGGTGCAACGCCGGATGAGGCCGAAAACGCCGATCTCGGCATGTATTTAGGCTGGATCCAAAGCAGCATTTGGCCGCCGGTTGCCGCAGCGCGGGCGGGATACCTCCAAACCGGGCTAAGCCCGCCCGTGGCCATGCCTAGGCCGCGGACTTCACGGGATGGCGGGATGAGGATGCGATCTCGAGTGTCTGACCATCATCCATCGTCCGCAGCGTTGAGACCTTGACCTCGTAGACACCACCGTTGGGACCGGGCTCCAAGCGAACCGCGATCGTCTGCTCGGGTCTCACAGGACCAAGCGCCACATCCTGATCAGGCAGCACTAGCGTTGCCAGCTCGTTGACGAAAACCACCACGTAGATGCCCTTCGGCATGTTCTTCGTCGCCCATTGCCGCAAATGACCATGATACGGCTGCCGGCTCCATGCCGATGGCAGGCCCGGGTCGACCTGGATATGGATGTTCTGGCTGATCGGATGGATGGTGGCCACCATCTTCGCCTGATCCGGCTTCCATTGCGCCGGCATCGCCGCGTCGGTTCGCCAAAGGCATTCGAACTGCGCGCACTGACTCGGCAAATTGTCGTGAATCTTGCATCCGCGGCCGGGCTTGCATTGCCCGCACCACTTTCCGGCGGCCTTCTGGATTTCGTCAATGTAGTAGACCTTGCAGCAGAGCGAGCAGCTTCCGCATTCCCTGCCGGGAACGGGCTGCAGCTTGCTTTCCGTCGAAGCCGTCGTCATCCGAATCAAGTCCATCAGTCGCGATTGCCGATATTACCCGCTTTTTCCGGCAAAGCAGAGAGACTGCGCTCGTCTGCCCTCGGGCGTTCGGTCGCACCAGGGCTAGAAATGGCTATAGGAAAGACGGTGCAGCGTCACGTCGCGGCCTTCCGCGTCCGTCCATCGCGGGATCTGTTGGACGGCGATGATAGTGCCGATCGCGGTGACCGGAACGCCCGCCAGGTCGGCTTCCCGTGTGAAATCCGCGCAGCGCGATTGCGGAACCGCACACAGGATTTCGTAATCGTCCCCGCCGGACACGAGCTTCTCAAAGCCGACAGCGGAGACCGCGGCAGCAGCAGGCGGCGATAGCGGGACGCGATGCGCCTCGACCAAGGCACTGACGCCCGAGGCGGCGCAGAGCTTGGCGAGATCACCCGCCAGGCCATCGGATACATCCATCGCTGCGCTCGCATGGGCGAGCACGGTGCCGGCCAATGCATTGCGCGGCAGCGGAACGCGGTAGCGATTGATCAGGTGGTCCCGCGCAACCTGGTCAACCGTCAGCACGCCTGCGCCGCCGGTGAGCAAGTCGAGACCGAGGGCGGCATCGCCGATCGTACCGGTCACCAGGATGCGGTCGCCCGGCCGCGCGCCGGTGCGGCCGACCATACGTCCCTTCGGCACGCGGCCGAACGCGGTGATCGAGATCATCTGCGGGCCCGGCGTCGACACCGTGTCGCCGCCGAGCAGCGGGCAGCCGAAGCTCTTCGCGTCCTCGCCCAGTGCGTCCGCGAACGGCCTGAGCCAGGAATCCTCCTTGGCTCGCAACGCCAGCGTCAACACGAAGCCTGCCGGCGTCGCTCCTTTCGCCGCGAGATCGGACAGGTTCACCCGCAGCGCCTTGCGCGCGATGGTGTCAGGGGGATCGCTGGCAAGATAGTGCACGCCCTCGACGATGGCGTCGGTGGTGATGACGATATCGTCGCCGGCTGACGACAGCACCGCAGCATCATCGACCAGCCCGAACGCGCCGGGATCGGTCGCCAGCGGCTTGAAATAGCGCGCGATGAGGGAGTCTTCGGGGGAAGCTCGGTATTGGTCCTGCGTCACGATAACCAGACCCGTCATCCTGAGGTGCGAGCCCTTGCGAGCCTCGAAGGATGCGCGGCCGAGGTGCACCTTTAGTGGCACGCCGCCGCCCTTCGAGGCCTCCGCTTCGCTCCGGCACCTCAGGGTGACGGCTACGGCGGAGGTCGTCGTCCCGATTTACCCCCGCCCGAACTCGTCGCCGCGAAATTGCCGGCCGATCTGGTCGAGCACGGCGTTGACCATGCCGGTCTCCTCGCGGTCGACGAAGGCGTTGGCGACATCGACATATTCGGAGACGACGACGCGGCCCGGCACGTCCTTGCGGTGCTGGAGCTCATAGGCCCCTGCCCGCAGCACCGCGCGCAGGATCGCCTCGATCCGCTTGAGCGGCCAGCCCTTCGACAACGCCTCGTCGATCAAGGGATCCAGCTTTTTCTGGTCGCGCACGACGCCGGAGACGACGTCGCGGAAGAACGCGGCTTCCGCTGGCAAATAGGTGTCGCCCTCGACCTCGTTGCCGAGCCAATGGCTCTCGAACTCGGCGAAGATGTCGTTGATGCCGGCGCCCGCGATATCCATTTGATACAGCGCCTGGACGGCGGCGAGCCGCGCCGCACCGCGCCGGTTCGCTTTCTTCTCTCCAGCCGCCGCCGGTTTCTTCGGTTCAGCCATGGCCTTAAGCCCGCGCCAGGCGGCGCTTGATGCGCAGCATGGCCAGCGCCGCGCGCGCGGCATCGCCGCCCTTGTTGAGCTCGCTGGCGCGCGCCCGTGCCCAGGCCTGGTCCTCGTTGTTGACGGTAAGGATGCCGTTGCCGAGCGGCAGCTTGCGCGCCACGGCGAGGTCCATCAGCGCGCGCGAGGATTCCTGCGAGACGATCTCGAAGTGGATGGTGTCGCCGCGGATCACGCAGCCGAGGGCGATCACCGCGTCATAGGGCTTGCCGTTCGCCGCCGCTGCATCCACCGCGATGGCCACGGCCGCCGGAATTTCCAGCGCGCCCGGAACGGTGATGACGTCATGGGTCAGGCCGGCCGCCTTCAGCTCGGTCACCGCGCCGTCCAGAAGCGCGTCCTGGAGATCGTCATAGAACCTTGCCTCGACGACAAGCGCGCGCGCGCCGGAAATGTCGGTCTGGTCCTTCAGGGGTGCGCGCCGCGCGTCTGCCATCGTTAAGATCCGTTCTAGGGGGGTCGGCGCGTTATGTAGTCGCCGCAAGCACATAAGCCAAGTTAGAAACTGTCATTCCGGGGCGCGAAGCGAACCCGGAATCTCGAGATTCCGGGTTCGATGCTTCACATCGCCCCGGAATGACGGCTCGGCCGTCACTTCATTTCCGTCAGCCGCGCCGCATAGCGGGCCATCAGATCGACCTCGATATTAACCTCACTGCCCGCCTTCCAGCCGCCGATCGTGGTGACCTCGAGCGTATGCGGAATGATCAGCACGGAAAAGGTCACGTCCTTCACCGTATTGACCGTCAGCGAGACGCCGTCGAGCGTGATCGAGCCCTTGGTGGCGATGAACCGCGCCAGCTCGCGCGTGGTCGAGAGGAAGAACCGCGCCATGTCGGGCAGGTCCTCGCGGCTGACGATGGTCGCGATCCCGTCGACATGGCCGGCGACGATATGGCCGCCGAGCTCGTCGCCGATCTTCAGCGCCCGCTCGAGGTTCAGTTTCGTGCCGAGCTTCCAGTGCTTGGCCGTGGTCAGCGCCAGCGTCTCCGCCGCAGCATCGACGTCATACCAGGTCTTGCCGCCTGCGACGCCGGAGGCAACGACCGTCAGGCACACGCCGTTGCTGGCGATCGAGGCGCCGTCGGCGATGGTGGCCTGGTCATAGCTGCAGGCAATGCGCAGCCGGTGCAGCTGACCCTGCGCCACGGGCGTGAAGCTGACGATCTCGCCGATGTCGGTGACAATGCCGGTGAACATTACGCGCGCTCGTAGATAGTGAGAGTATCCTTGGAAGTATCCTGTCCGAACGTTTCGCTAGCATGAACCTTGTAGGCCGGCGACTGCGTGATTTTCGACAGGGGCAATGCATCGAGCGCATCGACGCCGGCAGGGCCCACCTCTTCCGCGCCGCGGAACAGCCAGATCTCGTCGGCGAGGTCGGCGGACACGAACGAGGCCGCAACGCGGCTGCCGCCCTCGACCATCAGCCGCGTGATGCCCTTCTCGGCCAGCGCATGCAGCACGGCCGGAAGATCGAGCCCGGATGCACCGTTCGGCGGCATGCGCATGATTTGCGCACCGGCCGCGCCCAGGCGGGTCGCCGCCGCGGCTTCTGCAAGCTCGGACCCAATCACCCAAAGCGGCGTCTCGCGCGCGGAGCGCACGAGCTGGCTTGAAGCGGGGATGCGCAGGCTCTGGTCGAGCACCACACGCACCGGCGAGCGCGCCTCCATGCCCGGCAGGCGACAATTGAGCTGCGGATCGTCCGCCAGCACCGTGCCGATGCCGATCAGGATCGCATCGCTCTGCGCGCGCAGCAGATGCACGCGATTGCGCACCGCCTCCCCCGTGATCGCGACCGGCTTGCCGCCGGCGGCGCCGATCTTGCCGTCGGGCGAGACCGCGAGCTTCAGGATCACGTGCGGACGCTTGTCTCTGATGCGGCGGAAATGGCCGGCATGGTCGAACGCCGCTTCCGCAGCGCAGAGGCCCACGTCCACCGCGATGCCGGCGGCACGCAGGCGTGCATGGCCCTGCCCTGCGACATCAGGATTGGGATCCTCGATCGCCGCCACCACCCGCTTAATGCCGGCGGCGATCACCGCGTCGGCGCAGGGCGGCGACTTGCCGAAATGCGAGCACGGCTCCAGCGTCACGTAGAGCGTGGCGCCGCGCGCGGCCTCGCCGGCTCGCCGCAACGCCTCGGGCTCGCCATGCGGCCGCCCGCCCGGTTGCGTCCAGCCGCGGCCGACGATGACGCCGTCCTTGACGATGACGGCGCCCACGGCCGGATTGGGCCAGGTGCGCCCCTGCCCGCGCCTGCCCAGCGCCAGCGCCAGCTGCATGAAACGAAGATCGGCGTCCTTGGCCTCGCGGGCCTTCTGCGCGAACTGATCTTCCAGGATACGGAAGATCATTTGCGGATCGCGGCGAGCCGCGCTTCCTCCTCACCGGAGAGCTCGCCGAGCACGTCGGCGAAATCCTTGGCCTCGCGGAAATTGCGGTAGACGGAGGCGAAGCGCACATAGGCGACGTCGTCGAGCGTCCGCAGATGCTCCATCACGGTCTCGCCGATCACCTCGGACGAGATCTCGGCCTCGCCGCCGGTCTCGAGCTCGCGCACGATGGTGGAGACCATCTTCTCCACCCTTTCAGGCTCGACCGGCCGCTTGCGCAAGGAGATCGACACCGAGCGCATCAGCTTGTCACGGTCGAACGGCACGCGGCGGCCGTTGCGCTTGATCACCGTGAGCTCGCGCAGCTGCACGCGCTCGAAGGTGGTGAAGCGAAATTCGCAGGCGACGCACACGCGCCGCCTGCGGATGACGGAAGAGTCCTCGGTCGGACGCGAGTCCTTTACCTGCGTATCGAGACTGTTGCAGTTCGGGCAGCGCATCCGATGACCTTAACCGGTTTTCTTGGCCTTACTGATAGATCGGGAACCGGTCGGTGAGCGCCTTGACCCGTTCCTTGATCGCGGCTTCGACCAGCGGCGCCTTGCCGTCGGAGGACTGCGCGATCGCGTTGAGGACCTCGGCGATCATGCCGCCGACCTGCTGGAATTCGGCGACGCCGAAGCCGCGGGTGGTCGCCGCCGGCGTGCCCAGACGAATACCTGACGTGACGAAGGGCGACTCGGGGTCGAACGGAATGCCGTTCTTGTTGCAGGTGATGGCGGCGCGAACCAGCGCCTTCTCCGAGGCGTTGCCCTTCAGGCCCTTCGGGCGGAGGTCGACCAGCATCAGATGGTTGTCGGTGCCGCCGGAGACGATGTCGAAGCCGTGGCTCTTCATGGCTTCCGCCAGCGCCTTGGCGTTCTCGACGACGTTCTTGGCGTAGACCTTGAAGTCCGGACGCAGCGCTTCACCGAAGGCGACCGCCTTGGCCGCAATCACGTGCATCAGCGGGCCGCCCTGCAGCCCCGGGAAGATCGCCGAGTTGAACTTCTTGGTCAGCGCCTCGTCATTCCACAGCATCAAGCCGCCGCGCGGGCCGCGCAGCGACTTGTGCGTCGTCGTCGTGGTGATGTGGGCATGCGGCACCGGCGAGGCATGCACGCCGCCCGCGACGAGGCCGGCAAAGTGGGCCATGTCGACCAAGAGATACGCGCCGACGCTGTCGGCGATCTCGCGGAAGCGCTTGAAGTCCCAGGCGCGCGAATAGGCCGAGCCGCCGGCGACGATCAGCTTCGGCTTGACCTGTTCGGCCTGCTTGGCGACCGCATCCATGTCGATGATCTGGTCCTCGCGACGCACGGTGTAGTGCGCGGCCTTGAACCACTTGCCGCTCATGTTGACGGGGGAGCCGTGGGTGAGATGGCCGCCGGCCGCAAGGTCGAGGCCCATGAAGGTGTCGCCGGGCTGCAGCAGCGCCAGGAACACCGCCTGGTTCATCTGGCTGCCGGAGTTCGGCTGCACGTTGGCGAATTTGGCGCCGAACAGCTTCTTGGCGCGATCGATCGCAAGATTCTCGGCGACGTCGACCCACTCACAACCGCCATAGTAGCGCGCGCCCGGATAACCCTCTGCGTATTTGTTGGTCATCACCGAACCCTGCGCTTCCAGCACGGCCCGGCTGACGATGTTCTCGGAGGCGATCAGCTCGACCTCATGGCGCTGACGACCGAGCTCGCCCTTGATGGCAGCAGCGATTTCGGGGTCGGCCTGCTCGAGCGAGGCGGTGAAAAACGAATCGGGCGCGGAGGCGGTCTTGGCTGAGGTCATCTTGCGAATATCTCCACCGCCGCAGCCTTTTGGCGGGCTACGGGCGGGTCTGGTGTGGCGATCGGAAGCGGCGAGCGCGATCTACCACATCGCCCGCAACAGGCCAAGGGTTTGCGGGTCGGGCTTGATATTTGTGCAAGATATGGTGGGGATTGGAGGTTTTCGGCAGCCGGGGCGGGTTCGAGGAACCGCCCGACCGCCTAAACCCGAAATGGGGCCGAGTCGGGCCTTAAAGTCTCACCCCTGGCCGCGGGACAGCGGCCGATGTCACGTCACAGCCCGGTATACCCCGCCTTCACCGGGTCCACGCTGCCGTCGAGCTGGCGCAAATAAGTCAGGCCGCAGACTGTCAACCTGTGCGGGTCCTTCTCGCCGGCTTCCATCAGGGTGGTGAGGTAGTTCGTGACCTTGGCCCTCGCCTCCTCGCTGGCCGCGGCGGTGCGGTTGGCGAGCAGGTCATAGGTCTGCATGATGCGGTCGATGGCGGCTTCCATGGCACCCTCTGGTTCGTCGATGGTTTGGGACTGTTGATCAGGCAACCGCGCGGACCTCAGACTCCGCCTGAAACCTCGATATCGCCTTGTTGGCGAGCCTGATCTTGTTGAATTCACCGTGCTGGATCAGCTTGATGATCACCTCGAGCAGGCGTTCGTTGGTGACGAGCGTATCGGGGATGGCGCCGGAGCGGCGAAGGTAGTTCGCGGCGATGGCGTAGGCCTCGCTCACGAGTTCCACGTTCATCGCCTGAAGCCCGCGCTCGATCAGCATCGCAATGTCTCCGATCCGAAGGAGATAAGCGCCAGGGGCGGAACTGGTTCCTCGCAGCCGCGAATTTTTTCGCAGGTGCAAAATGAAAACGCGCCGGTCCGGGGCAACTCCGGGCCAGCGCGCTTGGGGAAGTCAGGCACGTTTCGGGAGGCTTGCCGGTCTTGTTGCGGGCCGGCTTGGCCTTGTCCCTTGGAAAAATCAGAGGCGATACAGGATCTGGTCGGTCCAGAACCGCTCGAGGCGATGCAGCGACTTGTTGAGGGTCGAGAACTCCTCGCCCGAGATGCCGCCGACCTGCTCGACCGTCTTGACGTGCTTCTGATAAAGCGCATCGACGATGCGGCGGACTTCCTGGCCCTGCGGGGTCAGGCGGATGCGCACCGAGCGGCGATCGACGCGCGAGCGCTGATGATCGAGGAAGCCGAGCTCGACGAGCTTCTTCAGATTGTAGGAAACGTTGGAGCCGAGATAGTAACCGCGCGTGCGCAGCTCGCCCGCGGTCAGCTCCTTGTCGCCGATGTTGTAGAGCAGGAGCGCTTGCACCGAGTTGATGTCCGCGCGGCCCCGGCGATCGAATTCGTCCTTGATCACGTCGAGGAGCCGGCGATGCAGCCGCTCCACCAGAGTCAAAGCTTCCAGATAGAGCGACTGCACCGAACCCTGCTGGCCGGAGACGCGCTCTGCGGTATCTGCCGCAGTTGCGACGGCTTTCATCATGACACTTCCCCTGTTGTCGTTTTTATCGACACTTATTCGACGAAACTTGTGTCCCGTCTGATAGGTGCAACTTAAGGGGCGCGTTTGAAGATCGGCTTAAATAAGAGAATAAAGAGATCATGAATTTAAGACAGTGAATTGCGGATTAAGCCTGTGCCACAAGCACTTTTCGCAACCCTCTGTTGACCTTCGCAAGGTCCTGTTCACCCTCCGTCCGGCCCAACTGTCGCATTCCAGAACAGCCCCGCCCCGTTTCGAAACGCGCGCGTAAGAGCTGTGGCGGAACCGGCTGGTCAACGAAAACTTACCGCAAATTTTAGGCAACCAGCGGTCAACCAAACGGGCAGGACGAAGCAGGCCCCGCTCTCGTGTCCCGGACGAGCGGAGCGAACATCCGGGACCCAGAAAGCCACAAACGAGATCTCGGAGAGATGGGCCCCGGCTCAGCGGCGCATCACTGCGTGCTGCGCAGCGTCCGGGGCACGAGAGCATTTTCGATATTTGCGAGCCGCCCTACGGCGGCCGTTCGCGCGCGGCCATCCAGGCCAGCGCGAGATAGGCGGCGAGCATGAAGGCTTCGACGCCGACGACGATCAGGCTGCCGCCGTAGATTCCCGGGAACATCAGCTCGATCACCGCCATCGACACCACGGTGGTCAGCCACACCACCGCGCCCCATGGCGTTGCCAGCCACAGGCCGACCGCCGCGACGAGCTCGATCACGGCGAAGTAGACGGTGGCGGCCTGCCAAGCCATCGACTGGTTCTCGAACGCCTCGTCCTCGCCGCCGACGAAGCCGGTGACCTGCGCCCAGTGATAGAGCCCCTTGAGGATCGACAGCAGCGCCATCACCCGCAGGAACAGCACCAGGCGGCGCGTCCAGACATTGTCGTCGGACTCGGTCCGCTCCGACGAGATCGCAGCGACCGACATGGCGGTCTCCCGCGCCGTCTCTCTGGCGGTGTCTCTGGCAGCGTCCCTCGTGCCGTCGCGGGCCGCATCGCGGGTGGAGATCTCGGACATGGACCCCTTGTGGCTGCTTCGCCCCGCAAAATCAATCGGCCGCGCCGTCCGTTCAACTCTGCCTTGCGGCAGGTCAAGCCGCGGTGACGGGAACCGTGCGAGCTGGTATAAGAATAATTCCAGCCGGAGGAAGAGTGATGGCGATCAAATACGGACGTCCGATCGAATTGCGCGAGGTCTCGCGCCACGAGGGCACGATGGTGCCCCATGCCCTCGATCTGACCGTCCGCCCGCGCCGCAACCGCAAGGCCGAATGGGCCCGGCGCATGGTGCGGGAGAACGTGCTCACCACCGACGATCTGATCTGGCCGCTATTCCTGATCGACGGCAACAACAAGCGCGAGCAGGTCGCCTCGATGCCCGGCGTCGAACGTCTCAGCGTCGACCAGGCCGTGCGCGAGGCCGAGCGCGCCATGAAGCTCACCATCCCCTGCATCGCGCTGTTTCCCTATACCGAGCCGTCCCTGCGCGACGAGGAAGGCTCGGAAGCGACCAACCCGAACAATCTGGTCTGCCAGGCGGTGCGCGCGATCAAGAAGGAGTTTCCCGAGATCGGCCTGCTCTGCGACGTCGCGCTCGATCCCTTCACCAGCCACGGCCATGACGGCCTGATCTCGGACGGCAGGATCCTGAACGACGAGACGGTCGCCGTGCTGGTGCGCCAGGCGCTGGTGCAGGCCGAGGCCGGCTGCGACATCATCGCGCCCTCCGACATGATGGACGGCCGCGTGGCCGCGATCCGCGAGGGGCTGGATCGCGCAGGTCAATCCGACGTGCAGATCATGGCCTATGCGGCCAAATACGCCTCCGCCTTCTACGGCCCGTTCCGCGACGCGATCGGCTCGGCCAAGACGCTGACCGGCGACAAGCGCACCTATCAGATGGACAGCGCCAACACCGACGAGGCGCTGCGCGAGGTCGAGCTCGACATCGCCGAAGGCGCCGACATGGTGATGGTGAAGCCCGGCATGCCCTATCTCGACGTGGTGCGCCGCGTGAAGGACACTTTTGCGATGCCGACCTTCGCCTATCAGGTGTCGGGCGAATACGCGATGATCGCAGCGGCTGCGAACAACGGCTGGCTCGACGGCGAGCGCGCGATGATGGAGAGCCTGCTCGCCTTCAAACGCGCCGGCGCCGACGGCGTGCTGAGCTATTTCGCGCCGAAGGCGGCGGAGAAGCTGCGCAGCCAAGGATAAGCTGGCACAACAATCTCCGCCGTCGTCCCCGCGAACGCGGGGACCCATACCGCGTGATCTATCGGCGATGCCGACTATTGGTACCGGCGAAGAGATCCACTTCTCGTCTTCGCCAAACTGCTCCCTGTGGTTATGGATCCCCGCGTTCGCGGGGACGACACCGAATATGCGGCACCGGTATCGGCTCTCCCAATACCAATCCTCCCCGCCCCCGAATCGCCGGAATATTTCGGCTTGTTAATGCCCCTGCGCCCTTGGCAGGGGGAGAGCCTGTTCCCATGTCCTGCCTCGAGGGTTTTCCCTCTGTTTCCCCCTTGGGAGGACGGACATGTCGTACGAGACGGGCAATTCAGGCGCCTGGCGCAATGACGGCGGGGTGCAACCGCATGCCTACGATCCCTATCTGCACCCGGAACTGTTCCGCGGCGTTGCGACGCGGCGGGTGTTCGCCTTCCTGATCGACATGGTCGTGATCTCGGTCCCGGTGATCCTCGGCTACATCTTCATCGCCTTGTTCGGCGTGGTCACCCTCGGGATCGGCTGGGCGCTGTTCTGGATCGCCTGGCCGGCCTCCGTGGTCTGGGCCATCGTCTATTATGGCGCCTGTATCGGCGGCCCCTCCTCCGCCACGATCGGCATGCGCCTGATGGATCTGGAGCTGCGCACCTGGTACGGGGCGCCAGGCTATTTCGTGCTCGGCGCCACCCATGCCGTGCTGTTCTGGGTCTCGGTCTCGTTCCTGACGCCCTTCGTGGTGCTGGTCGGCCTGTTCAACGGCCGCCGGCGCCTGCTGCACGACATCGTGCTGGGAACGGTCGTGATCAACACCTCCGTCCGCGCGCCCATGCCGCAGGGCGCAAGGACATACTGAGAAGCTGGCGATCAAGGACCTATCAACCTGGATCACTTAAGCTGTCTGACCTGACCTGCCGAGTAGACCAATTGACCAAGGGCTTCCGTAGCGCGATGCTGAGACCCACTTCGGAGGCCCACGACGTCCCTTGACCCAGCACTCGCGCGACACCCCCCAATTCTACCTGACGGCGCCCTCTCCGTGCCCCTATCTGCCGGGCCGGCATGAGCGCAAGGTGTTCACGCACCTGGTGGGGGAGCGCGCCGGCGATCTCAACGACCTCCTGACCCATGGCGGTTTCCGCCGCAGCCAGTCGATCGCCTACCGGCCGGCCTGCGACCAGTGCCGCGCCTGCGTCTCGGTCCGGGTCGTCGCCAACGAGTTCCGCCCCTCCCGCAACTTCCGCAAGGTGATGGCGCGCAATTCCGACATCATCGGCGAGCAGCGCAGCGCGGTCCCGACCTCCGAGCAATATTCGGTGTTCCGGGCCTATCTCGATGCCCGCCACCGCCATGGCGGCATGGCCGACATGACGGTGCTCGACTACGCCATGATGGTCGAGGACAGCCATGTCGAGACCCGCATCATCGAATACCGCAAGCGCGGGCCCGACAGCGGCATCACCGGCCGCGGCGAGGAGCTGATCGCGGTGGCGCTCACCGACGTGCTCAGCGACGGCCTGTCGATGGTCTATTCGTTCTTCGAGCCGGGCCAGGTGAGCCGCTCGATGGGCACCTTCATGATCCTCGACCACATCGCCCGCGCCCGCCGGCAAGGGCTGCCTTACGTCTATCTCGGCTACTGGATCGAGGGCTCGAAGAAGATGGACTACAAGGCCCGCTTCCTGCCGCAGCAGCGCCTCGCCCCCTCGGGCTGGCTGCGCATCGACGCGCAGGGCGATGAGGCGTCCGAGCCGCAGGACTGAGGTCCGACTTCGCGGCTTTCAGGGGGCCGCAGCTTCGGCCACTTCCGATGTCGCGAACTTTGTAGCCCCCTCCTCACCGACGATGAACTTGAGCGCCGCAAGTCCCGGCAGGAAGAAGTAGCCTCCCCCAAGCGTCGTTGTGAAGTTCGCCAGGGAGACCTCTCCACCGCTCGGCAGACCCGGCAACGACAAGGCCTTCGGGAAGGTCTGAGGGTCGGACGACCCGACGAACGGATCATCGGCGTGAAGGTTGACGAAACTCGGATTCCGCGCCCAACGCTGCTGGACGAACTCGAACTGCCGCTCGAGATCCGCATTGCAGGCGATGAAGAAGATCCCCTTGCGCGTCTCGCCGTTGCTGTCCTCGCGATACGGCCGGCCGCGACGAAGAAGCCTGTGCAACTTGGTCGACTTGATGCTCGACTCAATGTCGACGCCGAGCGTATCCCGCGGATTCACCCGTCGAATGTGAGCCCCCTTCGGGCAGGTGAAGCCGTTGGCGTCGTCGACACGGTAGCGGAACGCGTCAAGTTCCGAATCCGTTTTTGGATTGCTCGGGTCGTATTTCCACGCGAGCGGCCAGCCATTGTCCTGGCGGCCCATCAGTTTATTGCAGATGTCTTGACCGTTCGCCTGCCGAAAGGCGCTGAACGCCTCGACGTCCTGCTCGATCTGGCGCACGGCGAGATAGCTTCCGTTCAGGGCAAACCGACCGCCGTGGTGATTGGCGAGACCTGACTGCCTCCATCCCACCACGTCGGGGCAATAAGTGAGCTCATCATATTCGTTGCGATAGCCCAGGATGAACTCGCCAGGCTGGACGACGCTGTCGTCATACAGCGTATCGGCCTGCTTCTTGTCTTTCTCTGACCGGCGCGGTCGGAAGCTGTCGTCTTGCTTCAATCCTTTGATGACGGGCTGCGCCAAGCCGTCGCGAAACCCGAATGCTTCGCGCAATTTCTCTTCGTTGTCGCCTTCCAGTTTTTGAAATGAGCAAGGATCGTTATCGACCTGGATGGCGCTGAATATCGTCTCATCCGGGCGCGAAATGATCGGCCCGACGTCTCTCTCCGTCCATTCCGCAATCAGGACATGTACGGCATCGCCGCTGTCGCCATCGACGTCGGACCAGCGCCATGCGCGGGGATTGTCCCTCAGCAGCAACGCGCGCGCATCGCTGCCCATGCCACTGCGGAAGGGCGTCGGGAACGGATGAAGGGTGTCTTCCACGCATCCGAGCTTTGCCAGCCCCGAGAAACTGAACGCGATCGCCGCAGCCTTCGCGATTGGATGCGTTCTCGACTTCCCGACCTCTTCTGCGTTGGCAACGACGCCGCTCTCCACGAATTTTGCGAGCCACGCCCGGGCCGCCGTCTCCTTCCCGTCCCGGATCGTCAGCAGCCAGAACCGACTGTCTTGCAGCCAGCCGTAGCCGCTCCTCAGCATTCCCTGGATGTCATCGAAATGATGCGCGAGATGCGCTGCCGGCGCTTTCATGATTCGATCGCCCTCATGATTAGGTCGTCGTTGCTGTCGTTGCGCGCTCCGAACAGAGCGTCGCGCAGTCCGGTCGCGAGGTTGATCTGGTCGACCGACTCCTTGCGGGCGTCGAAGCGGAACATGTGCGGAAGCATGCTGTCGCGCGCATATGACTTGAACTGAAGCTCGCACTTCACGCCCCGGAATACGATAAATCGCGTCGGCGGGAAGCTGCGCGCATGAACGACGGCGGGCTGTCCGATCGCTGCCGAACCACGGGGCTTCAACGTGGTCCACCGCCAGGCGAGGTTGGTCCCGATCGTGGCACCATTGATGAAATCGTCGAGATAGCCGCCGAAACTGCCATCGTAGTTCGAGCAGAACAGGTAGCGGCGCCCGTCCTCGATGATGTGCCAATGGCCGAAATGAATGCCCGGCGCACTTCCCAGCCGGCTCTCGGTGAAGATCACACGTCCAAACAGTGTCACGATGCGCAGCGACACCCGGATCCACCAGGCACTCCAGCCGTTCGGACTGCGGAGATCCGTCAGGCTAACCATATGGGCGGTTTCGCGCACCACCAGCCCTTCGCTGTTGTCGATCGATGGATCGACCTGTTGGGCACGCAGCACATCCTCTTCGTAAGGTTGAAAGAACCAGTTGCCAACCATCGCGAGATCCTGATTGATCCGGGACAGCAGGCCGACCGCGCAGATCAACACGACGATCGCGAGAACGACCAGGGCGATGATCTGCCACCCGAAAAGGTTGGCAGTCCATGCCTTGTATGCGTCCACGATCGTCCAGGGCGAGAAGATAAAGGCGAACGCGAGCGCGACGAGGGCGAAAGCGATCGGCACGCTGAGCAACAGTCCGATCCGATAGGTAAGCCATGACGACCACGTTTCCGTGGGCCGGTCGAGCTCGCGCCCCACGCTCTCCAGCCAGCGTCGCCACGTCCTGGAAAGGGCTGGCAGAGCGATCAGGAGGAGCCATACCAAGACCCCGAGCCCGAGCAGCGCAAGTACGATGCGGATACTGACGCCAAGTACCCAGCAACTCGCCATTGAAATGAAGGCCACGACGTCCGTCACGCCGGAATAAGGCGGCCCGAACAACCAAGTGTAGATGCCAAGCGCACCGCGCGGCACTGCGCCGACCAGCCAGACTGCGAGTAGCCACAGCACGAACAGCGTTAGCACGTAACCGGCTTTTGCGGAGATGCTCGCGCCTTTGCCGCGCCAGTACGACCGCGGCGCCGGATCCAGCGCCCAGCCGAAACGACGATTCTGGAATGCCCGTTGCGCAAGCGCCAGCGCGAACGCAGCGCGATCATCGCCATACAGCATGGCTTGCTTCATGGCCCGCGCCTCGTCTCGCGTCCACTCAAGCAGCTCCTGCTCCTTCTCGATCTGTCGAGCCGTCCGGTCGCGGGCGCCGATGAAGCCGCCATCGGCGATGCTGAGATGCTTCATCAACATCTTGTGCAGCTTGTCGTTGCGTTCGCTCCGCAGCGCAGTGGCATCGCTCGGCCAGAAGGAGCTGTACAGCGACCACATCGCCTCGCTCCAATGGTAGACGAGCCGGTAAATCATATCGTAGGGATCGATTCCCTCTTCGATCGCAAGCTCGAGCATCAACCAGGGCCTCTTGTCGACTGCGTCGGCCCTCGCCGGCAGCAACGCGATGGAGGCGAATTGGACCACCTCGACGTCTCGGAACAGAGAGTACAGCCCCTTGGAAACGGGGCTGTCTTCCGAAAGATCGGTCGTGCCGTTCCAGCCTGGCACTGCGATGCAGATCATCTGCTGGCGGACTATCTTGAGCATGCCCGTCCTTCTCCCGCCTGCTAAATGAAACTCACGCGCATCCGCGACATGAGCGGTCCGTCATAGGTGACGGGCTTGCCCTCGCCCCGCGTCAGTTGCAGCTCGGGCAGGATCAACAGACCGATCAGCGCGCTGGTCAGGATCTTGACCGCGTAGACCATGGCCGGACACTGGCGGGTACCGTATCCGAACATCAGCCAGCGCAGATCTTCGTTCGTGCCCCAGTTGCGCGCCGGAGAAAATTGGCTGATGTCTTTGTCTATCGCGGTATCGAACATTGCGGCGATCCCCCAGATCGCCATCTTTCCGCCGGCGGGGCATTTGGCATTGTGCCGCGCACCCGTCTCGAATTCCGTGTCGCGCGGCACATCGCGCGCGAGCAGCGGAAAAATCGGGCGGAAACGCAAGAGTTCGAGGACATGATCTTGCACCAGCTTGCGGAAGGCCTGGTCCTCCCAAACCTGGTTCGGACCCATTTTCAGGAGCCGCTGCGCCTGCTCGCGCAATGCCTTGTGAACATCAGGGCGCCCCAGCAGCTCTTGCACGGCGAGCGCCCCCGATTGCACGGTGACCGGATGCGAGATCCAGGCGAGGCCAACGGCGTTCCGCTTGATGACATTGAACGGACAGGACGTCCCCCATGCGAGCTGGATGTCGTTGCCGACGCCGGCGATACGCGATCTCAGTGCGTCAGCGTTGAGTTCAGCCCTGCGCTGCACTCTCAGCGTCGCCGAGCTGCCAGCCAGTAGCTGCCCCGCCACATAGCGGATCTCGAGGAGATATTGACGCTGCAGCCCGGGATCATCGAGGCTTCCGGTCGCGCCCGCTGCCACCTTGTTGGTCGCCTCCCCAAACAGGGGATGCATTGCGCGAAACACGATCCACATCAGGTAATCCTCGATGAGATCGAACGATTTTCTCTTGCCGATCAGCCGAAGCTTCTCAACATAATCTCGGGCCGCAAGATCGGCCGCGGCGGGCAATGTCGCGTCCAGGACAGCCAACCGATCATCCAGCAGAAGCCTATCCCCCTTGTATGTGGCGTCGGGATCCATGCCGATCAGATAGTCGCCGGCCGACAGGTTCGCCGCGTGCGCGGTGTTGGAGAAACTGTTAGGCCGGGTCAGCACCTTTTTGACAGCGTCGGCCCGGGCCGCCATGCCCAACCAGCCGCCGACGAACGGCCAATGCCGAAGCACCGCACCGACCGCGCGCAAAGCGCCCGGATGACGATTGGCCCAGCAAAAGATTCCGTAGAGGAGGCTGCGGAGCCCTGGCGGCATTGCATCAGGAGTGCCGGCTGAGAGTTTCATGCTGCGTACCCGTCCTTCCGCCAATCTGCGAGCACCGCGGCGGCCCGTCCTTGATAGTGGGGCATGCCCAGACGCTCCGCTGCCTCCGCGACCCGCCTGAAATGCGCTTCGGCGCCCGCGAGATCGCCGGCCTGCCGCAAGGTCTCCGCAAGCTCGTAAACGGCTTCGGTCTGGTGACCGTATTCTTCGGCGGCGTCCTCGACGGCCTTGCGACCGACCGCGATGGCGTCGTCGAGCCGATCGAGCTTGCGATAGGCCAGGCCGAGGCTCACGCGCATGAACGTCCGGCCGTAGGGCCCGGCCGCCTCGTAGATGCGGTCGGCGAACCCCTTCTCCAGCATCGTCGCCGCCTCGGCGGCCTTGCCGTTGCGCGCGAGCGCGCTGCCGAGAACACCCGTGCAAACCGACAGCATGGTCGGGACGTTATGCGTCATGCATTGCTGCACGCCGGTGCGCATCAAGGTCTCGGCCCGATCGAGATCCCTGCTCTCGATCCAGATCTGCGACTGGACGGTGTCGATCAGCAGACGGGAATAGGGATGGTTGATGCTCGACAGGATCTCATAGGCCTTGGCACAGAACGCGTGTGCCCTTGCACTGTCTCCGAGCCGCCAGAGCGTGCTGGCATGAAACGCATACAGATTGATGATAGGGATGGCGGCCCATCCGGGTTGGACGCAATGCGCTGACAGCTCAGGTCCGTAGTCGGAGAGCAGAATCTGCCCCTCCATGGCGGCCTCTGCGTATCGACCGAGAGCGTGGAGGTTCATCAGGCGGGTCTGATGCGCCGCCATCATCATGTGGCGGCGTTGCGCCAGGCGGGCCGCGTCGAGCCCTCGCGTGGCGTAGCGCAGACCCTGCTCGAAGCGACCGCGCATCCACAAGAAGACCGCCGTCTCGGTCGACACCGCCGCCCGTGCGCGCTGATCGTTCAGTTGCACCGCGATCGCTTCCGCACGCTCCATATTGCTGAAGATGTCGTCGATCTGCCCGAGGGCCAGCATCGCTCCGATGGCTTCCAGGCGAAGCGCCAGCTCCAGGGTCTGCGCAACCGAGGCGTCATCGACACGGCGGGCTGCCTGAAGACCCTTCTCGAACAGCTGGAGCGCTTCCTGATTGGCCGAGCGCGAGATCGCACGCGCCATCGACTTGACGGTGAATCTCGCCGCCTGCTCCCATTCCTCGCCCTTGAAGGCATGGTGCGCCAGCGCCGGCGCGATATCCGCCTCGGCCGCTCCCGGCCGCGCATGAAGCGCCAGGAAGGCCTGGCGATGCAGCGCCTTGAGCCGCGTCCGCGTGAGGGTGCCGAGCACGACGTCGCGCACCAGTGCGTGGCGAAACGCGAACGCGTGCTGCTCGAGCCGGCCGAGCGCCTGATCCGGTCCGGTCAGCAGCCCGGATGCAACGCAAAGACCCAGCAATTCTTCGGCACGCCCCAAGTCCACGGCCTGCATCGCGGCGATCAGTTCGCCCGTGATGGGGTCGCCGAGGATCGCCGCCGCCTCGAGCGCGGACTTGGCAGCTTCGGGCAGCCTGTCGACGCGCGCGCCGATCACCGCGGCGATCGAGCCCGGCACGCGCAGCTCTCCGGGCGGTCGCTGCAGGCGGTATGCCCCCGGCGTTCCCTCCAGCGATCCGTCGTCGATCAGCGTGATGACCAACTGCTCCAGGAAGAAGGGATTGCCGTCGGCGCGCGCGACCAGTTCGTTCATGATGCCGAGCACGGACAGATCGTCCCCCATCAGGGCGCGCGCCAGCCTGAGCAGCTCGCCGTCGCGAAGGGGCTCGATCAGGCGCTCCGCAAACCACGGGGCCTGGCGCCACTGATGCTCGAAATCGGGTCGATAGCTGACACAGACCAGGATGGGCAGACCCTGAAGCTTTGGAAGCAGCGCCTCGAACAACCGCCGGCTCTCGCGGTCGGCCAGGAAGACATCCTCGAGCACGAGCACGAACGGACCTGCCTGGGCGCGTCTGCGCACGAGCCACAGCAATGCATCACCGATCCGGCGCCGCCGCTGGACCGGATTCAGCGCCAGCCAGGCCTCGTCCGGCGCCGCCAGACCCAGCAAGTCATTGACCGCTGCCAGATGCGCGGCACCTTCGCTGGCCCATTCGGCGGCCAGGATCTGCCGGACGGATTGGGGGTCCGTCGCGCTTGTTTGCGGCAACCCGGCCAAGCTTGCGATCAGGTCCGCGGCGGTGCTGTAGGCGCGCGCGCTTGCATAACCTCTCGCTTGCGAAAGGCAGACCTCCGTGCCCTGACTTGCAAGCGCGGCGATCCAGTCGGCGATCAAGCGGGACTTGCCGATCCCGGCATCGCCGCACAGCCCGATCGTCCGCATCACGCCGGTTCGAACGATGTCGAGATCTGCAGTGAGGATCCGCAAAGACTCTTCGCGGCCGACCAGGGGCGCCCAGCGCTGCTTCCGCGTCAGCGGCGCGGCCGCCGAGCTTTCAGTGGCGACCACGACCTCATGGAGCTCGACCGGGTCGTCCAGCCCGCGCACCGGCCGCGTCCCCACCGGCCGCGTGTCGATCTGCTGCGCGACCAGGCGCTGCGTCGCGGCACTGATCAGGATGCCGCCGGGCGGCGCCATCTTTTCGAGCCGTGACGCCAGATGAATCGTCTTGCCGTCCGCCCCGTAGTGCGACCAGCCGTATTGCCCGACGACGCCGACCAGGACTTCGCCCGAATTGATGCCGATGCGCAGCATCGGACTGGCCATGCCATGAACCTCGTGGCCGGGAACGGTTGCCCTCTGCATCTTGAGCGCGGCAAGGCACGCGCGCAGGGCATGATCCTCCTGCGCCACGGGCGCACCGAACAGGGCGACGAGCCCGTCGCCGAGCAATTGACTGACCGTGCCGCCATAGGTCCCGACCGCTTCGGCCAGATGGTTCAGCGCCTTGCCGAGATAATTGCGGGATTCCTCGGGGTCGGAATGCTGGAGCAGCGATGTCGAGTCGCAGACGTCGACGAAGAGAACGCTGACCTGCTTGTTCTCGGTCAACATCTGTGACCGAACCGCCGCATGATCATGCAGCGGAACAACCCGCACCGCACGGTCAGTTGTGCTAATCGCCGATGGACCGGAGGACTGCTCCACGGCGCGATCGAGGCGCGCGCCGCATTGAGAGCAGAAGCGATGCTCGCGAGCGACACGGGCTGAACATGCGGGACACTTGGTCACGGCAGTACACGCTCATCAATGACTACAACGCAGCAATCAACGCTTTCTGGCCTGATCATCGTCCCCTCCCAGGACGTGAACCCGCGCAGCAAAAATCAATCCATCACCAATGGCGGCGCCACTGGCCTCGCGCGCCTACCTTGCGCGCAACCCGTTCGAATTGTCCGGAGAGAATGCGATCGGCGCATCTACTCCGGCGCGGGACCGCCGATTATCCCGCGGGGAGAAAAATCAATCCTGAAAAACGCAACGTCATAATATGGCCTGTCAGTAACTGTGGCCTATCAGCAATTGAAGGTAGTATACCCTCTTCGTACCAATTGAAAAGCGGTCATTCGCCGGCGCGCGACGAAAGCGTCGGTCGCCGGCCGGTGCGCATTTTCGAAGGACCGGACCCACGTTCGCGCGAAACGGGTACGGCCGGCGCGCGCCAGGGAGCAGTTCGCCGCAGTGCCCTCCGCACGAAACGTGCGGGCAGTCCCTGCACTCATCCAAACAACGTGTCGAACAACAGCTTCAGGTTCAGGACCACGATCACGCCTGCGACGATCCACGCGATCGCCGCGACGTAGGAGGGAATCGCGAACTTGCCCATCTTGCGGCGGTCGGAGACGAAGCGGACCAGCGGGATGACGGCGAAGGGCAGCTGCATTGACAGCACGACCTGGCTGAATACCAGCAGATCGGCCGTGCCGCGCTCGCCATAGATCGCGGTGACCACGATCACCGGAATGATCGCGATGCCGCGCGTGAGCAAACGGCGCGCCCAGCTCGGCAGGCGCAGATCGAGAAAGCCCTCCATCACGATCTGGCCGGCGAGCGTCGCCGTCACCGTCGAGTTCAGGCCGGAGGCGAGCAGCGCCACCGCGAACAATGTCGAGGCGATGCCGAGGCCGAGCAGCGGCGACAGCAGCTCGAACGCCTGCCCGATCTCGGCGACATCCGAATGCCCGCTCTTGTGGAAGGTCGCAGCCGCCACGACGAGGATCGCGGCATTGATGAACAGCGCCAGCATCAGGGCGATGGTGGAGTCCGTCGTCGCCCATTTGATCGCCTCGCGGCGGCCTTCGTCGTTGCGCTCATAGGCGCGCGTCTGCACGATCGAGGAGTGCAGGTAGAGATTATGCGGCATCACGGTCGCGCCGATGATGCCGATCGCGATGTAGAGCATCTCGGGGTTGGTGAAGATCTCGCTCTTCGGCATGAAGCCGCGCAGCACCTCCGCGACCGGCGGCGCGGCGGCCGCGATCTGGACGGCGAAGCAAACCGCGATCACCACCAGCAGCGCGATGACGAAGGCCTCGAGGAAGCGGAAGCCGCGGTTCATCAGGAGCAGCAGCAGGAAGGCATCGAGGGCTGCGAGCAGCGCGCCGCCGATCAGCGGAATGCCGAACAGGAGTTTGAGCGCGATCGCCGTGCCGATCACCTCGGCGAGATCGCAGGCGATGATCGCCGCCTCGCAGGCCAGCCAGAGCAGGAAGTTGACCGCCGGCGAATAGGTGGCGCGGCAGGCCTGCGCGAGATCGCGGTCGGTGACGATGCCGAGCCGCGCCGCCAGCGACTGCAGCAGGATCGCCATCAAATTCGAGAGCAGGATGACGGAGAGCAGCGTGTAGCCGAATTTCGATCCGCCGGCGAGATCGGTCGCCCAATTGCCGGGGTCCATATAGCCGACCGAGACGAGATAGCCCGGACCGACGAAGGCGAGCAGCCGCCGCCACCAGCGGCCCGCGGCCGGAATGGCGATCGTGGAATTGACCTCGGCGAGGCTCTTGGTGGCGGGCGCATCCGCGCGCCAGCCGGCAGCGTCGGGCGTCAAGTGGGGAGATCGGGCATCCATGAGCCCAGAATACCCGACTTCGTTCTTATTGCAACTCATTTGCAACTGCATCTGGCCGCATTGGTTCCCTCCCGGCCGCTGTTCGCCCCCTGTCGGAAACCGGGTGGGTTTGGCGGGCCCTGGCACCGGATACTCGCGCCAATCCGACTTCGCAGGAAATGAGCCATGTCAAACCCGCCTCGCCTCCCCACCACCTTTGGCCGCCTCGCCTGGTCCAACCTCGCGGCGCAGTCGGCCGAGCAGATCGCTTTGGCCGCCGCCCCCATCGTCGCCGTGCTCACGCTCGGCGTGGCGGAAGGCCAGACCGGCCTATTGCAGACCGCGCTGACCCTGCCCTTCGTGCTCTTCGCGATTCCGGCCGGCCTGCTCGCCGACCGTATCTCGCGTCGCTCGCTGATGGCGGGGGCCGAGGCGCTGCGGGCCGCGGCGCTTGCAACCATCGTGCTGCTGCTGGGGCTCGGCGCGCTCAACCTGCCGCTGCTGGCATTGCTCGGCTTCGCTGCCGTGTGCGGCACCGTGGTCTACAGCGTGGCCGCACCGGCGCTGGTGCCCTCGCTGGTCAGCGCGGAGCTGCTGCCGGCGGCGAATGCCCGCATCGAGCTTGCGCGCACCATCGCCTTTGCCAGCGGGCCTGCGCTCGGCGGCACGCTGGTGGGCTGGTTGGGCGCGAGCCCGGCCTTCGGCTTTGCCGCGGCGCTCTCGGCGATTGCGGTGGTGCTGCTCTCCGGCATCTTCGAGCCCGCGCGCGCGCCGGCGCCGCGCCGCCATCCGTGGCAGGAGATCCGCGAGGGCGCGGCCTTCGTGTTTCACCATCCGCTGCTGCGGCCGGTGTTCATCACCCAGTTCATCTTCAACACCGGCTGGTTCCTGCAGATCGCCGTGTTCGTGCCCTATGCCGTGCGCCATCTCGGCCTGACCGCCGCGGGCGTCGGCACGGTGCTGACGATGTACGGCGTCGGCATGGTGATCGGCGCGCTGCTGGCCACGCGCGTGATGCAGCGCATCGCCTTCGGCACCGTGGTCGGCCTCGGCCCGGTCACCGGCTTCGTCGCCGCGGTCGTGATGGCGCTGACCGTGCTGGTGCCCTCACCCTGGCTCGCGGTCCTCAGCTTCTTCCTGCTCGGCGTCGGACCGATCCTGTGGGTGATCTCGACCACGACGTTGCGCCAGTCCGTGACGCCGCCGCGCCTTCTGGGGCGTGTCTCCGCCATCAACATCATGAGCTACGGCGCCCGCCCGCTCGGCTCGGCTCTGGGGGCGATCGTCGGCGGGCTCTGGAGCGCGGAAGCCTGCCTCTATCTCGCCGCCGCCGTGTTCGGCGCGCAGGCCCTGGTGATCTGGCTGTCGCCGGCCGTGGCGCTCGACCGGCAGCCGGTGATGGTGGGGGATGAGGTCGCGGCGCGGTGCTAGCCGCGCTTGCAGGTCGAGCAACGACTTCCGCCGTCGTCCCCGCGAACGCGGGGACCCCAGCGCGAGCGCTTTGCGCTCGTCGCGATAACCCCAGGGAGAAGTTGGACGAAGGCTCGCCGTTACACATGTCCGCTGGGACTGGCACCGTCCGCATTCGATAGATCACGCGGTATGGGTCCCCGCGTTCGCGGGGACGACGAACCTAATTCGCCAGATACCGCTCGTAGCTTCCCGTCACCGGCTCGCTGGCATCGACATCAGGATCGAGCGTGTAGAGATCCTGCGCGCGGCCGATGCCGCGTAGCGCGTAGCGGCCGGTGGAGACGAGATAGCGCCGGCCGGCCGCATCCAGGCCCTTGTAGAATTCGGAGGACGCCAGGAGTTCGCGGTCGACCGAGCGGCTCATCGAGGCGATGCGGCTGACCTCGTTGACGGTCGGGCCGACCACCGTGAAGTCGAGCCGGTCCTCGCTGCCGATATTGCCGTAAAAGACCTCGCCGACATGCAGGCCGATATAGGCCGAGGTGGTCGGGCGGCCGTCGGCCTCTCGCCGCTTGTTCAGCGCCGCAACGTTCTTGCGGAACAGATGCTCGGCGCGGAGCGCAGCGCGCCGCGCATCCGACATGTCTTCGCCCCAGAACATCGCGAGCACGCCGTCGCCGATCAGCTTGAGCACGTCGCCGCCGGCATCGTGGATCGCGTCGATCACGGCCTGCGCATAGTCGTTGAGGAACGGGATGATCTCGTCGGGGCCGATGCTCTCGCTGATCCCTGTCGAGCCGCGCAGATCCGAGTACCAGAGCACGGCGTTGATGCGCTCGGTGACGCCGCGCGAGATCCGTCCGCGCAGCACCTGCTCGGAGGCGTCGCGGCCGAGATAGACGCGCCCGAGCGTGCGCGCGATGTCGACCTGCTGCGCCGATTTGATCGCGAGCCCCAGCACCGGCACGAGATCGCGCAGCGAATCCAGCTCGGCTTCGCTGAAGCCGCTGTCGCGCCGCGTGGTCCAGCAGGAGTAAAGACAGTCCATCAGACCGAGCGCGCCGTTCTCGCCGAAGCGGTGCACGAAGGCGAGATAATGCTTGTGGCCCTTCTCGGCGAGCTCGCCGATCTGCGAGAAGTCCATCGACGGCGCGTCGGCGAGATCGATCACCATCTCGTCCTCGCCATTCTCGAGCATGTGGAAGAACACCGAGCGGCGCCAGCTCTTGGCGGCGTCGCCGTCGGCGGTCGAGCCGTATTCGAACGCGTCG
The DNA here is from genome assembly GCF_936943645.1 of uncultured Bradyrhizobium sp. Taxonomy (GTDB): domain Bacteria; phylum Pseudomonadota; class Alphaproteobacteria; order Rhizobiales; family Xanthobacteraceae; genus Bradyrhizobium. The sequence continues at coordinate 46,705 of NZ_CAKZJO010000100.1, read as the reverse complement.
CTCTCGTTGCTGGGCCGGTCGCTCCAGCGGAAGCCGCGACCCTCATAGATCGGATGCAGCGTGTCGATGACGACGAGGCCGCGCGACAGCTCCAGCCCCTCGGCGCAGCAGCGCTCGCAGAAGCCGCGGAGCAGTTCGTTTTCGGGCAGGCCCGTGAGCCCCTGGCCGGTGAGCCAGTTCATCAGCGCAAGGCGCGAGGTCAATTGCATGCGCCATTATGGCGTGCATTCGTGACGAGCGGAAGGCCATGCGCAGCGCCGCGCGACAAAGGCTCCCGTCTACGGCAGGTCGAATATGCCGCAGGCGCTGTTGACGCGCTCACGCCGCAAGCTGCAAATGGAACCGATGACACTGCCGACCAGAAATACAGCGATATGAGCCAGCGCCAGCTTCCGATCATCCTGGCGCTCGGCACCACGCAGACCCTGGCCTGGGCGTCCAGCTATTATCTGCCGGCGCTGCTCGCCGATCCCATGGCACGCGACCTCGGCGTCTCCTCCAACTGGATTTTCGGCGCGTTCTCGGCCTCGCTGGTGATCTCGGCGATGCTCGGCCCGCGGATCGGGCGGCAGATCGATCTCGTCGGCGGACGGCAGGTGCTGTCGGCCTCGAACCTGACCATCGCCGCCGGGCTCGCGCTCCTTGGGCTCTCGCAGTCCGTTGCGGTGATGGTGTTCGCCTGGCTCGTGCTCGGCATCGGCATGGCGATGGGGCTTTACGACGCCGCCTTCGCCGCTCTGGGGCGCATCTATGGCACCGAGGCGCGCCGGCCCATCACCGGCATCACGCTGATGGCGGGCTTTGCCTCCACCGTCGGCTGGCCGCTCACGGCCTGGGGGCTGTCGCATATCGGCTGGCGCGAGACCTGCTTTGCCTGGGCGGCGGCCAACATCCTGATCGGCCTGCCGCTCAACTTCTTCATGCTGCCGGCGATCAAGGGCGCCAGCCACGCGGCGGCCACGACCGAGAAGCCGCATCTGCCGCTCGATCGCACCATGCTTCTGCTGGCCTTCATCTTCGCGGCGGTCTGGACCGTGACCGGCGCCATGGCCGCGCATTTCCCACGCATCCTGGAGACGACGGGGGCAACGCCGGCCGAGGCGATCGCGGCCGGCGCCCTGATCGGCCCGGCGCAGGTCGGTGCCCGCATGCTGGAGGCCGGCTTCCTCAGCCGCTTCCATCCGCTGTGGTCGACCCGGCTTGCCTGCCTCACCCACCCGATCGGCGCGGTCGTCGTGGCGATCTTCGGCAGCGCCGCGGCGAGCGCGTTCGCGCTGTTCCACGGCTCGGGCAACGGCATCCTGACGATTGCGCGCGGCACGCTGCCGCTGTCGATCTTCGGGCCGAAGGATTTCGGCTACCGTCTCGGCATCATCGGCGCCCCCGCACGCATGGCGCAGGCCGTGGCGCCGCTGGCCTTCGGGCTGCTCATCGACCTCATGGGCGCCAAGGTGCTGATTGTTTCCTCTGCGCTCAGCCTCTCGGCGCTGGCGGCGCTGTTCCTGATCCGCACCAGGCCGCGGCCGGATTGACCGGACCAAGAATTGACTGGGTCAAGGCTTTCGCGCACAAGCGGCCCATGAACGAAGAACCTCGCCCGCCCCGCACATTCCAAGGCCTGCTGCGCTGGGCGACCACGCCGCCACAGGCCTGGGGCGTCTATCTGCTCGCCGTCCTCCTGGTCTGGCTGGTCTCGTTCTATGCCGGCTCGCTGAAGCCGAAGAAGACGCCGGAGGCGAGCCCGCCCACCGTGACGGCGCCGAAAAGCTGATTGAAGCGTCAGTCGTAGAACTCCGGCGCCAGCTTCTGGCTGTCGCGCTGGGCCTTGTCGTGGTTGATCCAGAGCTGCGCCTTTTCCTTGGCGAGCGTGTCCGCGATCTTCTGCATCGAGGCCGCGGTCTGGTCCTTGTCGACGTTCATGCCGGGGACGCGGCGATTGTCCCAATTGTCTTTGAAGTGCACGGCATCGCCCGACAGCACCACCGCGCCCGTCTTGGGCAGCTTCACCAGCAGCGACTGGTGCCCGGGCGTGTGGCCGGGCGTCGACAGGATGGTCACGCTGCCGTCGCCGAACACGTCCTTGTCGCCGCTGAGCAGCTCCACGGGGTGCGACGGCTTGAAGCGCGGCGTGTTGTTGGCGCCGGGCCAGTCATATTCAGCCTTCTGCACGTAGAGCATCGACTGCGGGAACAGCTCGACATTGCCGGTATGGTCCGGATGGGTGTGCGAGACCGCCATGGCCTTGACGTCGTCGGGATTGACGCCGAGCTGCTCGAGCTGGGCGGCCAGCGTCTTCGGGCGCCGCCAGGTCACGGCCTTGGGATCGGCGGGCACCAGACCGTTCGGCATGGCGGCGACGGAATCGGCGATGCCGGTGTCCCACAGGAACCAGCCTTTGGCGTGCTTGATCAGATAGCAGGTGTCGACGAAGTCCATCGTCTTGCCTTCGTTCAGCCCGGGCGTCCAGCGCGAGATGTCGCCCGCGGTGCCCTCCCCGCAATTGAGCACGTAGAGCTTCTCGACGCCGGTCGATTGCGCCGATGCCGCGGCGCCTGACAGCGCCAGTGCGACGACGGCGAGAGCGAGCTCGGTCCTGCGCATCATGATTCCTCCCTTGCGGCCGTGCGCGCCGCGACCGAAGTTCAACCCCGGCCGCGCGACGGAATTCCGGTCATGTCAATGCGGACAAGTCTCGACCTCCACCGTGACATGGCTGAGGCCCTTCAACCCCGCGAGCCGCCGCTTGTAGACCGCCGGCGGCTTCGGCTTGTCCGACACCACCGACAGCAGCACGGCACAATGGCCGGGGCCGACCTGCCACAGATGCAGGTCGGTGACGCGGTCGTCACCGGCCTCCATGCGCGAGCGGATCACCCGCTCCAGCTTCTCGTCGGTGCGCACGTCGAGCAGCACCGCGCCCGATGACTTGACGAGGCCGAAGGCCCAGCTCGCGATCACGACGCTGCCGATCAGCCCGACCGCCGGATCGGCCCAGACCCATCCCGAAAACATGGCGACCGCCAGCGCGGCGATCGCCAGCACCGAGGTCGCGGCGTCGGTCATGACATGGACATAGGCCGCGCGCAGGTTGTTGTCGTGGTGACGGTGGCGATGGCCGTGGTGATCGTGGTCATGATCGTCGTGATCATCATGCGCGTGGCCGTGTGCGTGGCCGTGATGATGATCATGGCTGTCGCGCAGCAGCCACGCGCTGGCGAGATTGACGCCGAGGCCGAGCGCGGCCACCGCCATGGCCTCGCCATAGACGATCGGCACCGGATTGATCAGCCGCAGCACGCTCTCATAGGCGATCTCGAGCGCGATCAATCCCAAGATGATCGCGCTGGCAAAGGCGGCGAGATCGCCGAACTTGCCGGTGCCGAAGGTGAAATGCGCATTGCCCAGATGCCGGCGGGCGAAGCGGTAGGCAAAGGCGGCGATGCCGAGCGCAGCCGCATGCGTGCCCATGTGCCAGCCGTCGGCGAGCAGCGCCATCGAGCCGAACAGCGAGCCGGCCACGATCTCGCCGACCATCATGACCAGCGTCAGCACGACGACGAGCCAGGTGCGCCGCTCGTTCTCGTCGTGCTTCTCGCCCAGGAAGGCGTGGTCGTGAGTCCATTGCTCGATGGAATGCGAATGCATCGAATTCTCCAGGAGATTCAGGTCTGTTGAGGTTCATTATAGACCGGCGGGCAGCACTTTTCGAAGGTTCGATCGTCCCCCGGATTGACAGTGCTTCTTAGTTTCGATGTAATCCGGCCATGGGGATTTGAGCGATCTCCCCACGAGGCGACATGCCCAAGTATCGCGTCCCGTTCGGTTTTTGCGAGGACGCAACAACATGTCTACTTTCACGACCATTTCATCCGATAAGCTGGCGCGCCTGATCGGCACGGCCAATGCTCCTGTCCTGATCGACGTCCGCACCGAGGAGGATTTTGCCGCCGACCGGCGGCTGATTCCCGGCTCGATCAAGCTCAGCCACGAGACCGTCGCGGAATGGGGCGGTGCGTTTGCCGGCCGTGCGGCCATCGTCTCCTGCCTGCGCGGCGCCAAGCTGGCGCAGGGCACCGCCGCCTGGCTGAGGCAGCTCGGCGCGGAGGCCGAAACCCTGGAGGACGGCTTTGAGGGCTGGAAGGCGGCCAAGCTGCCGCTGGTCGACGCCCGCAAGCTGCCGCCGCGCGATGCCAAGGGACGCACGGTCTGGGTGACGCGGGCGCGGCCGAAGGTCGATCGTATCGCCTGCCCCTGGCTGATCCGCCGCTTTGTCGACCCCAACGCGGTGTTCCTGTTCGTGGCGCCGTCCGAGGTGGTCGCCGTGGGCGAGCGCTTCAATGCCGCGCCCTTCGACATCGAGAACGTGTTCTGGAGCCACCGCGGCGAGCTCTGCACCTTCGACGTCATGATCGAGGAGTTCGGCATCGCCACCCCGGCCCTGCTCCGGCTCGCGGCGCTGGTGCGCGGCGCCGACACCGCGCGGCCCGATCTCGCGCCGGAGGCCCCGGGCCTGCTCGCGGCCTCGCTCGGGCTGTCGCGCATGTATGACGACGACCTCGAGCAGCTCGAGGCCGGCATGACGCTGTACGATGCCTTCTACCGCTGGTGCCGCGATGCGACGGCCGAGACCCACAATTGGCCGACCAACAAGGTGAAGGCGTAATGGACACCCGTAACCCTCAAGCAGGAGCTGATGCCGGGCACGGCATCAGCTTCAACGAAGCCTTTCGCGTCTGGCTTCGCGTCGCCTGCCTGAGCTTCGGCGGGCCCGCGGGCCAGATCGCGGTGATGCACCGCATCCTGGTCGAGGAGAAGAAGTGGATCTCCGAAGGCCGTTTCCTGCATGCGCTGAACTATTGCATGCTGTTGCCGGGCCCGGAGGCGCAGCAGCTCGCGACCTATGTCGGCTGGCTGATGCACCGCACTACCGGCGGGCTGATGGCGGGCGGGCTGTTCATCCTGCCCGGCATCATCGCGATCATGGGCCTCAGCATCATCTACGCGGCCTACGGTAACGTCAGCTCCGTCGAGGCGCTGTTCTTCGGCCTCAAGGCCGCCGTCCTCGCCATCGTCGTCGAGGCCGTGGTGCGCGTGGGCAAGCGCGCGCTGAAGAACCGCATCATGATCGCGCTCGCAGGCATCGCCTTCGTCGCGATCTTCTTCTTCGCGGTCCCCTTCCCGATCATCATCATCGCGGCTGGCCTGATCGGCTATGCCGGCGCGCGCAGCGGCCGGCCGGAGTTTGCGCCGGCCGGTCACGGCCATGGCGGCGGCGGCGCCGCGATCGACAGCATGCTCGGCGACGCCGTGCCCGATCACATCCGCCCCGACACCGCCCGCGCGATCCGCGTCGCTGCCCTGTGGCTGGCGCTCTGGCTGGTGCCGGTGGCCGCGCTGTTGCTCGTGCTCGGGCAAGGCAACGTCTTCAGCCAAATCGCGCTGTTCTTCTCGAAGATGTCGCTGGTCACCTTCGGCGGCGCCTATGCCGTGCTGGCCTACGTCGCCCAGCAGGCGGTCGAGCATTATCACTGGCTGAAGCCGCACGAGATGCTCGACGGCCTCGGCATGGCCGAGACCACGCCCGGCCCGCTGATCATGGTGCTGCAGTTCGTCGGCTTCATGGCGGCCTATCGCGACCCGGCCGGGCTGTCGCCGATGCTGGCCGCGACGCTCGGCGGCCTGCTCGCAACCTGGGTCACCTTCACGCCCTGCTTCCTCTGGATCTTCGTCGGCGCGCCCTATATCGAGCGCCTGCGCGGCAACACGGGCCTTGCCGGCGCGCTCGGCGCGATCACTGCGGCCGTGGTCGGCGTCATCCTCAACCTCTCGATCTGGTTCGCGCTGCACACGCTGTTCCGCGAGACCGTGCCGGTGCATGCGTTCCCGCTGAACTTCGACAGGCCGGTGCTGAGCAGCGTCGATATCCCCGCGCTGGTGCTGGCGATCGCGGCGGCGACTGCGATCTTCCGCTTCAAGCTGGGGATGCTGACGGTGCTGGCGGGCAGCTGCGCGGCGGGCGTGGCGCTGCGGCTGGCGGGGGTGATTTGAGGCTTGCCCTCATGCGGTCGTGGTATCCGATTTGCAGCGCGTAGCACGTAGGGCGGATTAGCCGCAGGCGTAATCCGCCATCTTCGTTCCGCCGATATTCGGCGGATTACGCTTCGCTAATCCGCCCTACGATCTTCGGATGGGTGGAACCCTTGCGAAACCCATCCTAGGACTGTGTAAGGGCATCACCGAAATTAACCCTGTCGGCAAATGATCCGCCGGGACGCGGCTGCCTGCCGACAAGTTGCCTCATTGGAGCGGAGAATTTTCAGCAGCGCTAACGTCGATTGGAGGCGCATTATGCTGAGAATGGCGTTGTTGGGCCTGCTGATCCTGCTGAGTGTAGGAATGCTGTCGGCCATGGAGCTGAGAACTCCGCCGCGTCGCGTGGTCGTGACCGCCGCGCCGCCAGCCGAACAAGCCATCGGCCCTTCTGCGTCATATGACGCGCTGCCGAAGGCTGATCGCCTCGATATCGCCGCCGCGAGCAGCGAGACGCCGACGCAGGCGCCTGCGGTTGAAGACCGTGCCGCTCCCCCGCAGGACATCCATATTGGTTCGCCGGAGCCGAAGCCGATTGCCCGTCATCGGCGCGAGCCGAGGAAGCTCGCGACCGCGAGACGTTCCAAGCCGAAGCCAAAGGCGATCGCCGTCAAGCAGGCCGCCAATCTCCAGCGCTCAAAGGCCGCCGCCAATCCCGAGTCCTGCCGGCTGAAGGCGTTTGGTGGCTTGCTCAAGGCACTGAACATGACCGGCTGCGAAATCTGAGGACGCTTCCGGGCGCGACCCGCGTCGTCCGCTGCCCGTCGGGCAAAACAGCCCGGTCAGTTTGCGCTGCCCGCCTGTCAAGCCCCGCTCCACAAAAATATTCCACTTTACCGAAATTCGGATTTGTCGTACACACTGACCACCCTGGCCCGAGACGAGGGGCGGATCGCGATCGTCACGAACCGCGGGCTGGGCAGCGATGGACGCGACGGCGTCGGGCGCGATGGCATTGCAGGGCGGGCAACCGTGAGCAATGGCTCTCGCGCATACGACACGGCGCCGACAGCGTCTTCGCATGGCTTCGGGGGCGAGCACACGCCACCCCCCGGAGTTCCAGCGAGGATGTGCGCGGACGGAGAAGTCGTGTGGTCCCGACGCCCGGGGTTCTGGCGCCAAGTCTTGCGGTGATGAGCGACCCGACCGGGTGCGCGCATCGATCATCCACAAGACGACGGGGGCAATAGTGCAACGCTCCCCGAGGAGAGCACGAAGGACACCGTTAAAACCATTCGCGCAGGGAAGGCCGGGCGACCGGCACACCTGTGGTCCACCCCGTGTGCATTTCTATCGCGCACGGATCTCGGGTGCCAGCCGGCGCCCGGCCTTCCCTGCGCCCTTGTCTCTGAGGGCGCGGCACATGAAGCAAGACTCGGGCGAGGAGCGTCGCGAGAACGCCAGCGTGCGTCTGCTGTTTGAAGGTGCGAATGGAGAGCGATGGCCCCGCCCTTGGCTCCGTCATTGCGAGGAGCCCTTGCGACGAAGCAATCCAGACTGCATCCGCGGAGGAATTCTGGATTGCTTCGCTGCGCTCGCAATGACGCGGAGGCAGCAGCGGCCACCGCGATGACCGTGGTTGTAGCCCTACCGCATCATCATCCGCGCGATCGCCTCGCCGATCACCACCGTCGTGAAATGCGTGTTGGCGCGGCAATCGGACGGCATGATCGAGGCGTCGGCGATGCGCAAGGCCCCGATACCCTTCACCGTGCCGTCGGGGTTGACCACGCCATTGGGATCGCCAACGCCGCTCATGCGGCAACTGCCGGCGGCGTGCTGGATGTCGCCGGTCTCCCGGCGGAGCACCGCGTCGAGCTCGTGATCCGGCAGGCTGGCGGCCTGCGGCAGCGTCAGATCCGTGTCGGCGAGCCGGATCCAGTCGGCGATGCCGGAGAGCGCCGGCTGGGACGTGATCACCGCGAGCCGCCTCACTGCGTCGATCATGCGCAGCATGTCGCGGGGATCGGCCAGCATGTTCTCCTCGACGACAGGATCGATCGACGGGTCCGTCGAGGCCAGCTTGAGCGTGCCGCGCGAGTACGCGTTGAACAGCCCGGCGCCGATCGCGCCAGGCATGCCGATGCCGCGATGATTGAAGGCGATCAGGATCATGTCGCGCTTGCCGCCGTCGGCAAGGCCCGAGGAATAGGTCACGCAGCAATTGGTGTGGCGGGTGTCGGGATCGGTCGGCCGCAGCTTTTCGTGAAGCTGGATCGTGGCGCGAAACAGCGGGTGATCGAAATAGTGGCGGCCGACCGGCAGATCGCGCGCGACCGCGATCCCCATCGCCTTCAGCTCCTCGGCCGGGCCGACGCCCGAGCGCAGCAGAATCGCCGGACTGTGGATCGCGCCGGCGCAGAGCACGATCTGCCGTGCGCTGATCTCCTGAATGCCCTGCCCTTCGACGTGAACGCGGACGCCAGTGGCGCGGCCGTCGCTGATCAGGACGCGATCGACCAGCGCATGCCCGCGGATCTCCAGATTGGCGCGGCCGCGCGCCGGCTCGAGATAGCCCTCGTTGGTGCTGATGCGGCGCAAGTCGCGGCTGTTGATGGGATAGCAGGCGACGCCCTCGCCGTCGGCACCGTTGAGATCGGCGCACCAGGGATAGCCGCTCGCCAGCGCGGCATCGCGCAAGCCGCGATCGATCGGGCCCCATGTCTCCGGCGGTGCGCGATAGACCGGCAGCGGCCCGCCGCTGCCGTGGCCCTCGGCATCGCCGAACTCGAAATCATCCTCGATCACCGAGAACAGCGGCATCACCTCCCGGGACGACCAGCCGGTGCAGCCATGGGCGGCCCATTCGTCGAAGGCATCGGCGACGCCGCGGATTGCGATCTGGCCGTTCATCATCGAGGAACCGCCGAGCCCCTTGCCGCGCCAGTAGAAGCGCGGCTCCTGCCCGGCCACCCGGCGCGACAACAGCTCAGGCCACTGCCATTTCTCCTGGTACTCGCGCTTGTGGATGATCGGGATCGGGTTCGGCGTCCGCACCTCCCACGGTGCCTCGTCGGCGCGCCAGTCGCGGCCGGCTTCGAGCAACAGCACGCGCCGTGCGGGATCCTCGGACAGCCTTGCGGCCACGGCAGCGCCGGCGGAACCGCCGCCGACAACAATGACATCGTACATCGGGTTAAGTCTCGACATTCGGAAGGACCGGCATGTCGGACGATATCAGAGCGCGCCCACTTCCGGTATGCGAATTGGAGGCGATGCTGTCGCATCCCGTCATTGCGAGCGCAGCGAAGCAATCCAGGACTGCTGCCGCGGAAAGATTCTGGATTGCTTCGCGGAGCCTGTCATCGGGCCGCGCTTGGCGCGGACCCGGTGGCTCGCAATGACGGCGGAGAGATAGGTGCACAATCACAAACGCTGGTGCCCCGGACGCTGCGCAGCGCTCTCCCGGCGATGCGAAGCATCGTCCGGACGCGGTGCGCTGCAGAGCCGGGGCCCATGCCTCGCGAGCCCAATTATCGCGAGCCCACGTCTCCGGGCAATCCGTGCGGCGTGCGTCCCGGCTCAGCGCAGCAGCGTTGCACGCTGCAGCGCGTCCGGGACACGGAACCGCTCTACCCGATCACCTTGCCGAACTTGTTCGACTTCGGGAAACCCTTCGGCGGCAGGCGGCCGGCATCGGCGCGGGTGCCTTGCCACTCGGTGAGCTCCTTCATGGTCGCGGAGAATTCGCGGCCCGCGGAGTCCTTCCAGGTCAGGCCGGCCTTGGCCTCGAACACGGCGATGTCCGACAGACCGCCGTCCTTGTATTTCTGCAGGCGCACGCCGCGGCCGCGGGCCATCTCCGGCACCTGGTCGAGCGGGAAGACCAGCATCTTGCGGTTGTCGCCGATGACCGCGACGGTATCACCGAGCACCTCGGTGATCGCGCGTGCCTCGTTCGGCATGTCGACGTTGAGGACCTGCTTGCCCTTCTTGGTGGTGCCGACGCAATCGTCCTCGTTGACGACGAAACCCTGGCCCTCGTGGCTGGCGACCAGGAATTTGCGGCCGCCCTTGTTGACGAACAGCGCGACGGGCGCGGCCTCCTGCTCGAGATCGATGAACAGGCGGATCGGCTCGCCATGTCCGCGGCCGCCCGGGAGCTTGGCGACATCGAGCGTGTAGAACTTGCCGTTGGTGGCGAACAGCAGGAGCTTCGAGGTCGTCTCGGCGAAGAACGCGAAGCCGAGCTTGTCGTCCTGCTTGAAGGCAAGCCCCGAGAGATCCTCGACGTGACCCTTCATGGTGCGGATCCAGCCCTTGTCGGAGACGACGACCGTCACCGGCTCGCGCTCGACGAGGGCTTCTTCCATCGCCGCGAGATCGTGCTCGGGCGCGTCGGCGAAGGTGGTGCGGCGCTTGCCGAGCGGCGTCTTCGGTCCGAACATGTCGCGGACCTTGCCGACCTGCTCAGCGACCTTCTTCCACTGCTCGGCTTCGGAGGCGAGCACGCCTTCGATGCCCTTCAGCTCCTTGCGCAGATCCCGGTCCTCGTTGCGGATCTCCATCTCCTCGAGCCGGCGCAGATTGCGCAGGCGCATGTTGAGGATGGCTTCCGCCTGGATCTCGGTGAGCTTGAAGGCCTTGATCAGGGCCGGCTTGGGCTCGTCCTCGGTGCGGATGATCTTGATCACCTTGTCGAGGTTCAGATAGGCGACCAGATGGCCGCCGAGCACTTCCAGCCGATGCTCGATCTGCGCCTTGCGGTAGTTGCTGCGGCGGATCAGGACGTCGCGCAGATGGTCGAGCCATTCGCGCAGGCACTCCGCGAGCCCCACCACCTTGGGCACGCGGCCCTTGATCAGCACGTTGAGGTTCAGCGGAATCTTGTTCTCGAGCTCGGTGAGGCGGAACAGCGATTCCATCATCAGGGCGGGATCGACGTTCTTCGACTTCGGCTCGATGACGATGCGGACGTCTTCGGCCGACTCGTCCCTGATGTCGCCCACCAGCGGCAGCTTTTTCTGGTCGAGCAGCTCGGCGACCTTCTCGATCAGCCGCGACTTCTGCACCAGGAAGGGAATCTCGGTGACGACGACGACCCAGGTGCCGCGGTTACCCTCTTCCTGTTCCCAGCGGGCGCGAACGCGGAAGGAGCCGCGGCCGGTGGTGTAGGCTTCGGCGATCGCCTGCTTGGAATCGACGCAGATGCCCCCGGTCGGGAAATCGGGCCCCTTGACCCATTTCATCAGCGCCTTCGACTTCGCGTCGGGCTTCTCGATCAGGTGCAGCGCGGCCTCGCACAGCTCGGCGGCGTTGTGCGGCGGGATCGAGGTCGCCATGCCGACGGCGATGCCCTGCGCGCCGTTGGCGAGCAGGTTCGGGAAGCCGCCGGGCAACACGACCGGCTCCTTCGACTGGCCGTCGTAATTGGCGCGGAATTCGACGCCGTCCTCGTCGATGCCCTCGAGCAGAAGCCGCGCGACGTCGGTCATGCGCGCTTCGGTGTAGCGGTAGGCGGCCGGGTTATCGCCGTCGATGTTGCCGAAATTGCCCTGGCCGTCGACCAGCGGATAGCGCGAGGAGAAGTCCTGCGCCAGGCGCACCATGGCGTCGTAGATGGCCTGGTCGCCATGCGGATGGAACGAGCCCATCACGTCGCCGACGATCTTGGCGGACTTCTTGAAGGCGGTGCCGGGGTCGAGCCTGAGCAGGCGCATGCCGTAGAGGATGCGGCGGTGAACGGGCTTCAGGCCGTCGCGCGCATCCGGCAGCGCGCGGTGCATGATGGTGGAGAGCGCATAGGCGAGGTAGCGCTCTTCCAGCGCTTCCTGCAGCCGGACCTCATGAATTTCGGCCGGTTCTTCCGGCGGAACGATTCGTTTTCCCATGCCGCCCGGTTAAACCGTGGAAGGGAATCGGGCAAGGATGGATTGGTTCCCTGTGGGCGGTTAGTGGCCCGCCCAGCCGGCTGTCACGGTCTGGGTCGTCGCCTGGGACGGTGCCGGCGCATTGGTCAGGCAACGCCGGGCGGCCTCGATCTCAGCCTCCGTCGCGCCCTTCGACCGCGCCCATGTCTCTGCGGCCGCAGCGGAATATTTGGCCACATAGTACCGAACGACGGTGCAGGATGCCCGGCGAAACACGCCGGGTTGCGGCTCACCGGCCATGGCATCAGGCGCAAACGCGAACAGCGCCGCGGACAAGGCGAATCCCCTGATCAACATTTAGGCTGTCCCCTTTGTGGAACCTCAAGGGCGAACTCGACCAGCCCGATTTCGTTCCGGGGAACCCCATGTGCTGAAGCAAGGCAGAATCCCGCCCCGCTCATGGCGCAGGGATCGCCGCTCTCGCCTGCTGCCGGGTCAGGGCGTTGATGAAGCCTGCCCGCGCGTCGGAATGGCCCTGTCCGCGCGGCTCCAGCACGTGGCGCAGCAGGAAAAGTCCCGTCAGCCGAAAGCCATCCTGCAGATCCTGATCCGTGAGCTCGCTGGCGGTTTCGCCATGACGCAGGAAAGGCGGCAGGCGCAGCAGCCGGTCGCGCCACGGCTCGCCCGCGCCGCGCGACACCGCACCGCCGGATTTCGGCGAGACATAGATCAGGTCGGTGGTTTCGCCGGTCACCGCGCAATTCTCCAGCGCCAGCCCGAAGCCGAGCTCGGCCAGCATCGCCAGCTCGAAATGGATGAGGTGGACGGCGGCGCTGCCGATGTCGTCGAAATCGTCCAGCGAATGTTCGAGCAGCGCGAAGATCTCCTCGTGCGGATCACGCTCAGGGAGCAGCCGGGCGATCGAGGCCAGATGGGTGACGCCGTAGACCCCGTGGGACGATCCCAGCAGCGTCGCCGCGCGCAGCTTCAGTCCCTCCACGGCATAAGTGCCGAGGTGCTCGTCGAGCCGCGCCCGCCACACCGCGCTGACGCTGTTCCCCGGCTGGAGCAGCGGCCGCAGCCGCGAGCTGGCGCCGCCACGGACGAGGCCGAGATGGCGACCATGCGCGCGCGTCAGGAGCTCGACGATGGCGCTGGATTCGCCATGCCGCCGCACGCCCAGCACGATGCCTTCGTCGGTCCATTCCATGTGGTGAAGTGTAGCGGATTCCAGCCGTAAATCGTAGGGCGGATTAGCCGAAGGCGTAATCCGCCAAAACTGCCGGTGCACGTCCAACTGGCGGATTACGCTTCGCTAATCCGCCCTACGCCACCGCGCAAAACCTCACGCGTTGAACCAGCCCTGCGCGTCGCCGCTGAAGGAGAAATACAGGCCCATCATGGTCAGCGCGCAGGACACGATCTCGATGGCGCTGTCGAGCTCCAGGCCCTTCTCGCCGATGATCTGGCCGAGCGATATCACCGACAGCACGAGGGCCGCCGCGAGCACCCAGCGCGGCCAGTTCTTGCGCCCATGCGCGGCGAGCCGAACGAAGTAGAGCAGCAGCAGGATCATGCCGCCGGCGAGCAGGGTCGCCGTCATGATCATCTGCTCGGTCATCTCGGCATTGGGCGTGCGGTCCTGCACCGCGACCGAAACGGCATCCAGCATCAACGATGCATAGAGCAGCGCTTCAAAGCGCCGGACATTGCTGGGCACGCTCATCGCAGACCGATCTGTTCTTGTTATTCCTTGGGGAAGTCGAGGCCCATCTCGCGATAGCGATCGGGATCGTCGCCCCAATTCTCGCGCACCTTGACGAACAGGAACAGATGCACCGGCACGTCCAGGATCTGCATCAGCTCCTTGCGCGAATCCGCGCCGATCGACTTGATGGTGGCGCCGCCCTTGCCGAGCACGATCTTGCGCTGGCTTTCGCGCTCCACGAAGATCGTCTGCTCGATGCGCACCGACTTGTCCTTGCGCTCCTCCCACTTGTCGGTCTCGACCGTGGACTGGTAGGGCAATTCCTGGTGCAGCTTCCGATAGATTTTCTCGCGCGTGATCTCGGCCGCCAGCTGCCGCATCGGCGCGTCCGACATCTGGTCTTCGGGGTAGAGATACGGCCCCGGCGGCACCATCTCGGCAAGCGTCTTGCGGATGTCGTCGACGCCGTCGCCCGAGATCGCGGAGATCATGAAGGTCCGCGCGAACTTCATGCGCTCGTTGGCGGCCTGCGCCAGCGCCAGCAGCTTCTCGCGCTGGACCAGGTCGACCTTGTTGATGACAAGGATCTTGTCGTGATTGACGCTGGCCGCCTTGGTCAGGATCGCCTCGGCCTCCTCGTCGATGCCCGTCTTGGCGTCGAGCAGCACGCAGACGAGATCGGCATCATGTGCTCCGCTCCAGGCGGTCGAGACCATGGCGCGGTCGAGCCGCCGCTTCGGCAGGAAGATGCCGGGCGTGTCGACCAGGATGATCTGCGCATTGTTCTCGATCACGATGCCGCGGATCAGCGCGCGCGTGGTCTGCACCTTGCGCGAGACGATCGTGACCTTGGCCCCGACCAGCGCGTTGACCAGCGTGGACTTGCCGACATTCGGCGCGCCGATCAGCGCAACGAAACCGCAGCGCGTCGCAGGTGGCGTCTCGCCGCTCGTTTCAGCCGTCATTGCCGCCGCCAACGCCTTCACGTTCGATCATTACCGAAGCTGCTACTTTCTCCGCCGCGCGCTTGCTGCCGCCGATGCCTTCGGCCGGTGCCAGCCCCGGCAGGTCGACGGCGACGCGGAATTGCGGGTCGTGGTGCGGGCCGGTGCGCTCGACCTCGCGGTAGACAGGCGTCGGCAGCCCCTTCCCCTGCGCCCATTCCTGCAGCACGGTCTTGGGATCGCGCAAGGGACGGCGCGGCTTGTGCATGCGCTCGGTCCAGTTGCGCTTGACGAACTCGGCCGCGGCCGCGTAGCCGCCGTCGAGGAAAACAGCGCCGATCACGGCCTCGCAGATGTCGCCGAGGATGGATTTGCGCAGGCGGGCATCGGCGCTGGAGCCGACCGAACCGAGCTTGATGTCGTCGAGCAGGCCGAGCGACTTGGCAACGTCGGCGCAGCTTTCCTTGCGCACGAGCTCGGCAAGACGCTTGGACAGCTCGCCCTCATCGGCATTCGGGAAGGCATGATAGAGCATGTCGGAGACGACGAGCCCGAGCACGTGGTCGCCGAGGAATTCCAGCCGCTGATAGCTGTCGCCGCGCTTGCGCCCGGACTTCAGCGCCGAGACATGCGTGATCGCCTGCATCAAGAGGTTCGCGTCGGCAAAGCTGTGGCCGATCCGCGCCTCGATCGCGGCGTTGGCGTCCGCCGCCTTGGCCTTGCTACTCCGGGCCCGCTTCTTCTTCGCAGGCGTCTTCGGTGCAGCTTCGCTCTCGGGAGCGGCTTGCGCCTCGATGGATTGGGTCGCGATGTCCTTGGCTTCGTCTTTCATCGGACGATTTTGAAGAACCGATTCCAGCGCACCGCCCACGGCCAGCGCCAGAACATCCAGGCATGCTCGCCTTCGGCGATGGAGAAGAAGATCATCTGGGCGCGGCCGATCAGATTCTCCCGCGGCACGTAGCCGACCTGGCCGAGGAAGCGGCTGTCGGTGGAATTGTCGCGATTGTCGCCCATCATGAAGAAATGACCAGCGGGCACGGTGTAGACGTTGGTGTTGTCCACGTAGCCGTTGTCGGCGCAGTCGAGCGTCTCATAGGACACGCCGTTCGGCAGCGTTTCCTTCCAGCGCTTCACCCGGGAGATGCCGCCGCCTTCCGAGCCGCAGGGCTCCTCGCCGACATATTCGCTCATCCGCTGCCGCTCGACGGGCGTGTCGTTGATGTAGAGCAGCCCGTCCCGCATCTGGATGCGGTCGCCGGGAAGACCGATCACGCGCTTGATGTAGTCGGTGGAATCGTCCTTCGGCAGGCGAAACACGACGATGTCGCCGCGTTGCGGGTCCGAGCCCCAGATCCGCCCGGAGAACAGCGGCGGCGAGAACGGTATCGAATAGTGGCTGTAGCCGTAGGAATATTTCGAGACGAACAGATAGTCACCGACCAGCAGCGTCGCCTTCATCGAGCCGGACGGGATGTTGAAGGGCTGGAACAGGAAGGTACGGATCACCAGCGCGATCAGGAGAGCGTGGATCACGACCCGGATCGTTTCGCCGACGCCGCTCTCAGTTTTCGTTCCCGAAGTCACGCTCATTGCTCTCTCAATTCCGGCCGGCGATCACAGAGCGCCCTCCTCCCGCGAACGGCCCACCGGTTCGCGGCGCAAGGAGATTGTCCTGATTCTGATAGTGAGGGCCAATTCCGGCGTAAAGCCGAATTTGCCCAAGCTGATTTGCGTCCGCGGACTTTTAGACGGTTGTCGGAGGCCACGCAATCAAGGATCGCATCAAAACTCGATAAGATATTGATTTTCAATAGGAATTATAAAAGAACCGCAGCCGCAATCAGGACTTGGCCAGCGGGACGGCGGAAATGATGACAAAGGCCTGCGCCAGCGGCCAGTCGTCGGTGATCGACAGGTCGATCCGGGGCTCGAACCCGTCCGGCGTCAGGGCCTGAAGCCGGGCCAGGGCGCCGCCGGTCAGTTGCATGGTCGGCCGCCCGCCCGGCAAATTGACCACCCCCATGTCGCGCCACCAGACCCCGCGCCGAATGCCGGTGCCGAGCGCCTTGGAGCAGGCCTCCTTGGCCGCGAAGCGCTTGGCATAGGTCGCCACCACCATCTTCTCGTTCTTGGCGCGGCGCTCCGCCTTGGCCCGCTCGGCCGCAGTGAAGATGCGGTCGAGGAAACGCTCGCCGTGACGCTCGATCACCTTGGCGACGCGGGTGATGTCGATCAGGTCGGAGCCTATGCCAATGATCATGCCCGGCTCCGGCCGCGGTCCATCGCCGCGCGCATCTTGCGCACCGTCTCGGCGAGGCCCACGAACAGCGCTTCGCCGATCATGTAGTAACCGATGTTGAGCTCCATGATCTCAGGCAGCGCCGCGATCGTCTCCGCGGTCGCATAGTCGAGCCCGTGACCGGCATGGACCTCGAGCCCGGCGGCCGTGGCCAGCTTCACCCCCGTCACGATCCGCTTCCACTCGGCCTCGGCTTTCTCGGTGTGGCCGTCGGTGACGGCGTCGCACCAGGCGCCGGTGTGGATCTCGATCACGGGCGCGCGCAGCCGCGCCGCCATCTCGATCTGGGCGGGATCGGCGGCGATGAAGAGCGAGACGCGGATGCCCGCATCGGTCAGCCGCGCGATGTAAGGCGCAAGCGCATTGTGCTGGCCGACAACGTCGAGCCCGCCTTCGGTGGTGACCTCCTGGCGGCGCTCCGGCACAAGGCACACGGCATGCGGCCGGGTGGCGAGCGAGATGCGCATCATGTCGTCGGTCGCCGCCATCTCGAAATTGAGCGGCTTGGAGATCTCGGCCTTCAGGCGCGCCATGTCCTCGTCGCGGATGTGCCGGCGATCCTCGCGCAGATGGGCGGTGATGCCATCGGCGCCGGCCTCGATCGCCAGCAGCGCGGCGCGCACGGGATCGGGATGGCGGCCGCCGCGCGCGTTACGCACGGTTGCGACGTGATCGATGTTGACGCCGAGGCGGAGCTTCGAAGCGGGCATTTCAGGACTCACGAAATCGGAAAGACGATTACGACGGACGTCTATCCATTAACACGTTCGACTTTGGCGACGACGGCCTTGGCGCGCAGCTGGGCCAGGATCGCGCTCAGATGCTTGAGATCGTAGACTTCGAGATCGATCGTCGTCTCCGTGAAATCGGGCGAGCGGCGCTGCATGCTGATGTTGTCGATGTTACCGTCGTGCTCGGCGATCACGGTCGCGATCTGCGCCAGCGCGCCGGGCTCGTTGACGTTCTCGACCTTGATGCGGGCCGGGAAGCGCTGCGGCGCGGAGTCCTCGATGTCCCAGCGGACGTCGAGCCAGCGCTCCGGCTCCTCCTCGAAATCCTTCAGCGCCGGCGCCTGGATCGGGTAGATCGTGATGCCTTCGCCCGGCGTGACGATGCCGACGATGCGGTCTCCGGGCACGGCGCCGCCGTTCGGCGCGAACTTGATCGGCAGATCGGAATTGATGCCGCGAATCGGAATCGCGACCGGGCTGCGCGGCGGCTCCGACGATTTCTCCTTGAGCTTGGCGGCGAGCCCCTTCTTCACGCCGTAGCGCGCGATCCGCTCCTCCTTGTAGTCGGGATACATCGCACGCGCGACGTGGGAGGCCTTGATTTCGCCGCGCCCCACGGCCGCCATCACGTCCTCGATCGAGGTGCGCGCGAGCCGCGGCAGCGCGCCCTTGAGCTTGTCGTCGGCGTATTCGATCTTGGCGCGCTCGAACAGGCGCTCCACGATGCGCCGGCCCAGGCCGGCATATTGATCGCGCACCGCGGTCCGGGTGGCGCGGCGGATCGCAGCGCGGGCCTTGCCGGTGACCGCAAGCGTCTCCCAGGCCGAAGGCGGCGCCGATTGCGCTTCCGAGGTCAGCACCTCGACCTCGTCGCCGTTCTGCAACTCGGACGACAGCGGCGCGAATTGGCCGTTGATCTTGCAGCCGACCGCGCTGTTGCCGACGTCGGTATGCACGGCATAGGCGAAGTCGATCACGTTGGCATGGCGCGGCAGCGCGATCAGCTTGCCCTTCGGAGTGAAACAGAACACCTGGTCGTGGAACAGCTCGAGCTTGGTGTGCTCGAGGAATTCCTCCGGATTGGCGCTCTCCGAGAGGATGCCGATGGTGTGGCGCAGCCAGGCGAAGGCGTTGGATTCGCGCTTGAGGAATTCGGTCGGCGAGCCCACGCCTTCCTTGTAGAACACGTGCGCGGCGATGCCGCGCTCGGCGATCTGGTCCATCGCCTCGGTGCGGATCTGCAGCTCGACACGCTGGTTGCCGGGGCCGATGACCGTGGTGTGGATCGAGCGGTAGTCATTCTGCTTCGGCGTCGAGATGTAGTCCTTGAACCGCCCCGGCACGACCGGCCAGGTGGTGTGAACGATGCCGAGCGCGCGATAGCAGGCCTCGATGTCGTTGACGACGAGGCGGAAGCCGAAGATGTCGGACAATTGCTCGAAGCCGACCGACTTGCGCTCCATCTTGGTCCAGATCGAAAACGGCTTCTTGCGGCGGCCGTAGACCCTCGCCCCCAGGCCCCGGTGGCGCAGATTGTTGGAGAGCTGGTCCTCGATCTCGCCGATCAGATTGCGGTTGCGCTCGGCGAGCGCGTCGAGGCGCTGCATCACCACCGAATAGGCCTCGGGATCGAGGGTGCGGAAGGACAGATCCTCCAGCTCCTCGCGCATTTCCTGCATGCCCATGCGCCCGGCGAGCGGCGCGTAGATGTCGAGCGTCTCCTCGGCGATGCGCCGGCGCGATTCGGTCGGCACGAAGTCGAGCGTGCGCATGTTGTGCAGACGGTCGGCGAGCTTGACCAGAAGCACGCGGACATCGTCTGCAATCGCCAGCAGCAATTTGCGCAGATTCTCGGCCTGCTTGGCCTCCCGCGACACCAGCTCCAGCCGCTTCAGCTTGGTCAGGCCCTCGACCAGCGCGCCGATCTCCGGCCCGAAAATCTGGTCGATCTCGGCCCGCGTCGCCTCGGTGTCCTCGATCGTATCGTGGAGCAGCGCGGCCACGATGGTGGCGTCGTCGAGCTTGAGGTCGGTGAGAATCGCCGCCACTTCGAGCGGATGCGAGAAATACGGATCGCCGGAGGCGCGGGTCTGCGAGCCGTGCGCCTTCATGGCGTAGACATAGGCGCGGTTCAGCAGGTCCTCGTTGGTGTTGGGATTGTAGGACCGGACGCGCTCGACGAGGTCATATTGACGCATCATCCGCGCGCGGGGCTTGGCCGGGCGCGCGACCGGCGCAGTCGGGGCCACGGCAACCGATTCGGTTGCGGCCTGCATCTGCGAGGGTCTGCGACGCCGATATACCATTCCGTCCTGCCTTCAAACGGGCCTGGGCCTGCCCGTTGTATACATCTTAGCTCCGATCGCGTTTGTGTCCGATCAATTCAGTGACAGGGCGCATCGCCAATCGACCACGCTATGGTAACCACGAAAACGTCAACAAAAGCAAAGGCCCGAACAATGGTTCGGGCCTTTGATAAAATCACAGGAAATCGACGATCGCGACGGACGATTTACTCGTCCTCCTCGGGCTGCTCCTCGGGCGGGGCGAGGCCTTCGAGACCCTTCAGCAGCTCCTCCTCGGTCATCCGCTCGACAGCGACCTCGGTATCGTCGGCATCGACGCTGGCGCCGGCGGAACCGATCAGCGGCACCGTGTCCGGTTCGGGCTCGTCCACCTCGACGAACTTCTGGAGCGAGTGCACCAGCTCCTCGCGGAGGTCCTCCGGCGAGATGGTCGTGTCGGCAATTTCGCGCAAAGACACAACAGGGTTCTTGTCGTTATCGCGGTCAACCGTTAGTTGTGAACCGGACGAAATCATGCGGGCACGGTGGGCGGCCAGCAGGACCAAGTCAAACCGGTTGTCGACCTTGTCGATACAATCTTCTACGGTGACGCGAGCCATGGACTGTCGCTCCGTTGTGGGTGGGACGAAATATGTGGATGATTGGGGCTAGTTATAGGGGTCAGGCCGGTTTCGCAAGGCCAATTTGTGATTTGGCCTCGCCAAACGGCTCTGCTACCCCCACATTGGGGCTGGGATGGGTGGTTTCCCGGGCTGCCATCGAGGGCAGCGTCGGGTCTATGCAAGTCCGCCATAACTATACCTTGATTGCCCCGACTTCTCCGGATTTGCAGTTTCGAGGGTCTTAGCGGCACTTTAGAAATGCGCGGCCTGCTGTCGCCGCGCCAACAATAAAACGATCAATCACGAACACACTACGCGAGCAAACTGAATGTCACCTTCTCCGACCAACAAGATCGCGCTCTTCATCGATGGGGCCAATCTCTACGCGACGGCCAAGACTCTGGGCTTCGACATCGATTACAAGCGCCTGCTGAAGGAGTTTCAGAGCCGCGGGACGCTGCTGCGGGCATTCTACTACACCGCGATCATCGAGGATCAGGAATACTCCTCGATCCGCCCGCTGATCGACTGGCTGGACTACAACGGCTACACCGTCGTCACCAAGGCGACCAAGGAATTCATCGACGCCTCCGGCCGCCGCAAGGTCAAGGGCAACATGGACATCGAGCTCGCCGTGGACGCCATGGAGCTCGCCGAGCACATCGACCAGATGGTGCTGTTCTCCGGTGACGGCGACTTCCGCTCCCTGGTCGAGGCCGTGCAGCGCCGGGGCGTGCGGGTCACCGTGATCTCCACCATCGCCAGCCAGCCGCCGATGATCGCTGACGAGCTGCGCCGCCAGGCCGACGTCTTCACCGATCTCGTCGAGCTACAGTCCAAGCTCGGCCGCGATCCGTCCGAACGCCCCGCCCCGCGCGACCGCGGCGAGCGTGGCGAAGGCCGCCACCACGCCCCGCAATTCCTCCAGCGCGCAACCACGATGGCGCCGAGGGGCGATGACGACTTCGAGGAGTGAGGCGGCACGGTCCAGCCGCCAGCCTCCCACCGTCGTTCCCGACCGTGATTGTCCGCTCTGTCCGCGCCTGGTTGCCTTTCGCGCGGCAAATCGCGCGCGCGAGCCGTCGTGGCACAATGCGCCGGTTGCGCCCTTCGGCGACATCAAGGCGCGCCTGTTGATCGTCGGCCTCGCACCGGGGATGCAGGGGGCCAATCGCACGGGACGGCCTTTCACCGGCGATTATGCCGGCGACCTGCTCTACGCCACGCTGCTCGAATACGGATTTGCCAAAGGTACCTACCAGGCGCGGCCCGATGACGGCCTGAAGCTGGTGGACTGCCGGATCGCCAATGCCGTGCATTGCGTTCCGCCGCAGAACAAGCCACTGCCGGTCGAGATCAATACCTGCCGGCAGTTTCTGGTCGCCAATCTCGAGACGATGCCGAAGCTGCGCGCGATCATCGCGCTCGGGCGGATTGCGCACGACAGCGTGCTCAAGCCGCTGAAGCTGAAGGCCTCCCAGGCCCCCTTCGGCCATGGCGCCGTGCATCAGGCCGGTGCGTTCAGGCTCTACGACAGCTATCACTGCTCGCGCTACAACACGAACACCGGCGTGCTGACGCCCGACATGTTCCGCTCGGTGTTCGCCAAGGTGAAGACGGATCTCGATTAGGCTTTCGCGGGATTGGCCTTCAGCCAGTCGAGGACGTCGCCGGCGTTCCGGTCCGGCGGAAACACCGGATAGAACACGTGCGTGATGCGGGCGTCGTCGATAACAAGCGCAAGGCGCTTGATCAGCGTCAGGCCCGCGACCTCCATGGTCGGCAGCTTCAAGGCGTTGGTGAGCGCCAGCTTCTCGTCCGAGAGCACGGGGAACGGCAGATGCAGCCGTGAGGCCATCTCGGTCTGGTATGCGTTGCTCTGGGTCGAGAGGCCGAACACATGGGCGGCGCCGGCAGCCTTCAACTCGGCGAACAGATCGCGAAACGCACAGGTCTGCGGCGTGCAACCGCGCGCGCCCGGGATCATGTCCCAATCGTCCACCAGCGCGATCTTGCCGGGCTCGCCGGTGCGCGGATAGGCGAATACCACGGTTCGGCCGTGCAGGGCCGACAGCGTCACGGAGGTGTCGTTGGTCGCCAGCAGGCCGATCGGCGGCACCACCATGCCTGCAAGATGCGCGGCCCCACCGTCGTCGGCGGGCGCGGGAATCTGGCTCCAATCGACCTCGAGCAGGTTCCGCTGATTCATCGCGCTATCCCCTCGCCCGCAGCAGGCGCCCCTTCTCGCGGCTCCAGTCGCGCTTCTTCTCGCTCTCGCGCTTGTCGTGCAGCTTCTTGCCCTTTGCAACCGCGAGCTGCAATTTGGCGCGACCACGCTCGTTGAAATAGAGCTTGAGCGGGATCAGCGTCATGCCCTCGCGGTCGACGGCGCCCATCAGCTTGTTGATCTGCCGACGATGCAGCAGCAGCTTTCGCGGCCGCTTGGGCTCGTGATTGAAGCGATTTCCTTGCAGGTATTCGGGAATGGTGGCGTTGATCAGCCAGATCTCGCCGTCCTTGGAATCGGCGTAGGATTCCGCGATCGTGCTCTTGCCGTTGCGGATCGACTTGACCTCGGTTCCGGTCAGCGCAATGCCCGCCTCGATCGTATCCTCGATCGCATAGTTGAAGCGGGCCTTGCGATTTTCCGCCATGACCTTGATTGGACGTTCGTTTTTATCGGCCATAGTGGACAAACCTGAGGAAGATGCAGGCGTAAGCTAGCAGTCTGGTTGAAGCGCGCGCGTCACTTCTTGAGGAGATCGCGGATCTCGGTCAGCAGCACGACCTCGGCCGACGGCCTCGGCGGCTCCGCGGGCTTCGTCTCTTCCTTCCGCTTCAGCGTGTTCATGGCGCGGATCACCAGGAACAACACGAAGGCGACGATGATGAAGTTGATCGTGAGCGTCAGGAAGCTGCCGTAAGCAAGTACGGCGCCTTGCTTTTTCGCATCCGCTAAATTGGTGGCGGTGACCGCCTTGGACAAGGGGACGAAGTAATTCGAGAAGTCGAGCCCGCCGGTCGCGGCACCGATGACCGGCATGATGATGTCACCGACCAGCGATGTGACGATGGCGCCGAAGGCCGCGCCGATGATGACGCCGACGGCGAGATCGACGACGTTGCCCTTCATGGCGAACTCACGGAACTCCGTGAGCATTTTCCTACCCTTCTCGTCGACGCTCATGAACGGCTCCCCGACTGGCTGGATCAGTTGATCAGCCCAGCATGAACCATGGCGCTGCGCACGGCAACGCGCGTCGACTCGGTGACCGGCACCATCGGCAGCCGCAGCGTCTCGTCCAGCTTGCCAAGCAGCGACATCGCATACTTGATCGGTGCCGGATTGCTCTCGATGAAGAGGTTGTTGTGCAGCGGCATCAGCTTGTCGTGGATCGCAAGCGCCGCCTTGGTGTCGCCCTTCTGCCAGGCGGCGTGGAATTCCGAGCACAGGCGCGGCGCGACGTTCGAGGTCACCGAGATGCAGCCGTGACCGCCATGGGCCATGTAGCCGATGATGGTGGCGTCCTCGCCCGAGAGCTGGTTGAAGTCCTCGCCCATGGCGGCACGTTGCTGCGACACGCGGACCATGCTCGCGGTGGCGTCCTTGACGCCGGCGATGTTCTTCAGCTCCCACAGCCGCGCCATGGTGTCGACCGACATGTCGATCACCGAGCGCGGCGGGATGTTGTAGATGATGATCGGAATACCGATGGCGTCGTTGATCGCCTTGAAGTGCTGGTACATGCCTTCCTGGGTCGGCTTGTTGTAGTACGGCGTCACCACCAGCACGGCATCCGCGCCCGCCTTCTCGGCGTGCTGGGCGAGCTCGATCGCCTCCTTGGTCGAGTTGGAGCCGGCGCCGGCAACAACAGGCACGCGGCCCTTGGCCTCCTCGATGCACCACTCGACCACCTTCTTGTGCTCGTCATGGCTGAGCGTCGGGCTCTCGCCGGTGGTGCCGACCGGGACGAGGCCGTTGGTGCCTTCGGAGATCTGCCAATTGACCAGGGAGCGGAACGCCGCCTCGTCCAGCGAGCCGTTCTTGAACGGGGTGACCAAGGCGGTGAACGATCCCCGGAATTTCGTCTTGGCTGCCATGGACTTCCTCCGTACGCGGCTATTTCTCGAGCAAGCCCTTTCATATCGGGTCTACCCCGCCGGTAAAAGGCCCGCAGCCGTGTGACGCACCGTTTAGGCCGCGATTTTGCCGCGGTGGTGGTGCAAATCGGCCCGAGGTAAGCGGCTGTTGGTATTTTGTCCGCATATTCAATCAAATACAGCTAGATCTTGAGCCACTTGACTGATTCGGGGCGACGAAACCCGTGACCTCATTCCCTCGTGCCGCCTGGCGATCCACCGGCCTCGTCCTGTGCCTGATGGCAGGGCTGTCGGTCGGCAGCGCCGTCCTGGCCAAGTCCAATGAGACGGCCGCGGAGACCGCCAAGGACACGGCAAAGCCCGCCGCCAAGGACGCAGCGAAAGGTTTGTCCAAGGGAACCAACAAGGGAGCCAACACGGGAGCCGGCAAGGGAACCTCCAAGGACGCAACCAAGGGCGCGAGCAAAGCCACAACGGCGGCCCCCGCCAAGGACGCCGCGAAGAAGCCGGCCAAGGATAGCGGCAAGGATACCGGCAAGGATGCGGGCAAGAGCGCCGGCAAAGGCGCCGCGAAGGACAAGCCCAAGCCTGCCGCGGCGGCGGCTGCGCCGAAGCCGCATCCGGCCGCCAGCAGTTCGCCGAAACCGGCCCACGCGCCGGCTGCGACGGCGACCGTCAGACCTTCCGCCCCCGCCCCGCGCCCCGTCGCAGCCCCCGTGCTGGCTCCGGCAACCCGTCAGCATGCCGCGCCGCGCAAGCCGGTTGTCCCGGCCGCGGTCGCCGCGACGTCGTCGACGCCGCAGGGCGACAAGGAGACGCTGGAGAGCGTCATCGAGCTGGTGCGCAAGCGCAAGGCGGGCGACGCCACCGATGCCGCTGCCGGCATCTCCGATCCGGTTGCGCGAAAGCTCGCGGAATGGATCATCCTGCGCAGCGAGGACAATGGCGCGACCGTGGAACGCTACCGCGCCTTCCTCTCCGCCAATCCGAGCTGGCCCTCGCAGACCTTCCTGCGCCGGCGCCTCGAAGCTGCGATGTGGGACGACAGGCGCGACGAGTCCGTCGCATGGTCCTGGTTCGAGAACGAGTCTCCGATCTCCGCCAAGGGCCGCTTCACGCTCGCCAGGGCGATGCTGGCGCGCGGCGACCGCGCCAACGCCGAGCGGCTGGTGCGCGAGGCCTGGCGCAGCGATCCGATGTCGGAGGACACCGAGAACAACGCGCTCGAACAGTTCGGCGCGCTGCTGACGGCAGGCGACCAGAAGGCGCGGATGGATACCCTGCTCTACGGCAGCGAGAACGAGGCCGCGATGCGCGCTGCCAGGCGCCTCGGCGCCGGCTATGTCGCGCTGGCCAAGGCCCGCATCGCCGCCGTCAGGAAGGCGCCCAACGCGCGCGCGCTGCTCGATGCGGTGCCGCGCGAGCTGCACAGCGATCCCGGCTTCATCTTCAGCAAGATCCAGCTCTTGCGCCGCGAGGAGAAGTTCGCTGAAGCGGCGCAGCTGATGCTGTCCGCGCCGAAGGATCCGGGCCGCCTGCACAATCTCGACGAATGGTGGATCGAGCGGCGCCTGCTGGCGCGCAAGATGATCGACACCGAGGAATTCCGCAGCGCCTATCTGATCGCGCGCGACGGCGCGCTGCCCTCGCGCGACATCTACAAGACCGAGCAGGAGTTCACAGCCGGTTGGATCGCGCTGCGCTTCCTCAACGATCCCGCCGCCGCCAGCCAGCATTTTGCCCGCATCGGCGTCGGCAGCGTCAATCCGACCGCGCTGGCGCGTGCCGGCTATTGGCAGGGCCGCGCCGCGGAAGCGATGGGCCGTCAGCAGGAAGCGCGCAACGCCTATGCGCGCGCCGCCGAACAGTCGACCAGCTATTACGGCCAGCTCGCGCGCGCCAAGCTCGGCCTGCCGCAGATCGAGCTCAACAGCCAGCCGCGCGGCCGCGGCGCCGAACGGCTCGAGATCGTGCGTGCCGCGCATCTGCTCTACGAGCTCGACGAGCGCGAGATGGCAATCCCGCTGCTGGCCGACATGGGCGAGAATGGCGATCCCGAGGCGCTCGCCGGCCTCGGCGAGCTCACCCAGCGCTACAACGACGCGCGCGGCATGTTGCTGCTCGGCAAGGCCGCGCTCAACCGCGGTCTGCCCTTCGACTTCTACGCCTACCCCGTCAACGGCATTCCGCAGTTCACGCCGATCGGCCCCGAGGTCGAGCGCAGCATCGTCTACGCGATCGCCCGGCAGGAAAGCGCGTTCAACCCGCGTGTCGTGTCGCCGGCCCAGGCCTACGGGCTGATGCAGGTGACGCCGGACGCCGCGCGCTACGTCTGCAAGCGGCACGGCGCCACTTACGATCTCGGCCGGCTGAAGAACGATTCGGTCTACAACGCCACGCTTGGCTCGGCCGAGCTCGGCGGGCTGCTCGAGGATTACCGCGGCTCCTACATCATGACCTTCGCCGCCTACAATGCCGGCCGCGGCAGCGTGAAGAAGTGGATCGACCGCTACGGCGATCCGCGCGATCCCAAGGTCGACGCGGTCGACTGGGTCGAGCTGATTCCGTTCTCGGAGACGCGCAATTACGTGCAGCGGATCATGGAGAACCTTCAGGTCTACCGCGCCCGCTTCGGCGGCGGCACGCGCCTGCAGATCGAAGCCGATTTGCGCCGCGGTGCCGGCAGCGTGGAATAGCGGCGCTCCTGGTCGGCTGCGCGTAGATTAATGCCACCATCTTGCTGCGCATGAACAGCAACAGATCATGGGCGGCGATCCGTGATGCTGCCGGTCCTCCAACGGTCTGGATTGGTGGACAATAAAGGAGGCATTCACCCCGCAATGCTTCGGCAACCGCTTTCACCGAACGACCATGTCGCTCCTCGGCCTCCGCGATAACCAGGAGAATGTTCCGCTGTGGAACAGTAAGATCCAGAGCGCTCGCCCAGACCGATTAAACGTCGGAAATCAGCAGGTCTAACGACCTCATGGCCCGGCGATTTGTTCGGCCGGGTCTCCTTTTCCGAGTCGTCCGTCGCCTCGACCGCGAGCCATATTCTTAGCCATATCAGACAATGCAGAAAGCCCCCGGCGGTTTCCCGCCGAGGGCTCTTCGGTTTAGTTCACTAGGAACTTACCAGTTGCGCTGAGCGCGGAGCAGCAGCGTGAAGCTGTCCTGATCCTTCATCTCGTAGACAGCAGCCGGCTTAGCAGTACCGGCACTTGCCGGCGCCGCGATCAGACCAGAGTACTTCTGGTCAAGACGCGTCCAGTTGACGTCTGCCGAGAAGGTCAGGTTCTTCACCGGGGTCCAGCGGGTGATCAAACCCACCTGGCCGATGTTGAAGTTCGGATCGCAGTTGCCGGTCAGACCAAGCAGTCCAACCATGCCGGCGCAAACGGTCGCCTTACCGAGCGTGCCGTAGTTGACCGAAGCCCAAGCACCGTAGATCGCGGTGTTCCAGTAGGGATCCCAGTTGTGGGTGTAAGCACCACGGAAGCCCCAGGTCTTGATCGACTCTTGCTGACCGCCCGTGACGTAAACGGTGTCAGGAGCATTGGCAACGCCGAGGCTCTGATAAGCGCCCACGGCACCGGTGCCGCTGTACATCGCATAGTTCACGCCCGCCAGGCTCTGGAAGTTGTAGCGGGTCGCACCGTCGGTGTAGACGCCCTGGATGTTGATCACGTCACCCGCGCCGGTCGGGATGTTCTTGATCGACAGAGCCAGCTGAACCGCCCAACCCCACTTGTCGTCGGGATGGCCAGTCACTTCGGTAGCGCCGTAGTAGCCGACATGGTTGTCATGCGCAGCGACCGACGCCTGGAACAGACCCCATGCCTGGTCGACACGAACCATGCCGACGAGGTTCGGCGAACGCGAGCCGCCGATGGAGTTGGAGCCGTACGAACCGCCGATCAGGCCAGCAGCGCTGATGCCGCTCATGTTCAGGTTGCCAGCCTGGTAGTAGGCCGTCGCGTCTTCAGCCGAGAACGACGCCGTCACGCCCTGACCGAAGTCAGCGGTGTAGGTGAACTGGTTGACACCAGTGACCGTGCCGGAACCGCCGACGAGACCGTCGAAGTTGTTGCCGGGATAGTTGGTCCAGGGCGCGTCGAACTGCGACACGGCCTTACCCATGGTGAAGCCAGCGAACTGGATGAAGGCATAGTACACGCCGAGCGAACCGCCAGCGACACCGCCGTCAGACGGATTGCCGACGCCACCGAAGCCACCCGACTGAGCAGCACCGGAATACAACGTGGTGCCGGTGCCGGAGCCGGTGCCGGTGTAACCGCCAGTGGTCCAGGAGAACGTGGCGTCGAAGAAGGTACGGACGACGCCGTACTCAGTGGCGGTACGCGTGTCGATGTTGAGATCTTCACGAGCGCGCATGGTGTAGTAGTTGCTCAGGCGGTTGTGCGCACCGGCCGGAGAACCGTTCGAAGCGTTGTAAACCGAGTTGGTGCCCAGCGCGACTTCAGCGCGCAGATAACCACCCAGCTTGATGCAGGTGTCGGTGCCCGGGATGTAGTAGAAACCCGCGCCGTACAGCGAGCAGATCCTGACGTATTCGACCGCCTTGGCCTTCACGGGCAGATCGGCTGCTTGAGCTCCGCCCACGGCGATCAGACCCGCCGCTGAGCCGAGCAAAAGGCTCTTAACCAACTTCATGTTAAACCTCCAAGTTGCTCTTCAGGGAAGGTCACTGACCGGACGGCCAATTCCCCAACCCCCTCTAAATCACCGCCTTGGCCCCCTTCGCGCCTTCGGACACACCCGCATGAACGCGAGGGACTTAAGCGAATGACCTAAACGGGACGACCTCGGGATGCCCCCCTCCGTCGCTCAGTCACAATTACCGAACGTCCTTGCACACACAACAAGAGAACGCTCCGAAACGGGCCGATGAAGCTTGTTTTCCAGCGGGTGTTGCACAAATAACACGCAGATGTGATCGCAGCGCACTCGCAACATATTGTTTTTATTGTGGTTTTTAAGACGGTTCCATTCGCCGTCAAAACTCCTCACCTGGGGCAGGCCCGACCGCGCGCGCCCCTGTTGCGACGCTGAGGCGGGTCGAATCGTAGAATCAGGCCGAGACCCGAGGGCGAAATGCCGATAGGGGCGGGCCGGCTGCTCATCTACCCATCGGAGGCCCCGCCTCCGCCCCGCACCGGGCAGCGGCGACTCTATATGGAGGGCTCTATTGGGACGGCGGCGGGGAGCAAACCCCTCCGATTTCGAAAATCGCTGGGAATATTCGAGCGAAAACACGCGCTTCCAAATTGACCGGTCCAAGCAATTAGATGCATAAGGCTCGCACCGGAGAGGTGGCCGAGTGGCTGAAGGCAACGCTTTGCTAAAGCGTCATACGGTCTCAAGCTGTATCGAGGGTTCGAATCCCTCCCTCTCCGCCACCCAGCAGCAGAATCAATCGAGATCTGTGGGTTCTTTCACCTGAAAGCGGCAACGCGGCTGTTGCGAAAGCCTGGCGCAAGGATCGGCGCGGCGCGTTCGATTCGCGTCCGTCCTTATATATGTGTGCGTCTTAGCGGTGGAACCGCCAGACCCGCCAATGCGAGGGCGAAATCAGCACGGCCTCGTCGGCCCAGACGTTGAACCAGACGCCGGACCTGCGCCGGCACGGAAAGGTCCACGGCAGGATCCCCGTCTTGTGGAGCCGCCCGAGTTCCAAATCGCACTCGTCGGGCGCGATCTGAATCGGCAGCCATCGTCCATTCGTGTCGGGATCGCTCATGCCGCTCGGGTCTAGGTGGCGGCACGACGAAGAAGCTTGATTCAGCGCAACCAGGCCCACCCGTGCGAACACGGGGGTGGATGCGGATGCGCTTCTCGGTTCAGTGGGTGGAGACCCACGCCCTCGCCTCGCGCTGCGCGACCGAGATCTCGGCTTCCGACATCTGGCCCGCGACTTCCTGGCGCAGGGCCACCGCGTCCTTGCGGCCCTTCAGCGCGGCGAGGTTGAACCATTTATGCGCGGCGACGAGATCGACGAGGCCGGAGCGGCCGCTCGCCCAATAGATCCCGCGCTCGAACAGCACGTCCGACAGCGCGCTCGCGTCGATCGGCGTTGCGGTCTCCAGAT
Organism: uncultured Bradyrhizobium sp.; assembly: GCF_936943645.1. Lineage (GTDB taxonomy): Bacteria > Pseudomonadota > Alphaproteobacteria > Rhizobiales > Xanthobacteraceae > Bradyrhizobium. The sequence goes on along the minus strand of NZ_CAKZJO010000100.1, from coordinate 16,002 downwards.
CGAAAGTACCCTGAAACATAACGCATCCCCTTTTTCTTATGCCGCCTCGTTCCCCCGAGCGCGGCTCCCGTCCAATTCTGATGTGCATGACCCATCCCCGGATCATGCACTGTTCAACTCATCCCCAGGGCTTCGTGCCCGTTGCCGTTTGCCGGCTTGTTGGAGGCGATGATGGCGGGCAAATTTGAATGGCAGTTTAAGTATCGCGATGAAGCAGACGTAAACGCGCCTGCGCGCAACCTGCGCCGGGATTTCAAAAAATCCCTGATTTGCAGGCGCTTCTGTAGTTCGTCAGACTCTGTTTACCGCAGAATTTTGGGAGAACGATAACCATCGTGCACGGTGGCCCGCGTCATGTGGTTACGTTGTGTGGGGCGGATCGAAGGCGTGGCTGCGCCCATGCTGTCATTCCCCGCCACCGGGTCTCGCCTTTGGCGAGCCCGATGACAGGCTCCGGCGGGGAATCCAGTACGCCGCAGCTTATCGATTCAATCACCGCCGTCTCGGATTACTGGGTCGCCCGGTCGGAGCCCGGCGGTGACACCGGGAATGGGGAAGCGGCACGCACACAGCGCGCAATCAAGCCACAGCCTCAACCAGCCCCAAGGCCGTTCGAGCAAAGCAGCACAACCGCGTCGCGTGTCAGATCAGCAATGTCGGGAAAGGGAATGCCGGCAATACCCCGGCTTCAAGAGAACGAGGGCGTCGGCGAACACGTCAGGACCAGATCTCACGTTGGCCCGAAGGCCGCTAGTGAAATTGCGGAGCCCCGCAAGGAGAACCGCACCGAACGAAGAAAACTCGTTTCTTCTGCCGGACCGTCAAGAGAACGATCCGACCGTTGACCTGATGTCTCGCCGACACCCTCTATCGTCGACCAGAACCTCTAGGAGGCGCTGATGACGTGCCGGCTGCGAGAGCCGGCAACTTCAGAAGTCGAAGTTACTTCTTCTTCTTCGCGACCTTGCGGGTCTTCTTCGCAGTCTTCTTCACTGCGCTCTTCGCCTTCTTCGCCTTCTTCGCTTTCTTGGCCATGTTGCCCTCCGATGTGTGAGATGGCTTTAATCGCTGCATGCAGTCGCGGATCGATTGCACACCAATCCCGAATACACCAACACGACGAAAAAAACATCTTCTCACTTAAGGAAGTGTTGACGACGCAGTGCGCGTACGCCAGCCGCGTTTGATTTGCGGACACGCAGGGACACGCGTCTGCGATTGCAATTGCTTCTCGCAGCAGCGACGTCGGCGAGCGCGGCGATTTCAAAAAACTCTATGCAGCAAGTGTTATTCTGCGCGCATGCATGACGCATGGTCGGAGCGATGAAGCACGATGCGAAGCGTTCGACCGCCGCGCGAAGGCGAGTCGCGGACTCTGAGTCGCGAATTTTGGCAACGAAATTATTTTCATGCTTAACGGCGGAAGCGCTCATCGGAGCGTGTGCAAGTCGCCGTTTTTCGCGAATCGCGTGGCGGCGATTCGGTCGTCGCATCACAGTTGATCGGGATGAAGTTTGATGCCGAGGATGCGCGCAAGCGTCACATCGAGGAACGAAAGCGAGGTGACGAAACGTATCCGTCACCTCGTTCGAATGCGCGACGTCAGACGCCGAGCTTGGACTTGAGCAGGTCGTTGACGCTCTGCGGGTTCGCCTTGCCGCCCGAAGCCTTCATCACCTGGCCGACGAACCAGCCGAGCGACTGCGGCTTGTCCTTCACCTGCGCGGCCTTGTCGGGATTGGCCGCGATAATGTCGTCGACAACCTTTTCGATCGCCGAAAGATCCGTCACCTGCTTCATGCCGCGGCTTTCGACCAGCGCGCGGGGGTCGCCGCCCTCCTGCCAGACGATTTCGAACAGATCCTTGGCGATCTTGCCCGAGATCGTGCCCTCGCCGATCAGATCGATGATGCAAGAGAGCTGCTCGGCGCTGACAGGAGAGCCCGTAATATCCCGGCCTTCCTTGTTGAGACGGCCGAACAGCTCGTTGATCACCCAGTTCGCCGCCATCTTGCCGTCGCGCGCGCGGTTGCCGAGCTTGTCGAGCACGGTCTCGTAGAACACCGCGCTCTCGCGCTCGGCGACCAGCACGCTCGCATCATAGGCCGACAGGCCGAGATCGGCGACGAAGCGCGTCTTCTTCTGGTCCGGCAGCTCCGGCAGCTTCGCCTTCAGCTCGTCGACGAACGCCTGGCTGAACTCGAGCGGCAAGAGATCGGGATCGGGGAAGTAGCGGTAGTCATGCGCCTCTTCCTTGGACCGCATCGAGCGCGTCTCGCCCTTGTTGGGATCAAATCGACGGGTCTCCTGCTCGATCTGCCCACCATCCTCCAGGATCTCGATCTGGCGCCGCGCTTCATACTCGATCGCCTGGCCGATGAAGGTGATCGAGTTCATGTTCTTGATTTCGCAGCGGGTGCCGAGCGGCGCCCCGGGCCTGCGCACGGACACGTTGACATCGGCGCGCAAGGATCCCTTCTCCATGTCGCCGTCACAGGTGCCGAGGTAGCGCATGATCGAGCGCAGCTTGGTCACATAGGCCTTGGCCTGCTCGGCGTCGCGGATGTCCGGTTTCGAGACAATCTCCATCAGCGCCACGCCACTGCGGTTGAAATCGATGTAGGACAGCGACGGCGACCGGTCGTGCAGCATCTTGCCGGGATCCTGCTCCAGATGCAGCCGCTCGATCCCGATGGTGGCGGTCTTGCCGCCGTCGAGATCGACGATCACCTCGCCCTCGCCCACGATCGGAGATTGGTACTGGCTGATCTGGTAGCCCTGCGGCAGGTCCGGATAGAAATAGTTCTTGCGGTCGAACACCGAACGCAGGTTGATCTGCGCGTTGAGACCGAGCCCGGTCCGGACAGCCTGTCTGACGCATTCCTCGTTGATCACAGGCAGCATGCCCGGCATCGCCACGTCGACCAGCGAGACCTGGCTGTTCGGCTCGCCCCCGAACGCGGTGGACGCACCGGAGAACAGTTTCGACTTCGACGTCACCTGCGCATGGATCTCCATGCCGATGACCATCTCCCACTCACCGGTGGCGCCCTTGAGAAGCTTGTGCGTGGCCGTGCTCATGTCTTGCTCCCGAGCAGCGTGGCAACGATCCGCTGCCACTCCGCTTCCAATGAATCCTTTGCCGCCGCCTGGCCGGCCTGGCGGTACCAGTAGCCGGCATTGCCGAGATCGCCTTCGACGCGGTGCAGATAGGCATGCACCCAGGCCGCGTCGCGGCTGCCGTCGTCCTGAACAATCCTGTGTGCCTGATCCCAGTCGCCCTTGGCGGCCCACCACAGACCTGTGAGCGGCGCGTTCAGCTCCGGCGCGGGTGCCGCGCTGTCGAGGCTTGCGATGAAGCCGGCGACATTCACCACCACCTCGCGGGCGTGAAGCGGCCGGCCGCCTGCTCGATCACCTCGCCGAGCGAGAACAGCGTCTCCTCGTCGAAGGGACGGCCGATCAGTTGCAGGCCGAGCGGCAGACCTTGCGCGTCCTTGCCTGATGGCACGGCGATGCCCGGCAGGCCCGCCATGTTCACGGTCACCGTGAAGATGTCGTTGAGATACATCTCGACGGGATCGGCGCCGCCCTTCTCGCCGATGCCGAAGGCCGCCGACGGTGTCGCCGGCGTGAGGATCGCGTCGATGCCCTTCGCGAAGCAATCCTCAAAATCCTTCTTGATCAGCGTGCGCACTTTTTGCGCGCGCAGATAATAGGCGTCGTAGTAGCCGGCCGAGAGCACATAGGTGCCGATCATGACGCGGCGGCGCACCTCCGCGCCAAAACCTTCGGCGCGGGTATTCTCGTAGAGCTCGTTGATGCTCTTGCCCTGCTCACGCAGGCCGTAGCGGACGCCGTCATAGCGCGCGAGATTGGACGACGCCTCCGCCGGCGCCACGATATAATAAGCCGGCAGCGCGTATTTGGTGTGCGGCAGCGACACTTCGACGAGCTCGGCGCCCGCCGCCTTCAGCCAGGCCGCCCCCTCGCTCCACAGTTTCTCGATCTCGGCCGGCATGCCGTCGAGACGATACTCCCTGGGAATGCCGATCTTCATGCCCTTCACGGACTTGCCGATGGCGGCCTCGTAATCCGGCACGGGAATGTCGACCGAGGTGGTGTCCTTGGGATCATGACCCGCCATCGAGCGTAGCAGCATCGCGGCATCGCGCGTGGTGCGTGCGATCGGACCGGCCTGATCGAGCGAGGAGGCAAAGGCGACGATGCCCCAGCGCGAGCAGCGTCCATAGGTCGGCTTGATGCCGACGGTCGCGGTGAAAGCCGCCGGCTGGCGGATCGAGCCGCCGGTGTCGGTCGCGGTCGCCCCCATGCACAGCAGCGCCGCCACCGCCGAGGCCGAGCCGCCGGACGAGCCGCCCGGCACCAGCGTGGTGTTGCTGCCCTCGCGCCGCCAGGGATTGCCGACGGGACCGAAGCACGAGGTCTCGTTGGCCGAGCCCATCGCGAACTCGTCATTGTTGAGCTTGCCGAGCATCACAGCCCCGTCGCGCCAGAGCTGCGAGGTCACGGTGGACTCGTAGGTCGGCACGAAATTGCCGAGGATCTTCGAGCACGCCGTGGTGCGCACGCCCTTGGTCGCGAACAGATCCTTGATGCCGAGCGGGATGCCGGCCAGCGGGCCGCCCTCGCCCCTGGCGATCTTCTCGTCCACGGCCTTCGCCATGGCGCGCGCCTGGTCCGGCGTCTCCATCACGAAAGCGTTGAGCACGCGCGCTTTCTCGATCGCGGAAAGATGCGCGTCGGTCAGCTCGAGCGACGTGAAAGTCTTGTCGGCGAGACCCTTGCGGGCCTCGGCGAGCGTCAGCGATGTCAAATCGGTCATTTATTGATCGGGCTGCAGAAGAACGGAGACAGGGTCTTGTCGTTGGCCGGGTCGTCTTTTTTGGCGGCCGCATTCGCGGCGGCCTCGATCTCGTCGAGCACGGCATTGACGGCGACATTGGGGTCGGCAGCCTTGCCCTGCCGCTCCATCTTGTCGAGGTAGTTCATGTAGGCCTGGTAGGCCTTCTCATCGTCGCAAAGCATGCACATCGGACAACGTCCTGACTTGAAGACTACTCGACGACCTTCGGCACCAGGAAGAAGTGGCCTTCGGTCGCGGGCGCGTTGGCAACGATATCGTCAGCGATCTCGCCGTCGTCGACCACATCCTGCCGCTTCTTCATCTGCATCGGGGTGACCGAGGTCATGGGCTCCACGCCCTCGACATTGACCTCCGAGAGCTGCTCGACGAAGGCGAGCATGGCATTGAGCTCGCCCTGCAGATGCGGAACCTCGCCCTCGGAAACCGCAATGCGCGCCAGATGCGCGATGCGGCGGACGGTAGCGGCGTCGACGGACATCATATATGGCCTCTCACGGCAAAACCCAGCACGGTAAAACCTGAGTGCCGTATAGCAGAGGCCGGTTTTGCGCCGCAACCGGCGTAGCCAGCCTATCCGGCCAGCGCTTTCATGCGGGCAAGCGCCGTTTTGGCGAGATCCCGGGTCAATTCGGCCGCGGGGACCTCACGGCCCAGCGCGATGGCCTGTCCAGCCCACAGATTGGTGAAATCCACCCTGCCCTGCTTCTCGGCGGCCGCCTTGAGCGGCCCCAGCGCCGTCGCGGCGTGGGGAAACGGCGGCGCATCCGGCGAGACCGGGCCTGCCTCGCGCATCAGGCGGTTCTGGACCCCGCGCGCGGGACGGCCGGTCATGACATTGGTGATGACGGTGGAATCGTCACCCGCCTCGGCGAGCGCCTTGCGGCCGCCCGCGCTGACCTTGGACTCCGCACAGCGCAGATAGGCGCTGCCGATCTGCACGCCGGAGGCGCCGAGTGCAAAGGCCGCGGCAATGCCGCGTCCGTCGGCAATGCCGCCGCAGGCGATCACCGGCACCTTCACGGCATCGACGACCTGCGGCACCAGCGCGAAGGTGCCGGGCTGCTCGGAAATCTTGTCGGTCAGGAACATGCCGCGATGGCCGCCCGCCTCCGCGCCTTGCGCGATCACGGCATCGACGCCGTGCTGCTCGAGCCAGACCGCCTCCTTCACCGTCGTCGCCGACGAGATCACGATGCAGCCGGCCGCCTTCACCCGCTTGAGCAACGCCTGCTCGGGCAGGCCGAAATGGAAGCTGACGACTTCCGGCTTCAGCTCCTCGACGACCTCACAGAAGGCCGCGTCGAACGGCGCGCGGTTCGCGGCCGCGATCGGCGCCGCGGGATCGAGACCATGCTCGGTGTAATAGCCCGTGAGCCGCTGCTTCCAGCGCGCTTCGGCCTCGGCCGTCAGATCGACCGGCGTGTGGCAGAAGAAGTTCATGTTGACCGGCGCCTTGACGCGCTGGCGGATCAGGCCGACCTGCTCGCGCGCCTTTTCGGCCGAGATCATCGCGCAAGGGAGCGAGCCGAGCGCCCCGCCCTGCGCCGCCGCAATCACCAGCTCCGCATCCATCACACCGGCCATCGGCGCCAGCACGATCGGGAATTCGGTCTTGAAAAGGTCGATCAGTCGACGGTCAGGCCACATGGTTGTTCTCTCTCGTTTCTCTTACCCTCCCCCTCCAGGGGAGGGTAAGAACTCTATGCCGCGACCACCGAGTTGCGCCGCCCGGCAAGAAGCTGCTCAGCTTCAACCGCAATCCGCTCGACGATCTCGGCTGCGGGCGGAATATCATGAATCAGGCCGACCGCCTCGCCGGCAAAGACCGCGGCGACCTCGAAATTGCCCGCGGCCTTCGCCGCAGCATACTCGACGGCGACCTCGCTTGCGCGCTGCATGAGCTCGATCTCACGGCCGGTCCAGCGCCTGATGTGATCGTTGACCAGCGAGCGCGCGGTGAAGGGCGCCGGCCAGAACAGGCTGCGCGACCAATCGAAGATGACGCCGCGCACCGTGTCATTGCCGCCGGCGGCACGAATACGCTCCTTGGCCTCGCGCGCACCATTGGCCTCCACGCTCGCGTAGAAACGGGTGCCGATCAGGACGCCGGATGCGCCCAGCATCATCATTGCGGCGAGGCCCCGGCCGTCGGCAATCCCGCCGGCCGCGACGACCGGCACACGTCCGGCCGCGAGATCGACGATCGCAGGCACGATGTCGACCGTGGTGCGCGATGCGCCATGGCCGCCGGCTTCGGTGCCCTGCGCGATCAGGATCTCCGCACCGGCATCGAGCGCCTGCCTCGCCATGTCCTCGCTCTGCACCTGGCAGATCAGTCGTACGCCGCGCGCCTTGATGCGCGGCGCGAATGGCGCGGGATCGCCGAATGACAGCATGATGGCCTGCGGGCGAGCGTCGAGCGCGATGTCGAGCAGCTCGGGTTGTCGTGCCAGGCTCCAGGTGATGAAGCCGATGCCGAAAGGCGCAAAGCCCTTCAGCTCCGCGGCCTCCGTCTCAAGCCGGACACGGTCACCGTATCCACCACCCAGGATGCCGAATCCGCCGGCCTCGCTGACGGCGCGCGTCAGCCGGCTGCCCGCGATCGTGTCCATGGGCGCCGACAAGATCGGATGCCTGATCCCGAGCAACTCCGTCAGCGGCGTGGCAATCGGCATGAGTCCTCCCACTCTGGACAGGAAGATTAGGCGCGAATAACATTCTTCAAAATTGAATTCTACAGAACGCTGCCATCTCAAAAGAGAAACGGGACATGGAACTCAGCGATCTCCAGACTTTTGCCGCCGTGGCCCGCACCGGCGGCATCACCCGCGCTGCGGAAGAGCTGAATACCGTGCAGTCCAACGTCACCCAGCGCGTGAAGGCGTTGGAGGCCGAGATCGGCACGGCGCTGTTCGAACGTCACAGCCGCGGCATGACGCTGACCGGAGCGGGCAAGCGCCTGTTGCCTTACGCGCAACGGATGGCCGCGCTTTCGCGCGAGGCCGTGCTGGCGGCGCGCGATGACGGCGAGCCGAAGGGGCCGCTCGCGATCGGCTCGATGGAAACCACCGCGGCGGTGCGGCTGCCGTCCCTGCTCGCCGACTTCCACCGCCGCTTTCCCGCCGTGCGGCTGTCGTTGCGGACCGCGCCGACTGCCGACCTCGTTGCCGGCGTGCTCGACGGCGCGCTCGACGGCGCCTTCGTCGCGGGCCCGATCGCACATGTCGATCTCATGGCGACGAGCGCCTTCCGCGAGGAGCTGGTGCTGGTCAGCGCGCGGCGCTGGGCCTCGCTGGCCGAGCTGCGCGCAGGCACGCCGGAATCCGGCCCGACCGCGCTGGTGTTCCGCACCGGCTGCACCTACCGCCAGCGGCTCGAGCAGGTCTTCGTCGATTTCGGCTGGCCTTCCGCCGCACGCTTCGAGCTCGGCACGCTCGACGGCATGATCGGCTGCGTCGCCGCCGACATGGGCGTGACGTTGCTGCCGCGCGCGGTCGTCGAACGCAGCGCGATGAACGGCAGCGTCTCGATCCACACGCTGAGTGCTGCGCATGGGCGCGTCGAGACGCTCTTCATCCAGCGTCGCGCCGGCCATCAAACCAGCGCGCTGAGCGGCTTTGCCGCTTGCCTCAAGACCGAAGAGGACGTCATCGCGGCCTGACGCGATGACGCCCTCTCGCCCGGTCTCAGCGTGATCTACAGTCGAATGTCCTCATAGGACTCGATCCGCCGCGGGCCGACCGAGGTCGCCTCGTGCGAATCCGCATCAGCGAGATTGCCGAAATCCAGCTTGGTCAATTTCGCAAGGTCGGCGATCGAGACCTGGAAGACGCTGACGTCCTCCTCCGACATCTTTTCGCGCAGATCCACCTCCTGGATGCGATCGATGTCCATGATCAGCTTTCGCTGGCTCATCAGGAAGGCCGCCGCCTTGAGCGCGTCATCATCCTCGTTGCGCCGGATCAGGATCTTCCAGAAATATTTCGGGATCTGGACGCCCCCGAAGCTCGGATCCTTGTGCGGCCGTCCGGACGGATTGGGCAGATCCGAGCCATCGGCGTCCGGCCCGTCAAACACCGGACCGTTCATGACGATGCCCTTCTCCTCGCCTTCGAGCAGGACGTCGCGCGTGTAATCCTCCAGGCCCGCCCAGAGCTGCTTGCCCTGGTTGAACGAGAAGAACTGCGGCGAGCAGTTGGTGAAGTGGAAGGAATCGTCACCATGCTGCTTGGCCGCGGCGACGGTGTCGCCCCAGGTCGCATCAAGTCGGCGCACGAGATGACCGCGGTCGAACGGATTCTTGCTGCGGTCCGCCTCAAGGGTCGCCTGCTTGCGGTAGAACTCGTCACCGATCTGCGCATCGTCGTCGATGCGCGGATCGCGCAGCCAGGAATCGCCTTCACGCTTGCCGACGTCCTGCTGCTGGCCGCCGTCGATATTGACGCAGCTGAAGAAGGCGAGCCGGCGCTCCTTGTTCATGACGACGCTGTAGTTGAAATATTTCAGCTCGGATTGCTTGGAGCTTCCCTTCAGCGTCGCGATTTGGGACTTCTGAGCGGCCGGAATCTTCGGCAAAGGCACCGAGAATTTGCCGGTGCCGAGGAAGTTCGCCTTGTAGCCCGGACGCGATTTCAGCGTGCTCTGATCGATGTGCACGGCCTCCATGGGCAGGCCGTTGTTCGCGCTGATGTGCGGCAGCAGGCCTGCCGGCGGCGGGATCAGCGGCGTGCCGCCGTTGGGTATGCCGCCGTTCGGTGCGCCGCCATTGCCGCCCGCCGGGCTTGGTGCGGGCGGCAGCGGAGCGAACGGAATGTCCTTCCTGAGCATCGGCAGCGGCACGCGGATCGGGACCACCAGCGATGCGCCGTCGAGCGACTGCTCGACCCAGATGTTGGCGCCGAACGCAGGCACTGTCGCCGGCGCGCGAACCTTCTCGATCTCTTGCCGGGTCGGCGGCTCCTCCTCGTCCAGCACCGGCTTGATCATCGGATGCGAGCCGACGGCCACCTTGAGATCGGCAACGATCGCGCTGATCCGGATGCCTTCATTGGCGATCCAGTCGATCAGGGCCTCGTCCATCGACGGCTTCCACACCTTGCCGTCCTTGGTCAAAGTGCGGCCCTGCGCGTCCTTCCGGGGAACGCCGCTGTGATGCAGCGCGACGACCTGCCAGAACCGGTTGAACGCCGGCGAGCCCGACGATCCCGCCGTCGTGTCGGTGTTGTACCAGAGGAAGTCACCGACATATTTGAGCAGCTTGTTCTCGCGGACGCAGACCTGCTTCATCTGCCCGCTGGGGTGCTGGATGATGGTGAGATATTCGCCGGGGTCCGCCTTTCCGGGGGCGCCGCTGAGCGGCAGCCATCCGAAGTCCTCGAGGTCCTCCCCGCCCGATAGCGAGGTCGGCGCCACCGCGACGATGGAAAAATCCAGCCTGTCGTTGGTGTAGAAGAACTTGCCCGGCTCGAAGCCGAACCGCACCGGTACGCGCTCCTGCCCCGAGATGTCGAGCTCGTAGTTGAAATCGGCGATCGAATTGGCGGCCTCGGCCGGCTTGCCGAACACATGATGGTTGGTCATGAGCAGGTTCGGTCCGATCAGAAAGCCCGAGCCATAGCCGAGCAGGTTCGACTTGGGATCCCTGAGCTGGATGCGGCAGACCGAGCGCGAGGCGGCGGTCCCCTTGGCGAGATAATTGATGCTGTCGAGGTCATTGCCCTGGATGATCCGCTCCAGGCCGATCTCGGCCTTTTCCACGTCCTGCGTCTCGGCCAGCAGCTGGCGCTGGCGCAGGCGCATCTTATCGACAGTCATCTCGATCGGACCGTCGCCCAGCTTCTTGTTCAGGGCGTCCGGTGAGAACTCGGCTTGCTTGAATCGCCTTTCTGAGCCCGCGATCAGGCTTGGCTTGATGAGCATCGTGACCTCTCAAATGACTGGACGAATATTGGACAGGGTCGGGAGCGCAGTGAAAATCTGCGCCAAGGTTGCGGCACAGGCTGGATGCCGGGCGCCGCCACGCGCTCTGGAAAATTGGGGGCACGCGCCCCACACCACTTTAGCCTTATAGATTTGCCGCGCCGCAACCAGAGCGTCAATCGCGCGGCATCATGTCATGCCTGCGCCTTCACCCATGTGAGATTTCCCACAATTGATCGATGCAAGTGTGCGTCATCATTGCGCGCACGCTGCGCCCCGCCGCCGGACGGTCTAGCGCTTGAGCTGCCACCGCCGCAGCGCCACGGCGGCCCAGATCGCCTCGACCAGACCGAACGGCCAGGCGCCCTGGAGAAAGCCGTAGGCCGAGCCGAGCGCGCAGGACGCGGCGAACAGCAGGACAAACCAATGGCTGCGATCTTCCAGCGCATAGGTGACCAGCATCGCGGTGACGGCAAACAGGCCGAATATTGTCAGCGCATCCATGGTTCCGGGTTCACTCCGCGGCGCGACGCGTGATATGCGCTAGGCCATGCCGGCTCTTATCCTGCCCCTCGTCGATGCTGCAACCCACTGGCCCGCGCGCGGCGCGCTGGTCGGGCTCGATCTCGGCACCAAGACCATCGGCGTTGCCGTGTCCGATCCGGACCGGCGGCTCGCAACCGGCGTCGAGACGGTCCAGCGCAAGCAATTCAAGCAGGACGCGGCGCGGCTGCTGGCGATTGCGGCCGAACGGAAAGTGGTCGGCTTCGTGCTCGGCCTGCCCATCAACATGGACGGCAGCGAGGGTCCGCGCGCGCAATCCACCCGCGCCTTCGCCCGCAATCTTGCCGGTCTGACCGCCCTCCCCATCGGCCTGTGGGACGAGCGCCTGTCAACCGCGGCGGTCGAGCGCGAGCTGATCGGCATGGATGTGAGCCGCGCCAAGCGCGCCGAGGTGATCGACGAGCACGCCGCGATCTTCATCCTGCAGGGCGCGCTCGACCGCCTCGCCAATCTCGGTCCAGGGACCGCCTGACCGATGGCCGTCGTGATCGCGGCGCTGCTGCCGGTCTTCATCCTCATCGTGCTCGGCGTCGTGCTGAAGCGCAGCCTGATGCGGCTCGACACGCAATGGCACGGGCTGGAGCGGCTGACCTATTTCGTGCTGTTCCCGATGCTGCTGATCCAGACGCTCGTGAAGGCCGACCTTTCCAAGGTGCCGGTCGCCGGCGTCGGCGGCGCGCTGCTGCTGTCGGCGCTGGCAATGTCGCTGCTCTGCCTTGCGCTGCGCCCTGCTCTTTCGCGGCTCGGCATCGACGGCCCCGCCTTCAGCTCGATCTTCCAGGGCGCAACGCGCTGGCAGACCTTCGTGGGCCTGTCCATCTGCGCCAACATGTTCGGCGATGTCGGGCTGGCGCTCGCCTCGGTGGCGATGGTCGCCATCATCCCGCTTGTCAACGTGTTCAGCGTCGCGGTGCTCGCGCATTACGCGGCGCCCGAGAAGCAGTCCGTGCGGACCATCGTCATGACGGTGATCCGCAATCCCCTGATCTGGGCCTGCGCGATCGGGCTCGTCGTCAATGTCACCCACCTGCCGCTGCCAAAACTCTGGCACGAGGTCGCCGACGCGCTCAGCCGCTCCTCGCTCGCGATCGGCCTGCTCGTCACCGGCGCCGGCCTGCATCTCGAAGGGTTGCTGCGCCCCAGCGCCAGCGCTGCGATCGGGGTCGTCTTCAAGCTAGCGCTGATGCCGGCGCTCGCCCTCGCGCTCGCCGTCTGGTTCGGGCTGTCGGGCGAAAGCCTGGCGATCGTCGCGATCTGCTCGGCAGTCCCGACCTCCTCGAGCGCCTATGTCCTGGCACGCCAGATGGGCGGCGACGCCCCGCTATTGGCTCAGATCATCACGCTGCAGACGATCTTGGCGGCGATCACGATGCCGATCGCGATCGCGATCGCGCAGTCCATCTAGCTCCCCAACCACATCGTCAGCACCACCGCGGTGAGATTGTTCAGCGCGTGCAGCACGATGGTGAGCCAGAGCGAATTGGCGCGATAGCGCATGTAGCCGAACCACAGGCCGATGGTGAAGACTTCGGCGAGGAAGTACAGGTCGTACTGCAGGTGGACGACCGTCCAGACCAGCGATGACAGCAGGATCGCGCCGGGCACGCGCAGGAAGCTCGCCGACCAGCCGCGATAGAGGAAACCGCGCGCCAACACCTCTTCCGACATCGGCGCCGCCACCGCGAACGCAGCCAGCAGCATCAGCGCTGCGCCCTTGTCGCGGCCCGATTTCAACAGATCAGTCATGAAGCCCGGGGTCGCCTCGCGGCCGAGCGCGCGCGACATCGTCTCCCAGACCAGCACGATCAGGATGAGGCCGACCGCGCCGAACAGGAGCTGCTTCCATGACGGCCAATGCAGCGCGAGATAGTCGACGAAGGAGGCCTTCTTGATGGCGATGGCGAGCCACACGGCGGCCAGCGTTGCCGGCAGGCCCATGATCACCGACAGCGCCAGCGCCTGAGGCTCATGGCCGACCGCCTGGATCGAGGCGAGGTCCATCGGCAGGCCACGCAAAGCCGCCAGCAGAACGATGGCGCCGATCTGCCCGACGAACATCGCGACGAAGATGAAAAGGCCCCACAGCGCGGTGCCCCAGAACTTCCAGACGCGGGGCGTCACCGGCGTCACGGTCAGAGGCGGGTGGTCGGGATTGAGGGAGTCCATCAGGAGGCTTTCGTCAGGAGGGCTCACGGCAATGCCCGGGTGAGCAATGCGCGTGCATCGGCACTCTCCAGCTCCACGGCGCCGTACATGCTGGCACGATCCGCAGCAAGCCGCGTGTTCGCGAACAGTTCGGCATTGCGTGGGGAGACGCCGTTGAGCGCCGCGGCCCCGGCAAGGACGGCCAGCTTCTCGACAGCCAGCCGCGCGACGCGCTCGCCGTCGGCGCGGCGGAAAGTCTTGCCGATGAACGCGATCGTCTCCCCCGCACCGGGCAAGCCCTTGGTCTCGGCCGCGAGCGATTGCAGCACGGCCACCGCGGCCTCCGGCTCGCGCGAAAGTGCGCGGAGCACGTCGAGGCACATCACGTTGCCTGAACCTTCCCAGATCGCATTGACTGGCGACTCCCGGTAGTGTCGCGCCAGAATGCCGTCCTCGACATAGCCATTGCCCCCGAGGCATTCCATGGCCTCATAGAGGAACGGCGGCGCGCTCTTGCAGGTCCAGTATTTGATCGCGGGCGTCAGCAGCCGCATATAGGCGGCCTCGGCCGCATCATGCGGCGTGCGGTCGAAGGCGCGGCACAACCGCATCACCAGGGCCGTGCTCGCCTCGACATGCAGCGCCATGTCCGATAGCACAGCCTGCATCAGGGGCTGGTCGGCCAGATGCTTCTGGAACACGCTGCGGTGACGGGCGTGATGCAGTGCATGCGCCAGCCCCGAGCGCATCAGGCCGACGGAGGCGATCGCGCAGTCCTGCCGCGTCAGTTGCACCATCTGGATGATGGTACGGATGCCCTTGCCCTCCTCGCCGATCCTTTCGGCATAGGCGCCTGTGAATTCGACCTCGGACGAGGCATTGGAGCGGTTGCCGAGCTTGTCCTTCAACCGCTGGAACTGGATCGCATTGACCGAGCCGTCAGGCGCGAAGCGCGGCATGAAGAAACAGGTCAGCCCCTGTTCGGCCTGCGCCAGCACCAGGAACGCATCGCACATCGGCGCCGACATGAACCATTTATGGCCGGTGATGCGATAGGCTTCACCCTCGCGCACCGCGCGAGTCATGTTGGCGCGCACGTCGGTGCCGCCCTGCTTTTCGGTCATGCCCATGCCGAGCGTCATGCCGCGTTTGTCCCACCACGGCGCGAAGGTGGGATCGTAGCTCTTGGTCGACAGCACCGGCATCACCTTGCCGAGCAGGTCCGGCTGCATCGCCAGCGCACCGACGGAGGCGCGCGTCATCGTGATCGGGCAGAGATGGCCGGTCTCGACCTGGGCTGCCATGTAGAATTTGGCCGCGCGAATGACTTCGGCGGCATCGCCCGCCGGCTTGCCTTGCGCGGTCCATGTCGAATTGTGCGCGCCGGCATGGGCGCTGTGCGCCATCAGCTCGTGATAGGCCGGGTGAAACTCGACCTGGTCGCGGCGATTGCCCTTGGCGTCGAAGGTGCGCAGTTTCGGCGTGTTCTCGTTTGCGAGGCGCCCGCGATCGGCCATCGCGGCCGAGCCCCATTGCTTGCCGAACGCGGACAGTTCGCGCTCCGCCGCCGCGCCGCCATTGGCCTTCACGGCCTCGACCAGCGGCCGATCGACTGTGAACAGGTCAACGTCCTCGAAAGGCGGCGACTGGTTGAAGACCTCGTGGGTCGCAAAGCTCGGCTGGGTCATCAGGTTTCCTCGGCGCGGAATCAGTTCCGGCGCGGCTGGATCGGGAAATCATAGGCGGCCCCACCCGCCCCTGGCAGGGAAAAATGCCACCACTCCTTCGAATAGTTCACAAAGCCTTGCCTGGCCATCGCAGCGACCAGGCGCTTGCGCCATGCGCGCTGCTGCGGGCTGATCGACGGTGCCGCGGTATGGCCTTTGGTGTCGGTGCAGTCATAACCGGTGCCCATGTCGACGCTGCCTTCGGGCGCGCGCGCTTCGACTGGCGCGGTGCAATCGGCATAGGTTTTGGTCGGATCATATTTGCCGGAATTGTCGGCTTTCAGGTCGACCAAGGTGAGATCGAGCGCCGCGCCCGTCGAATGCTGCGAGCGGCTCGCGATGTAGCCGAGGCGGAACAGCTCGGTCTTGGGGATTTTTGGATTGTAGCGCCGCTCCGCCGCGGTCTCGCGACCGTTCTGCGACCATTTCACCATGTCGAGCGAAGCCCGCGCCGGCCGGTAGCAGTCAAACATCTTGAGCGAGAGATTTTGCGCGGCGAGGTCCTGCTGAACCGCCTTCAGCCGCAGCCCGACCTCCTGCTTCACCACGCATTCGCCGGCATTGTAGCCGGCGAGCGGACGGCCGACGAAATTGTTCGACGTGGCGTAGCGGATGTCCTGAATGATGGTCGGATCGATGTCGCGCAAGTAAACGAAGCCGCCGGGGAGCGATTGGGCGTGGGCGGCGGAAGCGGTCACCATCAATGCAAGCGCAATTCGAATTGATTTCACGAGATGTCTCCCGACCGTCATGGCCGGG